>NZ_JBICXT010000050.1:0-25508 GCF_043200415.1 Streptomyces sp. NPDC048419 | reverse complement strand
TCGCCAAGGAGAACCGCACACACCGCGACTGAACCGACCCCAGGGGGTCAAATCTGCGAGAGCAGAGCGTGCTCAATTCTGCGGGAGCATTGACAAAGTCGGTCTGGGGACCTTCGTAGCCGACCCCCTGCCGCCCCACCGTGAAACCTCATAGCCTCTCCTCGACAGAAGGCGGCCGTACTTCGGTCATCTTGCAGGCGTGGATGTAGAGGCAGTTTGGGTGCCGCCCTTTGGGGGCTGGTCCGCGACGATCCATCGTGACGATGGTCAGGTGGCTGCCGAACGGTGGACTCCTCGAGGCGTCCACCACGACGGACGTATCTGTGGTGGCCGCTGTGACCGGACTGAGCATGGCTGGGGTCATCGCAGTTCCTCTTCTTTCGGGCAGATCCGATTTCTTTCGGGCGGATCCGATTGATTCGTGGTGGCGCCCGGCCCACGCATGACATCACCGCGTGACCGCGTTCTTGCGCGCTCCTTGTGGTGACCCCTCTCCGGAAGGCCCGCATCCGTGGGGCTGTGGATTGGGAGCATCCGGAGGTGGGGCCTAGGGCATGGACCCGAGTTGCTGAGCCCAACATGCCAAGGGCTGGCGTCTCGACCATGAGCCTCGCCGAAGGCAGTCAGCGGCGGCACGCCGTCAGCCCGCCGTTCGCCCGCCGTCCGGCGACGCGCGATGAGGCGGAGCCGCGGCGTACCGCCGCGACTCACGCGTGGCGAGGCTGATCCGTCCAGTGCCTACCGGAAACGAGAAGCAGCGATGGACGTGGTGGACGAAGAACGCCTCTGCAGGTGGACCCCAGTACGGCGCCATTGGGTAGGACTCGCCGACTGCGCCGAGCCTTCGCGCCTAGCGCGCAGGCACGTGCGTGACGCTCTTGAGGGATTCGCCCTGCCGGAACGGGTCGACGACGCTGTTCTGGTCGCCTCAGAACTCGTGGGCAACGCGCTCAGGCACACCGCCGGCGGTCCGGATTGCATGTTCGTGGAGGTCTACAGGGACGTGGCGGTGATGCGGGTCCACGACGCGGAGCGGGGCGTGTCCGAGGTCCGGGCAGGGTGCGCGAAGGTGTCGCCGGACGAGCTGCCGGACAGCGGTCTCGGTCTGAAGATCGTCGGAGAGTTGGCTTGTCGGTGGTCGGTTCGACCCACCGCAGTCGGCAAGGAAGTGGTCGTGGTTCTCGCCTTGAACGCCAACGTGCTACCCGAGTGACAGGTTGTTCCGCAGGTCCCAGCGATACGTCCGCCCTGCACGTCGAAGCTCGACCAATTGCACGGCGGACACGCGCAGGTCGACTGCCGACAGAGCGCGGAGTTCGGAGACGGCCTGCACGACCGGGGCGGAGGGGCGCCGGCGGTTGTTGTACGCGAGGCTCAGGTGCGGCCGGAACGCGGACGTCGATTTCTTCGGGGCCAGACCGACGTTGCTTCCAGCCTTGGCCAGCGCATGATGCAGCTGGAGCAGTGGTTCCCAGGGGCCGAGGGACAGGCGAACGGCACCTCGAGAGCCGGCCAGGGGCATGGCGCTTATGGAGAACGCGGAGGGCATCAGCACCTCGGCATCGCGCGCGAGGCTGTCCAGCTGGCCGGGCATGATGAGGCCCGGCGTTCCCACTCGGGTGAGGGTGATGTGCAGTCCGCCGGTCGGCACCGGATCGAGGCCAAGAGGCGCCAACATCTCTTGGCAATGGCAGGCGAGAGTCGCGAGCCGTTCATCGTCCGGGAAAGTCAGCATCCAGTAGTAGGCCCTGCTCCCGTCCGACCAGCCGGGGCGTGCCCAGTGATCGGTCATTTCGCCGAGGGAGCTGAATGCCGCCCAGTCGTGGGCCGCGATGACCGCCGGGTCGTGCGTGTCAGAGGGCGGATCGGCGGGGAACGCGGCGGGATCGGCGCTGAGCAAGGGCACCCGACGTACTCCTTCGGCTTCACACTGCCCTGAAGTGCGACGACGCCGACTGCCTCTACGACGCGGATGCCGCCATGGCCAGGGCCGCTGGCTGCGAGATCCAGGTTCGGAACTCCTCGCCATAATCGCGTACCGCCGACTGATCACGCCACGGTCCAGCCTGCCCGAGAAGGTCGCGGGAGCGTTGGTAGACGGAGCTGATGGGTGTGTTGCCGCACAACCGGAGGGCTTCGCGGCCCAGTGTCATCGCATGGTCGACGTCGGGCGAGGCCTGCTGCAGCAACGCGGTGGCGACATCAAGGCGTACGAGGGAACGGCTCCAGGAGGAGGACGAGTGCTCCACCGGATCGTCGAGGTCCTCCGCGGCGCGCAATACCTGCGATGTGTCGCGGAGCGCCACATGCGACGTGACGGCATTAGCCAGCGTCCGGGCTCGTCCGTACGGCTCAAAGGAGATACATGAGGTCAGCTCGTCAGGCACCTCGTGCACGTCGGAGAGGCTGAGAGCCTGCCCGACTGCGCGCTCTACGCCATGCCGATCTCCGGTCTTGGCGAGGGCTCGGGCCCGGCCGTTGGCCAACAGGCGGATGGCCTGAACGTGTTGTGGGGCTCTCTCGACCGCCGCGGCGGCGCAGGCGTCCGCCTCGCCGTAGCGGCCGGCGTAGTAGAGGCTGAACGAGAAGGTGCCGCACGCCCAGAGCTCGATGTCCAGGTCGCCGACCTCACGGCTGAGATCTCGGGCTTCGGCGCAGTACGCTTCCGAGAGCGCGAAGTCGCCCATGTTCACCGCCATGTAGCCAAGCAGGCCGGATGCCCGGGCGGCAAGGCGGAAAAGCTCCCGGCGTACGCGAGGGGGCTGGCGCCCGTCGAGGAGAGTGTGGGCGAGCTGCCGCGCCTGGCGGGCTTGACGGCGGAGGGTGTAGGGCCCGTCCTGCTCGTAGTGGCTGGTGATGCGTTCAAGGGAAGAGTCGAGGAAGGCGAGTGTCCCGTCGTCGGTGTTGCTTGCCATGAGCTGCCCGGTCCGCGCGACGATGTCCAGGGGGTGCTCGTCGTCTTCGCGTGACGGACAGGGGTGCGGTGCCTGTCGGCGGGCGGGTGGCTGCTCTCCAGCTGTGTGCTCGGTGGAGAACAGCTCGGACGCAGCTCTGCCCAGCATGTGTTCCAACACCCGGCATGCATCGGGGCGCGGCAGAGTCAGCAACTCGCCGCCGTACCAGCGGTCGAACTGGCGTGGGGAGACCTGGAGCGATGCCAGCCGGCGGTCCCGATCGAGCTCTGCCAGCCGGGCGGCTGCCCTTTCGTACTGAGCTGAGAACGCCTCGTACGTCGTCAGGTGCCGTTGCTGAAGCAGCTGCCGCAACAGTGTTGTCCGTGGCATGGTCCACTCTCCTGATGCGGCGTGCGGCACCGGTGCGGTGGCGCGTGCCGGTAGCAACGGGGCTGAATGCGTCGCCGATCGATTGGCTACGGCACACGCCCATGCGAACGCACGCCGTGACCCTTGACAGCATGCCCGCGCAATCCCAACTGGGCAATATGTCTTGCGAAGTTGACCCGTATGGGTTGTCGAGTCGTCCTCGCTCCAACGAAACTCCCGCCATGGCCTTGAAGCGAAGCCTGGTCCCACAGTCCGTGTACCGGCGACAGCTCGCGGCACGGTTGAAGGAACTGCGCGGCGCAACCGGACTCACTCTCACCGAGGTCGCCACGCAACTGGAGGTCAATCAGAGCTCATTGAGCCGCATCGAGAACGGCGAACGCGGCACCACCCCGATCCTCACCCGAGCCCTGCTGGACCTGTACGGCGTCACGGACGAGGACCAGCGCGCCGACGTCCTCGACCTCGTACGGGCGGACAAGGAACAGCAGAAGCCCTGGTGGCGGAAGTACTCGACAGTGCTCACCCCGACCCGCTACGACGGATACCTCGCACTGGAAGCCGGCGCCACACACCTCGCCAACTACCAGCCCATGCTCGTGCCTGGACTGCTGCAGACCGAGGACTACGCCCGTACCGTGATCACCCAGATGAGGAACGACCTGTCTCAGCCGCAGATCGAGGCCTTGGTCAGGGTGCGCATGGAGCGGCAGAAGAGCCGCCTGGATGGTGAGGCCCCCGCCGAGCTCTGGACGATCCTCGACGAAGCCGTGCTGCGCAGGACAATCGGCTCCGCTCAAGTCATGCGCGACCAAATGCGGAAGCTGATGGAGGCAAGCGAGCAGCCGAACATCACTGTGCAGGTACTTCCATTTGCGCTCGGGGCACATCCTGGGCTCTACGGCCCATTCGTCATCCTCACCTTCGCGGCCCCCACGCCGAACCTGGTGTGGCTGGAGAACCCCAAGAACTCCGTGTATCTCGAGTCGCCAAGCGACGTAGACAACTACGCGACAATCTTTGACCAGTTGCGGGCCAGCGCCCTCGAACCGCCGAAGACACGTGCCCTCACGGCACGGATTAGCAAGGAGCTCAAAGAGTGAGCATGCCCAGAACGCCTACAACTCATCCCCTCATGGCAGTTCCATACGACGTTGATCTCACGCAAGCTCAATGGCGAACGAGCTCATACAGCGGGGGCGCCAACGACTGCGTGGAGGTCGCGGACCTGGGCGGACATGTTGCCGTGCGCGACTCCAAGGCCATCGGTCACCGGCCGTTGTTGTTCTCGAAGGTGGCGATGGGCGCATTGGTCAAGTGGAGCGGCCGCGAGCAGGTCATCGAACGCACCTGTTGAGACAGCGGTGTTCGCACCCTCTATGCGGCAGGCCGAACCAATCCGTCCGTGAGCCACTTCTATCGGCTCAGCACCGCGGTGCCTACTGATCTCGTCGGGTTGTTGTCGGGGGCTGATCCCTGCGGTAGGCCGGTTGTATGCGGTACGGGCAGGGTGGTGGGCTGACGGCCAAGGGGCGTCGATTTCGCGAGCGGGTCCGGTACGAGGCCGGCGAACGGTTTGCGCGCGGTGAGAGAACCGCGGGGATCGCGAAAGATCTGCGGGTGAGCGAGCGGTCGGTGGAACGCTGGTGGCGTGCCTGGCGGGAGGGCGGAATGGATGCCCTCGCCTCGACCGGGCCGACGAAACTGCCCAAGCTGTCCGACGGCCAGTTCGCCGAGCTGGAGAAGGAGTTGGCCCTGGGACCCGCCGAGCACGGCTGGGAGGACCAGCGGTGGACAGTGGCGCGGATCCAAGCGGTGATCGCTGTCCGCTTCCAGGCCGACTGCTCGATGGCTGCGGTGGGGCGGCTGCTGCACCGGCACGGCTGGTCCTGGCAGAGCCCGGCCCGCCGTGCGCTGGAACGCGACGAGCACGCGGTCGAGTTGTGGAAGAAGGACGTGTGGCCGCAGGCGGAATGACTGCCGCTGCGCTGGGAGCGTTCGTCGTCTTCGAGGACGAGGCCGGGTTCTCGATGACACCCCCAACCGCCCGCACCTGGAGCCGACGCGGGCACACGCCTGTCGTTCGGGTCCGGGGACGCTCCTGGCGCCGCTGGTCGATCGCCGCGATGTGCTGCTACCGGCCGGGCGAGCCTTCCCGGCTGATCTACCGGCCGCGCCGCCACCGCAAGCACCGGGGCAAGGGACGCGACACCTTCGCCTGGAGCGACTACCGCGACCTGGTCGTGCGCGCCCACATCCAGCTGGGCGCCCCCATTGTCCTGGTTTGGGATAACCTCAACACCCACCGGGCCGCCGGGATGCGCCAGTACGCCGCCGCACACGAGTGGCTCACCATCGTGCAACTACCCTCCTACGCACCTGACTTAAATCCGGTGGAGGGCGTCTGGTCGTTGTTACGGCGTGGCCCGCTGGCCAACGTTGCCTTCACCGACGACGAGCATCTCGAGCGCACTCTTCGACGGGGTTTACGCCATATCCAGCTCCGGCCCGACCTCATCGATGGGTGCCTGGTCGGCACCAGACTGACCCTCACCCGGCGGCAACCGGCAACAACTCGAGGACTTCAGTAACGGTAGTTCGTCAAATCCGGCGGTGGTGTGGGTTGACGGCTGGTTGAGTTGGTCGTAGGCCGGTGGTAGGAGTCAACTGCCCTGGTGAAGGCTGCAGATGACGGCACGCCGTCCGTGTCCGCCCGCGCCGGGGCCGTTGGAGGAGTTCGCGGCCCGGTTCGACGACCTCTTCTTCAGCCTGGCCCAGCGGCGGGGTTTTCGCGAGTACCTGACCGGGCTGCTGGCGCCGCGGGAGCGGAACAAGACGATCACCTGCCTGGCCGGGGCGGAGCCGGTGGCGGGTGCGGGGATGCCAGGGGTGCAGCGGCTGCAGTTCTTCCTGTCGGAGTCGCCCTGGGAGGCGGAGCTGGTCAACGACCGGCGGCTGGAGCTGCTGCGCGAGCAGCCGGCGACGGCTCCGCACGATGGCGGGGTCATCGTGATCGACGATTCCGGGGACCGCAAGGACGGCACGGCCACCGCGCACGTGGGACGGCAGTGGCTGGGCCGGCTGGGCAAGACGGACAACGGCATCGTCACGGTGACCACGGTGTGAACCGACGGCCGGATCTACTACCCGCTGCACACACAGCCCTACACACCCGCCCATCACTTCGACCGCGGCCGCTCCGAACCGGCCTTCCGCACCAAGCCGCAGATCTCCGCTGCCCTGCCGGTGCGCGGCAAGGAAGCGGGCTTCGGCTGCCGGGCCGTGGTGGCCGACTGCGCTTACTCCACCAGTGACGACTGGTATCTCGCCCTGCACGATGCCGAGTTGCCCTACGTCGTCGCGCTCAAGCCGCACCGCGGCACCTGGGCTCCCGCCAATGAGCCACACACCCCGATCGACGCCGCCCGTGCTTTGTCCGGCACCGGCCCCGACCGTCCGGGCGACTGGACACCGGTCGGGCGCCAGTTCCGCGACGGACACACCGAGACCTGGTGGGCCGCCGACGCCCGGCTGGACGGCTACGGCCCGAACAGCCCCTGCCGCCTGGTCGTGGCCACCACCGACCCGGGCACCCTGCCCGAGAAGGCCACCTGGTACCTGGCCACCAACCTGCCCCACCCCCACGCCCCGCACGCCGCCACCAGCGCCCACCCACCGGCCAACCTCGCCGAAATCATCCGCCTCTACGGGCTGCGGCCGTGGATCGAGCAGAGCTACAAACAGATCAAGGACGAGCTCGGCTGGGCCGACTTCCAGGTCCGCTCCGCCCGCGCCATCAAACGCCACCAGGCCCTGGTGAACTGCGCGTTCACCTTCTGCTGGGACCAGTGGTTCGCCCCGCCCGGGGCCCTAGACGCCGCCGCACCGGATCCCTGTCCAGACGACCGGCCAGAGAGGGGGAACCGCCACACCCCACCCGCCCCAACCTCCCTCCTGGCCCGGGGCTTTACGCGCAGTGCGGTCCTGGCTTACCCCGGCCACCACCCTGCACCGCTGGTGGCAAGCCTGGACCGACAGGGACCCGCCACCCGAGCTCCAGACCCTCCTCGACGCAGTCGCTTCCGGCAGACCCCTTGATCTCTACCGCCGAATTTAACGAACTACCGGTAACGCCAAAGAGCCCGACTGAAACATAGTTCTACGGCCCTGAACGCGCACTCGTCTTGCACTCAGCCATCTCCCTCCTGCCGCCACACATTCCGATGAGCTAATCCCCTCCCTTCCCCTCCTCAAGATCCACACCTTCACCTAGTAGTGCTCCGTTAGGTCTTTCTGGATCTTGGTGGTGTCCTGCTGGGCAGGGGTTGGTGGCAGGTGGTGCAGGTGCCGGTCCAGCAGTTCAGCAGGTCCTGGATGGCGTCGAGGATCTGGTAGAGGGTGAGTCCGCTGTATCGGCTTTTGGGGCCAGGCGCTGTTCGGTGAGGAACGCGTGGGCGGCGGTGACCAGGGTGACGTGGTGGTGCCAGCCGTTCCAGGAGCGGCCCTCGAAGTGGTCCAGGCCCAGGCCGTGCTTGAGTTCCCGGTAGTCGTGCTCGATGCGCCAGCGGATCTTGGCCAGGCGGACCAGTTCGGCCGGCGGGGTGCCGGCGGGCAGGCTGGACAGCCAGTAGTCGGTGGGTGCTTCGGCGTCTTCGGGCCATTCGACCAGCAGCGTGACCTCGGGCAGGACACCGTCCCACAAGCCGCCCTGCGCGGTGACGGCGGCCCGGGCCAGGCGGCGGGCCCGGACCCCGGCCGGCCGCACCCGCAGGGTCACAAAGTGCGAGCGCATCACTCCGCGGGAGCCCTCCCGCCAGGTCACCTCGGTGCATGCCTGCCGCCCGCGGCCGGTGGCCAGCGCGGCCACCGAGGACGGCTTCTCGCGGTAGCGGGACTGCGGCTTGCGGCCGTTGCCCGACCACGGCGGCGCGATCGGCTCGGCGGCGTGCGGATGGGCGGTCACATCCGAGCGGATGGCCACGACATAGCCGATGCCCCGGCCGTTCAGGCCGTCACGGAAGTCGGCGTTCTGGCCGTAGCCGGCGTCGGCCACCAGCACCGGCGGGACCATGCCCCATCCGGCCAGCTCATCGATGCTGTCCAACGCCAGGCGCCACTTGTCCCGGTGCCCGACCTCCTGCGGAATCCCCGCCTTGTGCCGCCGTCCGGGATCGCTGGCCCACTCCTGGGGCACGAACAGCTGCCACTGCAGCGGACACGACGCGGCGTCGGAGACCGCGTGCACGCTCACCGCGACCTGGCAGTTGGCCCGCTTGCCCAGTGCCCCGCAGTACTGGCGCGCGACCGCCACCGACATCTTCCCGTCCTTGGGGAACGGCACGTCATCGACAGCCCAGGCATCCGGGTTGACCTGGGGCACCATCCGCTCCGCGATCCGCCGCCGCACCGGCAGCGGATCCCACGTCGACTGGCTCACGAACTGCTGCAGGTTCTGTTCGTTGCCATCCGGCAGCCGCTCCGCCATCGGCTGGATCGACTTGCGCCGCCCGTCCAGCATCAGCCCCCGCAGATAACAGTCGCCCTTGGCCCGCTGGTCCTTGCGCGGCACCGACGCGAACACATCGGCGACGAATAACGCCAACTTCGCCCGAGCACGGCTCACTTCATGTGCGTCCACACCCCCACCATGCCGCTGAACACGGCCGACAGACAGACCTGACGGAGCACTACTAGGATGTTGGGCACCATCTCAGCGGCCCGACGGGCTTCCTGAACCGCCTACCGGCGGACACCGCAGGACATGCCCCCACCCGCACGAGTTCTCTTCGTGCTGCCTGGGGGCGTTTTCTTGCTGTTCCGTGAGTCCGGGGCGTCTGTGGCCGCCCGCATCCTCGAAGGTTCGCTGGCGCTGCACTTGACCGAGAACTTCCGTCACCTGCACGGCAGAATGCCCGCACAGGCGGAGATACGGTCCTGGGAGCGCAGCCTGCCCGCGCTCATCAATGCCCTCATCGAGGCCGGGCTCGATGCAGTCGAGGTCCTCGTGGAGTACAGCCTTCCCCTCACGAGCAAGCGTGCGGACGCCGTACTCGCCGGCGTGCATCCGACCACAGGCGAGCCTTCTTACGTCGTCGTCGAACTTAAGCAGTGGAGCTCCGCCTACCCGGAGGACGACGAGCCGATGCTCTGCCGGGTCGACTCCTACCCGCAGCCCGTGCTGAACCCGATCGAGCAAGTGCGGGGCTACTGCGAGTATCTGCTCTCCTTCAACGGAACGTTGGAGCGGATACCCAAGTCCCTGGCCGGTGTGGCGTTCCTCCACAACGCAACCGAGTTCGGTGTCGCGGGGCTGCGCATCGTCAAGGAGGACCAGCACGGCCGGCTGTACACCGGCGAACAGCGAGGAGCCTTCCTGGACTTCCTGCGGTCGCGGCTCGCCGCCAAGCCCGGCGCACGGGCGGCGGACGTACTGCTCTCCGGGAAGGTGCGGCCGTCGAAGCAACTGATGGCCGTGGCAGCGGCTGAAATCCGCGACCGCGAACAGTTCGTACTCATCGCAGAACAGCGGGAAGCCTACGAGAAGGTGATGTCCGCCGTACGCAAGGCAAAGCGGTCCAACCACAAGGAGGTGATCGTGGTGACCGGCGGCCCTGGCTCTGGCAAGAGCGTGGTGGCGATGTCGTTGCTAGGCGAACTGTACCGGCGCGGGACGCCTGCTCTCCACGCCACTGGATCGCAGTCCTTCACCAAGACGATGCGCAAGGTCACAGGCAACCGCAAGCGTGAAGTGCAGCAGCTTTTCAAGTACTTCAACAGTTTCATGGACGCCGAGCCGAACGACCTCGACGTCCTGATCTGCGACGAGGCCCACCGCCTCCGCAAGACCTCCGCCAACCGCTACACGAAGGCGGAACTGCGCACCGGCCGCCTCCAAGTGGCAGAATTGATCGACGCGGCCCGCGTGCCCGTATTCCTCCTCGATCAACACCAGGTGGTACGCCCGGGCGAGATGGGCACCAAGGAGGCGATCCAGCAGGCCGCCACCGCAGAGGGCCTGGAGTGCACGATCGTGGAATTGGATGGCCAATTCCGGTGCGGCGGCAGCGACGCGTACGAGAAGTGGGTCATCGAACTGCTCGGCCTGGATGGCGGCACACCCCACCAATGGGAAGCAGACGGCAAGTTCGAGCTGCTGACCGCGGAAAGCCCACAAGAGTTGGAGGAGTTCCTCATCGCCCGTCGCGAGGAGGGCTACGGCGCACGTATGTCTGCCGGCTACTGCTGGAAGTGGACAACCAAGATCACCCCCGCGATGACGGCCCTCCCCACCGATGTCGTGATCGGCAATTGGGCCCGCCCCTGGAACGTCTACGGCGACAGAGCCGTACTCGGCGCCCCACCCGCCCCGCTCTGGGCAACCGACCCGGCTGGCTTCACCCAGGTCGGCTGCGTCTACACCGCCCAGGGCTTCGAGTACGACTGGTCGGGCGTCATCATGGGCCCCGACCTGGTATGGCGCACGGATCGCTGGATCGTAAACCGCTCGGCGTCAAAGGATCCGTCATTCACCAAGGCAACACCTGACGAGGACATCGACCGCCTTATCCGCAACACCTACAAGGTGCTCCTGACCCGCGGAATGGTCGGCACCATCATCTACTCGACGGACCCCGAGACGCGCGACAAGCTGCGATCACTGATTCATCCGACATCTGAAGTCGAGGCTCTGGCGCTCTATAACTAAGCTCACGCGTACAGGAAGCCAGCCACGGAGAGCACTGCCCTTGAGGGGCGGAGCCCCCGATAGACGGTCACGACAAGTTGAAAGCCGCACACAGCTCCGGAGGCCGCTTCGAGGCTACGAACAGCAGCTGTTTAGGGCCTCGTCCGCAGTCAGCGAGGCGTGCCTTGTCCACAAATGGTCCACGCGCCGTGAGCCTGATGCAGTGCTCCTGGTCGAGGTCCGGCCGAACGCCAAGCCGATGGGCGAGCTTCGGCTCAGGGCTCGTGGTACGCCGTGCTTGATCGGGTACACGAGCGCACGCTTCGCCATCCGGGGCCCTGGACAGTGCAGGACCGTCTGCTTGCTACGGCCGACACGGCGCAGCTCAAGTCCGAGAATGCGTTCGAGGCTGACCGTAGCGCAGGAAGTGAGGACAGTCCGATACTGTCCCACTGGGTAGTGCTGCTGTAACATGCCGAGCAAATGTGCTGAATTTGTGAACGGGTCGCATGCGCAGGCCAAGGTGCGGCTGCAACGGGAGTCTAGGGTGGGACCGCTGGGGGGCCGCACGCGGTTGAGCGGGGTGCTGTCGTACACAGATGAGAAGCGCCTTCCACTCCCTCCGTGGACAGTCTGGCTTGCTGAACTCGGCGCCTGGGCAGTGCAACTGACGGTGCAAGGTATCCGCGCCACTATCGCGGTTTCGGTTCCCGCTCGCGAGTTCGCCAGCGTATTCGTTGGCTGCGGAGCCGTTTACGCGGCCTTTGAGCCGCAACTGGACACCTCGCCTCAGGGCTCACAGTTCGACAGCGCCACCAGGCTCGAGCCGAGAAGGCATCTCGTTCGTCTTGTCTCAACGCAGTCTGCTGTTGGATTCGTAGGCATTCTCAACGAAGCGGTCAGCAAGAATAATCGAGAGGGTTATAACGTCGGCGGAAGCTGGATCCCAGCGGACAGGTACCGTATCGACGTTCTTAACTGGCCTGACAATGCTGCTGAGTTCATGGGGCATAGCCGTATTCAGGAGCGCATTGACATTCCGGTTGGCGTAGCTGAACTGTTGCCGGGCGCCCCCGCTGACTTTTGCGGGTTCAGTGCCCTCCATTGTGCGATCGTCGGCAACGGCACCGCAATACGACAGGAGTCCGAGACTCAGATTGCAACTTCGATGGCGGCTGAGCCAGTACCACTTAGTGCTCTGCTCCGTCCCCGTGCCGTTCGTGAAAAGGCGCGCCAGTTCCGCAGTGTGCTACTGCCAGCGCGGGAGGACCCGGAGAACTACCGTGAAATCGTTGCCCGACGGAAGCCGAAGGTGGTGATCCTGGATAGTGCAGCGACGGTCTGCCGGTGGCTCGGTGCGGAGATGGCGCCGGTCACGGTTGCGCTGGTTGAGCGTACGGCATCGTCTGGCGAAGCAGCGGCCGATGCCCTCAAGCGTCACCGGGCCAGAAGCCCGGAGGATCTGTCGCTTCCGGCAGATCTCGCCTGCGTTCCCGCTGGGATCGAGGTGATTGCGTGGCAGAGCAGAGGGGGGAACCCTTGACGACGCTGGAAGAGATCGACCAGGTATACGCCTGCGCGGCAGAGTGCGAGATCTGGGACCAGCCAGTCGAGCATCCCATTGCGAGGGCTTTCGTTTTCGCGGCGACCAGCTTCTTGCGAGGACTCGGTGAAGCTGCGGACTCCGAGCTCTGGCGATACAGCGCTGCTTTGCTGCGTCGGTGCCGAAGGTTCGTCTGTACCGTTCCGCTCCCGTTCGACCATCCGTTGCTCAAGCTCGGCGATGCCGCTCACCAACTTGAGTCGGAGATATCCCGATTGCAGGGCGTCGTCGATCCCGGGCACGTTGAACGGATGCGGGCTGTGGTGCCAAGCCTTCAGCGTCTTGCCGCCGACGGCGCAGATCCCCTCGGCGACTGCACGCGGGAGTTTCTGACGCTGGAGGACCCGCGTGACGGTCTCGTCGTCCTGAATGACCGAAGGTTCACCGACGCGGTCGTGGAGGCCATGGCGCTGAAAGGCGTTGAGGTGACGATCGGAACTCACGCCGATCTCCTCGGGCACGCCATTTATACGTCCGTCGTGGTTGTCGGATCACCCACTTGGATCCACCAGGGTCTCCTGAACGCGCCCCGGACCAAAAACCTGGCGCTTGTGCACTACGGCTTTTTCCGCGAGGACCCTGAAGTGGCACCGCTCCTGTTCGGGCCAGTCTCCAGCACCCACGTCACGCGCCTCATCAAGAAATCGAAGCCCTTTCGATGTGAGGCCCTAGAAATGCCCGGAGGGAGCTGGCAGCAGGGAGAGCCGGATGCAGCCGGCCTGCTCTCTGCCGAAGAGTGCTCTCCCAGCGAGGAGATCAGGGCTTCATTCCCACGGTATGCCTCGGCAGGAGGCCGCAGCGGTGCTGCAGATCAGGTTGAGGCACGTGCGGCGGTCCTCGCCGATGGCTCGCACGTGCTCCTGCCAACGGACTTTGAGGCCCGGGTCTTCTCTCTGCGGGCCGGAGAGCTCCCTGACGTCCAGGTAGAACAGGTCCTCGCGTCGTCCGTGGGCCGGGGCGACTATCTTGCCCTGCGGCATAGCTCCCACCACCAGGACCTGGTGGACCGGGCGGACGCCATCCTCGGCCCGGACGCGCCCTCGCTGCGAACCACACAGGCCGAGTGGAAGGCGCGGCTGTGGGAGCGGACCGAGCAGCATCCACGGGGCATCCGAGGTGTCGCTGACGAACTCCGTAGCCGAGGAGCTGCCACCGCAAACGTGGGCTACTGGATCAGCGACTGGTGCATCAGGCCAAGGAGTAAGGCGGACTTCGCTGTAGTGCTGCGCTACCTGGCGGCAGGCGCCGACGTTGACAGCATCTGGGAGCGGCTGCGGCGGATTGACAGCGCCCATCGCAGTGCCGGGCAGCGGTACGCGGACGATCTCCAGCAAGCGCTGACCCCTGACAGAGTCGGGAGGCTCGTCAAGGCTGGTTGGTGCGTAGCGAGACCGACCGGGACGGACAGCGAGACACTCGTCGCCCGCATCGACTATGTACTGTCCGGCACCCTGCAGGTCCCGCTGAACGCCCTCTGCCGGCTCCGTACAACGGAGGACTTCCGATGACACGAATGATTCCGCCGTCTTTCGACCCGGAGAGTACAAGCCCGGGAGAGCGCGAGGTTTTCGAACGCTTGCGCGATGATCCGGCCACGGAAGGATGGATCGCTCTCCACTCCCTGGGCATCGCCAGCCACCCCAGGCAGATCCAGGGTGAGGCCGACTTCGTGGTCATCGTCCCGGGTAGCGGCATCGTCTGCTTGGAAGTGAAGTCGCATCTGCACGTCGCCCGACTCGCAGACGGAAACTGGAAACTAGGTAAACATCAACCGGAGGCCCGCGGTCCCTTCAAGCAGGCCGACGAGGCGAAGTACGCGATCGCCGCGCAGCTCAGGAAGGCCAGCCCCCAACTGCCCTCCCTCCCCATCACCTCCGCCGTGTGCTTCACCCACGCCCGCTTCCAGGTACCCAATCCGACCGAGTGGCACAGCTGGCAGGCGATTGACACTGTCGCGTTTCGCCGTAACCCCATCTCGGCGCTGCTGCGAGGCGTCCTGAAAAGTCATCGTGAGCAACTCGCTGGGACACCGAGTGCCCGCGCCTGGTTCTCGGCATCACATGTGGAGCCGACTCCGGCGGTCTGCAGTCGAATCGTGGATGTGCTGCGACCTGCCTTCGAGTTCGTCGAGCCGCCCAAAATCCGACGTTACCGTCGCCGGGAGGAGGTCGAACGGTTCACGCGCCAGCAGTATCAACTGCTCGACATGATCGCCGAGAATCCGCGCTGCATCGTCAAGGGGGCGGCCGGAACTGGCAAGACCTTCGTTGCTTTGGAGGCTGCCCGTCGGCTCGCCGCAGACGGCTCGCGTGTGCTCCTCTGTTGCTACAACAATCTCCTCGGACAGTGGCTCAAGGAGGAGACGGCCGGTGACAGCCTGATCACTGCAGGCACGCTCCACAGTTACATGGGAAAGCTCGCGCCGAATGCCCCGGAGCAGCACCGCGTGGACGAAGGTGACTTCTTCACCGAAGTGCTTCCAGAGCGCGCCCTCAATTCCCTCCTTGAGGGGCACCCACCCTTTGACGCACTGGTCGTGGATGAGGCGCAGGACCTCATGCTGGACGCCTACTTGGACGTTCTCGACATGTCCGTCCGCGGAGGACTCGGCAGCGGCAGATGGCTGTGTTTCGGCGACTTCACCAACCAGGCGATCTACGACTCTGGGTATGCGGGAATCGGCCTGCTCAAGGACCGGACAGGCGCTGGTTCCGCGTCCTTCACCCTGACGGCGAACTGCCGCAATGTCCCCTCGATCTGTCAGTACGTAGAGGAGACCTCGCGTCTGGAGCCCGGCTACAGCGGTACCCTCCGGGCGGAGAATGACCGTGAAACGGTACGGGAGTGGTGGTCTACGCCCGCCGAGCAGGACCAGCATCTGGTCAAGCACCTAGCCAGGCTCCATACGGACGGGTTCGCCCCGGATGAGATCGTCGTGCTGTCAGTCCGAGGGCATGGCAGTGCTGCAGAGCTGTGCGCAGACCCCCGATGGTCCCGGCAGCTCGCCCCGTTCGCCAAGCTGCGAAGTGGGTCCATCGGCTACGGAACGGTCCATGCGTTCAAGGGGCTGGACGCGTCGGCAGTGATCGTCACTGACATCGAAGAGATAAAGGACCCCCGAAGCGAGGCGCTCTTCTATATCGCCTCGTCTCGGGCGCGCGACGACCTCACCATCATCGCCCGGGACACAGCGCGCCCTGGCTTCCGAAGACTGGTACTGGGAGAATGACGATGGCTGAACACGACCGGACAGCAGGCCGTGACAAGATCACAAAGGCGCTGCGGGATGAACTCCTAGGTCCGGCGCCCGCCGGCAAGCCGCTCGACAGGTCCTCCTTCGAGAAGAAGGAAGACTCCTATGGGCCCTGGACTAACGCTGCCACCGGCGAGGAGATCTTGGAACGTGATCCCCTGATCCGTTATGGCGTCGGTGTGCTGTATCCCGTTGCCGCCGCGACCGGCTCCGAGATTGCAGACCAAGCCATCGTGCCTGGCTTGACTGCTGAAGATACAGAGGGCCCACAGACCGGGACGTGGGAAGGATCCTCGGGGCGGCTCGGAGCGACCTCTGACGACGCCGACTTCGACCTTTCTGGCGCCAACGAACGGCGGCCCACGGCCATGGGTATCTCGTTCCTCTTGGCCCCAGAGCCGCAGACCGGTGTGAAGGTCGAGGTGACCGGCGGCCGATACGAGCAGATCAGGATCGATCTCCCGGGCGGGGCCAGGCGTACGTGGTGGACCCGTGTCCCAGTCAAGGCCGTGTGGCGTGTGACTGCTGAACAATTTCAGCAGTCTCCCTTTCTGCACCGCGATCTCATTCCTGTTGCTGACGAGTCCACAGGGTTGGAAGGGCTCGCCCTGCGGCTGACAGTAAACCTGCGTTGTCACGAGGCGGGCATCCTGACAACAGTTGCCCTCGTGAACCGGTCCACACCGGGCACCAAGGCGGTGGACGCTGCATGCCTCTTCCAGGCCGACATGACAGCGATCCCCGAGAACAGCTGGATTGTCCCCTACCCCGAGGGCCCGGAAGCCGGAGCACACCCTGACGACGCGTCTTTCCGCCTTCTCTACAGGCGCGAGCAGACGTACGCCGTCGGACATGGCTGTTCCGCCGATTGGGAAGATCCCGATCTCGACGGACGCTCGCGATGGGCCAAGGCGGATCCGCTCCCCGAGTACGAGACGCCGAGCATTACCCCCGACATCGTTCTCGAGGATGGGACGGCACTGACCGTCTCCATGAGGCAACTCGCCGGGGCTGAGCCCGGCGGTATGGCTCAGCTCGAACGGGTCCTGACAGAGTACGCAGGCTGGATCGAGAAACGCAGGGAACAAGCGGCCGCTCTCGAGGGAGAGTTTCGTACGACCGCCGAGCGCCACATGACTGAGTGCACCCGGGCGTTGGAGCGTATGCGCGAAGGGCTGGAGCTTGTCCGTGACCCGGACAGCGAGATCGGAAAGGCTTTTCGGCTGGCCAACGCAGCGATGTACAAACAGCAGTTGCGCTCCGGCGCGGAGCTGCGCACCACACAGCTCGTCGATGAGCGGATTCACGTCGAGGGCGAACCGCCTGACGAAGCGGGCACCGAAGCGAAGGGACGTGGGGCATGGCGAGCTTTCCAAATCGCCTTCCTGCTGGCCGCGGTCCCTTCGACCGCCAACCCTGCCCACCCAGACCGCTCCGTCGTCGACCTGATCTTCTTCCCTACCGGAGGGGGAAAGACCGAGGCGTACCTCGGACTTTCTGCTTTCGCTATGTTGCTGAGACGGTTGCGTGAACCTGGCGACGCAAGCGTCACGATCCTCATGCGCTACACCCTGCGTCTTCTGACAGCTCAGCAGTTTCTGCGTGCGGCTGGGCTGATCTGTGCACTTGAGGACTTGCGCCGCCAGCGGGAGGAAGAGCTGGGCAGTGAGCGGTTCTCCATCGGAATCTGGGTCGGCGGCGACTCGACGCCAAACAAGAACACCGATGCTGTCAGGGATTTGCGCAAGATGGAAAGCGAAGGGGGGGAAAACCCCTTTTTGCTGCTGCGGTGTCCTTGGTGTGCTGCCCAGATGGGGCCGGTGAAAAGCGTTGAAAACCCCGACTCGACGGCGAGCGGGCGCGGAAGAGCCCCGCGCCGAAAGCGCAAGGAAAAACAGAACTCCGTCGCCGGTTATGAGGAGTACCGTGGGCGAGTCATTTTTCGCTGCCCGGACGGGAAATGTCAGTTCTCCAAGGCCGATCGCCCGCTTCCGGTCTACGTTGTTGACGACGATGTGTATGATTGCCGCCCGTCTCTCGTCATTGGCACGGTAGACAAGTTCGCACAGCTCGCCTGGAACCCCCGTGCGCGGTCCTTGTTCGGATTGGGCAAGTCTGGACAGCGTGCCTACTCGCCTCCAGAGCTGGTCATCCAGGACGAGCTCCATCTGATTGCAGGGCCCCTTGGCTCGATGACTGGCTTGTACGAAGGTCTCATCGAGGAACTGTGCACTGACCGGCGCGCAGCCTCCCCGGCCCCACCGAAGCTCGTTGCCTCGACGGCGACTATTCGTCGCCACGAGGAGCAGATCCGCGCCTTGTATGCACGCGATAGGGTCCTGCTTTTCCCGCCGCATGGAATCGACGCGGAGGATTCGTTCTTCGCGGTGTACGCGCGCGAGCGCGAAGGAAAGCGTCTTCCAGGACGTAAGTACATCGGGGTCCACGCGCCCGCTCTCGGATCTATGCAGACCACGCAGGTGCGCTCCTTCGCAGCACTTCTGCAAGCGGCGAAGGACGCTCCCGAGGAGGAGCAGCAGGACCCGTGGTGGACACTGATGGCTTTCTTCAACAGCCTCCGAGAGCTCGGTAATTCCCTGTCGCTGATGCAGTCAGACATCCCCGACTACCTCAAGACGATTAACAATCGTTCCAGCGCCGACCGCACAGAGGTCAGATACCTCAACAGGGTCGAGGAGATGACAAGCCGACTCCGGCAGGATCAGATTCCTGAAGCAATGGAGAAGCTTGCCCAAAGGGCTAAGGGCGGCAAGGCCATCGATGTCTGTCTCGCGTCTAGCCTGATCGAAGTCGGTATTGATATTGACCGACTTTCCCTCATGACGGTGGTGGGCCAACCCAAGAGCACCTCACAGTACATTCAGGTCACAGGCCGCGTCGGCCGCAAGTGGGAGAAGCGTCCCGGCTTGGTTGTCACCCTCTACGGTGCCGCCAAACCACGCGACCGAAGCCACTTCGAGCGCTTTCGCAGCTACCACCAGCGGCTTTACGCCCAGGTTGAACCCACCAGCGCGACCCCCTTCGCTCCACCGGCCCTGGACCGCGCGCTGCATGCCGTTGCCGTCGCCTATATCCGACAGACAGCCGATCAGTCTCTTCCACCGTTCCCCTTCCCTGCGGAACTGTTCGACAAGGCTGAGGAACTCCTGCGCACCCGGGTAGCGTTCTGCGATCCCGGCGAGGAGGACCGTGTCGTCTCTGTCTTGGGCAAGCTCCGCAGAGAATGGGCCAACTGGCAGCCGACCACATGGGGGAACCCTGGAGGAACCGCTGTGCTCGGTAGCCTTATGCGTGCTGCGGGCCACTATGCGGATGGCGACGTCGAGGCAAGCACTTGGCCCACTCCCACTTCCATGCGCGGCGCTGACGCCGAGTGCCGCGCCGAGATCACACAGCAGTACGCACTCGAAGGAGCCAGGCAGTGATCCGCGGCAAAGTTCGGCGCTCTCAACTCGTGGCCCCCTTCGGGCCTGGCGCCATGCAGGTCCTCGCGGATGGCACTTCTGTCATTACCGCCGGCCTCGATCATTGGTTCGTCCCCAGGGAAACGCTAGACCAAGAGGAGTTCCGTATCCATGAATGGCGGCTGGAGAGTCACCTTGGGGTGGACGCCCTCTACACCCCGCCGGACTACCGAGACAACTTCAAGGCTAGCCCCGGCCAGTACAACACCAAGCTCCAGGTCCCCGTCCTGCGCTTCCCCGCCTGGAGCTTCTGCCCTCGGTGCCGCGCTCTGACTCCGCAGCCGCTGCACATCTCGGACCGACCGCGCTGCACCAACCCCGACTGCACCGGACAGAAGGCATCCTGGGCACCGTTTCTCGCCCAAGTGCCCTTCGTGGCCCTGTGTGAGCGCGGCCACCTTCAGGACTTCCCCTGGGTTGAGTGGGTCCACAAATCCGCCAGCCCGAGATGCCGGTCGCCTAAGCTCAAGCTTCGGACCTCAGGCGGTGGCACTCTCGCCTCGCAGCGTGTCGTGTGCGAGACCTGTCACAAAGACCGGGGGCTAGAAGGCATCACATCAGTGGAGCATTCCAACCGGGAGCACGAGCAGGAAACTACATACCTCACTGCTCACCTTGAGGAGGGAACCGAGTTCTCCTGCCGAGGAGCGATGCCCTGGCTTGGTCTGGAAGCGGGTAGAGGAACCTGCGGAGAACCGCTGCGTGGCAGTCTCCGAGGCGCATCCAACGTCTACTACGCCTTGGTCAAGAGCTCCATTTTCATCCCCGAGGCGTCATCGGTGGGAGTGGATCCCAGCGTGCTTGAAGCCCTCGAAGAACAGACCATCGCTAGGGCTCGGGCTAATGTCCGCGATGTCCTGGAAGACGGTCAAACACTGACCGCGAGCCGCCTGCGGCGTGCCGCGAAGAAGAACGCCTTCCGCCTGGAGAAATTCACCGATACGCAGATCGAGTCAGCCCTCGCAGTTCTGGAAGGTCCGGCGGAGACACACCACCAGCCGACGGTCGGGTCCGTCGATGACCCAGCGTTGTTCCGTCGGCAGGAGTACACGAGGATTCGGGACACGATCGACTCCGCCGAACTCGTGGTCAGGGAACCGGAGGGCGCCCGCGCGCAGGACATCGAAGGTTTGATTTCGCGAGTCCGTCTCGTCGAGAAGCTAAGGGAGACCCGAGTTCTCTGGGGATTCAACCGTATTTTCGCCGAGTCATCCCGGCAGGACGTCGCAACCCGCATAGCTCTCTTGCGCCGCCACAACCCTGATGCCGGCGAGTCGTGGCTACCCGCCTATACCGTCCTCGGAGAGGGCATCTACCTGGAACTTTCTCCGGAAGCCCTCACGAAGTGGGAAACCGGTTCCCTGGTGCAGAATCGGCTGGTCCCTATGGCCCAGCAGTTCCAGTCGATCGCTCATGAACGACACCTCGCCCAACGAGAGGTAACTCCTCGGCTGGTCCTGCTGCACACGCTCGCGCACCTGCTGATCAACCAGCTGACGTTTGAGTGTGGCTACAGCTCAGCATCGCTCCGGGAACGCCTCTACGACTCACCTGGCACTGATGGAATGAACGGCTTGCTCATCTACACAGCCGCCGGGGACTCAGAAGGAACGCTGGGCGGCCTCGTGCGAATGGGCCAACCTGAGCGCTTCGAAGAGGTCCTCCGGAATGCGATCACCAATGCTCGCTGGTGCTCCTCTGACCCAGTTTGTATGGACAGCCATGGCCAGGGGCCGGATTCCTGCAATCTCGCGGCGTGCCACAGCTGTGCTTTGCTGCCCGAGACGGCATGCGAGGAGTTCAATCGTTTCCTGGACCGCGGGCTGGTCGCAGGAACCCTGGAGGATCCCGGACTGGGTTTCTTCAGCAGCCTCGAGTGAACTTCAATCGGCCCGCCTGTTTCCAGCGATGCCTGAGGGTGGTGATGTCCGCACCGGAACTACGCAGTCCCGGGCAACGCAGCACCTGCTCCACGCGATCACGATTAGGAGCCTGGCGAAGCAGAGCGGCGCGAATGCGGGCTTGGTAGCCGCGTGTGACCGAAGTCATGCTCCGCAATGTCGCTTGGCAAGTCGGAGATGACCTCTGGGCTGGCGGAGCATACGAGATTCGAGCTTGTGGGGCTTCCAACACGCCTTCCAGGGGTGCTCGTTGCTCGGAGAGCGCCGTACGGAGCCGTTCACCTGCATCTGCGCAAGCGCGCAGTTTGGAAGTTAGGATCGCTCAGGTAGTCGTCCGGACGCGACGGTACGCCTGCGAATGAGACCAGAAGTGAGACCGCGGTGGAACCGGCTACGTATGGCCGCCGGGAGATCGCTCCAGCATGCCCGGGTGCCTTGAGCTGCCGCATCACCGGTTGCTTGCGACGGAGGTTGCAGCATAGGAGGCTCTGTCCCGTGCTCAGGGAACCTAGTCAGTTGACGATCGCAGAGGACGGCTCCGTAGTCCTTCCTCTCGGAGTGCTAGCTGAGGCTGGCCTATCGCCCGGGAGCTCCGTGCTGGCCTACAGCAACGGTGACGGCCGGATCGTGTTGCGCCGGGAAGAGGACGCGGAACAGGACCTCATCGAGTTCGGGCGTCTCGACTAGCTGGGGCAGAAGCGTCGAGTACGCCGAGGATGCGCTCTACGGCCTCCGTCGGGGCCTCGTGCTCCCACACACGGAGGACCGTCCACCCTGCGGCTGTCAGGGCCTCGTCGGCGGCCCTGTCCCGCGCGACGTTGCGCTCAAGCTTGGGTCCCCAGTAGCCGCCGTTAACGCCGGGCTTCCGGCCGTGCTCAGGGCAGCAGTGCCAGAAGCAGCCGTCCACGAAGACAGCGACGCGCACACGGGTGAAGACGATGTCTGGCCGCGGCTTCGCTCCCTCAAGCTGCAAGCGCAGATCAACGCGGTATCGCTTGCCCGCTGCATGAAGCATGGACCGGATGGTGCGTTCGGGCTTGGTGTCCCGCCGCTTGATCGCAGCCATGTTGCGCGAGCGGCCGGGAGTTGGCGGCGTCGGGTACGCGGGGTCGCTGTCGTGGGCCATCGGTTACACCGTAGCCAAGAGCGCGAGTGTCAGACCCTCGGTGTTTGATGCGTCAGGATGGTAGACCTGAGCAATGCTGATGTGGAGGTACGAGCGTGGCTGATCTGACGGCCGTGGAAATCTGCGCGGGCGCTGGGGGCCAGTCGCTCGGCCTTGAGCTGGCCGGTTTCGACCACGCGTTGGCTGTTGAGCTCGATGAGAACGCGGTGAACACACTCCGGAAGAACCGCCCACACTGGGACGTACGGCATGGTGACGTGGCGGACGAGGCGGTCTGGAACCCCAAGGAGTTCCCCGACGTTGACCTGCTCGCTGGCGGAGTCCCCTGTCCTCCATTTTCCATTGCTGGCAAGCAGCTTGGCGCTACCGACGAGCGTGATCTTTTCGCCTGGGCCGTTGAACTCGCGGGAAAGATGCAGCCGAGGGCTGTCCTCTTGGAGAACGTGCGCGGGCTCTCAATGCCCCGCTTCTCCGCGTATCGCCAACACGTGAAGGATCGGCTGAAAGACCTTGGCTACTGGTCGGACTGGAAACTTCTCCACGCTAGTGATTACGGCGTTCCGCAACTGCGCCCCCGATTCGTTCTGGTCGCGCTGCGTAATGAAGATGCTCCCTGGTTCGAGTGGCCGGAAAAAACGCCTTACGAGGGCACGGTCGGGGACGCACTTTTTGACTTGATGAAGGCGAACGGCTGGCCAGGCGCCAAGGCATGGAGGAAAAAGGCAAACGATATTGCTCCCACTATCGTGGGCGGTTCCAAGAAGCACGGAGGGGCCGATCTTGGCCCGACACGTGCTAAGGCGGCCTGGCGTGACCTCTGGGTAGACGCGATGGGTGTTGCCGATTCCCCGCCGGATGATTCAGTCCCCTCTGACTTCAGGCCTAAGCTCACGACGGAAATGGTTGCACGTCTGCAAGGCTGGGGGCGTGAACCGGAGTACGCCTGGGAGTTCACAGGCCGCAAGACGACGAAGTATCGGCAAATCGGCAACGCTTTCCCGCCACCGGTGGCCAGGGCAGTGGGCACTTCAATCGCCAATGCGCTGAACCGCAAGGGTCAGCCGAAGGACTTGTCTGAGGTGGAGGACGAGGTCATGCATGACCGGCTCTACCTGGCTTTGAAAAATGCACCAGCCGCGTTGACGGAGAGAGAGCTGGTGAAGCTGTCGGGCGAGAAAATCGACTCTGCGACCTTCGAGCGCCGTATGGCCACACTGGCAAGGGACTTTGTCATCGACGAGGATGACCAACTTGGCGGTCGCGCGTACCGGCTCGTGGGCTTCAAGGGATTTATAGGGCAGGAAGGCCACGAGCGGCACACACGATTTGCTGAGATGCGCTCCCAAATCAGCTAGTCTCGCCGACTCGTTTAGCCAGGTGATCGATTAGTGCCGCACGATCAGGGACCGACAATTTCCGGGCGCGATCGTATGCTTGGTCCACCCTTGAACGGGGACGTTCCCCCTTACGCATCCAGTTGAGGAGCTCTCCCGCCTCATTCTTGGTAAGGCGCTTCAACCCCGCAAGGACTTCGTCGTACTGTTCAGGATCGGGAACTTCGTCGCGCACGGTCTCATTGCAGCGGGAGCATTCGGTCCGCCAGTTGTTCAGATCATCTCTCGCTCCCCTGGACTTGAGTCGTTCCTGGGGAACGAGGTGGCCAATGGTGAGCCGGATCGGTTCGCCGTCTTCGGGATAGGTATCGTCTACCCCCAGCCCGCAAATCCTGCATCGCGAGCCATCTTGCTCCATGACCAGCCTGCGGATACGAGCACTTGGGGCGAACCTTTCGTACTGCGCCCGCTCGCTATCGAGCCAGAGTCGTCCGCCCTTTTGCTGCAGCCGGTACTCGTCGTGAGCCAGGGTGGCATCACTTCGCTGTGAGGGAATGATCCAGTCGAACTTACGCAGCTGGCGCAGGCGCCGGTTCAGGTGCTCAGAGGTCTCGGCTATGTCCGGGCCCAAGGCGCCGCGCAGCTCGCGCATCGTGAACGTGTCGCCCACGTCTTTGTTGAACCAGAGCCAAGCCGTCAAACGCCGCTCCTGGCCGAATCGCTTCTTTTTCGTGCCGGGCTGGATAGAGAGCTCCCACCAGGGCGTCCCGTCTGGTGCTCTCGACTCGTGGTGCTGGCTGTCGTCCACAGGCATACATGGGAGTATGGCCGGCTTAGTGGATCTTCGACTAGATCTGGTCGCCGATGGTCTTAAGACGCGTAGCTCTGGGGGATCGCAGCCAGCACACTTTGCCGTCTAACCGCTCGCGAATTGCAGACCCCACATCCCGGCCCGCCGCACTGTGGCATGGTGACGGTCATGGCGACCACACCTGAGATGCCCGAGACGTCGCTGCAAGGCCTCCGCGCCGACTCGCCGGCCCTGGCCGGCCTGTCCAGGGCTCTGGTCTCTGTTGCAGAGGCTCAGCGACAGATGCTGGCCAACTTCGATGCGAGCGGCCTGTCCAGGGCTCTGGTCTCTGTTGCAGAGGCTCAGCGACAGATGCTGGCCAACCTCGACACGAGCGGTCTGTCCCAGCTGATGAGCACGGTGGAGGGGTTCCGCACCCTCAGTCAAGCTCAGCTCACGACGGCCGCAGCCGCAGTGGAAGAGGCCTACCGGGCCACGTCCGAGGACGACGTCCCCGAGCAGCTGCTGGCCGAACTGGAGGACAGCGTCCGTAATTTCACTTCCTCGGAAGCCATCGAGTACCTTCCGGTCGAGGTGAGCCGTCAGCATTTTTCTCTGTTCATCGGCGCCGTCGTGATGACGTCCTTGATGACGGTGACATTCTCCAGCGAGACCGCGGACGGCATCCTGGGCAAGTTGCTGGAGCTGAGCGGATTGGTGGCTCTCGTGATGGTCGCCGCGGGGAAGGCACACGATCGCGTCACCGGTAGAACTACCGAAGCGAACTCCGGTGGTGTTGGCGACAGCCGCGAGAACAGCTGACTGCTACAGAACCGGTATCGGCTTGGTGCCGAGGGGGCGCGCCTGCCTGCCGGTGCAGGCCCTCTGTCATTCCTCTGACACATGGAGTGATCGCGTATCAGCCGGAGGGCTCTGATACAGCAATGGCCATGTGTCGGCGACGGGTGAATCGTGACCCTCTGACGGCGGATCAAAACTGACCCACTTCGTGGTCTTCTGACCAACCTGATCTTGATCGAAGGTCAGG
>NZ_JBICXT010000049.1:0-32308 GCF_043200415.1 Streptomyces sp. NPDC048419 | reverse complement strand
ACGACCCCACGCCGTTCATCTGGACCAAGACAGCCGAAGAGATCCTCGACTCCCTCGCCCGCCTCTGCCGACGGATCTCTGGCGCAGGACACTAGGTAATGGTCGAACGATCATCTTTGAAGAAAAAGTAGATATCATTGAGGGACAAGTTGGCAACCGCCGCCACGGTGCACCTTCAGCGTGCTGCAGGTGGCAGAGACGCAGCGGCCTTTAATGAGTGCACGATTCATGCGGAAAGGTATAGTCACCACGGCCGCACATTCCGAGGCGAATGGTGGCGGCATGTGACCACCAGGCGGAGTGCCGAGAATGCGAACGACGTTATCGACTCCTCAGTCTGATGCGGACGGAATTCCATGTGAGTCACGAGAGCTCGCATTGTCGGGTTCGGAGAGATGTTATTTGGTTTACCCAGAATGGATCCGGATCCGAATTTGAAGCAGTTTCCCCGCCTTGATGCGGTGAAGTGAATGCTGGGTGCACCTGGAGGGGAGGTATTCTGTCATCATCCGTCATGAAGACCCTACCGACCTCAACCATTCCACATGGGGCACGGGACACGGGGCCGCGAGTCGACGCCTGCCCGCTCAGTGCCCGGCGGCCGTGGCCGTGCCATCCTGCTCCTGCCCGCCGCGGGTGATCCGCGCCAGATCGGTGATCAGCCCGTCCAGCCACGACACGGTCGCGTAGTACAGCCGTGGTGCGCCGGGCGGCCCGGCCGTCGAGCACTCGATGGCCGGGTCGATCAGCGGTATCAGGGCGGCCGGGGTGTCGCCGCCGGGGTCCAGTGCCGCCGACACCAGCAGCATGCGTCCGCAGACCCGATCCCCCAGCCGGCTGACCGGGTCCGCCGCGTCCGGGAGCAACAAGGTCAGGGGTGATGCCAACAGACGCTGGGATCCCCACAGGGTGTGGTGACCGGCCATCAGCGCCGCCTGCCAGTCCACCGCGGACAGATCGACCCGCCGCCGGCCGCCGAAGGGTGTCGGTTCGCTCTGGAACTGGGCGTAGGCGGACTCCGCAAGGATGACCGTGTGCTCGAGCGACCGGTGCCCCGGCGCACCGGACACGGTGGCCGCCGCCGCGCCCTCCGTCACCGAGGCTGTCGTCGCCACCACGATCTCCGCGGCCCTTCGCAGGAGTTCCGCTGCCGCGTTGCGCATCTCGTCGTGGGCCCCGCGCGGCCAGGCGAGCAGGCCGAAGACCGCGCCGATCGCGCTGCCGACCAGGACGTCCAGCAGCCGGACCTCGGCCAGGCGCCAGGTCGGCGGCGCCAACTGTGCAAAGACCAGAGCCACGAGGACGGTGAAGAGTCCCTGAGCCCAGCCGACTCCTTTGACCGGCCCCACCGTGAAGGCGAACAGCATCCACACCGGCAGTACGGCGGCGTACACCGCTGTGTCGGGGCCCACCAGATCGAGGAGCCCGGCGGTCAGCAGGGCCCCGGCGAGGGTGCCCGCGAGCGCCAGGCGGATAGTGCTCCACGTCTCGTCCATGGTGGTCCGGGTGAGCGTAAGGGTCGCCAGCATCGCCCAGAACCCGTGGGGCAGGGTGTCCACACCGGCCACGAATCTGGCCGCCGTCAGTGCGAGGGCGATCCGCACCGCGTTCTGGAAGAACACCGACCGGCGGCCAGCGTTTCCGCGGACCCGGTGCCACCACAGGCCCGGCGCCCGGATCTCCGCATACCAGAAGCGCCCCGGCGAGACCTCCACCGAGGCGTGCCGCCCCCGTACGGCCAGATCCGCCGCCGTGCCCATGGCAAGCGCCGCGTCGGCGATCTCCAGGGTCGCCGCGTGCCTACGCAGGGCGGCGGGGGTGAATCGCGGTACGGAAGCGTTCCCCCTCCCGTCGGTGCGCGCGACGGCGCGAGCCGTCGCTGGGGTGGGCTCGGCGCCGCCGGAGAGAGCGGACAGGCGCGCGCGTGCCGCGACCAGTGCCTTGTACTCCGCCACCGGCGACGGCCCATGACTCAGACAGGCCGCGGTCGCTGTGGCGAGACGCGCGGCCGCGTGCAGTACGGCGCCGACCTCGCGCTCCGGGGGCACGCCGGGTTCGGCGGGCAGTTGTGCCAGCCGGCTGAGCAGGGCCCGGATGGCCAGCCCGGCGTGGGCGAGTGCGCGATCGCGCACCCCCGGCCCCGCCGGACGCTCCGCCTCCGGCACGCTCACAGGGCGCAGCGCCCGCCCGGCCTGCCGGGCGACCCGGACGTCCGCGTCGCTCAGGGCGTACGGGGGCCAGGCGAGCAGCGTCGCGCAGTGGGCGGCGATCCTGGCCACCCCGATGGCGTGATCCCGGTAGGGCGGCGGAGCCGGTTCCGGAAGGATAAGCGCCTCGGCCGCGATGAACAGGGCCAGTCCGGTAGTCGTCCCGATCAGCCGGTCACCGAGCGATCCGGGATCGTACGGTGGGAAGGACGGCAGGATGTAGAGGAGCTGCAGGCCCGGTGCCGCGCCCGCGAGCCGGGGGCCGCCCACAGCGGAAAAGGCCAGTGCGAAGCCGACCACGAGCATGCCGAGGACCGCGGTCCAGGCCCGGACGGACAGGTAGGTGCCGACGACCACCAGGACCCAGCACACCGGCAGCAGGCGCAGCGAGAGCGCAGCGCGCTGGCGGCCGGTGCCGGGGATCTTGGAGAGGCCGCCCAGTGCCACGGTGGCGAACAGGGCGTAGGTGGCGGCGACGGGGCGGCCGAGGCCGTAGCGGAACAGGAAGAAGCCCGTCGCGGCGACCAGGGTCACGTGCACCGCCCGGCGGCCCGAGGCCGTGTAGGCGGCCCCGATCCGGCGGACTGAGACTCCCCTCATCCCTACAGGATCACGCAACCGAGCGTGCCCGGCACCTTGATCGTGAACCGGGAACGGCGCGTGGGGTCCAGCAGCTTCGGCCGGTCAGGCCCGTCCCGACCGGCCCAGCGCGTCCTGGGCCCGGCCGGCCATGGTGGTGACCGGGTTCTCCGCGGAGGGCGGGTCGTTGATCGCCACGCGTTCTGCAGTACGACGGGCCCTTGCCTGCGACGTCCCCGCTCTACTCGGGTACACGGACAGGAGTTTCCGACGCTACGCCCTGGGCGGCGTGTTCACCCGAGCTCACATCGTCTCGATCCGCATGAGCCGCCAGAGCGACATCGGAGTGACATCGGCGGCTGACGGGGCTCCGGCCTGGCGCGTCCGGCTGCTCCCAGGAGATGCGTCCGACGGCGATCAGCACGCCCTTCGCCTGGTCGATGACGGTCGTGCGATTCCACGGCGGTTTCCAGCTGGCCCACCTTGGACTCCAGATCATGGATCTGGGTGTCCTGGGCCTGGACGACCTGCTCCATCCCCGCGTTTTGTTCGGCATGGTGACGCACGGTGGGCTCCAGGGTCTAGGGATCCACGACGTTCCACTACTTCGGTGCCCCGCACGCGTGCCGTGCATGCGGAGCCGTCACCGGCGCAGCACAGATCGGCGCCCTTGCTCCAGTTCCAGGATCGGCCCGTCGAACCCGGTGCACATGCCGAGCGGCCGGTTTGTTACAAGCCAAGCCCGGTGGCAAGCCGTCGGCCCGTGCCCTTCAGTCCGAACCGGGGCCGCTAGGACCCGCCCCGGCCCCGCTGCGCCTTGGCGCGGACGGTGTCGAGGGTGTGCCCAATATCGCGGCTCATCTGCTGCGCAGCCAGATAGGACGGTCCCGCGGTGATGTACATGCTCGATGCGCGGACCGCGGCTGCCCGGGCCG
The DNA here is from genome assembly GCF_043200415.1 of Streptomyces sp. NPDC048419. Taxonomy (NCBI): domain Bacteria; kingdom Bacillati; phylum Actinomycetota; class Actinomycetes; order Kitasatosporales; family Streptomycetaceae; genus Streptomyces; species Streptomyces sp. NPDC048419. The sequence goes on along the minus strand of NZ_JBICXT010000049.1, from coordinate 28,587 downwards.
CCGCACACATGTCCTCGGCTCTTTGCCTCATCGCAGTCTGTCGGGCCTGTCGGGTCTGACGTGCCTGCATACGCTCCACCGCCGCGATCACGCGCGGGCCGCAAGCCGCCCCGTCACCTCGACAGCGTATGCCTGGAGGCAGGGCACCCGCCCTGCCCTGGCCGGATCGAGGCTTACGAAGGGGTTTCGTCCGGCGGGCGGCTCGTCGCGTGCTGCTGCTGTGGACCTGCTTGTTCGATGCCGGGGGCGAAGGTGTACAGCGTGCGCAGGCCCTCGTTCAGCGCGTATGCCAGCGCCGACCCGTGAGTCTGTCTGGGCCCGCCGACGGCGCCGAAGTGTGTACACCGTTTGGGGGCCGAAAAGTGCAGTGTCAGTCTGTCGGTTTTTGCTCGTATGTGTTCGGTTCGCGGGTGTCCTGCCGGGGAGGGTCGCGCAGTATTGAGTATTACCGGCGGTTCGAGCGAACTCCCTTGCGGATTCCGGCCGTTGTGCTGGGGACTGTTGTGCGATTCCGTTCGTTTCTGTAAGGTCCCACGGCAACAGATGCTCCCGAGCGAAGCATCCGTCTGTCCCCCCCCCATAAGGGCTCCCTTCGTGCCGGCGGCGGCGCCCTCACCAGTACGCCCCGTCGCGCCGCGCCTGGGCATGGTCCTCCGTCATCGATCATGACGTCACGCCAGCCGGTCTCCGCACCGCTTAGCGGCTCTCCGGCCGCGAGCGGCTTCCGGCTGCGCGCCCACTCTGCGAGTTCTTCCCTTGGATCCGCAGTTGCCGGACCGGATGTTTGGGCGCGGGGTGGGGCAGCCGCATCCATTTCAAGGTCGAGAGGAAAAGACGTCCATGAATCACCACAAGACCCGGTTGCTCACTGTCGCGACAGCTAGCTCCACCTTCGGGGCTGTCGGTGCGGGCACAGTCCTTGCCGAGAACCCGGCCTTCTGCGAGGGCGGATACCCGGAGACGACGAACGACAGCTAGAGGAGCCCGCTCCGATGACCTGCACCGATATCGGACGGCCAGCGATTTTCACTTTCCTGTCCGCCCGCCCGTTTGGTAGATGCGTTTTCGAAAAATGGTGTTTCTCATGAAAAATAGTCGGCTAGAAGCCATCGGGGCCTATTTGCCTGCAGAGGTGATGAGCACTCCTGAACTCCTCGGCTACGTGAAAAAGGCAGCGGAGTTCGACCTCGTCAAGGTCACTGGGATGAACGAGCGGCGGGTCGCCGACGACACCGCCGAGCAACCCGAGAACAGCCTGACCATGGCGGTGGCAGCAGCCCGTGAGTGCCTGAGGCGCTCGCAGTACGCTCCTGTGGACGTCGATGTCGTGATCTCATGCTCCATCAGCCGCTTGGCTGACGGTGGGCGCCTGCAGTTCGAGCCGTCGTTCGCCCACCGCATAGCCGAGGAAATCGGGGCCGCCCGGGCCGTGCACTTCGATGTGTCCAACGCGTGTGCGGGCATGATGACCGGTGTCTATCTGTTGGATCGCATGATCCGGTCCGGGACCGTGCGCAACGGTCTGGTGGTGAGCGGCGAGCACATCACGCCCATCGCCTTTACCGCCGCGCGAGAGATGAAGGACAGCCGGGACCCGCAGTTCGCTTCCATGTCTGTGGGCGACTCGGCCGTCGCCATTGTGATGGACGGCGCTACCGACGAGCGCGACGTGATTCACGACGTCGAGCTGGTAACCAGTGCGGAGTACTCGCACCTGTGTATTGGGAAGCCGAGCGACGAGTCCGGTGGCATAGCCATGTACACCGACAACAAGGAGATGCACGCCGTGGAACGGCTGTCGCTGTGGCCGACGTTCCACGGTGACAAACTCGCCGAGCGGGGTAGCCGATTCGCCGACGAGGGATACGACTTCATCGTCCACCACCAGGTGGGAAGCCGGTTCGTGGACTTCGTCAATCTCTTGGGGAGAAGGACGTTCGGCACGCCGATGCCGCCGACGCTCTCCGTCCTGGACAAGCTCGCGAACACGGCGAGCACCTCGCATTTCCTGGTGCTGCATCAGGCGCTCGCAGAAGGCCGAATACACGAGGGGGCGAAGGTTTTGATGGTGCCTGCGGCCTCGGGTGTGGTGGCCGGTTTCCTGTCCGCGACCGTCTCGTCCCTGGAGGTCTAATCGATGGCCACCGTCATCACCGCGGCCGCGGTGAGCCCGGCCCAGGGCTCCGGCAGCTCGATCACTCATGCGGCTGAGGCGGGCCGTGCCTGCCTGCAGCAGGCCGGTCTCACGGCCGCGGACGTCGACGTCCTCATCAACACCGGCGTGTACCGCGATTCCAACATCGTCGAGCCGTCTCTCGCCGCTCTGATCCAGAAGCGCATCGGTATCAACCTCGACTACCTGCGCTCTTCTGACAGGCGTGGGGCGTTCTCCTTCGATCTCATGAATGGCGCCTGCGGCGTCCTCAACGCTGTACAGGCTGCAGACTCCCTTCTCTCCACCGGCAGCGCCCAGCGAGTCATGGTCGTTTCCGCGGACACCCACCCGTCCATGGACCCCGCCCTCGCCGGAACGTTCGCGTTCCCGTACACGAGTACCGGCGCAGCATTGCTGCTGGAACGCACCGACGGTGACCGCGGTTTCGGCCGTGTGCACCATCGTTCCCTGCCCGGCGGACACGGGATCAACGGCTACGTGCCGCTGCGCGATGTCGGCTCCGAGGGGCGGAACAGCATTGTCGTGGACCGCTCCAGGGACGCACTGGACCGGATGCTCGACGTCGCCGCCGACGTGGTGCACACGACACTGGCAGCGGAGCGCGCCAAGACCGGACGCGGGCAGGTGATTGCTCTCGAACACACCTTGCTGGTCACCTCGCAGCCGTCGCCCGATTTTGCCGCACGGCTCGCCAAAGGTCTGGGTCTCGCGGCCGATGCCGCCGTCAGCGTTGAAGGCCTCCACGGCGACCCGCACACCTCTGCGCTCGCCTACGGTTACCGGCAGGCCCAGAGCCTGCAACGACACAGGGGGCACAAGGGGATCCTGTTTGTGTCTGTCGGCGCAGGACTGACCGCGGCGGCCTCGTTGTATCGGCTTGCCGGCGAAGGCACGGGTGGCTGATGACAGCCGCATCTTCACCGGCTGGCCCTCGGCAGGCCTCCCTGGCCGAGCTCCTTGCCCGGAACGCGTCCCACACCCCCAAGAAGGCAGCCGTTGTACACCCTGACGCTGACCGGAGCGAACTGGGCGGCCGAGCCGCGTATGTCACCGTCTCCTACGGAGACTTTGCCACCCGGGTTTCGGCCTGCGCTGCCGGTCTCGAAGCGCACGGCATTCGGCGCGGCACCACAACCGCCGTGCTGGTGCCGCCCGGCGGAGACCTGTTGACGCTTTTCTTCGCGATGATGCACCTCGGTGCCGTGCCGGTGGTGGTCGATCCTGGGATGGGTCTGAGTTGTATGCTCGGCTGCATCCGCCGGGTGGGTGTGGAGGCCTTCATCGGTATCCCATCGGCACATGTGCTGCGTCGGCTGCGCCCGCACGCGTTCGCGGGTGTGACCAGCCTGGTTTCGGTGGGCAGGAAGGATGGCACCGGGCTGCGGAAGCTGATGGCTCTCGGTGCCGGCCGGGAGCAGCCGGCCGCGCGGGTCGACCCGGACGATCTGGCCCTCATCGGCTACACCACAGGCAGTACCGGGCCGGCGAAGCCGGTCGAGTTCACCATGGGCATGCTGCGCGGCATGGCGGACAGCGTCGAGGAGGGGCACTCCACTAACGGCATGGAGACCACCCTGGTCACTATGCCGCTGATGGGGGTGTTCGATCTGGTGGCCGGGCGCACCGTGGTGATTCCGCGGATGGACATGGCCAGGGTCGGTGCCGCCGACTCGGCCACGCTCACTGACGCGATCCGCCGCTTCTCGGTGAACATGATGTTCGCGTCCCCGGCTCTCATGCGTCCGCTCGTGGCCCATCTGGCCGCGGCCGGGACACACGTGCCTTCGTTGCGGCTACTCGTCTCCGGTGGCGCCCCCGTCAGTGCCGCCCTGATGCATGAACTGCGTGCCGTGCTGCCTGACGAGGCACGGGTGTACAGCACCTATGGGGCGACCGAAGCTCTGCCGGTCGCGTTGCTGGAGAGCCGGGAGGCATTGGGCCCGGCCGCCGTCGGGCCGAGTGCGGGTCTTGGTGTCTGCTTGGGCCGCCCCGCGCCGGGCGTTACTGTCCGCACCATCGCGATAGGCGATGAACCCGTGGCCGTGTGGACATCCGGGCTGGAGGTCGCCCCCGGCGAGCCTGGCGAGATCATCGTGCGCGGCCCTTCGGTTAGCCCCGGGTATTTCCGGGCACCGCAGGCCGACGCTGAACATAAGATTGATGACAGCAGTGGACGCTGGCACCGTACCGGCGACGTCGGTTGGATCGACAGGACGGGGCGCCTGTGGTTCTGCGGCCGTAAGAGCCAACGGGTGTGCACGGCCGACGGAGATCTCCACACGGTGCGCTGTGAGAGCGTCTTCAACGCTCATCCGCGGGTGCGGCGCACCGCCCTGGTAGGAGTCGGACCGCACGGCGCCCAGCGCCCGGTGCTGTGCGTGGAGCTTCAGCCGGGCACCGACCGCGGCCAATGGCCGCGGATCGAGGACGAGTTACGCGACCTGGGCGCGGGCTGCCCCGTGACTAAACTGATCGTGGACTTCATGCCCCACCCGGCATTCCCCGTGGACATCCGTCACAACGCCAAGATCCGCAGGGAACTACTGGCGGGGTGGGCCGAGCAGCAGCTCACCGGAAACCAGCGCATGACCACCGTGGACCTGGCGCTGCGCGCCGTCCCGCTGGCTGGCTGGGCCTATCTGGTGACCTGGCCCCTACTCGCCCTTGACCACCCGGTGTTCGCCGCACTGTGGTGGGCCGACGCCTTCCTGAGTTTCGTCGTCCACGCGGCGCAGATACCGGCCGCCCTGCGCGCGGAGCAGGAGCTGGCCACTGGACGCACTCCACGGGCCACCGCTGCTCTCACCATGCTCTTCGGGGCGACGTGGTGGCGGAGGGCCCTGCGTAAGAGAAAGGCAGCCTCGTCATGAAAGCACTGGTTACCGGGGCGTCTGGGTTCCTCGGCAGCCACATCGTCGATGAGTGTGTCCACTCCGGCGATGCAGTTCGGGTACTGGTACGGCGTTCAAGCGACGTCGGCCGTCTCCGGACGGTACCGGGTATCGAGATCGTGCACGGAGACCTCGACCAACCCGATTCCGGTCCGCTGCGCGAGGCAGTGCAGGGTGTCGATACGGTCTACCACAGCGCGGCTCGGGTGCTCGACTACGGCAGCCGGAAGCAGTTCGAGCGCACCAATGTGACGGCCACTCAGCGGCTGCTGGGCGCTGCACGGGACGCGGGGGTGGGCCGGTTCGTCTTTGTCAGCAGCCCCAGCGCGGTGATGACCGGCGAGGACCAGCTGGACATTGACGAGAGCCAGCCGTACCCCGCCCGCTATCTCAATCTCTACTCGGAGACCAAGGCCGCTGCCGAGCGGATCGTGCTTACCGCGAACGGGCCAGACTTCACCACTTGTGCGATCCGGCCACGCGGAGTGTGGGGGCCGCGCGACTGGCACGGGTTCATGCCCAAGCTGCTGGCAAAGTTGCGGACCGAGCGGATGCCGGACCTCTCCGGAGGCCGGCGTGTCCTCACTTCGCTGTGCCACTGCACCAATGCCGCCCGGGCCTGTCTGCTTGCTGCCCGCTCCGACCAGGTGGGCGGGAAGGCGTACTTTGTGGCCGATCGGGAGTGGACCGACGTATGGGCGTTCACGGCCGAGATGGCGGAGCGTTTCGGCGGGGCACCACCGTCTCAGGCCGTCCCGGGCTGGGCGCGGGACGCGATAGTCAGTGCGGTCGAGACTGTGTGGCGCGTGCCGTACCTGGCCCACCGATATCCGCCGCCCCTGTCCCGCTACTCGGTGGCCCTCCTCACCCGGTCGACCACCTACAGCACCAAGGCGGCGGAGCGGGACTTCGGCTACCGGCCCGTGATCGACCAGCGCACGGGGGTGGAACTGCTGGAGCAATGGGTGAACGAGATCGGCGGTATCGATGCGTGGCTGGAAAAGGGACGGTAATCAGTGTGAGCGCAGTGCATGACAGACCTCCTCGCGGTTCGGTCTTCCAGCGGCCCATTTCCCCGACCGAGTGGCTTTATCTGGCAGGGGCCCGACTGGCGCCGCCGTTTACCATCCAGCTCTTCGTCGAGGGCCGCGCCGGGCATGGCCGAATCGGTCTCGGGACGCTGGCCAGGGCGGTGGCAGCGGCCTCGGCCGCGTGCCCGGGGGCACGGCTGGTGCGGCGCGGTCGGATCTGGGTGGACAGCGGTCTGACGCCGCGGGTATCCCGGGTCGCGGTGCCTGCCGGCCAGCTGGCGCGCTTTGAAGGCCCCGCGCTGAATCAGGCACTGCGCCGGCAACTTGCCCCGAAGGCCGGGCCCAGTTGCGAGGTACTGCTGCTCGAAGGCGAGGGAAATGAACCCAGCACGCTGGTGTTCCGAGCGTTTCACGGGGTCATGGACGGCAAGGGCGTGGTGGCTTGGGCGGCCGAGGTGTTCAAGGCGCTGCGCGGCGAGCCATCGACACCACCCGCGACGGAAGCGGTCACCGACTTTGCCCTAGCCGGTCGGCTAGGGGACACTGGCCGCCGACCGCGCACCGGTGTGGCCTGGCCACCCGCCTTGGACATTCGTGGTTCGAGACCTTGCCTCGGCCACTTCCAGTTCCGGCGCCGGGCCGTGGATGGCAACCAACCCGGCCTGGTGGCCAAGGTGGCCTCAGTCCTTGCTGCCAGCACCGGTGAAACCGCGTACCGCTTCATGGTCCCGGTCGATCTGCGTCCGCATGACCCAGACCTCCGCTCTACCGCCAATCTGACTCTTCCGGTCTTCCTCGACGGCCACGCGGGCGACACCTGGGAAGAGTGGCACGAGCGGCTGCTGAAGGCGCTGGCAGAGCGCACCGAGGTCACTCGCGGACAGGCCGAACTACTGGCCTCTGCTGTGCCCGTGCCGGCCCTGACCCGTGGGCTCCAGGCGGCATCAGCACTGGCCAGGAGGCGGAATCGGTACCTTGCCTCGGCGGTGGTATCCCACCTGGGTCGGCTCGACCTCGCGGTCTTCTCTGCCGGGGAGTTCGAGGCACTCACCATATACTCACCCCCGGTCCACGCCCCGCTGGTCCCGATCTCTGTGGTTTCCGTAGAGTCTCCGGGCCGTACGGAGCTCATCCTCTCCTGCCCTGCGGGCGAGGCCATTACCGCTCGGGCGGAGGAACTGCTAGACCGGATCACCGGCGCGCTCTCGCCCACCGCCGCCCGTTCCTGGCCGGGCAACCAGACCTACAGCCTGTATCGGGGGCCCGAAACGGTGACTCAGCTGCTGCGCGAACGGGTCAAGGAGTCACCGGACGCGGTAGCGCTCACCAGCCCGACGGGCGAGGTGACCTATGCCCAACTGGACCAGCGGGCCGACGCGGTCGCCGCAGAACTGGCGGCCCGGGGTTTGGGCCGCGGAGCCGTTGTCGGGCTGCTAACCGACCGGTCCGTGGAAGCCGTGGCCGGGCTGTGGGGGACACTCAAGGCCGGTGCCGCCTATCTGCCACTGGACCCGCGGCATCCGGACGACCGCATCGGCTGGGTGCTCGATGACGCGCAGGCGTCAGTCTGCCTCGTCCAGCGTCCGTACGCAGAACGGATCAACGGCCCCGACGTGATCGTCCTGGACGATCTGCCGACCTCGGGCGCTCCGCCGGCTCCGCCGGGGACGGCCGGACCGCGGGATCTGGTCTACGTCATCTACACCTCCGGCTCGACCGGGCGTCCCAAGGGCGTGCAGATCGAGCACCACAACCTGGTCAACTACGTCACCTGGGCAAGTGAGTTGTACTCCGTCGATGCGAGCACACGGTTCGCGCTGTTCACGTCGCTGGCCTTCGACCTCACCGGGACCTCGATCTTCCTGCCGCTCCTCGCCGGCGGCAGCGTGGCGTTGATCTCCGGTGAGCTGACCCCGGTGACACTGCGGGACATGCTGGAGCGGTCCGGCGCGAACGCGCTCAAGCTGACCCCTGCCCACCTGGATCTGATCGGCCGTCTGGGCCTGGCACCAGAAGGCTTCCGGATTCTGGTGGTCGGCGGCGAGCGGCTCAAGGGGCCTGTTGCGGACCAGGCGCAGCGGGCCTTTGGGCCTCAGTGCCGCATTGTCAACGAATACGGTCCCACCGAGGCCACCATCGGCTGCGTGGTGCACACCTACGACCCTGACAGGGACGCTGCCAGCACAGCGGTGCCAATCGGTACACCGGTCGCCAATACCAAGGTGTATCTTCTCGGCCCCGACCGGCAGCACGTCCCGGCCGGCCTGGTCGGTGAGCTCTACCTCACTGGTGCCCAGCTCGCCCGGGGCTACCTGGGCCGTCCCGACCTGGACCGGGAGCGGTTCGTCACCCTCGTTGACGGCGCCTTGGCCTATCGGACCGGAGACCTCGCCCGGATCCTGCCGAGCGGGGCATTGGAGTGTCTCGGCCGCACCGACGACCAGGTCACACTCCGCGGGCACCGTGTTGAACCTGGTGAGATCGAGGCGGTGTTGGAGGAGCATCCCCGAGTCGCGCGCGCCCTGGTAACAGTGCGGGTTGGTAGTGGCGGGGGCGTGCTGTGCGGTTACGTCGTCCACGCCACCGGCACCGCGGCCGGGACGCCGCCGGACGTCCGTGAACTTCATGAGCACCTGGCCGTCCGTTTGCCCGCGTACATGGTGCCGGCCGCGCTCATCAGCGTCCCCGAGCTGCCACAGACCGTGAATGGAAAGATCGATGTGCAAGCACTGCCCTACCCCTTCGCTGATGTCACCGGCACGTCCGGCCAGAGAACTGATGCCGTGTTGACACCGCGGCTGGACAAAATGGAGGAGCAGGTGGCGGAGATATGGGCGAGGCTCTTGAAACTCGACGCAGAACGGATAGCCCTGGACGATGACTTCCATCGGCTCGGCGGTGATTCCCTCGCCTTGGCCGAGATGTTCGCCGGCGTAGCGGCCGAAGTGGTCTGCGGGGCGGGCGCGGAGAACTTCCTCGCCCAGCTACGGGAGATGATCCGCAACCCGACCCTCGGTTATGTGTGCCACGCGGCGCGGCGAGCGTGTGGCCTCGGCCCGCAGGAGGTGGCAGGCTCATGACCAACCTCACGCTCCGCCGTGCCGTGCCTCAGGACGCGCCGGTCGTCGTGCCACTGATGCACGACTCCTCGCCCGGCCCCCTGGACGTCGTGTTCGGACACCGTGCCCCTGCCTTTCTGACCCGAGACTTCCACCGTGGTCACGGCATCTACGGGTACACGCACCAGCTGCTTGCCGTCACTCCCGACGACGAGATCGTGGCCACCCTCACGGCATACCCGGGCAGCTACTACCAGACGATGGCCCGGCACACCCTCAGGTCGGCCGCGCGCGCCCTGGGCCCGGTCCGCTTCCCAGGCGCTCTGCGCCGGGCTGCCCAGGTGCAGCGGCTGTTCATTGCGCCGAGCCCGGACGCCGTATTTCTCGCGAACCTCTGCGTCGCGGCCCAGCACCGCTCCCGGGGCCACGGGTCTATGATGCTCCGACACGCCATCCGTACCGCCGGCGAACAGGGCTTGCGCCGGGTCCAGTTCGACGTCTCCTGGCACAACGCCAGAGCCCAGCAGTTGTACGAACGGCTGGGCTTCACCGTTACCGCGGAGCGACCCGACAACAGTGGCCGGGGGATCGACGGTTTCCGCCGCATGGAACTGACGATTGAAAACCAGTGATCTTCAGCGGCACTGCTCCAGGGCGAAGATGCCCTTGGCCATTCGTGGTCTTGCGTGGGTATCGCTGGCTTCAGCCGGGAGGCGCATCCTTGGCCTGGAGCCGGGCAGTGGCGGAGTTCTCTGCATGTCAGTGGCGGACCGTAGGGTGATCGCATCAGCTGCCCGCGACCGGGTCGGTGGCCGGCGTCGACCGGGGCATCGCCCACTTCCTCTCCGACTCACACGGCCACTTCGTGCCCAGCCCGCGCCACGGCGCGAAGGCCGCCACGCGACTGGAAGCCGGCAGCAGGCGCTCAGCCGCTGCAGACGCGGCGCCGCCAGGGCCTGTGTGATGTCTTGCCGATCCGGTGCTTCGGGAAGGGGGATCCGGCAGGAAGACGATGGTGACGCGCATACAACTCACCGACGAGCATTGGAAGTTGATCGAGCCGTTTCTGCCGATAGGCGAGTACGGCCCGTACCACGAGCGGCTGCGGGAGCAGTTCGAGGGGGGTGATCTGGCGGTTCCGCACCAGCAGCCAGTGGCGGGAGATGCCCGGCGAGTTCGGCCCGTGGCCGCCTGTCTACGGCCACTTCCGGGTATGGAGGGACGCCGGCGTCTTCACCGCACTGCTCGAAGGCCTCATCACCGAGGCCGCCCGCCAGGGGGAGACAGACTTGTCCCTGGTCAGCGTGGACTCCACCACGGCTCGTGCCCACCACGATGCAGCCGGGTTGCGCCTCGGCAAGGAGGTCTTGGACGCCCTTGAAGGGGCCGCCGTCGAGCAGGTGCGGGCGCGGCAACAGGGGGCGGCCCGCCGGACCGGAACGGACAACACGGCAGTGACGACCCCGGTCAGGACGGGCGGCGGCATAGCAGGCGACGGCACAAGCTCTGCTGTGTGATGGGCGGGGGTCGGCTGTGGTTTCGCGCGGTGACGGTTCGCGGAGTGGCGTGACCTCGGCTGTGGGGGAGGGTGGAAGGCTTGGGGCATGGCCATTCGACCGCGGCTGGATTTCAGGGGTTTGTGGCGGCCGGGTTATGCGCCCGTGCTGGTCGTGATTCCACTTGGGTTGATCGTCACGGTCTGTGTGGTGGATGTGCTGGCGCCGCCGGACATTCATCTCGGGCCGCTGCTGGTGGCGGCGCCCGCGATCACGGTCGCTTTCGCCGGTGCATGGGTGACCGCGCTGATGGGGGCTCTTGCGGTACTCGCGCAGGTGCTGATCGGCTTACTCAGGGGGGTCTTCTCGACCGCGAACGTTCAGACTCAGATCGCTGCTCTGGTCGTTGTCTCTGTCGTATGTGTCGCCGTGTGCGTGGTGCGGGATCGGCGCGAGCGGCAGTTGAATCTGGTGCGGTCGGTGGCCGAAGCCGCGCAGAGTGTGCTCCTGCGGCCACTGCCCGCGCGTACCGGTGCGCTGCGGATCGCCGGCCTGTACCTGCCCGCCGAGGAGGAGGCCGATCTCGGCGGAGACCTGTACGCGGTCGCACGGACCGCCGATCACAGCACCCGACTCCTGATCGGTGATGTACGCGGCAGCGGCCTGGCCGCGATCAACAACGCCGCGCTGCTGCTCGGAGCATTCCGCGCGGCCGCTCATCGGCAGGCCACACTTCCCCGTCTCGCCATCCACCTTGACGCCGCGTTCCGCTGGGACACCAGCCAGTGGCGGCCCCCGACGGAGCAGGACACCGACGAGGACTTCGCCACCGCCATACTGCTCGACATCCCCGACCACGATCCGGTCGTCCACCTGATCACCTGCGGCCATCCACCGCCGCTGCTGCTGCGGGAACATCGCCTCATCCCGCTCGTGCCCGAGGTGAGTCATCTGCCGATCGGATTCGGCGGTGTCTTCGGGCTCGGCACCTATGACGTGCAGACGTTCTCGTTCGAGGTCGGCGACCTGCTGCTGCTGTACACGGACGGCGTCATCGAGGCACGCGACGCCGAGGGAGTTTTCTACCCCCTCGCCGAACGGGCCCCGCAGTGGGCCATGGACGACCCCGACAAACTGCTGCGCCTGCTCGAGGACGACCTGCTGGCACACGTCCACGACCATCTCAACGACGACGCTGCCGTGGTCGCGATCCGCCGTCGAACAGCCTGACCCCGGACGCCCGGGGCGATCGCGCGGTCACCAAAGGCGGCTCATCCGCACGTCCCTTATCTAGCCGCGGACCCGTCTGGCGGTGGCGCTGTTCGTTGCGATGGCGCGTCGTCGTCGAAGTCCCGTGCCACGGGCTCAGCGGTCGAACGCTTCGGTCAGGCGCACCCGGTAGCCGTCCTCTTCCACCAGCACGACGGTGACGCCGAACGGGTCGGGGCGGTCCATCTCGATCGGGGTGAAGGAGAAATTCATTGCGGCCTGGATCGGCGGCACCAGTTCGCCGCCGGGCTGCGGCGCGAGGGCCGGCCTCCAGTCCGGGGCGACCGATGCCCAGCCCTGGGGACTGCGGGACAGGAAGCTGCTCGCTGTAGGGGAAATGCTGTTCGGCTTAGAGGCGGCCGGCAAGGTAGGCGGCGGTCGCGCGGACCGGCTCGCCCTGGACCCACCGCAGGTCGCCCAGCACCCGGCTGGTGGCGGCCTTCCCAGCCCAGGGTCTGCGCGAGGGCGAGCGTGGTGGGGAAGCCCCCGGCCAGACGGGCGGCCTGGGCAAGGCCGCGGTGAGCAGCGGCCGCAAGGCGACCACCGCCGTCGACGACCTGTTGGTACCCGCGGGGCGAGTCCTCGTGGTGTCCGATGCCGCGGTGGGCTTTGCCCCGTAGTAGAGGGCCATTGCGGCAGGTCGTCGGGGAGCAGGCGGCTGTCGTGACGGAGGTGAGGCGGCCGCAGTGTGGGAGCGGTGTTCGTGCTGGCGGCGGGCGAGCACTCAGTGCGGCGGCCGCCGGAGCCACGACGAGGCCCACCGCCAGAGCAGGCGGGCCACACACAGCATCAAGGTGTTCTCGGTCGCGAGGAAAACCGCCGTGCTCGCCGCCATTAGGATCAAAGACATCCCCAGTAGGGACGTCGGCCCAGATGGTCGGACATACGTCCGAAGAAGAGAAGCGCGGTCAGCACTCCCACGGCGTACACAGCGAAGATGACGGTGGTGGTGCGGCCCTCGTTCGTGCCGCCCGAACCGATCAGGCAGCTGCGCGACCTCACGAGGTATCGCACCGAGGTGATCCGCGATCGCACCCGCGAGGCCCAGCGCCTGGAGAAGCTCCTCGAAGACGCCGGGATCAAACTGTCGGGCAACGAGTATGTGCGTGGTGTTCTCGGTGCTCGCGAGCCGCTGAAAAACTGCCGCCAACGACGGACACTCAGCCCAGCACGACTCAAAACCTCAACAGCCGCAGCTACATCGTAGGTTGGACTCCCTCGAAGTCCCAGGTTAGAGGTTGTCTGGCGGGCGTGGCGGGTGCGGTGTCGCCGACGTCCCGGAGGACGGAGCATCCCCAGGGGGAGCCTTCAAAGCCAGCCTTCGCCCTGGGAAATTCGGATGGCGTCGATGCGGTTGCGGGCGCCGGTCTTGCGGGTGATTGCGGCCATGTAATTGCGTATGGTCCCGTGGGACAGGTGGAGGCTTCCGGCGATCTCCGCTACGGAGGCGCCGTCGGCGGCGAGGGATAACACGCTAAGTTCGCGCTCCGTCAGCGGCATTTCGGCGGCCTTGAGGAAGCTGTAGCCGAGCGTGTCGTCGACGAAACGTTTTCCCTTGGCGACCCGGCGGATGGCGCGCAGGAGGTTCTCGGGTGAGCCTTCCTTGTTCACATAGCCGAGCGCCCCGGCCTCGGCAGCCCGTTTCAGCAGGCCCGGCCGGTGTGCGCTGGCGAGCACGAGGAGCCGTGGCGGGGTCCGGTCCGCTTCATGGGTGCACAGGTCACGCAGCGGCGGGATGCCGTAGGCGTCTGAGCAGTCGAGGTCAGCGGCGCAAATGTCCGGGTGCACGGTGCGCAGACGGCTGGGTGCGCCGTGCCAGGGGGCGTCGTACACCCTGAGGTCTGCTTCGTCGCGCAGCCAGCGCGCCAGGGCCGATCTGACCAGACATGCGTCATGCACCAGTAGAACCCGGATCACTGCCCGTCCTTTCACTTGGCCGTTCGCGCCTTCCACACGAGGAAACACGAGCCCTATTGTTCGTGTCCTGCATCGCCATGGGGCGCGAAGATCCGGCCATCCGGGTGCGTGGGGGGCGCACGCGCGGCGCCCTTACGCGGTCACGCGCCCCGGGATGTCCCTATCGGTCGAAAGACTGATCGTTCAGCATGCCGTCGGCACCGGTGAAGCGCAGATGAGCGCCGGGTTGCGGGCGCTCCTTGCCGACGATGAGCCGCATCCTCTTCGGCCAGCCCTTGAGGCAGTCGCCGGTAAAGTTCGGCGGCTCAGGCGCCGTCGCGGACCTCGCCGTCCGGCTCGACGGTCGGCGTCTGCGCGCTCGCCAGGGGCTTTCAGGACGGCGGTGTGGATGGCGTCGGTGATGGTCACACCGACCGAGTACGGCAGCCACTGCCCGCGCCGGGCGAGCCAGACCACGAACTCGCGGGTGCCGCCCAGCAGTCCAGAGGGGTGCGTCGGACGGCCGCTCCAAGCGTTCGAAGGCCGACCTCGTGCGCGCCGTAAGGGTCTTCTCCCGATGAGCTAAGGATCTCGGTCTGTAATCCCCAACCTTTTCGTTTCCCTTTCGGGCCACCGCTGGTAATTGCAGAGGAGGATCGTCATCGTCAGCGACCCTTGGCAGCCATGGCAGGGACTTTTTGGGGTGGCCGCGGAATGAGTACGTCGACCGTCAGACACATAAATTCGGCCCCACAGCGGCTCATACGGGACAAGCTAGTAGCGCAACCTACTCCACGCCTTTCGGCGCTGGCGCTTCGTGAACCTTCCCCTTGATCGTGGAGACCTGGAGACTGGGACATGAGGTTCCAGAGGAAGTAGTGCCAGGTGGGAAGCAAGAGCAACCGCAGTAGGCGGTACACGGAGGAGTTCAAACGGGACGCGGTCGCGCTCGTGCGCTCCTCCGGGAAGACCGTCACCGAGGTGGCCCGTCAGATCGGGGTCAGTGCCGAGGGACTGCGGAACTGGGTCAAGCAGGACACGATCGACCGTGGGCAGGGGCGCCGGGAGAGCTGACGACGGCCGAGCGCGAAGAACTGCGCCGACTGCGGAGGCTGGCCGCCGAGCAGGCAGAGGCGATCGAGGTGCTGCGAAAAGCGGCGGTCTTCTTCGCGAAGGAGAGCGATCGATGAGCGAGGTATACGCGTTCATCGAGGCGGAGAAGGCCACCCACAACGTTGCTCTGTTGTGCCGGCTGCTGAAGGTGGCCCGCTCCTCTTTCTAGGCGTGGCTGGCCGGCGAGAAGGCGCGCTCGGCGAGGAAGGCCGCCGATGACGCCCTGGCCCACGAGATCACCGTGCTGCACGTCGCCTCCAAAGCCGCCTACGGGGTGCCGCGCATCCACGCCGGGCTGCGCCGGCTCGGACACCGCGTAAACCGTAAACGGATCGAGCGCGTCATGCGCTAACGCGGCATCAGCGGTGTCACCCGGCGCCGGCGCAAGGGCCTGACCCGCCCAGCCAAAAGGGCGGTGCCCGCCCCGGACCTGATCGGCCGTGACTTCACCGCGGGTGCGCCAGGGATGAAGCTGGTCGGCGACATCACCTACATACCCACCGATGAGGGCTGGCTGTATCTGGCGACCTGGCTGGACCTCGCGACCCGCGAGATCGTCGGCTACTCGATGGCCGAGCATCACCGCGCCGGCCTGGTCGTGGATGCGCTGAAGATGGCCGCCGGACGCGGGCAGCTGAAGCCCGGATACATTACGCACTCGGACCGCGGAAGTGAATACACCTCCGACGAACTCCGGTGTGAAATACGCCGGTTGGGACTTCGGCAGAGCATGGGCCGCACAGGCTCATGCTTCGACAACGCCGTCACCGAATCGTTCTTCGCTCTGCTGAAAGAGGAGATCGGAAGTCGACGCTGGCCCGACCGGTCCAGTGCCCGCGCGGACGTCTTCGCACTCACGGGATCTTGCGGCCTGTCGGTACCTGGGTGCGCCTGTAGACACGATGGGGCGCCCGGCCAATACATTTGGCCAAACGCCCCATCGTGGCCGGGCATCTTCTTCCGTAGGGCAGCCGTCGTCCGACGACGGCTGCCACTGAGCCCGGGCCGCCCAGGGGCCCGGCACCGGTGGCAGGGCCCCTGAGGACGATGCCAGGCAGCGTCAGGCCCCGTCCTCAGTGATGTTGACCATCCAGCCGATCTCGAACTTGTCCGTACACATACCGAACACGTCGCCCCACGTCTGCTTCTCCAGCGGGACCGACACATTACCCCCGGCGGACAGCTTCTCCCAGTAGCCGCGCAGCTCATCGGCGTCGTCGCCGCTCAGGCTCACGGCGAAGTTGTTGCCGGGCTTGCGCTCCATGCCGGGAGGATTGTCGGCACCCATGAGCGTGAAGCCGCCCGGGGTCTCCAGCTGGCCGTGCATGATCTTGTCGGTGTACCCAGGCGGCGCCTCAGAGCCGAACTCGCCGAAGGTGTGGACCGTCAGGGTGCCGCCGAAGACGTCCTTGTAGAACTCCATGGCTTGCTTGGCGTCACCGGCGAAGCTGATGTACGGGTTGAGTCGAGAGGTCACAGAACGATCCTTTCCTGATGGTATGCCAGGATTTCACAGTAGCCCCGGATAGACCGACCCCGCCGTCCTGATCGCCATCGCTTCTGGACGGGTTCGATCCCGCTGTCCCCGTGCACTGCCGGGAAAAGGCTCCTGGTGGTCCGGGAGGGCACGCCGTACATCCGGACGCGGCCGTCGGTACCGCCCCGGGGGATGGGATGAATGTCGAGACTCGTTGCCGCGCAGCACTTCGCCCCGTCGGATGGCCGGCGGGGCGAAGTGAGCGGGGGCGGGGCGGCCCGGCGGCGGCCCCTGAGGTCCACTGCGGACTCAGACCACTGATGGCCGACGAGAGAGCCGTTCCGCGGCCCTGAGCGGTTTGCTTTCGTGACCGGGTCTACTTGGTGAAGGCCGCGATGCCGTTCGGGGCGCCAAGGCCCGTCGGGCCGTCGTAGCCCTTGCCCGCCTTGCGCTGGTAGTCGCTGCAGGACCCGTTGGCGCCGTCGGTGACGTCGTTCAGCTTGTCCGGGTGGGCGCAGGGGTACGCGGCCGGGACGTCATTCGCGCCGGGAGTGCCCGCGAAGGCGTAGACGCCGGCTATGAAGGGTGAGGAGGCGCTGGTGCCGCCGTACTCGTTCCAGCCGCTGGCCTGGTAGGTGTCGTAGACGGCGAGTCCGGTGGCAGGGTCGGCGACGGCGCGCTTGGTGCAGGCGGTGTCCTTCTGCCAGGACGGCTTGGCGTCGAACTGCGAGCAGCCCGAGCCCGCCCCTTCACTGCTGACGGAGGTGCCCCAGACGGACTCGGAGCAGCCGCGGGTGCTGCTGTCCTTCTTGAGCGAGGTGCCTCCGACGGCGGTGACGTACCGGGAGGCCGCCGGGTTCTCGGTGCCGTAGCCGCTGTCGCCGGAGCTGACGGTGATGGCGACGCCGGGGTGCTTGAAGTACTTGTCGTCCGCGGAGGTGTCGGCCGCCTCCTCGCCGCCGCCGTAGCTGTTGGAGACGTACTTGGCGCCCTGCTTGACGGCCTGGTTCACGGCCGCGCCGAGGTCGTCCGTGCTGGCGGACTTGGCCTCGATCACCCACGCACCGTCAACACCCCCTGGCCTCGGGTAAGAGCGCACCCCTCACCCACCGCATCATCCGGATCTGCGAACGCCGGGCATCCTGATCCTCGACGACCGTGCGCACATGGGAGCCGGCCCCCGGCTGACGACACCCTCAGGCGCCTACCGAACCGAGACCTCACGCCGCCCCAGCAAGACATCAACCACGCGCTGTCCGCAGCACGGGCGCCGGTCGAGCGCGGCGTCGCACGACTGCAGTCCTACCGACCGCGTCCGTGTCGACCAGCCGTACTACTCGCCGAGCGACGCCCGGCCGTAACCACGACCTGACTTCCGCCCGTGCGCACGGCATCATCCAAGCCTGCCTGCGGCAGATCCTCGTCCTAGCGGACCTCGCCCACCAAGGGGCCAGCGCCACATCCCGCACCCCTTGCCACCACCACAGCGAACAGCCCGAGCACTACCAGCAGTTCAACCGCGACCACGCCCGACTACGAGCCCGAACGCGCCTTCGCCCGTCTCAAGTCCTGGTTCATCACACGCAGGGTGCGCTGCTCCACCCACCGCATCAGCCGCATCGTCCAAGCCATCCGCACCCTGCTGACCTGTGGCTCTACAGGATGTAAGAGGCTTGCTTCAGGCCCGAGCGGTGTCGACGACGCAGCCATCCTCGAGTCGTCAGTCGAGTGGTGTGAGCGCTTGCCGGATGTGCTCCGGTGCCCCGTGCCCGTGGACTGCCACCTCACGCTGCAGCGATGACTGCCATGTGGTCGACTGGGGTGAGGAGAGAGAGGAGGGATCATGGATATCAGACAGCTTGGCCCAGATCAGTATCTGGCAAGTACCGATAAGTTTGCCGTTCTTATCTACAACGAGTCCGGTTGGTTGCTTGCTTGGCCCGACCCGGATAAGGAGCGCGTGGAAACCCGCCCTATTCCAGATTCCGGAAATGCCCGCTTTGAAGATGTTGAGGCCTGGGCGCGAGAGGTCCTGACCGAATTAGAATTTGAAAAGGCTGTCCGGCGGGTTCGGAAACGAAAGGAGAGGACGTCGTTCCCGAACCTAAATCCTGAGGACGATTACGAGGCCCACAGTCATCATCCTGAATACGGGGCACAGATCCACTGACGCGTAAACGTTTCCCTTACGTCGCGTATGAGCTGATCGATGAGAACTACGTATTCAGGTAGTCACCGATCCGACGGCCGGCTGCTGTGGCTCTCGCCCGCGCTGCCGGGCCGCTCCCACGACCTGACCGCCGCCCGCACCACCGGATCTCGCCTCTACCAGGGCGGTGGCCCCTGGTTGACCACGGGCATCAAACGCAGGCCCCTGCGGGAACTCACCCCTACCGAGAAGACCGTCAGCCGGGCTCTGGCCGCGGCACGGGCACCGGTCGAGCGCGGCGTGGCCTGCCTGAAGTCATGGCGGATCTTCCGCAGGTCCCGCTGCAGTCCAACCGCATGACGTCAATCGCTAAAGCCACTCTCACCCTGGAGCGGCAACGCTGAAGAGGTTCAATGACCGCGGTGATCAGTCCGCACCCGCCAGTAGCCTGAAACCAGGCAACTCGGCTCCACCCAACTCGGGACAGTCCGGCCGCCACCGATCGCGGGGCGGTTCAGTTTACCCACCGTGACTATCGCGATGTCATGTGTGGACGCTGTTGAGACCGCTTCGGGCCTCCGCGCCGGTATTTGCTCCGTTTCCGGCAGCGTAGCCGAACAATCCCGTCCCAAGCGCCACGTCAGGCATTCGCGCACTATGGGACGGGTAAGCGCTGCGCTTACCAGTGAAGGAGCAGGTAACTGGGCGGCCGTAGTGCGCTAATATCCTCGGCCATGTCGCGGGGTTGACTCGATACGCCAGTGAGCAAAGTTTACACCTACACTCGATCTGGACGGTGTTCACGCCTGGGTTCTGCTGATCGCCGACATGGCTGATTGTCCACAGGTGGTGGACGACATCCATATCAACATGAACCCGGAAGATCTTGCCGAGGGGCTGCTGGCCATCGCCGGGGCGGCTCACCTTCGAGCGGTTCACACATGCTTGCCCTACGAGAATTCGCGTTCGCGACTCCTGCCGATATCGGCGGTAAGGGCCGTTGCTGTCGCTTCTGCCGAAAAGCAGGCCTCCCCGCTATCTCCGGACGGCTACGGCCTCCTGCTGGCAGAGGACGAGACGGGTAGGAAGGAGACATTACTGGCAGGAGATGTCGAGTATGTCCGAGCCCTCTCAGTGGCAGGCGCCGAAACGCTCAGCGACCTTGCACTGCCCTCCGACAAGTTCCTGATCCGAGACGGATGGTCGGACGACTGGAGGTAGGGCACATCTGGGGAGAGCCGTGGGCGGAGCGGTCAAGACGTTATCTCCACCCATGGTGATGCGATCAATGCTTGTGCGTGGTGCTGTGGTGGGCATGAGCGTGAAAATTGAGGTCATCGACGCTGGAAAAGCGCTGTTCGTGAGCCCGGGCGACAGACACGCCGTGGTCTACGGCAAGCGGGGAGTCGGCTGGGCCCTGGTGACGCCGGATCGCGACCACAGGGGTGTAACGGCCCGCTTCATACCGGGCGGGAAAGCTGCTTCAGGCGCTGACGCTGTTAAATGGGCGCGACACTTCATGAAGGTCAACAACATCGATTGGCTCGACTCGGCTAGCTAAAGTGCTGAATGGGCCTGGGCACCTCCAGGTCCGAAATCGCCTGGCCGACCAGAATCGACAAACCAACAACGTTAGGGCTTGCCGGGAAACAAGGGCTTCCGCTTGGGGGATCGTCGTCGTGGTATGGGGAGACCGGAGGGAGTCGAGGCGGCCCTGGCTGCGAAGTTCCAGGCGTTGTTGCCGCACCTGGACGAGCGTCAGCGGAGGCCGGCCATAGGGGCGGAGGCTCCGTCGCTGGGGTGGCGGGATCAGGCTCGTCGCTGCTACGGCCGGGGTCCGGGAGGGCACGGCCTCGCGTGGGGTCGCCGCATGGGAGTCGGCAAGGCCCCGTTGGGGCAGGCTCGCCGTCCTGGCGGAGGACGGAAGAAGGCGACCGAGCTGGACCCGGGGCCGCTGTCAGGGCTGTTGGCGATGGTCGAGCCGGACGAGCGGGGCGACCTTATGTCGCCCTTCGGTGGACGACGAATTCGACCCGGAAAACGGCGGTGGAGCTGACCCGGCAGGGCCACCGGGTATCCGCTGTCACGGTGGCCGGCCTGCTGCGGGAGGAAGGCTTCAGCCTGCAGGCCAACACCAAACTTCAAGGGACAGCTCGAGCTCGAACCCGCCGAGGACACACAACGGTGTACCGCGATGCTTTTCACCATGCCACCCAAGTGAGACAATGGTGATACAGGGGTACATAGTAGGCGCGACGCCCGACGGGCTGCGATACGGAAGGTCACGCCCAGATCAAGAGACCTGCGATCAGACACCTCCCGGCCACACAAGACCGGAAGCCCGAAAGGCACAAAATTATGGCCACCCCCGAAGACCATGACGACACAGACATACCCACGACACCAAAAATCGACCAGGCAGACACTGCGAAATTCGACTCACGTAGTGACTCACCGACGCTGGAAGAGAAGAAATCGGGTGACAGCTTTCACCTGACCGAGAGCGGGGCCAGGGTGGGCTCGCCCCCCGCGACGAGAAGCCCCTATCCCAAATCGATCCCATCGGGAACGATCAAGTTGCTCGTGGAGAGGGATTTCCGTGCAGAGCTTGAAAAGGTAGTAGTTGACAGGGAACGACTGGCAATACTGCGCAGCGAATGGGCAGCCGTCATAAGTAAACACGGACGCGAAACGGTTGTTCCTCCACCAGAACCTTTGTACGTGGAACATTTGCAAAGAAGCGTCGAGGAAAAGAAAATAAAAGCAGAGCTGGAAAAGGCGCGCAGCGGAGTCATTCGTTCCGAATCGGAAGATAGCGCAAAGGATTTCCGCGAGCGAGCCACCGCGTATACATGCCTATTGTGCGGAAAAGATCTCAGCGCCGCATCCACAGTTTCCATCATGCGACATGACAGTGATAGCGACGGCGACGGCACTACCCTTCACTTGCTGCATGGTGGGGGCTGCACGGAAAGCGTGCGAAAGAGAGAGGCTGCCACGAGTTGCGCCACATGCAACGAGATGGTTTTGAACAGCGAGCAAGAGATCGCCGTTCGGAGTTTTGCAATTCCCATAATGGCAATTATGGGGCACGGAGACGATTCAGGCGAAAAAACGTTCGTGCCGCTAGGTATGACGCTCCATAGCTACGCGGAACCGGGGCAGGTACTTTCGTCGCTTGACGCTGTAGTTGCCTGCACGAACCCGAGGCTTTACCCTCCAAAAGCCAGCTTCCCTCAAGGCGCCGTCATACCCAACATGACGTTCACTCCCGATAATACCTACGAACAGGAAGTAGAAGTTCAAGGCTGGGCCAGCGCTATGGGAGTAACGATCGAGAAGGCGAGCAGCATGGAGGGGGTATCTGGGGACGTGTGGTGGGTTGGCGAACCTACCCAGCTCTGTGACGGAAACTGTGAACTCCCATTCCATAGCTGCGCCGGTATCCTCGGGCTACACAGTGGTGTTAAAGACCTCTACCTCGGCACTTGTTTCGGTTCGGGCGGACAGGGCCGTAAATACACGGACACCGAAGCGGGTTACGTGCGGATGGCCGAACTCCTGAAAGAGGCAGGCGAGTCAGACGACCCTTCAAGAGCTCTGACCCTCTTCGCAGACATGCCTAAGTGGAGGCAAAATATCCTGCTCACCGTACCATTCTTTAAAGAGTGGTACGACAAGGCCTTGCCGAAAACCGAGCAGAAAATCCAGACTCGGGAAACGGACCCAACGGCCCTTCAGGCGCAACAGACATCAGGCACTCCACCACAGCAAAAAGAGGGAACACAGCGCCAGACCCCAGAGGGCACCGCCGAGGAGAAGACTCCCTCCTCCCAGGAAGTCGACAGACAGACCTTCGAAGGACTCACTTTCGGCCGCGGATATCGGTGGAAATTCACACAACTCGACGACATCCACAAACGCGAGCAAAGCACCACTTTCAACAACGCCAGAATAGAATACACCGGCGAGGGGGGACAAACCATCCTCTTTAATGGGTCAGCAGAAATACTTCACTCTGATGGTACTCCCACGGCCGCGCGCATGATCCTTCACAACGTCGCGGCAGGGGCAGAATCGACCGCTGCCTGGGCAGGCCAGATCCCCTATCAAGACGAGCGGGGCGGCGGATACACAATTACTCCCTCCGACGCGGCACATGCCGGCGCGTGGTTTACTCCCTTCGGATCCACTTACGTGTTCATCGGCCGTCACGGCCAAGTGAGATTCGTCGCCCCCACTACACTCATCACGGCCCATGAAGGGGCCACAACCAGGCCCATCACCGAAATCCTGGGAACGGCACTTCCCCGTTCGATGCCACTCACTGCGCTTGGCATCGATGTAGTGCACACCCCAGAAGAGGGCACCGAAATCTTTAGGATCTCCTAACTAATACTCCAGCCGGACTTCTCCATTACCGCTGGTCAACGGCTTGAGTGTGTGGAGTGTAGCGAGCTGGCGATGAGTGCGGGACGGTCTTGGCGGACCGTCCCGCGAACGTGTGCCCATGCCGCATGGCTCGTGCTTGGTGTAGGCGGCGCTATCTCGACGAGTTCACCGCGTGTGCGCGTGGTGCAGGACGGCGGCGGGGTCCAACTGCCAACAGACGGCGGAGTTGCGCCGGGGTGAGGTCCATGAGGTCGGGTGTGTCGGTCGGATCACCCCCTTTTCGTGTCCTTGGACAGCCATCGCCGCGAGGAAGATGTGGGCGAGCACGGCGAGCGTGATGTGCCGGTACCAACCGACGTAGCGACGGACCTCGTAGTGGCCCAGGCCGCACTCGTTCTTCGCGCTTTGGAAGCACTCCTCGATCTTCCAGCGGCAGCCGGCAACACGGACCAGGTCAGCGACGGTGGCCTCCAGTGGGGCGCAGGCGAGGTAGTAGGCGATCTCGTCCGGCCTGCTGATGCTGCGGCGGGCCAGCATCCACCGCTGCCGGGTGGGTTCGTCGCCGTCGAACTCCCAGACTGACGGCAGGCGGGCGGCGGCCCAGTCATAGAGGCGTTCGCCCTCGGCACCGGGGCCGGCGGACATGCGCTGCCGGCTTCGGGCGGGGCCTGGGCGATGAGGTGGTCGATGCGAGGACCGTGGACCTGCTGGGACTTGGGCACGGCGACGACGTAGGAAAGCTCGGCGCCCTCGAGGAAGCGCGCCGTACGCGCCGGGGCGATGAGCGTGACCGGCACGGCTCCCGCCCGGGCGAGCTCTACAGCGCCAGGAGTTGGTCCGTGACCGTCGACAGGCGTTTTTGTAGGTCGGGGTCGTAGGTCGACTCGTGTGCTCGGGACGGGCTGGTGCCGTCGAAGTAGTTGCCTGTTCCGTGGTCCTCGGTTGCCAGGGTGACGACGCCTGGGGCGCCGTCGGCGATCGTGTTCCAGGGGGTGACGCCGCCCTCGCGGACCATGGCGGTGTCCATGAAGGTGGCCGGGTGCAGGACGTTCACTGCGACGCCCGTGTCCGACAGTTCCTCCGCCAGCGCGAACGTGTGCGCCGCCAAGGCGAACTTGGCGCGGCGGTAGGCGGTGAAGCCGTCGTAGGCGCGGCGGTATTCGATGTCGTCGAAGTCGAGGGGATCCTGGCCGACCGAGCCGACGTTGACGATGCGGGAGGGGGCGTTCGCGCGCAGGACCGGCAGGAGGGTGCGCGTCAAGACGACAGGGGCCAAGTAGTTGACCGCCAGGCGTAGTTCGTGGCCGTCGGCGCTCAACTCGCGTGCCGCGCCGGGCGCGCCCGCTCCCACGCCCGCGTTGTTGATCAGCACGTCCAGGTCGGGGTGGGCCCCGGCGACGTGCGCGCCCAGGTCGCGTACCTGTGGGAGCGAGGCCAGGTCGGCGACGAAACCTTCCGCGTCCCCCTCCGCGCGCAGCTCCGCGACCAGCTGCTCCGTACGGCCCGGATCGCGGCCGTGCGCGAGGACGACGTGCCCGGCGCGCACCAGCTCGAAGGCGACGTAGCGGCCGAGACCGGAGGTGGCGCCGGTGATCAGAATGGTGGACATGCCTCCACCGTAGGCACGCGGCGAAGACATGTGCGAGATGCTGCTGAGGCTACGACCACCAGGGTCACCCTCCCTGGCCGTCCTCCTCCGCCAGGACCCGCTGGGCCGCCGCGAACGCCGAGTTCGCCGCCGGAACCCCGCAGTACACGGCCGTCTGGAGCAGTACGGCGCCGATCTCCTCGGGCGTGAGCCCGTTGCGCCGGGCCGCCCGCACGTGCATGGCCAGCTCGTCGTAGTGCCCGTGCGCGACGAGCGCCGTCAGTGTGATCATGCTGCGCTCGCGGCGCGAGAGCGTCGGGTCGGTCCAGATCTCACCCCAGGCGTAGCGCGAGATGAAGTCCTGGAAGCGGGCGGTGAAGGGCGTCTGGCGGGCCTGCGCGCGGTCCACGTGCGTGTCGCCGAGCACCTCCCGCCGTACCTCCATGCCCCGCCCGGCGCCCCCGCCGAGGTGGGCCCGCAGCGCGGTCAGGACGGCCTCGGGGCACTGCGCCGGAGCCAGGTGCCCGGCGCCGGGGAGCTCGACGAGCGTGGAACCGGCGACGGCGTCCGCGATCTCCCTCAGGTGCGGGGGCGGGGTCGCCTTGTCCTCGCGTCCGGCGATCAGCAGCGTGGGCACGGAGATCTCAGCCAGCCGGTCGCGCAGGTCGAAGGCGGCCAGCGCGTCGCAGCAGGCGGCGTAGGCCTCGGGGTCGGCCTCCGCCTGGTCGCGCACCAGCTGCGGCACGGTGAAGCCGGGGGTGAACCAGCGCGCGTCGGCGCTCTCCACCAGGAAGTCCAGGCCCTCCCGCCGCACGCGCTCGGCCCGCTCCTCCCACGGCTTCGCCCCGTTGAAGTGCGCCGACGAGCAGATCGTGGCCAGGGACGTCACGCGGTCCGGGTGGTGCAGGGCGAGATGCAGCCCGACGGCCCCGCCGAGCGACACACCGGCGTAGGCGAACCGGTCGATGCGGAGCGAGTCGGCGAGCGCTAGCACCAGGTCGGCCAGCTCGCCGACGGTGGCGCCGGGACCGATCAGCCCGGGGGCCGACCCGCCGTGCCCGGGCAGGTCCCAGCGCACCACGCGACGGGTGACGGAGAGCTCGGGCGCCACCGTGTCCCACAGTGCGTACGACGTGCCGAGCGAGGGCCCGAGCAGCAGCGGGGGAGCGGAAGTGGGCCCCTCGGTACGGTGGTTGAGGAGTTTCTCGGTCAACGTCGCTCCAGTGCACGGTCGGTGAGGACTCCGGCGGAGCCCGTGTAGCGGGCGGGATCGGTCAGGTCGTCGAGGTCGACATCCTTCAAATCGGGTTCCTCGGCGAGGAGTTCGCGCAGGGAGCGGCCCTCGGCGTACGTCCGCCCGGCCAGGTCCGTGAGCAGCTCCTTGGCGCGGGCGCGGCCCAGCACCGGAGTCAGCTCGGCGGACAGCCGCTCCGAGACGATCAACCCGTGCGTGAGAGCGAGGTGTTCGCGCATCGCGTCCGCGTTCACCCGCAGCCCTTCGGCCAGGTCGGCGGCGACCCGGGCCGCTCCGCCGGTCAGCCGCAGCAGATCCCGCAGGGGCTCCCACTCGGCGTGCCAGGCTCCGGCCGGGCGCTCGTCCTCGGCGGCCTGCGCGCCGTACAGCATGGCCGCGAGCTGCGGGGCCCGCCGGGCCGCTGCCGAGATCAGCGTGGAGCGGACCGGGTTGGCCTTGTGCGGCATGGCCGACGAGCCGCCGCCGCTGCCCTCCGCGACCTCGGCGATCTCGGTGCGGCCGAGCGTCAGGACGTCCGCGGCCGGCTTGCCCAGCGCCCCGGCTGCGAAGGCCAGGCAGCCGGCGAGATCGGCGATCGGCGTGCGCAGGGTGTGCCAGGGGAGAAGGGGCTCGCGCAGGCCGAGTTCGCGGGCGAAGGCCGCCGTCAGGGCCTGCGGGTCCTGAGCGCCGTACGCGGTGAAGGCCGCCAAGGTGCCCGCCGCACCCCCGAGTTGGGCCGGCAGACTGTCCCGTACGGTCTTGATCCGGTCGCGCGCGTCGAGGACGAGCGAGCGCCAGCCGGCCGCCTTCAGCCCGAACGTCGTCGGTACGGCGTGCTGGGTGAGCGTACGGCCCGGCATCGCGGTGTCGCGGTGCTCGGCCGCCAGCCGGGCCAGCGCCCGTTCGGTGCGCCCGAGGTCGGCGAGCACCAGGTCCAGGGTGCGCACGGCGACCAGCATCGTCGCCGTGTCCATGATGTCCTGGCTGGTCGCGCCCCGGTGCACGTAGGGCCCGTACTCCGCGCCGACCGCCTTCGTCAGATCGGCGACCAGGGGGATGACCGGGTTTCCGCCGCCGCGCGCCTGCTCCGCGAGGGACCGTACGTCGAAGCGGCCGGCGTCGGCCGCCTCGGTCACCGCGGCCGCGGCCCCGTCCGGGGCGAGACCCAGGGCCGCCTGGGCCCGGGTGAGAGCGGCCTCGGCGTCCAACAAGGCTTGCAGATACGCCGTGTCGGCGGTGGCCGACGCGGCGGGCGAGCCTGCCCACCCGGGGGCGAGCAGGCCGGTGTCGTCGGGATCGACAGAAGTCACTGGAACTCCAGGAAGACCGTTTCGCCTTCGCCCTGAAGGCGGATGTCGAAACGGTAGGTGCCCTTGCCGTCGTCCTTCGCGATCAGCGTGTCACGGCGCGCCTCGTCCAGCCGGGACAGCAGTGGGTCGGCGGCGAGCGCCACCTTGTCGCCCGGCAGGTAGATCCGGGTGAACAGGTGCATCAGCAGCCCGCGCGCGAAGACGCACACGCTGATGTACGGCGCGCTCTGCCCGCGCGCGCCGGGCCGCAGCGTCCGCGCGTACCAGTGGCCGATGGCGTCCGTCTGGATGCGCCCCCAGCCGGTGAACTCCACGCCGTTGCGGCCCAGATAGCCGCCGCTCGCCGGGTCGCGCCGGATCGAGCCGTCCGTGGCCGGCACATTGCCGTCGGGGTCGGCGCCCCACAACTCCACGAAGGCGTCCGGCAGCGGCTTGCCCTCGCCGTCGTACACGTATCCCTGGAGAGTGATGGTGTCCGGGTGCCCTACCGGCGCGATGTCACCGCCGCCCGGGAAGGGCAGCGCGTACCCGTAGAAGGGGCCCACCGTGTGCGAAGGAGTGGGCAGGACGGTCTCGGGCCGGCTCGTGTCGATCTTCGTCATGGCAGGTCAGCGTCCTTCTTCGAGCCAGGTGGCGTTCGGGCCGTCCAGCACGATGTCCCAGTGGTAGCCCATCGAGAACTCCGGTACGGACAGGCTGTGGTCGTACGTCGCCACCAGCCGTTGGCGCGCCGCGTCGTCGGTGACGGACTGGATGATCGGGTCGTACGGGAACAGCGGATCGGCGGGGAAGTACATCTGCGTCACCAGCCGCTGCGTGAACGCCGAGCCGAACATCGAGAAGTGGATGTGCGCCGGACGCCAGGCGTTGAGGTGGTTGCGCCAGGGGTACGGGCCCGGCTGGACGGTGGTGAAGCGGTAGCCGCCGTCGGCGTCGGTGATCGTACGGCCGACTCCGGTGAAGTTCGGGTCCAGCGGGGCGTCGTGCTGCTCGCGCTGATGGGCGTACCGCCCGGCCGAGTTGGCCTGCCAGATCTCGACGAGCTGGCCGCGGACCGGACGGCCGTTGCGGTCCAGGAGCCGGCCGGAGACGGTGATGCGCTCGCCGATCGGCTCGCCCCGGTGGTGCCGCGTCAGGTCGTTGTCGATCTCGGTCATGTCGCGCTCGCCGAAGGCGGGGGAGTGCAGCTCCACCAACTCCGGATCCTTGCTGACGTCGATGGCGACGGGCGGCTGCTGGGGGTGGCGCAGGAGCGAGGAGCGGTACGGCGCGTAGTCGCGGCGCGGGTGATGCTCGACCGGGGCGCCGTCGGCGACCCGCTTCTCGTACGCGGCGTGTTCGGCCGCGATCTCCTGGTCGATGTCGTGTTGCGTGAGAGTCATGGGGTTTCCTCGGGCTTCCCGGGTTTCTTAGCGTTCGAGGACGAGGGCGAGGCCCTGTCCGACGCCGATGCACAGGGTGGCGACGCCGGTGCCGGAGCCGCGGCGGGCGAGTTGATGGGCGACG
>NZ_JBICXT010000048.1:19943-33056 GCF_043200415.1 Streptomyces sp. NPDC048419 | reverse complement strand
GACCCCAAGCCGTTCATCTGGACCAAGACAGCCGAAGAGATCCTCGACTCCCTCGCCCGCCTCTGCCGACGGATCTCTGGCGCAGGACACTAGCTGCACGGCGTTGGGGCTAGATCTGGGCTAGATCCGCACAATCACTCCGGACGCGCTTCGGAGCGCTACAGCCCCAGGATTACACGAATACGCTCTTCTACGTGCTGCATCTCGCCAGGGGACAACAAGCCGCGGCGCCTTCGCAGCCTTGATTTGCCCACCGTCTGAATGTCGGTGCAGTTGACATAGGACTCGGCGTATTTGGTCAGCCCTGAGTCGGGGCCGACGGGAACATGCGTGGATGACGGACCTGACGTCCCGGTGATCATAGCCACCGTCACCGCTGAGAGTGGCTCAGCAATGCCATTGACGGTAAGTACGACCGCCGGATGGGGGCCGGGGCCGCGGGGCGGTGCAGGGAAGGCACAGATCCAGACCTCTCCCCGCAGTGCCGTTCCCGGATTCACCATTCCGCCTCGTCTGCGGCCGCAAGCTCCTCAGCGGTTGCGGCCAACGCACCATCAGGCATGGGAGCCGGCTCTCCCCGATAGAAGTCGCGGATCTCCTCAGTGGCGGCGACTTCGGCCGCCTTGCGAGCCAGCAGACGTAGCCCTTCACGGAGGACATCCGAAGTGGAGCCCAGGTTAAGCGCCTGCATCACTTGTTCCATGGCAGCTACTTCATCCGGCCCAAGCCTGACTTGCGCCACGCGGCCAGTGCCGCCGGCCGCATCCTGATAGCGGGGTGCGGCGGACCGCCGTGAGCTGGCAGCCTTCTTGGTGGTCCTGGTGCTCTTCGCCGTCCTTGGCTTCGCCACTCGGCCCGTGGTGGGCTCACTACGCTTCACACCGGTTGCGGTCTGCTGGGCCTTCTTTGCCTTGGTTCCAGTCGCCATCGTTCTTCCTTCCTGAGTACGTGTATGACATGTGTCGTACAGCCAGTCTCTCTGTTGAAACGAGACCGGTCAAGGCGACTGATCAGCAGTGGTGAGCCTGTCAGGAGAAGGACCGGTGTCCTAGACCATCCCCCCAGGGTGTTGGCCTTCACCAAGCTGATCGAGGCCCGGGCCCATGCCCGCGAAAGGGACGCCAAGGGCCCCCTCTCGGGCACCTGGCAGCCTCCGAGGACCTCCTGAGCCAGACAGAGGCTTCCAGCGGTTGGAGCCCGCCTGGATCGACTTCTATCACCATGTCCGCCTGTCCGCGGACGCCGCCGAGGTCTTCCGCGACCTGAAGAATCCCAAGGCCGCCCTGGCCTGGAACCAGCAGGCCGCCGCCATGCCCACCGGCGTGTTCACCCGCTGCCCGCCGAAGAGGGACTGAACGACGTGTGGATCCGTAAGATGCGGCCCCCGTGGTCAAGGCGGACCGGCAAGCACGGGGACGAACCGCCAGGTCCTCGCGCCCGTGTAGGTTCCGGAGTCTGGGCCCGAGCCCGAGGCCGAGCAGCATCATGTGCTTCCGGCGCCGCGGAGCCTGTGGGCGCCCCCTCGGGCTGCCCGGCTCCGGCAAGGGCCGCTCCTAGTGCGGTGACCGCGTTGCGGGGATGGCCTCCCGCCCACCGAGGGTCCAGGCAGGCCAGGCCGATCTCGTTGAACCGGTGGATCACATCCCGGACGGTGTCCTCGTCGGCCTGCACCAACTGGGCGATCACCGGCACCCGGTTTCCCACCGGCCGAGGCCAGTGGCATCATCGCGCGCCGATAACGAACCGAGCTGGTGCTACCCGGCGCACAGACCTTCCCGTGGGAGCCGGCACTCGCGCAGTCCGCACCAAGCTCAGGGCTGCGTCGGGCCAAGGATCCGTCTCCTCCCCGGCCCGCCCGCGACGGGCTTCGTTCACTTCAGCAAGGGGAGCCTTTGCAGGATGCCGATGCCCGGAGGAGCGTAGGGATAACCGGAAGTCGGCTGCCGCGCCGGCTGCTTTCGCCGGGCCCAGAATTACGCCGTGACCGGGAGTGCCTTCTACTGTGTGGCCAAGCAGGCAGACCGGTGCTGCCCAAGCAGGCAGGGAAGAGCTGTCCCATTGGACGGGCCGCCGCAGGAAGGGCAGACTTTAGTACATGGTTTTCGGCAGATCCAGCGGACCGCGGTCCGGGTAGCTCCAACGGCGCGCGGAATGGATCAGCACGAGAGGGAGCGATCCATGATCGCCAGAATTCCCGTTTATGTCCACGCCTCTGATCCGATCTCGGAAGCGGGACTCGTCGCCACGCTTCGCCCGCTGCGTGAGGTTGCGCTGATCTCAGCGGAA
Source organism: Streptomyces sp. NPDC048419 (assembly GCF_043200415.1). Taxonomy (NCBI): domain Bacteria; kingdom Bacillati; phylum Actinomycetota; class Actinomycetes; order Kitasatosporales; family Streptomycetaceae; genus Streptomyces; species Streptomyces sp. NPDC048419. The sequence goes on along the minus strand of NZ_JBICXT010000048.1, from coordinate 30,770 downwards.
GAGATCGACCAGGGCACCGTGGTCATTGAGGCTGCCGATTCCCTGACCGACGAGACCGTACAGGCATTGCGCGGTTTGCGCCGGACAACCTGCAGCCAGGTCATCCTCGTGATCAGCAGGATCGACGACGTAGGTCTGCTGACGGTGGTGGAAGCCGGGGTGTGCGCAGTGGTGCGGCGCTCCGAGGCTACCGCGTCCCGGCTGGCCGAAGTGGTCATTCGGACGGCTGCCGGGGACGGCTCCGTCCCCCCCGACATGCTCGGCCGTCTGCTGCAGCAGGTCGGGCGCCTGCAGCGCCAGGTGCTTGCGCCCATGGATATGCACCTGACGGGGATGTCGAGCAGAGAGGTCGAAGTGCTGCGGCTGGTGGCCGAGGGCCTCGATACTCGAGAAATCGCGGAAAGACTATGCTACTCGGAGAGGACAGTGAAAAATGTTCTCCATGACATAACTGCGAGATTTCATTTGAAGAATCGTTCCCAGGCGGTGGCCTACGCGCTGAGAGAGGGCATGCTCTAGAGCGCTAACTCGTGCTCATCCATCAAGTGAGGCGGACAGCCATGCCGGAAGTCAGTCCTGATTTTCCCAGAGAGTGGGCCGATGTCCCGGACCAGGACGGGGGCCGTCGGATCTACCGGTACGACCTCACCTGGCTGACCTCACACTGGGGGTGCATCTTCGGCAGGGGGTGTCCGGGGACGCGGCACGAGAACCAGGGCTGCTGCACCGTCGGCGCCCACTGGTCCGGCACGGACGACAGGGATCGCGTCGAGAAACACGCGCAGAATCTCACCCCGGACATCTGGCAGTTCTACGACGAAGGACACGCGGGCGGCGTCACCGTCCACAAGGACAGTGGGCCGGGGCAGACCCGAATCGTCGACGGCGCCTGCATCTTTTTGAACCGGCCCGGTTTCCCCACCGGGCCCGGATGCGCCTTGCATGTGCTGGCCGAGCGTGCGGGAGTCCCGGCGCTCACCACCAAGCCGGACGTATGCTGGCAGATTCCCATCCAGATCAAGTACTCGTGGTCTGAAGACCGCACCGGTGAACAGGTTCTGGTCGTCACCGTCACGGAGTACGACCGTACGGGGTGGGGGCCCGGCGGCCAGTTCATGAACTGGTGGTGCAGCGGGAACACCGAGGCCCACACCGAAGGCCCCGCCCTGTACGAGTCGTATGCCGGCGAACTGCGCCAGCTGATCGGCCCGGCCAACTACGACGTACTCAAAGGGATCTGCGACGAGCGCATGCGTGATCCGCAGCCCCCGCACCCTCATCCCGCGGACCCTGGCCAATCCCCGCGCGGCTGGCGCACGGGCCCGGTGGACCTGCCGGACCCGGTGGTGGGCCCGCCCGGTCCCGATGCCTGAGGGACCGGGTCTCTTACCGCCTGTTGCTACTTGCGGGTATAGAACTGCATGTTGGTGATCGCGACTTGCCCGCTGCCGTTGATCGAGTCGTAGAAGGATTCGAAGTGGATCTCCATCCAGTCTATCTTTTTTGCGTGCTTGACCGTCACTTTCTGGGATGACGACTCGTCCTTCAGCGTGATGTCGTCGGACTGGCCGTCGGAGAAAACGAAGTGGAGTTTCTTGGGGCGGTCGTATCCAGAGAAATCCTTCGTGTCGCCGCTGTCTATGAGAGCACGGTTCACCGTAGTCGGAGATTCGAAGGTGAACTTCAATGTGAGGTCCGGGGAGTCGGACGGGGCGGCCCAGAACGTATTGGTGAAGCCGTCCACACAATTTTGCGGCCCGTGATTCCCGATCGAAACGCTGGCGGCCGCCGAGGACGGACGGATGGGGGCGTATTGTGGGTCGACCTTATCGATCGCGTCTGTCTTGGCGACGTTCATGCTATGGGTCAGCCAGTTCCTGGCCGGCGCGTACAACGTGAAGACCAGCGCCGCGATCAGTGCGGTGAGGCCGAGAATCCAGCGGACGGCCCGCATGATCCGCCGGAGTTCCGGCAGGTGGAACCGCTTGGATTTCACTCCCGCTTGTCCCGGGCGTTCGCCGGCCTTCAGTGTTTTGGGGTGGGGGCGCAGTCGGCGCCACCACGGTTCCGGCACTTCTTTCGCGGACTCGAGCGACGCGCCGCACCGGCTGCAGAACTTCCTCGAGGGAGGGTTGCCCTCTCCGCAGTTTCCGCAGATGAGGTCTCCGGGCAGCAGTCTTCGAGACGCCTCGGTCTTCTGCACCGCTGGCGATGCCTTTTGCACCTTCTGCGGGGGCAAGGCCCGCGGCTGGTCGGCATCTGCGGGAGCCGGCTCGGTCTCGGCCGCCCTTCTCCTGCGCAGGCCCTGACGCGGCGGGAGCTCCAGTCCGCGCTTGACCGGGACGACGAGTGCTTCCGCTTCCGGTTCGGCGGGCCTGGCCTCCTCCTGGTCCTCGTCGGCGGCCCCCACTGCCCCACCGCCCAGCGGGGGCGGCGGTGGCGGTGGCGGGGGCGGTGGTGCGCCCCCTCCGCCCGGCGGTGGCGGCGGTGGCGGGGGCGGTGGTGCGCCGCCTCCGCCCCCGCCGCCGGGCGGAGGCGGAGGCGGAGGAGGCGGGGGCGGCGGCGGAGGAGGCGGAGGCGGGGGAGGTGGGGGAGGCGGTGGTGGAGGCGGGGCCGGGCCTGCCCCGGGCGAGCGAGGAGCCGCGGTCTTCGCTCCCCCTTTCACCGCCTGGGTGGGCTCCGCCTTTTGCGCGTCGGCGAACACCACGGCCTGGACGAGCGATTTCACAGGATTGCGGGTTTGCGCCGAGACTTCTTCGGCCTCCTTGAGGATGTCCTCGGACACCTCAGGGGTTGAAACCTTCTCCCCGGTCCATTCCAGGAATTCCCCGCAGGACCCGCAGAACGTGTCGTCGTCCTCGTTGTGAGCCTTGCACTTGCTGCACAGGATCATGATCGGCCCACGACATCGAGGCGATGGACGACATGAGCCGGTTTCGCAGCGGCCACGAGAGCATTCAGCAGCCCATACGAGACGCTGTCTGGATCGTCCACCGTGACACGGACGGCGAGACGCGGGGTGTCCTCACCCGGCAGGTTTCCCCCCGGGGCGAGTGACCAGCTGGCGCCCCCGTTGTCCGCGACTTCCACATCTCCTCCGGTCAGCACCTCCGCGTAGGCGCGCAGCCCTTGGACGGTGCCGCGTACCTGGAACAGCTCGACCGCTTGCGCGACGGAGATCCTGGCTCGGTCGGTGGGCCAGTTCGGGTCGACGGTGATCCCTACCCAACTCGCCAGCCACTCGAGGAAGTCGAGCGGTGCCAGCAGCGGGTCGATGTACGCCTCCAGGCAGTCCAGGCTGCAGATGATCGGCGCGAGGATGTCGTCCAGGGCGCTGGTCAGCGCCATGGCGAACTGGTCCTCCTGGTAGACGGAGGGCAGCAGCGCGCCTATCGGGTATGGCGTGCTCAGGTTGTCCACAGTGCCTCTCATGGAGCCGCCTCCACGAGCAACTGGTGCTGGAAGGAGTAGACGAGGCTGTAGGGTTCCAGTGTCATCCGGTGTTTGACCTGGCGTCCGCGTTCTGCCGTGACGGGGTTGGCTCCGAAGATGCGGATGTCGTCGACGAAGTCCACCCCGCGCACGCCTTGCAGGGTCGCTGACACCTCGGTGCTTTGCACGTCCCGGCCGAACGGCCAGCCCGTTCCGTCGTGCCCGCCGGTGAGGGGATTGAGGAAGGCGTACAGCCGGTCCAGGGCCTCTTCTTTTATCCTGCCCAGGTCTGCGTTGGGGTGGGCGACGAGTCGTGCGACCACCGTCATGCCCTGGTACCGCGGTGGTTCCACGAGCACGCGGGCGCCGACCAGGCGGACCTCGTCGAGCCGCGCCGCGATCCGTTCCATGGTGGCGGGGGAGGGGACGAGGTCCTCGAACTGGATGATGCCGTTCTCACTTGCCGCGGCGGGCACGACGAGGACCTTGACCGCGCCGGCGTCGACATCGTGCTCCCCGGCGGTCAGGCACTTCACCCGGGCGATCTCCGGCGCCGCCTCACGGGTAATGGCCTCGTAGTCCTCCGCCGTGACCGCGCGGCTGCGTGCGCGCAGGACGAGCGGGCCGCGCTCCTTGGCCTCCTCCACGGTCTCACCGTCCACTCCGCCCTGTGCGGCATAGCGGTTCTCGACGCGGGCGACGAAGGGGATGGAGGATTTGAGGGTATGGATGGCGGACCGGGCCACGTTGCCTTTGCGGCCGCCGCCGGTGGCATAGCGGCGCATGCACACGATGGCCCCCGCGGCGGGGACGGCGCCGTGCTGGCGCACGGTGCCGTCGGGCTGGCGCACGGCGGGGCCGAACATGACCGTCCCCGCGGTCTCGTCGAAGACCACGTGCTTGTCGTCGGGGCCGCTGGAGGCGAAGTCGGTGACCTGGTGCCACCGTTCCCAGCCCTCGGCCACGGTCACTTCCAAGATGGCCTCGCCTGCCCCGGTGAGCATGGGGGCCCGGCGGACGCTGAAGTGCTGTCCGGGCACGCCTTCGGCGGTGCCGAGCACCTCGTCTTCGACGATCTCGGCGTGGATGGCTTCGGCGGTCCCGCCGACGGTGGTCGTGTGCAGCGCCCGGATGACGGGCGGGGAACTGTAGCGGGGCTGCCCGGGGTCCTCCGGCTCGGTCACGCGGGCCCGGAGCCAGCCCGCGCGGTGCCCGAACTGGAGGCTGGTTTCGTGTTCCTGCGGGACGTGCAGCATGACGATCCCTTTGCGGTTGAGGCCGCCGGTGCTGTCCTGGGACACGTCACACGCCGCCCAGCCTTCGCTGGTCCAGGCCTCCCACTGCAGCGGGGGGCGGTTGGGGTTGACGCCGATACCTTCGATGTCGCAGGTGAGGTCCAGACGCACGGTGCATGCGGCCACGGCGTCCTGCAGGCCGATGGCGAGGCAGTCACCCGGCTGGGGCACCTCCCCGAACGCCGGGAACGGGGGGAACCGCGCGCTGTCCGCCGGCCCGGTGAACTCGTCACTGCCTGCCCGCTGGCTGCCCAGGTGTTTGAGAACGGCGGGGACGACGGCCAGGGGAGCAAGCGTGGCGAAGGAGATGGCCTCGATGGTCTCGGTCCGTACCGTCGCGACCCTGGTGTGGGCCGGAATGACATGCTGGGTCAGGGCGGCCCGGGACAGCCAGAAGGAGACCGGCACCCGGGCGGGCGTGGGGGGCAGCATGCGCACCCCGATCAGGTTCAGGAACTTGATGTACAGGCGGTCCGGAACCCGGTTCAGACGGTAAAGCAGCTGGTCCGTCATGTACGCGAAGGTCTCGATCATGGTGATGCCGGGGTCGGAGACGTTGTGGTCGGTCCATTCCGGGCACCGGCGCATGATCAGGCGCTTGGCGTCGTCCACCAGGTCCTGGAAACGCCGGTCATCGAGATTGGGCGCGGGCAGTCCCATCAGTACTCGCTCCCGTCGTCCGGGATGCTGTAGAAGGGGAATACCAGGTTCCGCCGGTCGTTGGTCCCCTTGACCAGGTATGCGATGTCGATGTAGGTGGTCTCGGGCTGATCAGGGTCCGGCGAGATGTAGACCTCCTCGACGTCGATCCGTGGCTCCCACCGCAACAGCGACTGGCGGACATCGTGAGAGATCTCGGCGGCGACCTGTTCGTCGATGGTCCGAAAGACGTAGTCCCGCAGGTGGGACCCGAATTCCGGGCGCATGGGCCGTTCCCCGGGGTAGGTCGACAGAATCAGGCGGATGGCCCGGGTGAGCACAGCCTCGTTCGACACCGTGAGAATGCCTCCGCTCGGTGTGACACCCATGGGGAAGGCCCAGCCGATACCGATGAAATCGGTTGATACATTCGCCATCCTCGTGCCTTCCCTCCTTCGGCCCCGCCGGGATGCTTCGGCGGGCGAGGTCCTGCCCGCCACGCTGTCACACAGAGTTCAGGTTGATCAGGGGTGCCTCTACACTGGCGTCTCCTCCTGCTGCGACGGACAGTTCTTCCCCTGCGGCGATATTCAGTGCAGCACCTGCGTCGAGGGTCATCTCCGCGTCGGACTCGAGACTGATGCTCGGGGCGTTGAGCACGATTGCTTCTTCCGCCTCCAGCGTGATGGTTCCACCTGAAACGAGCGAGATGATTCCGCCCTCGCCCACTTGGATCGTGATCAGGCCTACGTCTGAGTCGCCGCCCTCTTCACCCGGAACCGGATCGGATAGCAGAGCGACCAGTCCGGCGGTCTGGTTTATCGTCAGGCCCATGGTGCCTTCGAACGACCCGAGCGTCACCTGCGACAATTCCGGTGGGGTGTCGGGCACCCCGTCGTCCTGGAAGGTGAGATTCATCCCGGACGGGGACACGATTCCGCGGCGGAACACGTTGCCCAGCGGCTCTTCGACCGGCGGCGCTCCCAGGCCGGCACTGATGTAGTCGGCCGAAAGTTCACTAGGGATGCCACCGAGGATGTAGGGGCGCCGGACATCGCCGTGCTCGAAGCCCACGAGCACCTGATCGCCCACATTCGGCAGGAACAGCGCACCGGACGTGGCACCCGCCCCGGCTTGGACGACGGGTGCCCAGTCCGATTCGTAGTTGTCCGCGAGCCAGGGGAACGCCAGCTTGACCCGCCCTCTCATCATGTCGTCGAGGTTGTTGGTGACGATCCCGCACACAAAGCCGTTGATGCGCGGCGGCCCCGGGCTGAGTCTTCCGGCCGACGCCAGGCCGAGAAGGGAACGGTTTTGCCGTCCGGTGGCCCAGAATCGGGTCTGGTAGCCCCCCAGCTCGTCGTCGAAGATGTGCTGCGCCCGGGTCACCTGCCAGATCCCCCGGAAATGCAGGGGGACACCTAGGACCTCCACCGGACCGCCCGCCTGGAGATTGGGGTCGCCGATGGCGCAGCCCTCGGCTTCGGCGAAGGTGCTCGACCGCTGGTCCGCCACCGAGATGGCCAGCTGCTCCAGAGCGGCCTCGGTCGTGGGTCCGGTGTCCACCGGGCGGTCGTAGACCAGATGCGCCTCCGGGTCGACCGGAAGGGTCAGCAGGGCCGGGTTGAGGACCGAGGTGGAGATCACCGGGCTGGTCGGCAGGTCTTCCCCGCCGGCCTCGGTGGCCAGGACGATCGGTCGCAGATCCGAGAGCAGGACGGCGGAGGTGCTCATGGCCGGGCTCTCGCCGATCAGCGCCTCGGCCAGCCCCGGGTCCCAGGCCCGCGTCTCGATGGCCTGGCTCAGGTGGGTCGCATTGACCGAGGGCCGGAAAGAGAGCAGGTTTTCCTTGAAACGCAACGGGACCGCAGGGCTCTCCAGAGCGCTGGCGTCGTCGGACACCACCCCCTCCGGGTTCCCGGTCGAGGGCCGGAAGTAGAACTTGCCGGCCGCGATCCCGGTCTCATATCCGATCTCCTGGGCCCGCCACTGCAGGAAGTCCCAGTCCGTTTGGTGGAACTGTGCCAAATGGGCGAAGACGTACGTGGTGGGAACGATGGCACCAATATTCAGCCCCGCCGCCAGGGCGATCTCCTCCGCCATGTCAGAGTCGGTCATCTCAAGGAAGGTCCGGGTCTTCTTGATCCGCTGCATCCGGATCGAGGGGTCGTAGCCGCGGACGATCGAGTGGGTACGGATACCCCTGCATACGGCATCGATCGAGAACACGTGCCCGCTGATGAGCGTCTTCGGCGCCAGCCGGTCGATGCCGCCTTCGGCGGAGATGGTCACCTCGATGCCTATCCTGATCCCGGCTTCCCTCAGCACTTTCCCATTGTCGTCACGGAACGTGATCTCAAACATGCCGGGCATCTGGGTCGCGGTCTCCACGACGACCCGCTCGATGGCGTCTGCCACACCCACCCCTTCCAGCGGGCGGGTGGCAACCGCGACCCGGGCCTTGCGCGTCGCGGTGTTGCCGATGTCTGCGACCATGCGCCTCAACCACCTTCCGCCGGAAGCTCTTGCGGGTTCGGCACGTAGACGGAGGTCCCGGGCCGGAGCCTGAGGGGGTCGTCCAGCCCGTTCGCCTCGGCGAGGTCACGCCACCGTCCGGGATGCCCGAGCCGCTGTGCTGCTATGTTCACCAGATTCTCGCCCTCGCACATCTCGTGGGCCGTCCGGCCGGCCAGCCCCCCCGAGGTCGGGTTGGTGGGCAGCGACCCAACGAGCGAGGGCTGCTCCCTCATCGTCAGGCTCACGTCCGCCCGCGAAGGCTCTCCGTCCTCCCCGAACCGCGTGTAGGAGACGTCACACCGCGTCAACACGACCTGGTAGAAGAACCCCACCATCGGCGGACCCCACTGGAAGGTGAGGACCGGCAGCTCGACCCGCATCTCATACAGCTCGAGAATCTTTTCCTTGATGCCGGACGGTGGTGAGGCCCAGCCCAGGAGCCTGTCGCACCTGTTCTTCGTGTCGGCTCCCACCAAGCAGATCTTGCTGATCGAAATCGTGGCGAGCTCGGCTTTGGTGAGGATGCTCCCCGAGGAACCTGTCGATGTGTTCCGCGTCAGCGTCTGCGCCGTCCTGTTGAACATGATCCTTTCCGGGTTGTAGTCGAACAGGACCATTCCCGGCGACAGCGGATTGAGCGACACGATCTTTGCCTTGTCGTGCCCGACTCGCGACCACTGACGAATGTCCACCATTTCGTGACCTCACAGAAATCCCGTGTGCTTGAGCTCAAGCCGTTCCAGCGCCACGGCCCCGGCACCCATGGCGTCGAGATCCGGCCCCGTCCACTTGGAGGGGAACACGCCCCGCAGAGTCCACGTGTGGATCGGGTTCAGCTCCGAATCGGCCAGCGTGATGGACGCGGTACCCCCCGTGTACCTGCAGTACCGGTCGTCCATCCACTGGCGCGCCATGTCGCTGAGCCACTTCGCGACGATCGCCGCCCCCTCCTGGGTGACGGCACGCTCGAGCGTGATCGGCGGGTAGTCCAGCTTGTCCGGAAGGTACGTGGCCGGTGCGTCGTAGTAGCCACCCTCGTACCAAGCGTCGCTCTTGAACGTCACGGCCAGACCCTTGCAGCTCTTCCAGAACCCCAAGTTCAGCTGACCGTCGATCGTGACCTGGAATCTCTGGTTGATCCCCGGCCCGGTGGAGCCCGCCCTCAGGCCGAGCGAGGCCGTGCGATCGATCGGACTGGCAACGATCTCGCTCATCCTCCGCCTCCTCAGCCGCCGGCCGGTGCGGCGCCCTCGTAATTGCCGGCCTCCTGGTTTTGAACACCGAAGCCGGCGGCGGTCGACATGGCGTCGGTGGACGTGAGCAGAGTGTTGTTGAACGTCGCGTCGTCCTGCAGGAAACCCTCGTGCCAAAGAACGAGTGTTTCGATGGAAACCCCGCTTTGGTTGGCGTCGAACCCGGTGATGGACCACTTCTGGGGCCTGCAATTGATGATGTCCCATTGCATCACCGCCTGCGCTTCCGAGTTCCCCAGGTAGATGGTCCCGGAGTACCCCTGCAGTGAATTCGAGACCGAGCACTGAGACAGCCAGTCCCGCACTGTCTGCGACTCCACGCAGGCGGCCCGAGACAGCTGGATGTCCGAATACTTGGTCTTTCCAGGGTAGAAGAGACGCGAGTTTCCGGATTCTCCGGACCTGTATTCACACAGGTCCCAGGTGACGTCGAGGCCGCTCACCTTCGACCAGTAGCCCAGGTTGATCTTTCCGTCGTCGAGAACTACCTGGAACCGGTTGCCGAGCGCCAGTGAGTCAAAAGTTGCCGTTGCTGCCATTTTCTTTCTCTCCTATCGTGTCCGGACTCAGAAATCGGAAGAGAGACCGAATCGAGCCCTGTTCACTTTCAGCTCGTCACTCAGTTTCTGTTGCAGCGCCGGGTAGAGTCTTTCGGCCAGCCAGACGAGGTCGTCCTCCTTGAGACTCTGGATACTGACCGCTCCTTGTTCCGGCCTCTGTTCCTGTTCGGTCGCAGGGGCGGCTGCTGCCGGGGGCCTCATGCTGGTCGCTGCCGCGGCCGCTGCCCGTCCCTGGGGCGTGGGCTCCGCTGCCCGGGCCTCAGTGCCCCTCGCTGCTGCCGCTGCCGATGCCTGCTCCTCCAGCGCGAGTTCCGCCCTTGCTGCGGCCGACATGAGCCTCTCGTAGCGAGGAATGCCCGGTGCGGGGGCGGCGGCCCGTGGGGTGGGCCTGGCCCTGGGCGCGTACAGCGGCAGCCGGGGTACCGAAGGCGCCGTCCGCGCCGGAGGCCTGCTCACCCGTGCCGGCAAGTCCTCCTCTTCCTCCTCCCCAGTTGATGGCAGAAGCGAGGGCAGGGGCGTGGCCGCTTTTGCGGAAGGCATCGTGGGAGCCTTGGGTTTGAGCCCGACGAACGAGCGAAGCCAGCCGCCCGCCTCCCCCGTGAGGCTCTCGAGCGCTAGCTCGCCCACCTTCTGGAAGTCCTTGCGATCCACACCCGTAGAGATCAACAGCTGAACCTCGACGGTCTGCTCCCCTGTGACCCCGAGAACCGTGCCCGGCTCTGGAGTTGCATGCAGCACCTTCCCCTTCGCATCCAGGCTCTCCTGGGGAAGAATCGCGGACACCGCTATACCCTCAGTGCGTAGCTTCTCCTCCGCCTCGAGCTGCATCATTCCCTGCACGTCGATCATCCGTATGACCTTGCGCATGGGCTCTGGCTTCACCCGTGCGGCTCCGGTGGCGAGGCGTGTGCGGGCGCGTTGGGCCGCGATGGTCGTGCGGAGCAGCTCGCGTTGTGCCGTGATGCTGGCGCGGGCCGCTGTGCGGGCTGCCGCGCGGGCTGCTGTGCGGGCTGCGTCTGTGGGGGGCGAGGGGGCTGCTGGTGCGTTCGCGTTCGTTGCGTTCGCTGCGTCCCTGGTCTCTTCCGGGGCCGGTTGCCCTGCTGCGGCGGTTGTGAGGGGTGCCGGTGCGGA
>NZ_JBICXT010000048.1:0-19847 GCF_043200415.1 Streptomyces sp. NPDC048419 | reverse complement strand
GGTGGCAAGGCGTGTGCGGGCGCGTTGTGCCGCGGTGGTCGTGCGGAGCAGCTCGCGTTGTGCCGTGATGCTGGCGCGGGCCGCTGTGCGGGCTGCTGTGCGGGCTGTGCGGGCTGCGCGGGCTGCGTCTGTGGGGGGCGATGGGGGTGCTGGTGCGTTCGCGTTCGTTGCGTTCGCTGCGTCCCTGGTCTCTTCCGGGGCCGGTTGCCCTGCTGCGGCGGTTGTGAGGGGTGCCGGTGCGGCTCCGGTGGCAAGGCGTGTGCGGGCGCGTTGTGCCGCGGTGGTCGTGCGGAGCAGCTCGCGTTGTGCCGTGATGCTGGCGCGGGCCGCTGTGCGGGCTGCTGCAAGGGCTGCTGTGCGGGCTGCGCGGGCTGCGCCTGTGGGGGGCGATGGGGGTGCTGGTGCGTTCGCGTTCGTTGCGTTCGCTGCGTCCCTGGCCTCTTCCGGGGCCGGTTGCCCTGCTGCGGCGGTTGTGAGGGGTGCCGGTGCGGCTCCGGTGGCAAGGCGTGTGCGGGCGCGTTGTGCCGTGATGCTGGCGCGGGCTGCTGCGCGGGCTGCTGCGCGGGCTGCTGCGAGGGCTGCTGTGCGGGCTGTGCGGGCTGCGTCTGTGGGGAGCGATGGGGGTGCTGGTGCGTTCGCTGCGTTCGCGTACTCTTCGGCCTCGGCGGGTCCCTCAGTCCTGCGGGTTCGGGCGCGGGTCGCCGTGAGCGGCTGTCGGGCCGGCCGGGGTGCGGTCGGCAGGCGGCGCGGGCGCCGCGCAGGTGCCGTTTGCGGCAGGTCCTCGGGCAGGTCATCCGGTTCGTCGGTGTCCTGCTGGCCGAGCCCGGCCGGGGCGGCCCCTAGGGGGCGCGCTTCACCGACGTCGGTGGCCTCGCTCATGTCCACACGTTCGTCGTGCATCTTGGCAAAGGTGCGGATCTTGCCTGCAGAGCCGGATTTCATGCCGAAGATGCTGAAGAGTGACTCGAGCTGACTGCTGGCGGCTTCAGCGAATAGGACCCGGGCCGCTGTGTTTGTGTCGTCTCTCGATATCCCTTTGGATATGACGACGTCGATGACCTTCTCAGTCGTCGTGATGATGGTGCCTGCTGCCGGCCGCACTTCGATGATGGTGTTCTTCGCGCCCGCGCTGTCCCGCAGGTAGGTGCGCCATGCGAGACCCTCGTGCTGGCCCTTCCAGTACTTCCTGGTCGTTCTGGCCGTCTGCTTGAGTTGCTCTCGGGCTTCGAGCCAGTGTTTTCCGACGATGTCGGGGACGCGAGGCAGGGCACTCGCGACAGACCCGGTGGCCGTGCTGGTCAGGGCGGTGTTCCGCTCCTCCAGCAATCGGATCTGCATGGATACCTCGCGCCCTATCGTCGGGTCGGCGGCGAGGAGTGCCGCGTAATCGCGGGATTCTGCGAGGCCTGCCTCGGCTTCGGTCGTGGCGCGGGTGTCCTGATGCCATGCAAGGTCTTTGGGCCAATCTCCGAGGCTGACCGCCGTCTTCCAGACAGCCACCTCCTGCCTGACCTGGTCCTGCCGCTCGGGGGTAAGAGAGTGGAAGTCGAGGGCCTGCTCGCGGCCGCGTGCGCGGGCCATGGACTCCAGCTTGACCTCAGTGAGGATGCTGGTGAGTTCTTCGTCGCTGATCTGGCGCTGGAGCGGGGCGTCAGCCGGCATCAGGTCCGGCTCGGTGGCCGTTTCCTGTACCAGGCCGGGGAGGAAGGCCGTCATCTCCTCGGCGGTGCCCGGCTCCGGGAACGCGGCGGTGAGCTGCGACGGCTCGTATGCCTGTGGCGGGGCGGACACAGGCGTCCCGGCCGGCGCCAGGTCTGCCACGATCTCCTCGACCAGCTGACGGACGTAGCCGCGGTCATCGGGCGGGCGGTGGTGGGTGAGCGGCGGCGGCTGCGATGTGTCTGAACCGGCGGAGTGTTCCTCCTCCGCTTTCCTTGCCTCGCTCTCCAGCAGCAGGCCGGTGAGGGAGTGCTCCGAGGGCAGGGCGGAGCCGAGGGATCGTTGCTGGACGACGTGGACCAGTTCGTGGGCCAGCAGTCTGCGGGCCCGCGGCTCCGACAGGGGCCCTTCCTCCTGCGGAAGGAAGACTGCCCCGCCCCGGGTCAGGGCCCGCGTGCGGTGCGTGTGCGCCGCGGCGGAGGCTTGCGGGCCGCGATGGATGGGAACCTGCGAGACGTCCTGACCGAACGCGGCCCTGATGGAGGCACTCATGGAGGGGGGCACTGCCTCCGGAGCCCGGCCCAGTGGCAATACCAGAGGCCTGTGAGGCCTGCCGGCCGGGGCGGCGGGCGGGAGAGAGGCAGCGGCTCGGTAGACAGTACGCAGGGTCGAGGTGGCCGCCGGCCCGTCTGGCGATGCCGGCGGACTTTGCGTGCCGTGTTGCTGTGCTGCTGCGGATGGCGGTGCAGCGCCGCGACGCTCCGGGGACCCCGTCGTGGGGCCGTGGCGTGAAGGCGGAGTCTGCGTCGCCGGTGGGGCGGGGGAGTGGGACGACCCCGCGTCAGGGGAGCCCTGAGAGGTTTGGGAGCCGCCCCGGTCAGCGGGAGGGGGCGGGCCGGGGCGGTCGATCGCGGCGGCCTGCGGGCCGCCCCGTGAATCTTCCACGTCCTGTTCCCCGTCGGTGGGGGTGCCAGGAACCGGTTTCGGCTCAGGCGCCGCAGGCGGTTGCTGCTCAGGCGGTGCGGGACGGAAGGGGGCGCCCAGCCCGAGGCGCCGGCTCTGCCCGAGGTTCTTCCGGTGGATCGGCGCCCGCGCCGTGTTGGGCGTGGGGCGTGGGGCCGCTGGTTCGGGACGGGGCTGCGTGGAGGCGGGGGGCGCGGTTGGTTCGGGAAGGTTCGGTGCGGTCCACGACATGGGGGCAAGGGGTAGCGCCGGGTCGGGGCCGGGCTGCGGGGTGGCGGGCCCCAGGGGCGGCTTGCTTTGCAGGGCGTCAGCCGGCGCCGTTTGGTCGGCGCCGGCTCCGGGGACCTGCTGCGAGTCATCCGGTGCAGCCCAAGGAAGGTTCTGGGCCGCGCGGAGCCATCCTGGCGCCCGGTAGGGCTCGGCAGCCACCCGTGCCTCACCCACGTGAGCAGCGGTGGCGTGGATGAGGGACCCGCCCCCGCCGGGTCCGTCCGGGGACGGATCGCTGGGCCGGTGCGCCGGCAGCCGGCGCACCGGCGTCGCGCTCCGCGGCTCCTGCGTCTTGGCGGGTGCGGCCTGCGGGCTGAAATCCGGATCAGGGACGAAGGCCAGCACGCGGGTCAGTCCTTCCGCCCTTCCGGCCGGCGGCTGCGTGTCCGTACCAGGTCCGGGCAGCGGCCGTGGGGCGCTTACGTCCATCGGCCCTGCCGGTGTGGCGCGCTGGATGGTGAGTGCCGTGCTCGGGGGCACTGTGGTCTTCAGGGCAGGCAGCAAAAGCCAGTTCGCGGCGGTGCGGACGGTGGGCGCGGCAGGCTGGGTCTCAGCGATGACCTGCGGCTGGCTCGGGCCCGCCGAGAGCGGCGCGGCTGTTTCGAGGGGCTCGCCCGCCGGTACCGGCGTGGCGGCCGGCGGCCTGGGCGCACGTGTCGCACGCCGCCGCTGCAACCAGCCCATGCTTCCTCCCAACTCGTGCTTGGCGCTGACGGTTGTCCGCTCCTCACTCGTTGAGGCGGGTGTGGATCCGGCCGACTTCCTCAATCACCCGTTCTCTGACCGGATGCTCGAGGTCGAGGATGTGGTCGAGGGGCCAGTGCAGGTAGTACGCGACGTACGCGGCTTCCTCCCAGAGGCGGTCGGCCGCGTACGTCAGGATTCCCCCTGGGCATCACCGGCGAAGTCCACCGCGAAATCGTGCCCGCATGACGGGCAGGTGACCGCGGCTTCGGTATGGCCGTCCTGGTTGATCCTGCGATACAGGTCCTGCAGAAAGGCGAGATCGGAGGCGAACAGGTTCTCGATGACGAACGTGTCGACCTCTGGCAGGAAACCGAGCCTGGTGACCGTTCTCTCCAGCAGGAGAACGGTCAAGAACGCCGGATTCTGCCGGACGCGTGCGTCGGTCTGCGGGGTCAATTCGTCGCGGGCCGTCGCCAGCCGCATGACGCCTTCCCGGTGGATCTTCCCCGTCTCATCCACGTAGCCGCGGGGCAGGACGAACGGGTACTCCGTGCGCATCGCCTCCTGGGTGGGAGCCGTTGTCGTAGTTGTCATGGCGCCACCCTCTGGATGTTCTCGCACACGATGGTGACCGTCTCCATCAGGACCTCACTGCTGCCGGCCTTGAGGGCACCGATCTCGATCTTCGCCGGCCAGGCGTGCTCGAGGTAGTACCGCGCCACCGGTTTGCCGTCCGCGCTGTACATCACCAGGGACGCGCTCTTGCGCGCTGCGACGATGTCACCGAGCAGGACCGTCTGGTGCCACGCCCACAGCTCGACGCCCTCTGTCTTTCCCCGCTTGAGGACGACGGTCGGTGGCTTACGCTTCCCGGGCAGCTTCTTGATGATGACTTCCTGGTCCGACGAGGACATGTAATCGACCGGTTCGACCTCAGTGGTGATTCCGGACAGCTCCGAGAACGAAGCAATCTCGTATCCGTCGATGACGACGGAGAACCGTGACGCGGTCAGCACATCCTGGTGCTGCTCCGGCCCGAGACCTCCGGGCATATGCGCACCTCCTCACGCGATGGTCGGTCTGCCGCTACTCCTCGAGGCCTGCTCCCTCGGCGAACTGGGAGACGCGGAAGACGATGAACTCTGCCGGCTTCACCGGAGCGATTCCGACCTCGACGTTGAGAATCCCCTCATCGCGGCTCTCCGCAGGGTTGTTCTCCGCGTCGCACTTGACGAAGAACGACGATTCGGGTGTGGGGCCGAACAGGGCTCCGTCCCGCCACACCCCACGCAGGAACATGGTCACTGTGCGCGTCACCGAGTCCCACAGCCTCTGGTCGTTCGGCTCGAAGACCACCCAGTTCGTTCCGTTGAGGATCGACTCCTCGACATAGTTGAACAGGCGGCGGACGTTGATGTAGCGCCACTCAGTGTCACTGGAAAGCGTCCTGGCTCCCCACACCCGGATTCCCTGCCCGGGGAAGGCACGGATGCAGTTGACGCCGATGGGGTTCAGTTGGTCGTGCTCACCTTTGGTGATGGCCAGCTCCAGCCCCAGGGCGCCACGGACGACCTCATTGGCCGGTGCCTTGTGCACCCCGCGGGTGGTGTCGTTGCGCGCCCAGATCCCTGCCAGGTATCCGGACGGTGGCACGGCGACCGGCCTGCCAGCGACAGGGTCCATCACGCGCGGCCATGGCCAGTACATGGCTGCGTACTTGGAGTCGTACCCGGTGGTCTCCTCACGCCACGCCTTGACCTGCTGTGCGTTGAGGTTGGGCGGGGTGTCGAGGATGGCCATCCGGTCGGCCATCAGCTCGCAGTGGGCGATCATCGCCTGCTGCACGGTCTTGAGCCCGTCGATGGACAGAGCACCGCGGTCCAGGGCGCCCACGGCGTCCGGCACGCAGAGCATGGTGATGGCGTCGATGGCTTCCAGCCCGGCGAAGCCGGTCCTGTCCAGCGTGTTGCCGACGTACTGCTCCGCCGACAGCGCCGGTACGGAGGGCACGGGCAACGGGGCACCGCCGGACAGCTCAACGCGCGCGCCCGTGTGCGGCACCGCCACAGGTGCGCCCTTGACTTCCTCAACGGTGATGACCTTGGACTCGCGGCGGACCACGGTTACCACGTTCCGCGGCCCTTTCTTGACCGTGACGTTGTCGAAAGACTCCTCCGGCTTCCCCGCGACGTTGACG
The DNA here is from genome assembly GCF_043200415.1 of Streptomyces sp. NPDC048419. Classification (NCBI taxonomy): domain Bacteria; kingdom Bacillati; phylum Actinomycetota; class Actinomycetes; order Kitasatosporales; family Streptomycetaceae; genus Streptomyces; species Streptomyces sp. NPDC048419. The sequence goes on along the minus strand of NZ_JBICXT010000048.1, from coordinate 14,071 downwards.
ATGAGCTTGAAGTTGTCGTTGGAATGCTCGGATGCCTCGGCGACGTCGATGCTCACCTCGTCCCCCGAGACTCCCTCCTGCATCGCCCTCACCGTCAGTGCCGGCCGGTCCGACCCGCCCGCGGCAGGCAGAACCGCCTTGGCATACCGCGGTTTCTCCTCCTCTTCCTGCTGGTGGTTTCCCAGCCGGACCACATAAGCGGCGCCGCCGCCATTGAGGAAGTAGCCGTAAATGGATCTGGCCAGGTAGTAATCCTCGCTGAAATCGCCGAATCGCTGCACGAACTGCGACCAGTTGGTGATGAGAGTGGGCTCGTTGAACGGCCCCTTCTCCGCAAAACCGACAAAGGCAGCCACGGCGGTCCCGACCCCTGCGATCGGCCGGGATCCGGAGGCGACTTCCTCGACGTACACACCGGGTGAGAGGTATGTGGGCACGGGTCCTCCCGCTGTTCGATTGAACCTAGGCCTCTTAGAGCGTGGCAGGGCACACCCGGCTGGCACATGGGCCATCGGACGTATGGAAAGACACATACTTCTGCATGATGGGGCAGTTACGCCTTACCTTACGAACGCCCCCGAGCCCCTGGGGCTGGGCAGAGCCGATCCAACAGGCTGGAGGCATGTTTCACGACGTCGACGAGTCGCTGCGCACCTTCCTGAAGGCGCTGCTGCCGGCCCGGACCGTGATCAGCTTCGAGCCCCCCGTGGCCCGGCCCACCGGTGCTGGTCAGACCGCAAAACGCAAAGAAACCACCGGCGGGGTGAACCTCTTCCTCCACGACATCCGGGAGGACACCAGTGGCCGCGGAGCAGGGACCAGAGACATCCGCGACGCTGACAACAAAGTGGTCAGCAGGAGACTTCCCCTGCGCCGCTACCAGATGAGCTACTACGTCACCGCTCATGCAGGAGCGGCGGAGAAAGGGCACCAACTGCTGGGGCAGGTCTTGTCCGCCTTCGTCACGTGCGACGTCCTGCCGGTCGCATGCCTGACAGGATCACTGGCGGAAGAACCCTCCACCGTCGAGGTGCGCATAGCCGCCGCGGCCGACCCCGCCGTCACCTCAGGACTGTGGTCCGCCACCGGCGCGCCGCTGAGCGCCGGCATCGAACTCGTCGTGGTCGCCCCGCTCCTTCCCGACACACAGCTCCCCCTCGGCCCGCCCGTCCAGGAGCGAAACCTGGCCACCGCCACGGCAGAGCCCGCGGATACCACCCAGGAGACAAACACCCCGGCACGCCCCGCACGCTTCACCTCCGTCAGGGTCAAGACCCGCCATACCTCCCGCCCCTGACCTCCCCTGCAGCTGGGTATCCCGGGCCTTCTTCGCGCTCTCGTGTGCGGGCTTCCGGCCAGGCACACAGGCCAGGAGGCTGCCAGGCAGGGCGAGGGCAACAGCGGCACCCGGGGCCGAGAGGCAGAAAGGAGGGCAGCGGCCTGCATGCGCCGGCCCGGACGCCCCCCGGGGCAGGGAGGGGATGCTGCTTGCCTTCGCCGGGTGCAATGTCCAGCAGGAGCTTTGGTCCCGGAGACCACATACCGGTCCCCGCTTCTCAGAGCAAGGACCGGGTCGGGCATGTTGAGCAATACCCACGCCGTGGCCCGCATGGGGCGATGTTGGGCCCGGCGGCGTGGTCGGCCGGCCCAGCGAGGCCGCACCGACGACAGCGGAGGGGCCCGGGTGCGCCGGTTGGCGCGCTCGGTGTGGCCGCAACGCGCACAGCGCTGCGAGGTGCAGGCCAGGGTCCACCTCGATGAACGGCACCCCGGCGCTGGGCCTTGTGAGCAACGCTGGTGGAACGGCCAGGAAGACGGGCGCGCGGTCGCTGGTCGCGCCCACGCGACCCGCTCGCGGATGCCCCTGAGTTCTTCAAGGGCGATGCCGCGTTCGGTGCGTGGGGCGACAGCAACGACAGTCTTCGAGACCGTGTGGTTGATGTGGGTGGCGTGCCGAGCCTCGCGTCGGGCCCGCCCTGTTCCCGGCGGGCGGGCACCTCGCCTCCGGATGCCGTCGGCGACCACCGTGGCCTGCTACGGTCCCGGGCCTTTCCAAATGGCGGTCTGGCCGGCGCGCGGTGCATCCTCGAGATCGACGTTGCACCGCTTCGGGTTGCAGTCCCGCGCGGGCCGGCGGGCTGCCTGGTGGAGTCGGCTGCAGGAAGCAGGAGCGAGCATGCGCCACTCGAATGATCCGGATGATCCCAGCGCAGTTGCGGGCCTGGGCCGGCGCTCCGTCTCTCTTCGGTGGCGGGTCGCGTTGCTGTGGCTGGCAGGGAGCACAGCGGTCTTGATGGTGGCAGTCCTTGCCTTGGGCAGGGAGACCAGACTTGCTGCCTTCCTCGTCGTTTTGCCTGCTCTGATCGCTGGCTGGGGAACGGTGCGGCAGACCGCATTCGCATCGGTGTGGGTCACCGTCAGCATTGCCGTCTCCTTGCTCGACGCTCCGCTGGGGACGGTGGAGGCCAATCTGGGTGTGCTCGTCTTCGCTTTTGTGTTCAACGGTCTGAGTATTGCCCGAGCGGCCCAGCGCGTCCGCAGGGAAGGCGAGATCACCAGGCTGCGCTCCGCGGCTGTCACACTGCAGCGGCACCTCCTACGGCCGTTTCCCTTGGTCACCGACGAGCTCCTCGTCCATGGCCTGTACAAGCCTGTGGAAGAAGACAGCCGGGTCGGGGGTGACGTCTACGAGGTCGTGGCCTCGCCCTATGGCAGCCGCGTCTTCATCGCCGATGTGCAGGGCAAGGGCATGCCCGCCCTCAGCGCCGCCTTCGCCGTGTTGAATGCGTTCCGGGCGGCTGCCCTGGCGGAGCCCACGCTCACGGCGGTTGTGGAATCTCTCGAAGAGGCCGTGCTACGGCACAACACGTTCGCCGCACAGATGGGAGAGCGGGAGCGTTTTGTCACAGCACTCATCCTGAACATCGGATCCGAGCCGGAAATTCAAGCGATCAACTGCGGTCACGTCGTGCCTCTCCTCCTGCACCATGATCCAAAGGGGCCCGCGGTCCGTATTGAACCATCCGTTCCGCTGGGTCTTGGGTCTCTCGCTCCGGAACCGCGCACCGTCGAGTGGTTCGAGTTCCCCTTCGGTTCTTCGCTTCTGTTGTGCACGGACGGCGTCACCGAGGCACGTAACGCCTCGGGCGCATTTTATCCATTGGAGGAGCGTGCGGCTTTCTGGGATGAGGTCTCTCCCCGCGACGTCGCACCTACGATTTATCGCGAATTGCAACAGCACACCGAGCACAGCAGGCCGACAGACGACACAGCGCTCATGGTCCTGCGCAGGAGATCCGTGCCCAGTTCCTGACGCCTCCACCCCGTGGGCGGGTGGATTCCTAGCTCACGTCGCCTGGGGCTCGGCGGGCGCTTCGCGACGACGGCCGACAGCGCTCAGGTCTTGCACGATCAGCACCAGCCGGGTTGCAGAGCGGCCCCGGACGGCATCACGCGGGCGGAGTTCTTGTCCCGACACGAGACGGCTCCGCACGCGGTGCAGGCATATTCGTTCGGAAAGGGGGAGTGCGTGCTGGGTTCTCGCGCCGCACTGCGCACCGTCCATGGTGGTGTGCGCGGGGTGGACCAGGTGGACGATGCAGCGCCTCCCGCTTCCTCTTGTCCACGGCCGGCGCCGGTGTCGTCATGCACGTGAACCTACCGGGGAGGACTGACAGTTGAACCCTATTGATCTTGAGGGGCCTGCTTGTCTCGTCCTGTGGCGGACGGCCCATCGCCGTCGCGGCGATGGGCCTGCCTGCCGGTGCCCCGCTTCGCAGGACCTGTCACGAGAACGGCACGAGGCCCTCGAAGCGGTCCGACAGTGGAAGGACCATGACGCGATCCGGGCGGGGTCGAAGGCGCGATCTCCCAGGCCGTCCGCGTCACCGGCCTTCGCCGCCCCCGCTACCGCAACCTGACTCCCGCCTCGCTCACGTCGTCGTCGCCACCGCGGTCAACGTCATCCGCATCGACCGATGGCTGACCGGTACCCTACTCGGCGGCACCCGCACATCCCGCCTCGAAGCCTTCATACTCGCGACCTGACAGCCCGTTTCGTGGAATTCTCAGCGGAGTCCTGAAAGCCGGAGCATCCTCGGCGGAAACCGGTGACCTGTGACCGCCCTGCCGTAGGGGCAGTCGGGAGCATAAACGCAGCCCTTCCGGACTCAGTCAACCCGCTCGCTCCTTCAAGGCCGAGCAGTTGACAGGATCTCGCGCAGGCGGCTCTCGAAGGAATCGGGCGGCTCTCGCCCGAGTTCGGGGTACATCCGGATGATCTCGGCAAGGAGATCCACAACGGTCTGCTCCTCCTTCCTCACGTCATCGAAGGCTCTGTTGACGGGAGACCAGCCCGTCAGCTCAGGGCCACCGGGCGGAGCCTGCCTGCTCCGGATCAACCACTGCTGGTTGTCGACCACCTTCACCCACCACCCAGGGGGGGCGTCCGGAACCCGCACAGGCTCCGCTGCGCGTTGCCGGAATTGCGCATCCGGCAACCAGGTACCCGCTCGGTCCCCGGGCGGCCCGTGCCGGGAGGAGTCGTAGTACTCGTAACCTCCAGCGGCCGTGCTTCGGACGTACCACGGTGTCACGCCGAACTGCTGCACCGTCCTCTCCCGCTCCGGTACGTACCACCCCGGGTCGTGATCGTCCGGTGCTCGAGCGCCGGCATGCCGGATGAACTTCCACACCTGCTCGTCCCCGTGGTATCCGCGCCACAGGCCATCCTGGACCTTCTCCACGACGCTGTAGACGGGCCGTGCAGTGGCCACGGCGGCGTCAGGGGTCCGGTCACCCTGCCAGTCCTCGACCCGTATGTAGACGTCTCTCGACATGTGTCTGCGGTCGTGGGCGTGCTTCCAGCGTCCGGGGATGTAGTCGATGGCGTCGGCGAAGCGGACGTTTGCCTGCTCCGGCCTCGTGGTCCGTGTCTGATCCTGTGCCTGGTCGGCGGCGAACTCGTCGGCGATGCGCCACAGTTCGTCGAAGAGGAGCGTCTGGCTGATGGCGAAGGAGCTGTTCTCCAGGATCAGCTCGTTGCGTATTTCTTCCAGGCTTCCTGGACCAGTTTCCGGCACATCGTCATGGAACCTGTTCTCCAGCCACCATCGACGCAGCTCATCCCAGTAATCCGGCCCTGTGCACGAGGTCAGGATGGTCTTCCGGTTGGTGACCAGTGCCTGCAGGAGTGATGCGTAGGTCTCGGTGTCGACGCCCATACGCCTCCTCCTCTCGCAAGGAAGCCTGGTCGGCGGAGCAAGAGGCGCACCCGCCCATGGAAGATCCTAGTGCGCGCCCCGGCTTCCGGCCCGCGATCGATTTCCGTGCATGTGTGCCCACGCGTCCTGGGCTACGTCCTCGGTGTGAAACGTCGCGACACCAGTAGATGATCTTGAATTCCGTCGTCCCGGGTCTCGATGATCACCATGTTGGAACCTTCGCGGAAGCGTGATGCACCCGGCCGCCGCCGTGCCCGCGCACGGTACCCCCCGTCGGGGCCTGTGGAAGGTTGAGCCGCCCGGCGGTGGCGACCGGAAGGTGACGGAAATGAGATGTGGTCAGCCCGCCGGGAGCGGGGCGGTTGCCGCGGGGCTCGGGAACGGCCCGGCGTCTCCCGGCGTCTGCCCGCAGGTCACCCTCGTTCCTCGAGGAGCGCGACCGGTGTCACCCGTCAGTGGACGGGTCGTAGTCCTCATATGTCTCATGGTCGGAAAACTCGTTGACGATGCTCGCCCAGCCGTCGCTGGCGGTGTCAGCGATCCATGTGCACCCGCCATGGATGGTGTCAGCCCTCCACGTGTACCCGACGTCGGCCAGTTCCTTGAGGTCGTGTGCGCCGGAGACCGCCGCCCGCTGGGACCAGCCGAAGTCGGTCACGGCTATCCAGCCGAGCAGCAGGCCGAAACCGGCCGACGCCGCTATCACCAAGGCAATGAGTGTCCGGAACACAAGGCAGAACGCGAGAACGCACTGCCGCGCCCACTTGAGGCCCTCGGCGAACGCGGGGTGACCCGTAATTGCCGAACTCATGGCGTGCGCATGCCCATTCCCCGGCACCGGTACGGGCCCGGGCTCAGCCAGCCCCTCATCGGGAGGGGCCATCCCCGCGCGGATCACTGAACCTTCTGCCGAACATAGGTTCGAGGACTGTGGCGGTACCGGAGCACGGCGGAGGCTGTCCGTCCGTGGCTGTCCGGCACCCCGACCGTCTGTGTCTCCACCGCCACGATATCGAGGTGACATGAAGTCAGTAGACAGGTTCGGCATACCCATCGCCACAGGAGTGCGTGCCACCTACGCCCACGGCGACCTGATGAAGGCCCCGCACCGGCTCGGGCGTGTCCCGACCTGAGGTGTGCCCCTCTACGGCAACCTTGAAGACGGCGGATGCGGCCGGGTACGAGGGCGCCGTCGCAGCAGGGGCGGACAGCTTGGGGGAACGGACCGCGCCCCGCGCAATGCGGTCTGACCCCAGCCGCGGCGCCGGGTTCATGCCGGCTCCGGCTGTCTGTGATGCACCACTGTCCGCAACGGTCGCCGACATGCCCCGGCAGCCGGTGCGGAAGGGTGACCGCGGGCATGGCGGCGTCTGCCGCGGCCGAGCGGACGGCCCCTGGGGCACTTTCCGGCGAGCTGCACGATAGGCGGGCGAACGGCTCGTCCGCGCTGCACCGTACTCACACTGGCCGCGCTCGACCCCGGCGGCTCCACGGCCGATAGGTCCCCCATTCTTTCGCAGCTCACCGGTGCGGAAGCGGGGCCGGCGGCCGGTGCATGCGATCGGCCGGGCCGCGGCGTTGCGGGCCGCGGCGGTGTATGGCAACGAGGATTGCCGTACACCATCCGTGCTTGCCGCCAAGGCCCGGCCACCCCACCGGTCGACATGCGAAGCCCCAGAAGCTGATCTTAACTGTGAAGTGGGATCCACTCACCCACGCGTACGCCCCCTCCCCGGCCTGCGGGCTGGCAGACCATCTATACAACGCGGGACGGACCTCCATGGCAGCTAACCGCATCGTCCAGGTCATGGCCCTCGCAGCAGCTGCCGTTCTCACCGGAGCGCAGCCGGCGGCAGCCGCCAGCGTGACGATCGACCCCGCAACAGCTGGCCCGGGACAGACCGTGACGATCAAGGCAACGGGATGCACAGGCTCGAAGGGCACCGCGTCCTCCCTGGCCTTCTCGAATCAGGTCCAGCTGCAGGGCGGCAGTGGCAGTTTCACCGGCACAGCCACCATCAACTCCAAAGCCACGACTGGCAGCTACCAGGTAACGGTTTTGTGCGATAGCGATGCGACAGCTGCCTCGCAGGCCCAGGTCACCGTCACCTCCTCGTCCAGTGCCTCTCCCAGTGCCTCTCCCAGTCGCTCCGCCAGCGGCAGTTCAACTCCCACAGCCACTCCAACCCGAACGGCATCCGCATCCGCGACAGCATCCGTGTCTGCCACCACCACGCCGACCCCCTCCGGCGGTCCGATTGCCGGCGACGGAGCGACCCAGTCCCGCAAGTTCTCCCTCGGGGTCCTCCTGGCTGGCCTGGGCACGGCAGCAGCAGTGGTCGGCCTGGTGGTGATCCCCAGGTCCCGATCCGGTGGCGGAGCACACCGATGATCCGGCCCGCTCCGTCCCCTGACGCGTGGCGCATCTACGCCCGAAGGCATGAACTTCGCACGCGCTTGGCGCATGCAGGGATGCTTCAAGCAGGTCCTGCTGGACCTGGACCACCCACGCAAGAACGAGACACTCGCACAGGTGGGGGCCGGTTTCGGGATGTCGGAAGCGACCTCGCCAGCGTGTCCTTGCCAAGTGATCGTGTGAACACGTCGGCCGCGCTGAAGTCGATCCGCACCGCATGGCCCGACGGCCCGCTCTGATTCTGGACAACCCGTCCGCCCTCAAGGGCACCCACATCCGCTGCTGGGCGAAGAAGAACAAATTGTGCTTCGCCCCGACCTACGCCTCCTGGGCGAACCCGATCGAGGCGTACTTCGGGCCGCTGCTGCAGTTCACCATCGTCAACTCCCATCACGTTGCTTTGAGCCTCAAGGGTTCTCGGCCTCCCGGGCCCGGGAGGCCTGTCGCTTCACCAGCGTCGGAAGCCCGGCTTGAGGACGGTCTCTCCTTTTCCTGCCGCTGCGGCGGCAGGTGGTTACGGCTGGTGGTGCGGGTCTTCTGGTCGGCTCCACGAGACTTCGACACCGCTTGGGTGGTCCTGGTCTGCGGCCACTGCGGTACCAGTCGCTACGGCCGCCGCGAGGGCGGCGAGGTTGAGTGCGGCGCTGGCGTTCCGGTCGATGACCAGACCGTAGGCGTCGCATGCGTAGGTTCGCCCGTGCAGTGTCGGCAGTTTGGCGCGACGTCCTGGCCGCCGAACGCAAGGAACGCGCCCGCATCACAAGCGAGAAGGACATCCGCTGGCCCTCTCCGGGCGGCCTGACCAACCCGGCGAACCGGCGAGGTCACAAGAGGCCCAAAAGCAAAGGGTCCGAGATGCCCAAGTGGTTCGGGCAGCGTCAAATGGAGGTGTTGAACACCCGCCCGGCAGAGAAGAGCCGAATGCATGGCCAGACATGAAGGCACAGAGAGACGGGGCGACGCCTCTAGCGGGGGACTGCGTCGGCTCGGTGAGTGGTGTGCCCGCCACTTCGTGATCGTGATCGTCGCCTGGGTCGTGGCGATCGGCGTGCTCCAGACCCTCAACCACCTCCACGGTGGGGAGTACGTGGACAACTTCTCCCTGTCTGACGTGCAGGCCCAGAAGGGCCTGGACGTCCTCAAGCAGCACGATCCGCAGGCCGGCGGCTACAACGCCCAGATCGTCATGCACGACGACAAGTCCCTGACCTCGCTCGGCTCGCAGATCTCGAGCACCGTCGCCGACCTCCAGAAACTGCCGCACGTGCTGTCCGTGCAGAACCCGTTGGAGGTCACCTCCTCCAAGGTCGGGCCGTTGTCCTCGGACGGGAAGACCGCCTACATCACCATCCGCTTCGACAGGCAGCCTGCCCTCCTCGGCGATAGCTACCTCGACGGGGTCGACAACGCCGTACAGCCGCTCCGGAAGGCCGGTGCCGACGTCGAATACGGCGGAACGCTCGGCGAGCTGGCGCGGCCCGTGGGCAACGACCGGCTGAGCGAAGGGGTCGGGTTCGTCGTCGCCATCATTGTCCTGCTGATCGGCTTCGGCAGTGTGATCGCCGCCGGAGTGCCGCTGGTCACGGCACTGATCGGGGTGGTCGGCGGGCTGGCCTGCCTCGGGTTGTTCGCCGCCGCGTTCACCTTCGCCACGGTCTCGCCCACTCTGGCCACGATGATCGGCCTCGGCGTCGGTATCGACTACGCGCTCTTCCTCCTCACCCGGCACCGACAGGGCCTCATGGACGGCGCTGATCCGGTGCGCGCCGCCGGTCATGCCGCGGCCACCAGCGGACGCGCGGTGCTGGTCTCCGGCACGACAGTGATCGTCGCCCTGATGGGCCTGTGGGTGTCCGGCGTGAGCTTCATCGGCAAACTCGGCGTCGCCGCGACCATCACGGTCGTCTCGGCCGTCCTGGGCGCGCTGACCCTGGTCCCGGCCCTGCTGGGGCTGATCGGCCGCAACGTCGACCGCTGGCACGTGCGCAGGCCCGTGGCTGAGGCCGAAGCCGAGGGCGACACGTCCCAGGGCACCTGGCACCGCTATGCCAAGCGTGTGGAGCGCCATCCGCTGCGGTACCTGGCGGCGGGCATCGTCACCGTTGCGGTGCTGGCCATTCCCGTCTTCTCGATCCAGCTCGGTCACATCGGCGATGGCGCTGACCCCACGTCCTTCACCGACCGGCGGGCCTTCGACCTGATGACGGACGCGTTCGGCGCGGGCTCCAACGGGCCGCTCACCATCGTCGTCGACCAGACGGGCGTACCGGACTCGCAGCGCTCGCAACTGGACTCGAAGACCCAGAAGGCTCTCGACAACGAGTCCGGGACCTCCTTCGTCAGTCCGCTGACGCCGACCCACGACGGCGACGTTCTGGTCGGCACGGTCTACTCGTCGGTGTCCCCGCAGAACCAGGACACCACCGACCTGGTGAACCGGCTCTACGACCACGCCCTCCCCGACGCGGCCTCCGGCACCAATGCCAAGGGCTATGTCACCGGGACCACGGCCACTCAGGTCGACTTCCGCGACATCGTCTCGGAGCGGCTGCCGCTGATCATCGCCGTCGTGGTGGCCCTCGCCTTCCTGATCATCCTCGCCGTCTTCCGCGGCCTGCTCGTCGCGGTCAAGGCGGCCGTCCTTAACGTCCTGTCGATCGCGGCCTCGTACGGCGTCGTGGTCGCGGTCTTCCAGTGGGGCTGGGGCGGACCCGCGCTCGGCGTCCACGGCAAGGTGCCCATCGAGAGCTATGTGCCGATGATGATGTTCGCCATCATCTTCGGACTGAGCATGGACTACGAGATCTTCCTGCTCTCCCGGGTGCGCGAGGCGTGGCTGCACACCGGGGACGCCAAGGACTCGGTCGCCCACGCCCTGGAGATCACCGCGCGTGTGATCACGTGCGCGGCGCTGATCATGGTGAGTGTCTTCGCGGCCTTCATCATCAATGACAAAATCGTTGTCAAGATGCTGGGCCTGGGGCTCGCCGTCAGTGTGCTCATCGACGCCTCGGTGGTTCGCCTGCTCATGGTGCCCGCCGTCATGACGCTGCTGGGCAAGCACGCCTGGTGGACGCCCCGCTGGCTGGACAAGATCCTGCCGCACATCGACACGGAGGGATCGGGCGAGACCCTCGATGCCACGGCGGCTACAACTCGGCAAGCACCACCTCCGTGAACGAACGCGCGGTCTGTCAGCGCGACTCGATCCACAGGAACGTACCCGACTGCCCGCAGTGCCGACGGTGTGCGGCAAGGACGAGGCACCCGTCCAGTGCGGCGGCTTGCCCGGGTTCTGGTGCCCGTAATCCCGCCAGGACCCCCTTTGGCCCCGGGCGCTGCACGGTTATCGCCTCGGCGGCCGGGCGCGGGTCCAGCAGGTCGCGACGCCTGCAGCGCAGGAGGCCCTCGACGGTCGACACGCCGACCTGGCCCCGGGAGGTGGCCGTCCCGCCCGGTGACGCCAGGACCGCCTGCCGCAGGTACGCCGCGGCATGGTCCGAGCTGCCCGGACCATGCCGCGGAGTACCTGCGGCGCTGCCCGGGTGGGGCCGCCACCCGGTGCTCGTCGACGGCTGGCCGGGGGTGTACGTGAGCAGATGCAGCACCGTCGACGCAACGGGGCCAGGCGTTGTGTGATCTGTTCGGCCCCGGCCTACGGTCCGGCACGGCCGTTGTCCCCACCCGAAGCGTCTCTGATCAGCTAAGCGATCCTGAATCGGATTGTGTTTCCGGGATCGTTTCCCACCGCGGTGGAGAAGCATGGGCGTGCAGGTGGAAGCCCGCGCCCAGCGCTGCCCCTCGAGGCCTGTGGCCGGTGATGGGTGTGCTGATCGTCGTCACGTCCTGGTGCCGGTGGGCTGCGCGGGGCAGCCGGGTCCGGCCCGTTGGTGCGTGTCCCTCCGGACGCTTGCCCGCCGGGCCCGAGGGGCCGGTGAGGGAGGGTGCCCTGCGTCGCCTGGGCGCGGGGCGTGTTGCCTGCTGCCGGGTGGGTCCGGTCTTCGACCGGTCCCGGCTGATCATGGTGGTCGGGGTGAGAACGGCTTTGGCTTCGAGATTGTCTACCACCGAGCGGATCACCATGGTTCCGCTGGTGCGGTCGATGACGGTCTTGACCCGGTGGGCCAGGCCGCGGGCTGCAATACGGCGCCAGGCCCCCTGGTCACGGTCACCCTGCCAGCCACAGCCGTTGCGATCGGGGCAGATGGCCCATTTCCACCCTGGCTTGGCAGGCCGGTCGGGGGCTTTGCGGTGCCGCAGCGGCGTGAGGCACTGCGGGCAGTGCTTTGAGGTGCCCGGGGCCGGGACGGTGACGACGGCAATGCCGATCTCGGCAGCGAGGTGCCGCATGCGGTCGGTGATCTGCCCGCGCACGGCCTGGGACATGCGCGTGTTCATGGTGCGGCCCATGCCTTTGACTTCCATCGACCGCAGGTCTTCGAGGTAGAGGACGGTGGCGCCGGCAGCGATGGCCTGATCGACGGCCCAGCGGGCGGAAGCCCACGCCAGCGCGTCGTTGAGGTTCGACCTACGGTCGGACACGTGCCGGATCTCATCGCTCAGGACTGCGTGCTTGCCGGTCATGGCCGGATCGGGTGCGCCACCGTCAAGGAGCCGCTGGTACTGGTCTGCTTTGGCGTGCAAGCGTTCGGATAGACGGCGCAGCCGGTGCTGCTTGGCGAGGATGCCGGCGGCCCGGAACTGGGCGCCGTGCCCGAGGGCGGTGATCCGCCCATCGTCGTGCAGCCGGGCCGCGCCCGCGCTCAGCAGAGTATTGAGTCCCCAGTCCACGCCGAGCGCGACGGTGTGATTGGTGCGTCGGGCCTTGGGGACTGCGTGGGTGTAGGCGATATCGGCCCGCACCCGGCTGCCGGACACGCGGAGGGTGGGCAGGTGCAGCACCGCGCCTGCGGGAATCGTCGGCGGCAGCGCGATCGGGCAGGCGACCCACGTCCAGTCCGCGTAGGAGCGCGGGTCGGGGCGGGTCGGCAGTTGCAGCCGCAGCAGCGCCCGGCCTGGCCGGGCGGCGCGTTCGATGACGGCCTGCTGCCCATCGCACGCCGACAGCAGCAGCATGCGCGCCACGCCAGGCGTGGGCTCCAGCTCGAACGCATCGGCCGGAAGCCGCCCGTGCTTCCGCTCGAACGCGACCGCTTGCCGAGTGCGGGACTTGATCACACTCGACGGCAGAAACTGCCCGCCGGGCGCCGCCTCGCGGACCTGGTCCCATTCCCCAGCTGTGCGCTTGGCCGGATCGGCGGGCCAGGTGGCCAGCACCCCGGCGGTCAGATCAGCGCGCCACCTCGCCGACCGCAGTGAACGCCCGGCCTGTTCCTGGGCCATGCGCACGATCCGGTCGTTGACCTTGATCCCCTTTGGGGCGGTGACGGTCCAGCCGAGGCGGCGCAGAGCCATCCACGCATTCGATGGCAGCTTCCGGCCGCCCGCGTCCTCACCGGAGGCGAGCGTGTCCACGTCGGCTGTGGTCCAGTGCTCACCGGTCAGAACGCCGACCATGCCGGACACGAGGTCAGTGGCCCAGCCGACACGCTCCGTCAACACGGCGGCGGTCAGGAACTCGCCGGTCCTCTCGTCCACGCCGCTGCGCAGGAGCCCACGGGCGCATGCGGTGCGGGACGTCTCGCCCTCAGCGAGCGGCAGCTTCCGACTCACCGGTCACCACCTGTCTGGCACTGGCCGGACTCGGCGAGCAGCCGCTTGCGGTTGTCAGCCGAGCGCATCCCGTAAAGGCGGCCGGCGAACGTGGTCACCAGCGACACGAAGTCCTCAAGGAGTTCGTCCCGGCCGCCAAGCTTTTTCGGATGCAGCACTTCGAGGTTGGCGCCGTATACGGACAGCAGGTGCTTGAGCCAGCCGACACCGAACCGGGCGAGCCGGTCCTCGTGCGTCACGCGCACGACCATCACCGAGCCGTCAGCGACAGCCCGCAGCAGCCGGTGCAGACCTGGCCGGTCTTCCCGCAGGCCAGAAGCCCGGTCACGGAAGACTTTGACAACCTCGCCGCTGGAGGTGGCCCGCAGCTCCTTCTCCTGCGCCTCCAGGGAGGATTCCTGCCCGCTGGAGCCGGAGACTCGCACGTACAGGCCCTCAAGGCGGACACGGTCGCCACCGGTGGAGACCTTCATCGCCTCCACGTCGATCGACGAGAACCGTCGCTCCCGCCCCACCCAAGTCACCGGAATCTTCCCCGAGTCAGCCCAAAGACGAAGCGTCACAGGGTGAACCCCGAGACGCTTAGCTGCCTTTGAGAGTCGAAGAAGCTCCATGCGATCACTCTAAGATCACTGAGGATTCCTACTGACCTCTTCGGGGTGTTGTCGGGGTGGTGACGGGTGGTGATCCCTGCGGTAGGCCGGTGGTATGCGGTACGCGCAGGGTGGCGGCCTGACCGCCGAGAGGCGGCGGTTACGCG
>NZ_JBICXT010000047.1:0-33566 GCF_043200415.1 Streptomyces sp. NPDC048419 | reverse complement strand
CGACTGAGTTACAACTTTCTCTACTGGTTCAAGGCGGCTCGCTCCGCTCCCCGCGGGGGGGGCGGGGCCCCCCCCCCCCCCGCCGCCCGGCCGCCCCCCCCCCCCCCCCCCCCCCCCCCCCCCCCCCCCCCGCCGCCCCCCCCCCCCCCCCCCCCCCCCCCCCCGGGGGGGGGGCGGGGGGGGGCCCCCCCCCCCCCCCCCCCCCCCGCCGGTGTTGGTGCGTGGCGTGCGTCAGTGGCCGAAGCCGTAGGCGAACAGGTGGCCGGTGCCGGTGGAGCCGGTGACCGGGAGGGTGATCGACGCGACCTGCTTGGAGGCGTCGAGGGGGACCTTCGTGGCGAAGACATAGGTCTTCACGCCGTCCCGGCTTCCGCTCGCGGTGTTGCGGTAGGCCGTCGTGACAGCCGTCGTGTCATCCGGAAGCGGCTTGCTCCCTCCGCCGCCCAGGGTCCAGTCCGAGAAGCCCACGGTCGCCTTGGAGGTGGTGCCGTCGGTGTAGGTGACGGTCACCGTGCCCGAGACCCCGCTGCCGTCGGTCGGCGCGTTGGCCGCCGCGCCCAGCAGGCCCAGCGACGCACCGGACGTGCCGGCCGGCATGGGGATGGTCTGGCCGGCCATCTCCAGGTTGTCGGGCTGACCGGACGTCACCGTCGGCCAGGCGTAGGAGATGCCGTCGGCCGTGACGGTGGAGCCGCTCGTGACGCCTGCCGCCGACAGGGCGTTCTGCGAGTACGCCCAGCCGCCGCCGTCGAAGCCGGACGAGAAGGTGGCGCCGTCGGGGAAGATGCCCTCGTTGGTGTCGTACGGCCACAGCGCGCCCGCCTTGGCGACGGCCACGCGGAGCGTCGCGCCGGCCAGCGCCGCACCGGTCGTGTGGTCGGTGAGGGCGAAGGTGACCGGGAAGGTTCCTTCGTTCGAGCCCGCCGTCACATGGACCTTCGTCTCGGCGCTGCCCGAGGCGGCCACCGTCAGCGAACCGGACGACGTGTCGAGCGTGACGCCGGAGGGTGCGGTCGCCTTCCAGTCGGCCGTGACGGACCTGCTGCCGAGGTTGGTCAGCTTCAGGGTGCCGTCACCGGAGTCGCCGGGTTGCAGGACGAGGCCGTCGCTGGTGGGACCGGTCGCCGCCAGCACCCGGTCACCACCCGTGGTGTCCGACGGCGGCGCCGCGGACGGGCCGGACGCCCATGAGGTGTTGGGCTGGGTGCCGAGCGTGAAGTCGAGCGTGCCCGCACCCGCGAACTGCTGGTACGTCAGCCAGGAGGTCTTCCACGCCTTGCCCTTGACGTCGAGCGACTGCACGTACGGCGCGTCGGGCGCGGCCTGCGGCGCCTTGATCTGTACCGCCTTGCCGCTGCCGGGGGTCACCTTGGCCACCGGGAACGCCGGGCTGCCGAGCACCAGGGTGTCCGCGCCCGGGGTCTCGGGGTACATGCCGAGCTCGGACCAGACGTACCAGGAGCTCATCGCGCCGAGGTCGTCGTTGCCGAAGGAGCCGACCGGGGCGTTGAAGTAGAGCTTCTGCTGGGCGTCGCGTACCGCTGCCTGGGTCTTCCACGGCTCGCCCGTGTAGGCGTACTCCCAGGGGATCTCGACGCTGGGCTCGTTGCTCAGGTCGGCATCGGTGCCGCCGGGGTGGGCAACGTTGTCCAGCAGGCTGTCCAGGTAGGACGAGTACGCCTTCGTGCCGCCCCGTGCCTGGATGAGCTGTTGCAGGTTGAACGGGACCATCGGTGTGTACTGGGCCGACGTGCCCTCCACGAAGCCGTTGGAGGTGCCCGGAGTGAAACCGCCCGTGAACTGGCCGTTCTTGTTCTTGCCCTGCATGTAGCCGGTCTGCGGGTTGAAGACGTTCATCCAGTCCTGTGCGCGGGTGGCGAACTTCGTGTAGACGGACGTCTTGCCCAGGGACTTCGCGAAGGCGGCGATGGCGTAGTCCGCGGAGTCGTACTCCAGTTGGGTGGAGACCGGCCCGTAGAAGTTGCAGCAGCCGTAGTCGTTCTCGTCCAGCGGGAGGTAGCCCTTGGCGTCCCGCACCGACTCGCCGGGGCGGTCGTTGTTCGGGACGGTGGCCTCGTGCTGCAGGGCGGCGAGAGCCTTGCCGCTGTCGAAGCTGCGGGCGCCGAAGGCGTACGCGTCGGCGATGATGCCGGCCCCCGGGTCACCGACCATCACGTAGCTCTCGCCGTTGTTCGAGGCCCACTTGGGCAGCAGACCCGTCTGGTCGTACCCGTTGAGCATCGAGGTGACGACGTCGCTGGTGACCTTGGGCTCCACCATCGCCATCAGCTGGGTCTGCGAGCGATAGGTGTCCCAGCCCGAGTAGTTGGCGTACTGGGCCTGTTGCCCCTTGGCCAGCTTGTGGACCTGGTTGTCCATGCCCATGTACTGGCCGTCGGCGTCCGAGAAGACGTTCGGATGCAGCAGCGCGTGGTAGAGCGCGGTGTAGAACTGCACCTGCTGGTCCACGGAGCCGCCGCCGACCTGGACCTTGTTCAGCACCGCGTTCCAGGCGTCGTGGTTGGCCTGGCCGACGGCGTCGAGATTCCAGTTCTTGATCTCGCGGGAGAGATTGAGCGCGGCGCCCGCGTCACTCGTGTACGAGACGCCGACCTTGGCGCGCACCGTCGGGTTGGCGGAGGTGTCGAAGGTCAGGTACATCCCGTTCGCGCCCGTGGTGGGGGGCTCGGCCGCGCTGCTCGCCGCGGTCTTGCCCGCGGACGTCCCGGGTGTGCTGCTTGCGCTCGGTGCCGGGGACGGACTGCCGGAGTGCGTGCCACCGCTGGTGCCGTGCACGGTCGGTGACGGCGCCGCGGGAACGGTGAAGTGCTTTTCCTTGAGCGGTTTCGACGGGTGCGTCTGCAGGTTCTGCCGGACCTTGCCCGCCTTCAGCGAGGTCGCGCTCGGGTTGATGGTGCTGCCGACCCAGGTGCCGCTCGCGGTGAACGGCTGGTCGAACTTGATGTCGAAGTGCAGCGTGTACCTGTTGCTCGCGCCGCAGAAGTGACCGCTGTCGATCGAGCCGCTGATCTCCTTCTTGTTCACCACCTGGACACGGGTGCCGTCCACTTGGGTGGCGCCACCGCTGAGCTTGAACAGCAGGTTCGCCTGCCGGCCCGTGGGGAAGGTGAAGGCGCCCAGGCCGGCACGGGTGGTGTCGGTCAGCTGGGTCGTGACCCCGTTGGCGTCGGTCACCTTGTAGGAGCCGATGCCCGCCTTCTCGTCGTCGTGGCTGAAGCCGACGGATGTGCCGCCGAGGCTGCCGGACAGCGCGCCGGTGACCGGCAGGATGGGCAGGTCGCCGGCGACGCCGCAGCCGGGACCCGAGACGTGGGTGAGGCTGAAGCCGGAGAGCTTCTTGTCGTCGTATTCGTAACCGCCGCCCGAGGGACGGTCGGGCGTCGTGTCGGGACCCCACTGGACCATGCCGGCCGGCATGTCGGGGCCGGGGAAGGTGTCCACCGCACCGGAGGTACCGATCAGGGGGTTGACCAGGGACGCGGGGTCCTTGACAAAGGCCGGTGCCGCGGCGCTCGCGGCGTGGGCGCCTCCGATCGCGGGGAGCGGAAGCACGGCGATGCCCAGGACCGACACCACGGCCAGGCGTTGACGGAATCTCTTGCGGTTACGTGGCTCGGCTGAACGTCGGGGTCTGACCATCGGTTGCCTCCGCAGCGTTTCCCACTTCGCACATGAACAGCCGGCGTGCCGATCAACGGCGCACGCCGACGACAGGCAACGGTGCCGGTCGCCCGAGCGGCCTGACAACGTTGCCATGCACGAGAGTTGAGTGAAACGCCTGAGCTTGTGGCGTGTCAACGAGGCCAACAGAACTTTCTGATACCGAGGTTCACCCCCGAGAACCTCTTGGCATGCCGTTTACCTGGCGGCGCGAGCAGTCACGCGCGGCCGTAGCAGAAGACTCAAGTGGCCTACGGCCCGCGAGATGTGACGGGTAGTCGCCCTCGGCGGCACTCAGGGGGAGTGCGCGATGCGTTCGAGCAGTGCTGCCGCGCCGCTCGGTCCCGGCAGCGCGCCGATGGTGTGGGCAAGCTTGCGGGCGTTGGCGGCGTACGAGTCGTCGTCGAGCAGGGTGTGGACCGCGTCGGCGATGTCCTCGGGCGTCGCGGTCTCGCCGTCGAGGGCGATCCCTACGCCGAGGCGTTCGATCTGTTCGGCCAGTGCCGGTTGGTCGGCCGCCGGGTTGGGCAGGGCGACGAGAGGCACGCCGTGTGCAAGAGAGGCGGCGACGGTGCCGTGACCGGCGTGAGTGACCGTGACGGATGCGTGCGGCAGTACGTCGGCGTGTGCAACGAACGGTACGAGGACGGCATCCCCCTGCGCCGGCACCTGGCCGACGTCGGCCAACCCCGTGGTGACCAGCACGCGGTGGCGGGCGGCGGGCAGGGCGGCGAGCGTCCGGCTGATCCGTGATGTCTGATCCCATGCCTGGCCGGTGGAGAAGCTCACCAGCACCAGCGGGCGCTCGTCCTGGGTCGGCCAGGGCTGGGTCCAGGGCGCGCCGCGGCGTGGCTCGAAGACCGGTCCGACGTACTCGAGCGCCGGGGGCGCATGGCGTAGGGGCGGGTCGAGGTCGGGAGAGCTGGCGCACAGCACGGGGAAAGGCCGCCAGGTGTCCCGGAGCGCCCGGACGGCGGGCAGGCCGGCGTCGGTCCGGGCTTCGTTGACGCCGGCGAGGGCGAGTCGGTCCAAGCCGCCGTCCGGTGGCAGGAGTGCGTTCGGGGTGCTGTGCAGGAGGACCGCGGTGGGCACCGACTCCCGTTCGGCCGCCGCCAGTGCGGCGAACATCAGGCAGTCGATCACCATCGCGTCGTAGTGCTCGGCGGCCAGCAGGTCGGGGAGGTCCCGCAGGTGCTGTCGGCAGGCCCAGACGACGTCGACCAGGACCGGCATCCAGTCCGGCGGTGGCATTGCGGGCCAAAGCTGTTGGGCGTGGTTGAGCGTCCGGAAGTCGTGGCCGAGCGAGGTGAACCGCTCTCGTTGCCCGTCGTACCCGGCGAAGGTGACCTCGTGCCCGCGGCCCACCAGGGCTGCCGCAAGGCCGACCGCGGGTGTCTGGTTGCCTGCGCCGTCCCAGGTGACGAACACGAAGCGTGCCATCTCAGCTGTCCCCCAGCACTGAGTTGATCATCATTTCGAGCGTGGCTTCGGCTTCGTGCCGCGGCCGTTGCATGTCCCGGCGCAGGAGCTTCCAGGTGTAGACGTCGCTCATGCACACCAGGGCGTTTACGACCCGTTCGCGCTCGCCGGCGGCGAAGCGGCGCAGCTGTGGCTCGAGCACCGTCTCGACCCGTTCCCGGTGCCGCTCCCGTCCGATGCGGACCACCGGCGCCACGGCCGGGTCGTGTTCGTCCGCGAGGTTGGCGATCACGACGTCACCGAACTGCTCGTAGTGGTCGAACCAAGTGCGCACGGCGTCGGTCACGTTGCCCGGCTCGGCCTGATCGAGATCGTCGCGCATCTCCTGGAGGACTGCGTCCAGGGCGCGGCGGAACAGCTCCGCCTTGCTGCCGAACAGCCGCAGGACCGTCTGCACGGTGACGTCGGCCTGCGAGGCCACGTCGTTGAGTCGGATGTCCGACCGAAGCCGCCCCTTCAACTGCTGTACCGCGGCCTCGAGTACGCGGCTGCGGGTGCTCTCCGCGCTGGCCGCCCTGGCCCGCATGGTGTAGGGCCTTGCCGATTTCATATTAACGACACTAACATGAAATTGCCCACGCGAGGAGGCGCATCACACCCACTGCATCCCCGCAGGAGGAGCCATGTCGGACCGCATGGACCGGTTTTTACGCCGCTGCGTCCTCGCGGCGGCGCCGTCCTCGTGCCCGTACGAGTGAGAACGGGAGTTCCCGGCAGGAGGCGGCCTGCGGGATCACTGACCGACAACACCACCACTCAGGCAGGTCCCCACCTTGTCCAGCAACGCAGACCGAAAGACCGACTACGTGCGGGTCAGCTGAGCCGTGCCGCGACGGTTCGACCGCGTCACACCTGACGCCTGACCGAACTCTCCGGCCCCTGAGGTCGTTTCGAGGCCGGCTCACACCATCCATGCGGGGGACGGCGGCTCCGGAAGCCGTGGTGCCATGACTTCCGGAGCCGCCGAACAAACGCCCCGTGACCAGGGGGATGCAGCGCCGCCGTTCAGGCCGTCTGCCGGGTCACGCTCGCGCGGTCCGCGACGTCCTTGCGAGTGATCGACAGGTAGACCACCAGGCCGAGGATGACCGCCAGGAACAGCACGCTGGTGACGACGGTGCCGCAGCCGAGGCCGCCGTCGCCGGTCGGCTGGGAGAGATAGTCGCCGATCGAGGCGCCCAGGGGGCGGGTGAGGATGTAGGCGATCCAGAAGCTCCACACCGCGTCCAGGCCGAGGGCGAAGTGGGCGACCCCCACGGCCGCGATGGCCAGGGCGAAGAGGACGGCCGACAGCCAGTAGCCCAGGTCCATCCGCTCGGAGACCAGGTCGCCGGCCGCGGTGCCCAGGGCGAAGGTGAACAGCACGGCGAGCCAGTAGAAGGACTCCCGGCTCCTGGTGTCGATGCTGTGGATGGACAGGGTCCGCTCCCGCCGGTACCAGACGACGAACACGACCGCGAGGACGATCGCGAACACCGTGGTACTGGTCTCCAGCGGCACCCCCATGTTGTCGGTCAGGTTGTCGCTGATCAGGGTGCCGACGACGCTGATCAGGGCGACGGCCGGCCAGTACACGCCCGCGCGGTAGGTCGCGGTGCGGAACTGGACCACCAGCACGGCGGCCAGCAGAGCGCTCATCAGCGCCGAGACGCCGGTCAGGCCGAGTCCGGCTTTCTCGTTGAGCAGGTCGGCCGCGGTCTCGCCGACCGTCGTGCACAGGACCTTGATGATCCAGAAGTAGACGGTGACCTCGGGCACCTTGTTCCAGCCCAGGCGGCGTGCGTGCCGCGCGGGGCCATTCGCGTCCAGTGAGGCTTCCGGCGTGTCGGACAGTTCGTAGGTCATGAGGCACGACCGTGCCAGCGGTTACCTGAACGCTTCCTGACTACGCCCCGCTCCAGCCCTGGCGACTCGGGCCACCACTCACTCGCACGGCGGGCCCCGGCCTGTTACTCACTTTCGGGTGAACGCCCTCATCGGGGTGGGGTGGCGGAAGCTGGCGCGATGATGTGACGCACCAGTATTGCCAAGGAATATGCACCTGACACTTCGTCAACATCGTGCATTCAGCTAATAAATGGGCAATACATCCAAGAGTTACAGAAACCTGTGAAATCTGTAATGCCCTTCGCAATTCCCCCACACATCGCGTGCACAAGTTGCACGATGCAGTGGTGCGGCCGACCGGCCCACGCTCAGCACAACGCACCCCACCGGCCTGCGGTTTCGATGCCGCACCGGGCTGGGGTGTGCGCACCTCATGAAGGAGGACCTTGTGTCCGCTTCTTCTTCCGTCCGTCGTCTGACCGCCGCCGCTGCCATCGCCGCCGGCATCGTGGGCACAGTCGCGCTGCCGGCCACGGCCGCCGACCACAACCCCGACCGCCGGCACTCCGAGGTCGTCATCAGCGACGTGCAGCACGTCTCCCCCGGTCGGGAAACCCGCTCCAACCGCTCCCTGAACAAGGAGTGGGTGGGGATCACCAACAACACCCGCCGGACGGTGAACCTCGACGGCTGGACCCTCGCGGACAAGGAGGGCCACACCTACACCTTCCACCACTACCGCCTGGACGGCCGCTCCACCGTCCGTGTGCACACCGGCATGGGCCGCGACACCAGGACCGACCTCTACCAGGACCGGCGCGCGTACGTGTGGGACCACCGTGCCGACACCGCGACCCTGCGGAACGACCACGGCCGCTTCGTCGACGACGCCTCCTGGGGCCGCCACCACCGCGGCGGAAACCGCCACTGACGCACCGGTAGACGACGCCACTTGCTGAACCGGCGTCGCCAGGTGGGCCACCTCCCGGGGTGGCCCACCTTTTCGCGTGCGAGCGCACTCAGCTCTGCGCGCAGCGGGCGCTCCGCGCCCTCAACAACCCTCCGTCCCGCCCCTGTTGGCACTGTGACAACAGGGCCGCGGATTCACCCCGACGCGAGAGGAGCCGAGCGGTCGGATGCGGAGTACCGTCGAGGAACGTCGCTTCTGAACGTCGGCTGCCGAGTGACCCTCGGGAGCAGGAATTGCCATGGGACCGGCCGCCCCACCAGGTGCGGTGGCCACCGCCGACGCGAGGAACGAGGCTCCCCTCCCCTCTTCCTCGCGCACGATCCTCCGCTCCTGCGAGACGCGGGAGTACCCACCGTCAACGCGCCCGGAGGATCGGGGTTGGAGCCGCCGTGTCGGCGCGGCGGCTCCAACCAAGCCAGTCGAACAGCACGATCGGCTGGACGATCGTCCGCGCGGCCGTGTGTCACCTGCGCCTGGTGGCAGGCTTCGAGGGCTCGGCGCCCGAGGCACGCACCGTGGTGTGGCCCGGCTTGGTGAGGTGCCGCGGTACGACGTCCTGGGGGAAGGTCAGCTGCTGGTTCATCCACTTCAGGGTGGCGGGCATCTCCCGTACCCAGGTGGGGAAGTTGTGGCTGCCTTGGTCGGGCAGGATCGACACGACGCGCATGGGCGCTTTGACGGCCTTGATGAACGCCAGGGTCTGCGCGTATCCCCGCTCGCCGTGCTTGCTGTCGGCGACCAGGACGGAGACCTGGGGCACGGGAAGGTGCTTCAGCCGCCACATCAGGTCGTGCCCGTTGACCCGGTTGACCCGGCCCAGTCCGCTGCCGAAGAGATTGCCGGTCGTGGGGTCGTCCTTGACCTTGTAGTCGGGCGAGAGGGCACCGGCCGTCGTGTACACGTGGGGGTTGCGCATCGTCAGCTGCAGGGCACAGCTGCCGCCGGAGGAGTAGCCCATGACACCCCAGGAACTGGCGTCGTGGCCCACCCGGTAGACCGACTTCAGAGCCTGCGGGAGGTCCTTCGCCAGGAAGGTCTCGGTCTGCGGTCCGCCCGGGACGTTCACACACTCGGTGTCGCGCGGCGGAGCGATCGTCGGCCGGATCATCACCATGATGGTCGGCTGCATCTGGCCGCTCTTCTGCAGCTCGCCGGCGGTCTGCGACACCCGCAGGTACTGCGCGAGATTGAAGATGCTGCCCGGGTAGCCGCTGAGCGTGACGATCACCGGGAAGCGCTGCCGGTGGTACGCCTTCTGGAAGTACTGCGGCGGCAGGTAGACGTAGGCCGGGTCTACAACACCGGTGCGACGGCCGATGACCTTCACCGACTCGACCCGCCCGTTCACCGCAGCGGGGCCGGTGGGCAGTCCACTGACCTTGCTCAATCGCCCGTCGCCGGAGGGCTGTATCAAGGCGCCCTTCACGGAGACGCCGGTCAGTGCCCCGTCGCCGTTCTGACCTGCCGCCTGCGTGACGCCGACGGGAGCGGTGTCGACGTTGCCGAAGAGCTCGCCCCACGATCCGAAGAACTGGTACGACGAGTTCAGCCAGCAGGCGAAGGCCGCGATGATCGTCACCTGGGTCACTCCGACGGCCGCCAGCCGTCCGAGCACCTGCCACAGACCCTGCCTGGCGAGCCGTGGCCAGACCCAGACCAGCAGCGCCACACAAATGACGGACACCGCCGCCATCACGTACACGGTCGTCTCGCTGGTCAAGCCCATGCCACTCAATCCCCGGTTTCCTTGCCCGTGGTCTTTCCGACACCCAGGAGGAGGGCTACGGGCCCTTCCACGTTCCCCAAGAAACGCTAATGGGACAAAGACCTCGGCCCTTCCGTGTGTCATCGGAAGGGCCGGTCGTACACCTGAGCAGCCGTCACTCGACGCGGAGCGTCCTGCGGTATGTGACGCAGTCCTCATACGCGGGGAGCAGTCCCTGCGCCTCCGCCTCTGCCAGCGTCGGCGCCTGCTCGTCCTTCGGGGACAACAGCGGATCGATGCCGGCCGGCCACTCGATGGCGAGGTCCGGGTCCAGCGGGTCAATACCGTGCTCACGCTCGGGGGCGTAACCCTCGGTACAGAGGTAGACGACCGTCGCGTCGTCGGTCAGGGCGAAGAAGGCGTGGCCGAGACCCTCGGACAGGTAGACGGCGTGATGACTCTGGTCGTCGAGCCGGACCGCCTCCCACCGCTTGTACGTCGGTGAGCCGAGGCGGATGTCGACGATGACGTCGATGACCGCGCCGCGCACACACTTGACGTACTTGGCCTGGCTCGGCGGAACGTCGGCGAAATGGATGCCGCGCAGGGTGCCCCGCTTGGAGACGGAGCAGTTGGCCTGGACCAGGTTGAGGTCCTGGCCGGTCGCCTCGCGGAACTCGGCGCCGCGGAACCACTCGTGGAAGCTGCCGCGGTCGTCGGGGAAGACCTTGGGTTCCAGTACCCAAGCGCCCTCGATGCCCAGTGGTCGCACGTATTGATCCTTGCTCGCGTGGTGTCGGTTACTTCTTCAGGGCCCGGCGAAGCCTGCCGGCCGCGCGGCGCAGGAACGTCAGCCCCGCGCGGCGAGAGGCGGGCCTGCGCCGCCCGGGGTCCTTGGCCGCCAGGTCGGCGGCCACGGCAGCGAGGTGCCTGACCACCGCACCACCACTCGCCGGGACATCGAGGGCCAGCGGGAGTGCCACCGGCTCGCCGGCTCCGGACGGCGGCAGGATCAGCTCCAGCTGCCACTGACCGCCGGCCGGCTCACCGAGCGGAAGAGCGGCGCTCAGCTCGGCCTCTCCGGTCACGCGGGCGGTCAGTGCGGCGGAGACGCGGGTCGAACGGCCGGTCGCGACGTTCGTCAGCTTCAGGGTCGCCTCGCTCTCGCCCTGGACGTGGAGCGGCAGGGCGACGGTGAGGCGGTCGGGGTCGGTTGCCACGGTGACGTCGGCGGGGGTGAGAGCGGCGAACTCGTACGGGATCCTGTCGGTGTGCCCGTCGACGTCGAGCGAGAGGTTGCCGTGCGGGTCGGTCCAGTACGGCAGGACCAGGTGGGCCGGGGAGCCGACGACGGCGGCGCGGCGCTCGCGGCCGGCCTCCTCGCCGCGTACGGAACCGAGCCGGGTGTCCTTGGTCCAGCCACAGGCGGTGATGCGGACGAAGACGTCCCAGATGCCCGCATCCAGTCCTACGCCGTTCGCCGCCGACAGCGGGTCGATCCGTGCGGTGGCGCGCAGCACGTGCCGGAAGTATCCCGGCCGCCCCTTCACGGCGAGCTTCTCCCGGGTGAACTCGACGGGCTGGAAGAACTCCGCGGCCGTCACGCGCTCACGCACGACGACGTCCACCTTGGACTTGGCCAGCGGGGCGGAGGTGTCCGCGCCGAGCCGGGCGATCGCGTCCAGGCTGGTTCGCGGCAACGGCGGGACGAGTAGGTCCTTCTCGCCGTCGGCTCGGAAGGTGACGGGCTCGCCGCCGGACTTGTACTCGGCGGTGAAGCCGATCGTCAGCCTGCCGCTCTGCCAGCCGAGGTTCTCGAGGACGCCGGAGGCCTTGATCCCCGACTCCCACCGGGCGAACTCCTCGAGGTCGGCCAGCCGGCCGGCCGCGATCAGGTCGGCGACGATCCGCTGCGTGGTCTGCAGACCGGCCGCGACTCCGGGTCCGAAGCGTTCGACGACCACCTTGTGGATCTCGTCGAACAGCTCCCGGCGGTAGTCGGCGGGCAGCTTGAGCAGCCGTTGCCCGCGCATCCTCTCCACCATCTCGTTGCGCAACCAGCGGCGGAAGAGCCGGTCGCGCAGCGGACCGGGCTCGGTGAGCTCCTCCACCACGTCGAGGGCTTCACGCAGGTTCTTGAAGTAGCCGACCGGTTCGAATCGCTGGAAGCCCGCGTTCGAGGCATCCTCGCGCTTGACGTGGTAGTAGCACAGGTAGTCACTGAGAACGGAGACGTTCTCGGCCCGCAGGTAGGCCTCGGTGACGAAGACGTGGTCCTCCAGACGGCGGCGCCCCTCCATGTAGCGGAGGTCGTACTTGTCCAGGAACGCCTTGCGGAACATCTTGTGCGGGGTGAGGCTGTCGATCAGCGGGGCGTTCTCGACGCTCGCGTGCGGGCGGTTCTTGCGGAACAGCTCCCGCGGGACCGGGCGGCCCTTGCCGACCATCTTGCCCACGATCACGTCGGCGTTGTGCTCCACGCCGTAGTCGTACATACGTTCAAGGGCTTCGTCGCCCAGCCAGTCGTCGTTGTCCACGAACTGGATGAACTCACCCTTGGCAGCCGCCATGCCGACGTTGCGCGGCTTGCCGGACCAGCCGGACCCCTCCTGGTGAATGACATGCATGTGGGGGTGCTCGGCAGCGAGCCGGTCCAGCCGCTCGGGTGTCTCGTCGGTGGAGCCGTCGTCGACGAAGATCGCTTCGTACTCGTCACCGGGCAGGCTCTGACGCAGTAGAGACGCGATGCAGTCCTCGATGTATGAGCCCGGGTTGTAGACCGGGATCACGACGCTCACCTTGATGGGCACGTGTCTTCTTCCGTCTCCGTTGCTGAGTGACTTCGTCAGGGCCGTCCCTTGTCGTACGAGCGGGACAGGAGTGCGGACGGCCACCACCGGATCTGCTACGTCCCGTACGACTTAACCTACTACATGTCGTAGAGTGCGGCCATCGAGGCATGCCGCCGTCACCGGCAGCCCGAAGGCCCAGCTCACCGCCGACCGGACGGCGTCCCGGAACCTCGTTGTCAGTGCCGGCTGAGACCATCCGATCATGAGCAGAGGATCATTCGACTGGCACACACTGTTAAGACGCTGGCAGGAGGAATGGGTTCCACGCGCGGGCGAGGAATTGGACGACGGGCAGACCGCCGTCCCTCCGGACAGGCCCGGGGCGGACGAGGCGGCCATCGCCGCGGCCGAGGAGCGGCTGGGCCGGCGGCTGCCGCCCTCCTACCGCAAGTTCCTGGCCGTGAGCGACGGTTGGCACGTCGACCAGACGGCCGGGATCTATCAGCTCGGTGGTGCGGCGGACATCCACTGGTTCCGGGATCCGTACGACATGACCTCGCTGTACGAGGAGAACCTGGGCGACGACCCGTGCCACGAGGACGTCCTGCTGACCGGCATGTGGCAGCGGGCCCTGCGGCTGGATTCGGACTCCGACGCGTCGTACGCCCTGCTGGACCCGGGCGACTGCGCCCAGGACGGCGAGTGGGCGCTCTACGTCTACAAGGGCTGGAGCGGTGAACTGCCGGCCCGTTACCCGTCGTTCCGCGCATATATGGAGGCCATGTACCGCGGCTTCCATGCCGACCGGGCGGAGCGCGCCGACTTCGTCAACGCGACCACGCGCGCCCAGGACGCCCATGTCGACGAGGCCCGCCTGCTGGCCCTGCGCGGACGGTACGAGGAAGCCCTGGACCTGCTCGCGGAGGCAGCGTCCTACGGGCGGCCGGGCAGCGCCGTCCTGCTGAACCAGCTTCGGCAGCTGCTGGACCCGCGCACCACCCCGGGTTACGGCAACCTGGTGGCCGACGCGAGCTACCGCTCCGAGCTTCTGCCGCTGGAGGCCGTAACGGCACGTCGCGGGGACGGGCGACCGGGCGGGGACGACTATTGGCTGGGGATGATGACAGCCCGCGGTGTCGACCGGAAGAGCGCCGAGGCTGCGCTGAGCTCCATGCGGGACGGCACCCATCGATACGCACCCGGCGGCCCATGGGGCCGGGCCGTCACCGAGGCCCGGGAATCGGCCCGCTGGGGAGCGACCGACGCCGCGTGGCGGGTGCTGCGGGACGCGCTCCCGCAATGGGAGCCTCCCGGGCCCCTGCTCATCGCGCCCGTCGGCCTGCTCGCCGATCCGGTCCTGGGCCTGCTGATCACCCCGGAGCGAGGGCGGGAGATGCTGGCCACACCACGGGGCGGGCACAAGGGAGTTGCACCCGAGCCGGTGCCCGATCTCGACCCGCCGGGCCTCGCCTGGCTCACAGAGCCTGCCGCGAACGGACAAGGGTTCGACGGATACCGCTGCGTCTGGGTCCAGGACGTCGACCCCGCACGCCTGCCCACGCTGATCGGCGAGGAAGGCGCTGAACTGGGCGCGCCCACCGATCCGCGCAGGGCATCCTGGCGGGCCCCCAAGCCGCACGAGCGGGACGGGGTGGAACTCTGGGAGGACCGAGCCGTGGTCGCCGCCGGCCGCACCGCCGAAGGATGGGCCTTCGCCTTCGACGGCCACTCCCACCACCACCTGAACAACAGGCTGCTCTCCCCGGCAGCGGCCGCATCTTCCTTCCGCCGCGCGGTGGTGGTCTGGCGCGACCCCAAGTCCTCGTCCCCTCAAGGCCACCCGGCCGCGTTTCACCTGTCGGTGGCCGAACAGGGCGTGGAGCTCTACGCGTTCACCGTGCGGGGTGCGGAGATCGACCGCTCCGGCGCGATACCCAAGGCCCTGGACCCCGCACGGCTGTTCCAGCCAGGAGACACCGAACCAGACTGCGAAACACGGTTGTTGCAGACACTGCACACCGAACTCGGGCTCTCCCTCCCATGCTTCGCACTGACCCAAGGCAAGCTCCCCACTTTCACCACGCGGTCCTGGTCCCGGGCACCCCGCGACGGCGAGGCGTTCGCGTACCTCGCCTTCGTGCGGCACAGGCCCTGAATCCGGCGAGGCGGTCCAGTCTCCTCAGCTGTGCTGAGGAGACCCGCCTCAGTCGGGCAGGACGACGTTCCACGTGCGGTTGCCCGCCGTGTTGACGGTGACCTGCGCCGACGCGTCCGGGTTCTGCGGGTCGAACGCCGACTCCACCCGGTGGACCATCTCGTCACTGGTCCAGTACGGCTCATTCTTGGTGAACCGGCCGCCCTGCTTGCGGCGGACCTTCCAACGGAACTTCACCTCGTAGACGCTGAGCCAGTAGCCGTTGGTCATCCTCATGCTGCCCGAGAATCCAGGGCTGTCGTTGAAGGAGATGTGATCGGCCGCGTTGACGATGGTTCCGTCCTCGGTGTTGTAGGGCGGACGGAAGGGCCCGTCCACGACCCACGAGCGCTTGGACTTCTTGGGCCGGTAGTTCACGGCGTTCGGTGCGATCTGATGGTTCTCGTCGGCGACCTCCTGCCAGAAGTCGTAGGCCTCCTCCGCCGGCGTCGTCATCCCGTCCGCCCGCCGCAGCGTGGCCACCTGATCGAAACCGATCTCCTGGTTGCCGGCCAGTGACTGCGTCTGCGGGCCGACGTACTGGGAGGTGAACTGAAGGGTGGGATTGCCGATCTCCTCCGGCTCCTCCGCCTTCTCCTTGCCCTTCACCGTCGTCCCGGCCCTGCCGCTGCGCGTGCTCCGGGTCGCCTGCTGCTCCTTCGCGACGCGCTGCTGCTGTTGTGGCGGGCTCTCGCCCCGCTCGATGCCCACGTCGTCCTGCGTCCGCTTCGAATTCGTGGTCCGCGCCGCCCAAGGGATCTTCGGCTGCGCCCCGCTGCTGTCCCCGACCGCCCGGCTCACCGCGGTGTTGCCCGCCGTGCGCTGGAGGGCGATCGTCTGAGCAGGCGTCATAGGCACATGGCCCGGGGCGAAACGATGCTCGTGTGCGTCGTCCTTGGGCGGCCGGATCGCCGCCCGGGCAGCCTCGGCCTCCTCCCGCCCCTCACGCATACGCACGGCGGACGCTCCCCTCGGATCGGCGGCACACCCTCACCCGGCGACCGACGGCTCACCGGAACACGATCTACGCGACGATAAACGGCCGCCGAACGGCACTACAAGAGCGCCCGTACATTCGGCGGGGCAGCAGAGGTGGCCGCCGAGGGCAGCCACACATGCTCTTCATGCACTGAGGGACGGAGCGATCTTCAGCATGATCGAGCGCGGAACCCCGGGCGTTCACGCCCGGGAGGAAGCGCTTCTCAAGATAGGGGAGACCCGCACGGGTACACGGGCCGTCCTGTTGGCCTCAGCCGGGACGCTTCTGGTTCTCGATGTACTCCTTGATGATCGTCAGCGGTGCGCCGCCGCAGGACGCGGCGAGGTAGGACGGGGACCAGAAGTGGTCGCCCCACAGGTACTTGCGGATGTGACCGGGGAACTCCTGGCGGAGCCTGCGGGCTGAGACACCCTTGAGGGAGCCGACCAGCCGGGAGATGGCGACCTTGGGCGGGTAGTGCACGAGCAGGTGGACGTGATCGCGCTCGCCGTTGAACTCCACCAGCTCGGTTTCGAAGTCGGCGCACACGGCCCGCATGATCTCTTCGCAGCGCGTAAGGATCTCGCCGGCGAACGGACCGCGCCGGTACTTGGGCGTGAAGACCAAGTGAGCCTGGAGGGTATAGACGACCGTTCGACCCCTACGGATGTTGGGGTTTGGCTCCCAGCGTGGTGACATAGATCAACTGTATTACGATGCCCGGTATGAAAATCGTGACGCAGGTAAAGCTGATGCCGGAGGCCGACCAGGCCGCCGCGCTGTCGGCGACCCTGCGCACGGTCAACGACCTGGCCTGCTGGGTCTCGAAGGTGGCGTTCGCCCATGGTGTGCCGCGTGAGTACGAGCTGCGCAAGCACACGTACCCGCGCCTGAAGGCCGAAGGGCTCGGGGCGCAGGCGGCGCAGCACTTGATTAAGAAGGTGCGCGATGCGTACACGACGCTGCACGCCAACATCCGCGCCGGAAACCTCGGCAAGCCGAATTCGAAGCGCCGGATCAAGGCCGTCTCAAAGCCGATCACGTTACGTCCCCAAGCCGCGCAGCCGTACGACGACCGATGTTTGAGCTGGCAGTACGACGCACAAACCGTGTCGATCTGGACAACTGCCGGGCGCCTGAAGCACGTCCGCTTCGTCTGCTCCGCCGACGCGCTCAAGACGCTCCGCGAGTACCGCAAAGGCGAGACAGACCTGATCGAGTGTGACGGGGTCTTCTACTTGATCGCCACCTGCGAGGTCCCCGAGGCCGAGACGTACGAGCCGGATGGCTTCATCGGCGTGGACCTCGGCATCGTCAACATCGCCACCACGTCCACCGGCTACCAGGCCGCCGGGCGCGGTCTGGGCCGCTACCGCAAGCGCCAGCTTGCCCTGCGGGCCCGGCTCCAGAAGAAGCGCACCGAGTCGGCCAAGCGCCGGTTGAAGGAGCGCTCGCGCCGCGAGCAGCGGCACGTCAGGAACACCAACCACATCATCGCCAAGACGATCGTGACCGAGGCTGAACGCACCTCGGCCGGGATCTCCCTGGAAGAACTCAAGGGAATCCGGCAGAGGGTACGGCTTCGCAAGCCCCAACGGGTCGCACTCCACTCCTGGGCCTTTGCCCAGCTGGGAGCCTTCATCGTCTACAAGGCCAGGCGGAAAGGCGTGCCCCTGGTCTTCGTTGATCCCGCGTACACGTCGCAGACGTGCGCCGAGTGCGGTCACGTCGACAAGCGCAACCGTGTCGACCAGGGGCTTTTCATCTGCCGGGGGTGCGGGGTCGTTGCCCACGCCGACCGGAATGCTTCCCACAACATCGCCACCCGTGGCGAGACCGTGTGGAATGCGGGGCGTGAGTCACGCGTCCCTGCCACCCCATAGGGGTGTCTGGACGGAGGAGCCAACCCAGCAGCCAGTTGGACGCTACCTCCAAGCCCGGTCCTTCAGGGCCAGGTCAAGTTGACGACAGCAACTCGATGTACCCGTCGGTTCCGTGCACGCGGATCCGCTGCCCGTCCCGGATCAGCCGGGTGGCCTGCTCCACGCCTACGACGGCCGGCAAGCCGTACTCCCGGGCGATCACCGCGCCATGGGTCATCAGACCACCAACCTCCGTCACCAGGCCCGCGATCGAGACGAACAAGGGCGACCAGCTGGGATCCGTGAAGGGCGTGACCAGGATGTCGCCCGCCTCGAGATCGGCCTCCGCCATGTCAAGGATGACGCGAGCCTTTCCCTCGATGGTCCCGGTGGAGACCGGCAGGCCGATGAGGGCACCGGCCGGCAATCCCTCGCGTCGGTACGACCCCGAGACGGCTTCGCCGTCCGAGGTGAGAACGCGGGGTGGGGTGAGGGCCTGGCACGAACGGAACGTGTCCTTGCGCTGCGCGATGAGCTGCTCGTCCACCTGCCGCGAGCGCACGGCGTCGTGGAACTCCTGGAACGTGAGGTAGAAGATGTCCTCCTTCTCACGCAGCAGGTCGGCCTGTACGAGGCGTTCGGCCTCCTCCAACAAGGCCTGTTTGTAGACGAAGTAGCGGCTGACGATGCCGTACTTCGGGTACTCGCGGTAGCCGATGAAGGTTCGGACCCGGTCGATCATCCGCTTGGCCTCGTCGGCCTTTCGCTCCCCATCCGGCAGAGCCCGCAGGCGTGACAGCACGTCCTGTTCCTTCTGCCGCGCCGCCTGGCGCCCTTGCTCGAAACGCCGCTGGGCGGCGCCCGGTTCGAAGTTCCTGACGTTGTCGAGGATCACGGGCACGAGCGAGGTGGGACGCTCACGCCAACGCGGCCTGGTGATGTCGATCTCGCCGACGCAGCGCATGCCGTACCGGTCGAGATAGCCCTCGATGGCGTCACGCGTCTCGGTGCCGCCCGCGACCTTCGCCAACTCGTCGAGGAATCCCTCGCCTTCGACTCCCTCCAGGAAGCCGACCACCTCCGGATGCGGGCGGATCACGTCCGCGACGTCGAGCAGCGCCAGGCCCATCTCCGAGGTGACGTTGCCAGGGGCGGACAGCGTGAGCGTGTCAGCCGCGCTCTTTTCGCCGAGCCACTCCTCCAGATTGTCGTTGAGCCACCAAGTGGCCTCCATCCCCGCCATGATCGCCTGCATGTTCAGCGGATCGCCGAGAGCAGCCTTGTGCCCCTGGAAGGCTTCGAGCAGGAAGTCGAACAGTGCCGTTCCGGTCTTCGTCCGGATGTCGTGCCGCAGGGTGGCGATGTCGGCCTGACTGCGCTCGATCAGCTCGGTGACGACGGCCGGATCGGTCTCGACGGGGGCGAGCGCGTCTCGTCGGGCCTGCGGCCCGCCGGGACCCTCGTCCGGGAGCGACGGGACGAAATCCCCGCGGTCGAGGACGGTCTCCAGCGCGTCCCTGATCAGCGGGTCGCCTCTCCCGATGACGTCCAGCAGGGCGGCCCGGCTCGCGGGCGAGGCCAGGCGCCGGGTGACGTCGACGAACAGCCTTCCGCCCGCCTCGTGCATCGGCACCATCGCCGTCAGCTGCCACATGGAGAGCCCCAGCGGCTTCATGGGGTCGGTCATCATCTGCTGATGGCCGACGGAGACGTAGACGTGATTCTCCTGGTCGCCGGCCTCGGGGATGGGGAACAGCGTCGTGATCGGCCGGCTCTGCACGACGTGGAAGCCGTCGTCGACCAGGCACCATTCGATGTCCTGAGGCCGGCCGAAGTGTGCCTCGATCCGCCGCCCGAGCTGCACGAGCTCCACGACCTGTGCGTCTGTCAGCGCCGGCTGCTCCTGCCGCTGGGTGTCGACCGCCGTTTCCCGGGTGCCGCCGGCCGGCAGGGCCTGAACGGCAAGGTGTTTGGCGGCGATCGTCTTGGCGACGACTTCACCGTGTCGCACCTTGAAGACGTCCGGGTTCACCAGACCGGAGACCAGGGCCTCACCGAGCCCGAAGCCGGCATCCACGGTGGCGACCTTGCGATTGCCCGTGACGGGGTCGGCCGTGAACAGGATGCCGGCCGCCTGTGGGAAGACCATCTGCTGCACGACCACGGCCATATGGACCGCACGGTGGTCGATACCGTTCCGCCGGCGGTAGATCACGGCCCGCTCGGTGAACAGCGAGGCCCAGCACCGGCTGACGTGCGGAAGGATCGCGGCCGGTCCTACGACGTTCAGGTACGTGTCCTGCTGGCCGGCGAAGGAGGCCGTCGGCAGGTCCTCTGCCGTCGCGCTGGACCGGACGGCGTAGGCGGCTTGCTCGCCGACCCGTGAGAGAGCTTCTGTGATCGCGGCAGTGAGATCGCCCGGGATGGTGATCGCTTCGATGGCCGAGCGAATCTGCGCGCTGAGCGTGCGGACCGCCTCTCCGTCGTCCGGGTTCAAGCGCGACAGCTGATCGATCAGGTCCTCGACCGACGGCGCCTCGGCCAGGACCCGGCGGAACGCGTCGGTGGTCACGCAAAAGCCTGCCGGCACCCGGATGCCTTCGACCCGCGACAGCGCGCCCAACTGCGCGCCCTTGCCGCCGACGACCGCGACCTGTGTGTCGTCGACCTCTTGGAGATCCAGCACGTACTGCCCGTTCATCGCGACACCTCCGAGGCAGCCGTCTTCGGTTGTCCCGCACCGGCCGATCGAAATTCCAGCACCTCCAGCTCTGTCGCACGTCCTACCGCGCACGTTCTCATTTCGCGGGCGCGTTCCCCCGACGAGTCGCTCGGCGCGCCATGACGCACCTTGGTCTCACGCACGTAGTGCCCTCATTCCCGCAGGTTGTGGCGTCGGTCGACGATTCTGCGGCAACACCCGGGCCTTGCCGCAAGCCCCCCGGTGCGCTATACGTTTAAAAGGGCAAGGAGATAACTCCTTGCCCTTTGTCTTTGCCGTCAGCCGTAACCGGCGAGCATCTCGCCAAGCGGAGGCGCGCAGCCTACGGACACATTGCGCGTGCTCACACCTCTGCAGCGTCGCGCAGTCCGCCGCCCTCCGCCAGCGCCGCTTCGGCGCGGCTGCGATGAACTCGAAAACGGCGTAGGTACGACCGGGCCATGGGACCCGGCGGCACACCTCGCGCGAACGCCCGCATGTTGCGTTCACCCGCGTTGTAGCCCAGCGCCAGCAGTTCGTCGCGGGTGTAGCGGCGATGGTGCCGCTCGGGGAGACTCCGGTCGAGGTCCTTCAGATACAGGGCCGCGGCGTGGATGGCGAAAGCGGGATCGTCGCGAAGGTCGTGCCATTGCTCGGACAGGCCGTACGTGCGCCGGACCTGTTCGAACGTCGCTCGGTGCATGTTGGCCACCCCGAACGACGCCCCGGGCTTCCACCACTGCCACAGCCGTTCCAACAGCGGGTGGTGCGGCTTGTACGCCTCGTTGTGCAGCACCGTCATCACCAGCAGGGGCGGCACATCGGCCACCTCGGCGCTGCGCACCACACACTCGGCGTAGTCGGCCGGGTCGTAGTGACCAGGCCGCAACGGCGGCGTCCGGGCTTCAGCACTGCCTGGCCCGTCGGGCCCTGGCCGCGATACCGCCGTCGATGGATCAGCCATCTCCACCCACCACTCCCTTGCCGACCGCTCTGGCCTGGACGGTGAACTGTCCGCGATCCGTCCACGATTTCGTACTGCATGTGCCCAGGCGTCCTGAACTCAAGCCAGGGAGTGGCGACACGTCGGCTCGCTGCCGGATCATCCTCGTATGCCACCGAGGGCGTCACCGGCGCTGCCGGTTGGGGAGCAACGTGGTCGTGGAGGTCCAATGAGAACGAGCATGTGGCCGTGGTTCTGCGCATGGTTCCTCGTGGGTACCCTGGCCTCGCTCGGCGTGCTGACCGCGCTCACGATCGGCGTGTTCCTGCTGCCGGTCGCCCTTGTGGCGGCTGTCTTCCTCGTCACCCGACGCGGCCGACGGGTGGGGCTTGCGGGTCTGGTCTCCGGGCTCGGTGTGCCGCTGCTGTATGTGGCCTTCCTCAACCGCGAAGGCCCGGGGAACGTCTGCACCACGACGGCGACCGGTCAGTCGTGCGTGGACGAGTACAGCCCCTGGGGGTGGCTGGCCGCCGGGGCGGTCTCCCTCCTCGGCGGGATCGTGCTCGGCCTGGTTCTGCAGCGCAGGGCGCCTCTGCGCTGACAGCGATCGCCGGGCACAGTGGCAGAGGTGCGAGGTGGCGGCCGGCGTTCTGCCGGCGCCCACCTCATGCCCCCGCGGCTGCCCAGGGTTGAGTCAGCCGCCGACGTACCAGCCGAAGCCGCCGTTGTTGGCGGCGACGAGCAGCAGCACGAGCCACAGGACCACGTCGACGATGCCGAGGATGATGCCGGCCTTCGCCATTCCGGCACCGTTGTTCACCGCTGTCTGACGGCGGGAGACGGCACCGAAGATGATGGCCAGGGGACCCAGAACTATGTTCAGGAAGAACAGCCCGACGATGCCGCAGCACAGGCTCGCGATCGCCAGGCCGTTGGTGCGCGATCCGGAGGACGTGGCACGGGAACCACCGTAACTCGTCATTGCAGACTCCCAGTTGTCGGGGCACGGACCGAAGGGGCCGCGCGCTCCTCTCTTCTGACTTGTGTGTTCGAATGCCCCTACAAGGCGGTCCCATGTCCAACTCCCGTGGGGGACGTCCGGCCCGTACGCCGTCTTGTCCATCGACCGATGTCAGCGGATCGTCAACTACTTCGCTTCTGCCAGTCGTCGATCCGTTCAGCGGTCACGAAGGTGACCTTGGTGCCCGCCGGATGAGGAGAGGCGATGGTCCTGAACCTGCCTCGCAGAATGCGCCGGGGTCCGCCCCGAGGCTGTTCGTCCGCCGGGATCTGGATCACCTCGCAGGTCGGCTCCCCGGGACCACCGAGCAGGCAGTACGCGCCTGGCTTCAGTGCCTGCGCAGGGACGGAGACCGAGAACTCCTCGGACCGCACGCTCCGGATGGGTTCCGTCAGGACGACAGGGGGTGTCTCCGCGTCCGCTCCGATGAGGTAACCCCCGCGCGCGGATTCTTCGTCGTCCTCGTCGTCGTCAACCGGGACGCATGCGGCAGGCGTCGCCCGGGAACTCGACCGCTTCAGAAACTTCATGGTTCATTTTCCCTGGCCGCAGGCCAAGGGCACCGGCGCGCCATTCCAACAACTCGTCATTTCGTGCAGGCCGTTGAACACAGGTTCTCAGCACATATGTAGGGCCGCCGCGCCGCAGTGCCACGCTTCCCAAATACGGAAAAATCCATCATGGTGAATATGCCAGGGGCGCGTATTTCCCCAAGTCCCGCGACGGTAGCGGGAGGTAGCGCTCGCGCATCTCCGTGCCGCGCCGGCACGGGATCCGTTCCGCTCGCCCTCGCCCCCGATCCCCGGGCCCCCGGTTCGACGTGCCGTAATGGAGAAGGAGTGAGGTTTTCGGGTGCACACCGATGATCGCGGGAATCCAGAGTTGGATGCGCTCGTCACCGGCCGGATGAGCCTCGGCGACGGTGCCTTGCATACGTGCGACGTTCAGATGCGGTTCAGCGCCGATGACCCTCTGGTGGTCCGCCTGTCGGCGTCCCGCATGGACCCGTCCAACTCCGGCCTGTACTGCGGCTTGTGCGTGGTGTCGCGGGATCTACTCCGTGCCGGGCTGACCGGCCCCGCCGGGATCTGCAAGGTGCACATCATTCCGGTGGAGCTTCCCGAGCGGCCCCGGCAGCTCGCCATCCAGATCCGCGGACAAGGGCAGGACATGAAGGTCGTGCTTGATCATCAAGCGGTTCTGCTGTATTTGAAACGTACCTACGCGATTGTGCCCATCGGGATGGAAACCGCGGGCATCGACATCGACCGGGAGATCGACCAACTCCTCGACGACGACACCTGATTCGGCACACCGATCTGGCGGCACGGCGTGACCACCGTCACGGAACCGCCGCGTCATCCCGTCCACAGTCGCGGCTTATGACCCTCAAATACCCTTCCGCGAGCCGAGGTTGACGTCGGTTCGCCCGGAGGAGGATCATCCACGTTCGACGTGGCGAGGGCAGGATTTCGCCGGGCTCGCAGCCGTGCGTGCACCGGCTGCACCGGCCGGCCGATCCCACTCATCTGATTCTCTTCAGCTTCGGGGACTATTTCATGACCACTAGAAATGCCGGACGCGGTGACGCGTCGCGGCGCCGCCGCCGGGCTCTGCTGGCCGCGAGCGCCACACTGGTCGTCGCGGGGGCGATGGCCGTCCCGGTGACGGCACTGGCCACCGATGACGCCGGTTCGTCGGCGACCGGACTGGAACAGGACTTCGCGACCGCCGCCCACCAGTATCAGGTGCCGCGCCAGATACTGATGGCGGTGGCGTACCAGGAATCCGCCTGGGAGGCCCATGCCGGGCAGCACAGCACGGACGGCGGCTACGGGCCGATGCACCTGACGGACGTCACCCCCGCCATGCTGGCCGGCGGCGACGCGGGCGCGGCGGGCCGCGGGGATCTGGCCACGATGGCCGCGGACCCCGCCATGCACACCCTCCAGGCCGCCGCGAAACTCACCGGCCTGTCCGCCGAGGAGCTGCGCACCGACCCCTCCGCCAACATCCGAGGCGGCGCGGCGCTGATCGCCTCATACCAGAAGAAGGCCACCGGCAGCACCGCCGCCGAGCCCGACAACTGGTATGCGGCTGTGGCCCGTTACAGCCAGTCCACCCAGCGCCGGGGTGCCGCGGCCTTCGCCGACCGGGTCTTCGCCACCCTGAAGAAGGGCGTCGCCCGCACCACGGCGGACGGCCAGCACGTGACCCTGAAGGCCGACAGCGAAGTCCACCCGGCCACCGGCCAGTTGGCCGCCCTGCGCCTGAAGTCCGCGGCGGCCACGGACGTCGAATGCCCCGCCACCGTCGACTGCTCCTTCGTCCCGGCGTCGCCGTCCAACGGCCAGGTCTCCAACCGCCCCGCCAACGGCATCCGCATCGACACCATCGTCATCCACGACACCGAGAGCTCCTACGACGCCGCCATCTCCACCTTCCAGACGGCGGGCGGCAGCTCCGCGCACTACGTCATGCGCTCCTCCGACGGCGCGGTGACGCAGATGGTGCCCACGAAGGACCTCGCCTTCCACGCGGGCAACTACTCCACCAACATGCACTCGATCGGCATCGAGCACGAGGGCTACGCGGCGCACGGCGCCACCTGGTACACCGAAGCCCAGTACGAGGCCACGGCCGACCTGGTGAAGTACCTCGCCGACCGCTACGACATCCCGCTGGACCGCCAGCACATCATCGGCCACGACAACGTTGCCGGGCCGAACTCCTCCCTCGTCGCCAGCATGCACTGGGACCCGGGCCCGTACTGGGACTGGAACCACCTCATGAACCTGCTCGGAGAGCACACCGGACGCCGCGGAGTCGGCCCCGTCGGCTCGGTCGTCACCATCGCTCCGCGTTTCGACGACAACCAGCAGACGGTGCAGGTCTGCCCCTCCGACGACCCCACCGGCGCCACCACCGCGTGCACCGAGACCACGCAGGCGTCCGACTTCGTCTACCTGCGCACCGCTCCCAGCGACACCGCCCCGCTCTTCGGCGACCAGGCGATCCACCAGGGCGCGGCCGGCACGGACCGGATCAACGACTGGGGCAGCACCGCCCAGGCGGGACAGCAGTTCGTGGTGGCCGACCAGGACGGCGACTGGACCGCCATCTGGTACAGCGGCGCGAAGGTGTGGTTCTACAACCCGCACGGCTGCAACACGGCCCCGGCCCACGACGTACAGGTCATCGCGGCCGCCGGCACCTCACCGGTGGCGGTCTACGGCTCCAGCTACCCCGACGCCTCCGAGTACCCGTCGGGCCTGTCTCCCTCGACCCAGTCCCCACTGAGCATGTACACCGTCCCGGCCGGCCAGGCCTATGTCGCCACCCGGCCCCCTGCCCTCACGGACGACTTCTTCCCCTCCAGCGGGAAGGTCGTCACCGGTGCCAAGCCGATGTACACCATCCAGTACAACCACCGGGTCGTCCTGGTGTACGCCTCGGCCGTCACGGCAGAGGACAAGTAACGGTCCGCCGACCGCACACCGCCGTCCAAGACCGAGGATCGAAGAACCGCGGCGGGCACATCAGTGCTCGGCGCGGTTCGTCTTCGGGCGTCGGTTACGGCGCGTGCTGCACGATGGTGCGCGGTTCGGCGGTGAGCAGCGGGCGTAGCGCGCCGCGGTTCAGGGACGCGACCAGCGGTGTGGCCCAGCGGCGTAGCGCGAGGCTGGTGAGATACGCGATGGGCAGGGCGAGGATCGCGGAGCCCAGGACGTCATGCGGGTAGTGGTCGCCGACGTAGACCCGGGAGAAGCCTTCCACCAGGGCGAACACCGCGGCGATGGCGCTCAGGCGGCGGTCCAGCAGGAACAGGGCTGCCACGGTGGCGGCGGCCACGGTGGCGTGTCCGCTGGGCAGTGAGTAGTCGGACGGCGCCGGACAGGAGTCGACCAGGTACGCGTGGGGCATCGACCGGCAGGGCCGTGCCTCGGCCACGATCTTCTTGACCACCTCGGCGGCGGCGAAGGCGACCAGGACCGCTATGGGGGCGGCCAGGGCGACGGTCATCGCTTCGGCGCCGCGGCGACGGGCTTTCCACCACCCCATCACCATGAGCACCGCGAACACGCCCAGACCGAGGTTGGTCCACACCTCCATGGGGGTGTTCAGCCACTTGGTGTCGCGGGCGAAGTCCGTGATGGAGGTGAACCACGAGCCGTCTATTCCGGACCCGTCGAAGGCCAGTTGCGCGGTGGCGGCCGCGGTCATGGGCATGTCCTTCCGTATCGGCGAGGCGCCGCGGAACGACCCGGCGCCGCCGGCCAATCCCCACGCCCCCGATGACATGCTGATGACGTCGTGGCTGATCGGTGGTGGCCGTCAGCCCAATCTACTACATGTAGTAGAAGTGAGCTGGCGGGCCGCCGGCGCCGCCCTGCTCACCCGACACCGCTGCGATGAATGGGGGTCCCCGTGCCGGTCAGTGGAACGCCGCTCCCGCCCCGCCGCGTTGCGACGATCTCCGCCGCGATCGACAACGCCGTCTCCTCAGGGGTACGGCCTCCGAGGTCGAGGCCGATCGGCGATCGCAGGCGGGCCAATGCGTCCTCCGTCACACCCGCTTCACGCAGGCGCCGGAGCCGGTCGACGTGGGTGCGCGGCGAGCCCATCGCGCCCACGAAGGCCACCGGCAGCCGCAGCGCGACCTCCAGCAGGGGAATGTCGAACTTGGCGTCGTGGGTGAGCACGCACAGCACGGTACGGGCGTCGGTCGCGGTGCTCCGGAGGTAGCGGTGCGGCCAGTCCACGACGACGTCGTCGGCCTCGGGAAAGCGGGCCCGGGTGGTGAAGACGGGCCGTGCGTCGCACACGGTGACGTGGTAGCCGAGGAACTTGCCCGCCCGCACCAGCGCCGCCGCGAAGTCGACGGCGCCGAAGATGACCATCCGCGGCGGTGGCACGCTGGATTCGACCAGCACGGTGAGTCCACCGGGGCAGTGCGAACCGTCCTCCGACACCTCGATCGTCCCGGTGCGGCCCGCGTCGAGGGCGGCCTGGGCCTGCGCGGCAGCCGTACGGTCGAGATCAGCGTGTCCGCCGAGTGTGCCGTCGAACGAGCCGTCGGCATGCACCAGCAGGCCCGCGCCCAGGTAGGGTGCCGGGCCCCGCACGATGCGGGCGAGGGCGACCGCCTCGCCCTTGGCCGCGAGGTCAGCGGCTGTGCGCAGCAAGGTTCTGAGCGGTGCGCCCGCGGGCAGGGGCGTGACGATGATGTCGAGGACCCCGCCGCAGGTCAGCCCTACGGCGAAGGCGTCCTCGTCGCTGTAGCCGAACTGTTCGAGCACGCTCGTGCCGCCCTGCAGCGCCTGCCGGCACAGGTCGTAGACCGCTCCCTCGACGCAGCCGCCGGACACCGACCCGATGACGGTGCCCTCGCCGTCGACGGCGAGTGAGGCGCCGGGTCCGCGTGGGGCGCTGCCGCCGACCGCTACGACGGTGGCGACGGCCAGGTCGCGCTCCTCCTCCAGCCATTGGTTCAGATCCGGTACGAGATCAAGCACGGTGGCCGGCCGTCAGGATGCGGTCCGGGCGGATGGGCAGGCTGCGGTGCCGTACACCGGTCGCGTGCCAGACGGCGTTGGCGACGGCGGCCGCGGCACCGACGATGCCGATCTCGCCGATGCCCTTGATGCCGACGGGGTCCTCGGGATCGGGATCGTCCACCCAGTCCGCCTCGATGTGCGGGACGTCGGCGTGCGTGGCCACGTGATAGCCCGCCAGGTCGGCGCCGACCGGACCGCCGAAGTACCCGTCGCGCGAGGCCTCTTCGTGCAGGGCCATGGAGATGCCCCAGATCATGCCGCCGGTGAACTGGCCACGCGCGGTGAGGGGGTTGACGATGCGGCCCGCGGCGAAGATGCCCAGCATGCGCCGCACGCGCACCTCGCCCGTGGCCGGGTCGACGGCGACCTCGGCGAACTGGGCGCCGAAGGAGTGGCGTTCCTTTCGGGCGAGCGCCGCGATGGCTTCGGTGGTGTCGGAGCGCACGGTGATGCCCTGCGCGGGGATCTCCATGCCCGGCACCATCCGTTCGCGCAGTTCACTCGCGGCCGCGGTGACGGCCCAGGACCAGGAGCGGGTGCCCATGGAACCGCCGGCGATCATCGCCGGCCCGAACGCGCTGTCGCCGATCCGCACCCGGACCCGTTCGGTCGGGACGTCGAGGGCGTCGGCCGCGACGAGGGTGAGTGCGGTGCGGGCGCCGGTGCCGATGTCCGCGGCGGCGATACGGACGGTGAAACTCCCGTCGGCCTCGGCGGTGATCGTCGCGGTCGACGGAGCGGCACCGGCCCCGAACGACGCAGCTGCGGTGCCCGTGCCCAGCAGCCAGCGGCCGTCGCGGCGCACGCCGGGCCGTGGATCACGCTGTGCCCAGCCGAAGCGGCGGGCGCCCTCTTCGAAGCAGGCTCGCAGGTTGCGGCCGGCGAACGGCAGGCCGGAGACCGGGCCCTTGTCCGGTTCGTTGCGCAGGCGCAGTTCGATGGGATCGACGCCGCATTTCTCGGCGAGTTCGTCGAGCGCGGCCTCCAGGGCGAAGGACCCCGGCGCCTCGCCCGGGGCACGCATCCAGGTAGGGCTCGGAACGTCGAGCTGTACGACCTTGTTCTCGGTGTGATGGGCGTCCGCGTCGTACATCACACGGGCGACGCCCGCGCTCGGTTCGACGAACTCGTACACGGTGGAGGTGCGGCTGAGGGAGCGGTGGTCCAAGGCGCGCAGGTGTCCGTCGGCGTCGGCGCCGAGGCGGACCTTCTGGATGGTGGGACTGCGGTGGCCGGCCAGCGTGAACATCTGACGACGCGTCAGGATTACGCGAACCGGGCGCTGGAGGACGGTGGCGGCCATGACGGCCGACACCTGGTGGGCGCGGACCCCCTTGCTGCCGAAGCCACCGCCGACGTGTTCCGAACGCACCCGTACGGACGCCGGGTCGAGGGCGAAGAGGTTCGCGAGCTCGCCGACGACCCAGGTGGCGCCCTGGTTGGAGTCGATCAGCTCCAGGCGGCCGTCGTCCCAACGGGCCGTGGCCGCATGCGGTTCCATCGGATGGTGGTGCTCTTCCGGCGTGGTGTACTCGGCGTCCAGCACGACCGCGGAGGCGGCGAGTTCAGCTTCCAGATCTCCCTTGTCCGTGACGGCGGGCATATGGCCGTCCAGGGCGTAGGCCCGCGTGTCCTCGCCGGTGAACTCGACGTCGTGGGGCTGCTGTTCGTAGTGCACGACGAGCGCCTCCGCAGCCTCCCGGGCCTGCTCGGAGGTCTCGGCGACGACCAGCGCCACCGGCCAACCCGCGTGGGGCACCCGGTCGTTCTGGAAGACGGCACAGGTCGGATCGGGTTTGGTTCCCAGCATGCCGACGAAGTCGGTCTCCAGACGCGGGGCGTTGCCGTGGTGAAGGACGGCGAGCACGCCGGGCATCTCGAGGACGGGGCCGGTGACGATCTCCTGGATACGGCCGCGGGCGACGGTGGACAGCACCAGCCAGCCGTGGGCGAGGTGGGCGAAGGGGATCTCACCCGCGTAGCGGGCCGCTCCGGTGACCTTGTCCCGCCCTTCGACACGGACGTGCTCCCTGCCGACGGCACGGATCGCCGCCGGGGTCACGGTGGTCGTGGTCATCGCTTGGCCTCCTCGGCGAGTTCGCTCAGAACGGCCACCGTCAGGTTCCGTATCAAGGTCACCTTGTACTCGTTGTGCACCAGCGGCCGGGCCCCGGCCAGCTCGGCGTCGGCGGCGACCGCGAAGGCCTCCGCATCGGCGCTCGCTCCGGTGAGCGCCCGCTCGGCCGCGCGTGCCCGCCACGGACGGGAGGCGACCGCTCCGTACGCGAGGCGGACGTCGTGCACCACGCCGTCGCGGATGTCGAGCGCTGCCGCGACCGAGCCGATGGCGAAGGCGTAGGAGGCGCGCTCGCGCACCTTGCGGTAGCGGGAGCGCGCGGCGACCGGGGCCGGAGGCAGGCTGACGTGCGTGATCAACGCGCCGGGCGGCAGGGCGGTTTCACGGTGCGGGGTCTCGCCGACGGGCAGATAGAACCAGCCGATCGGCAGCGCGTCCGGCCCGTCGGCGGTCTCGAAGTGCACGACGCCGTCGAGCGCGGCGAGGGCGACGCCCATGTCCGAAGGGTGTACGGCCACACAGTGTTCGGAGGCGCCCAGGACGGCGTGGTTGTGGTGCTCACCCCTGATGGCGGCGCAACCGCTGCCCGGAGCACGCTTGTTGCACGGCTTGGCCAGGTCGGTGAAGTAGGTGCAGCGCGTGCGCTGCAGGAGGTTGCCGCCGACGGTGGCCATGTTGCGCAACTGGCCGGAGGCTCCGGCCAGCACCGCCTGCGCCAGCATCGGGTAACGGCGCCGCACCTCGGGGTGGGCGGCGAGGTCGCTGTTGGTGACGGTCGCACCGATACGCAGTCCGCCGCCCGGTTCCGTCTCGATACGGTCCAACGGCAGCTCGCGTACGTCCACGAGCCGGGTGGGCCGTTCGACACCGCTCTTCATCAAGTCGACCAGGTTGGTCCCGCCGGCCAGGAAACGGGCTTCGGGATCGGCCTCGATGAGCGCGATCGCGCCCGACACGTCGGAGGCCTTCTGATAGGCGAACTCCCTCATGCCGCCTGCTCCTTCGTATTCGGCTCGGCGCCGACCGGCGACGCGGCGGGCGCCTCGGCGGCTTGGGCGACTGCTTCCACGATCGAGGCGTAG
This sequence comes from Streptomyces sp. NPDC048419, assembly GCF_043200415.1. Taxonomy (NCBI): domain Bacteria; kingdom Bacillati; phylum Actinomycetota; class Actinomycetes; order Kitasatosporales; family Streptomycetaceae; genus Streptomyces; species Streptomyces sp. NPDC048419. The sequence continues at coordinate 2,695 of NZ_JBICXT010000047.1, read as the reverse complement.
GCGGCGCACCGGCACAGGTTGCCGCTCATCCGCTCACGGATCTCGTCGACGGTGAGCTGCGGCGGCCCGGCCTCCGGTCGCACGTCGTCCGTCGCGGCGCTCGGCCACCCGGCGGCATGCTCGGCGAGCACGCCGATCGCCGAACAGATCTGTCCCGGCGTGCAGTAGCCGCACTGGTAGCCGTCCCGTTCGAGGAAGGCCTGCTGGACGGGGTGCAGCCGCTCACCGTCCGCCACACCTTCGATGGTGGTGATGTCACGTCCCTCGGCCGCGACCGCGAACTGCAGACAGGCCACGGTCCGGCGGCCGTCGACCAGCACGGTGCAGGCACCGCACTGGCCCTGGTCGCAGCCCTTCTTGGTACCGGTCAGGTCGAGCCGCTCGCGCAGTGCGTCGAGAAGGGTGGTGCGGTGGTCGACGGGCAGTGTGAACTTCTCACCGTTGATGTGCAGGGTGATGACGCTGGACGTCGATAAGGCCATGAGCCACTTCTTTCGATGTTCTTCCGCAGCGGAGCAGAGCAAGGGCCGCGAGGGCCCGCTCAGGGTCACGCCTGCGCCGTCGAGTGACGGCGGGCGCGGGCTGCCGTACGGTCGCGGGCAGGACTATGCTGGACGCAACCGGACAACTGTCCGTTACACAGCAACGTAGCGGACGGCTGTCCGCTTAGCAAGGTCGGGTTTCGATCGCGAGCCCGCGAGGAGTGACGAGTGCGGCACAACAACAACCCACCCCTGCGCTCGGACGCGCAGCGCAACCGTGAGCGCATTCTCGACGTCGCCCTGGCCGAGCTGACCCGATGCCCGGACGTTCCGCTGAGCGCGATCGCCAAGAAGGCGGGCGTCGGGCAGGGCACGTTCTACCGCAACTTCCCCAATCGCGAGGCACTCGTCCTGGAGATCTACCGCTACGAGATGCAGCAGGTGGCCGCCAACGCGGCCCAGCTCCTCGAACAGCTGCCGCCGCAACAGGCGTTGCGGACCTGGATGGACCGGCTGGCCGAGTTCGCCATGACCAAGGCCGGCCTCGCCGATGCGATCCGCCTCGCCACCAGTGCTCCGGGCGGCCCTGCCAAGCCCACCCACACGCCCGTCACCGATGCGGCCGAACTCCTCCTCCGTGCCAACGAGGACGCGGGCACCATCCGTCCGGGGTTGACTGCCGAGGACTTCATGCTCGCCATCTCCGGCCTGTGGCAGATGACCCCGGCCGACGACTGGCGCCCTCGCGCCACACGCCTGCTCGACCTCGTCATGGACGGCCTGCGGGCCGGGGCTGCACGCCCCTGAACACCTCGGCGGCGACTGCAGGAGCACGTGCGGACACGTGAGTGTCCAAATCCGTCGCGTCCACTGCCTCGCCGCTCGACGGCCATGCCGTAACGCCGAGGCACGCACACGGAGTCGGCCGCAAGGCGGAGGGCGATCTGGTCCAGCGGCGGAGCAGGGTGCGCCCGGGGGCTGACGCGGAGGGGCGGGCGGGCGCCGGAGCATGGGGATTCCGGCGGAGGGAGACGTGGTGGAGCGATGGGACCGGATCGGGCGTACGGCGGCGTACGGAGCGGCGGCGGCCCTCGTGCCGTACCTGGTGATCAAAGTGTCGTGGGTGGTCGGTTCGCTGCTGGGGCTGCTGCCGGTGGGACGGGGGTTCGGTCTGGGCGGGTGGCTGGTGCTCAACACCGTCACGATCGGCATGGCTGCGGCCGGGATCACGCTGGGACTCGCGCTCGTGCGGCCGTGGGGGATGCGGATTCCCGGTCGGCTGGTGGGCTTCTTGGCCTGGGTCGGGTCGGGGTTCCTGGTGTCGATCCTGCCGTTCGTGGTCGTCAGCGCGCTGGTCCACTCCGGCTCGGGCGATTCGGGAAGCTCGGGGGGCTCGAAGGGTGACGCGGCGATGCCGGGCTGGGAAGCGGTGCTGCTCCAGTGCAGCTTCGTGGGCACCGGGATCGGCCTGGCCATCGCGCTTCCCGCCTATCTGTGGCGGCGCTGGCCCCAGGCCCTGCGCCGACCCGAGCAATGCTCCACTCCTCCCGGGCCCTTGTGGCCCGCCGCGACCGGCGCCGTGACCGGCCTGGCCTGGCTCTACTGGGCGGCCGGCGGCCCACTTGGCATCGCCCACCGCGACGAACGGCCGGCCAACTGGCATGTACTGGTCGGGGTCAGCGCGTGCTGGGCCCTCGCCGCTTCCGCCGCCGTACCGGCACTCGTCCGGCGCCGCCCGGCCCGGCTGCCGTATCCGCTCCTGCTCGCCGTGGCCTGGCTGGGATCGGGCTCGATGTTCGCGTGGAGCGGCTGGAGACTGCCGGCCACGCTGTACGTCGCCCTGGCGCACCCGAGCGACGTCAGCTACCCGGAGAACGTCGCGGCCGCCGTGACCCTCCACGTCACGGCCGTACTGACGGGGGCGGGAATCATGCGGACGCTGATGCGACGCGACCGCGGGCGGGCGAGCGCCCCCAACAGCGCCCAGCCGTCCGCCGCGCGCGTGGGCCGCCACTCGTGAACCTGACCGCCGAGGACGTCTCAACGCCGCCTTCCTGGAGGACGTTACCTATGGTCTCGCGCGCCGTGCAGCCTCGCCAATATTTGACGCCTCCACCGCGTGAACGGGGTGGATTTCTGGCTCACGTTGCCTGCGGCCCGGCGGGCGCGCAGGTCTTGCACGATCAGCACCAGCCGGGTTGCAGACCAGCCCG
>NZ_JBICXT010000046.1:0-34108 GCF_043200415.1 Streptomyces sp. NPDC048419 | reverse complement strand
GACGCCGCCCAGCATGATCTGCTGGCCTTCACCGCGTTCCCGCGCGAGATCTGGCGGCAGATCTGGTCGAACAACCCGCAAGAGCGGCTGAACAAACAGATCCGCCGCCGCACCGACGTCGTCGGGATCTTCCCCGGTGAGTTCGGTGGGCCGGTCAGTCTCGTCGGTTTCTGCTCGATCGCCGTGGCGGGCAGTTCGCGGCCCATGTTGCGCCGTGTCGGCGGCGACTGAACCCGAGTTCAGGGATAGTCGAGACGCCGGGCCTCGTTCATTCGTCGCTCTTCTGCCTGTTCTTCAAACCTTGTTGAACCGCGCTTTTCGGGGTGCAGAGTCGATGAGCCCGTGGGGTCAGGGTTTCCGTATCTGCGATAGCACCTCTGGTGAGGTAGCAGCGACACGCTGTAGCTCCCGGCGGTTGGCGACGCCCACTTTCCGATAGATGCGGTACAGATGGTTGCTGACGGTGCGGACCGACAGGGTGAGCCGCTCTGCGATTTCCTTATCCGTGAATCCCTGCGCAACCAGCAGTACCAATTCCCTTTCTCGCAGGGATAGCCGTTCGGTCGCTTGCAGTTGCAGCAGGGCTGGTGTGACGGCGCCGTCACACCGTTCGGCCAGGGTTTTCGCCTTCAGTGTCGCCGCAGTTGCGGCCCGGTGCTGGGCGACGCGTCGGTACAGACGGGCCAGCTCCGCGTAGGCCTCTGCGGCATAGATATCGGCGCCGGCTTGGGCGAAGGCCGCTGCGGCGGAGCGCAACAAGCGGGGGTTGTCCGTGGCCAGGGCATGTGCATAGTCCAAGCGGCCTTGAAGGAACGAACCTTGGACGGGGGTGTCCCAGTAAACCTTGGAGTGCTCGGCCATTCCTAGCCGGGCCAGTTCGTGCGCGGCAATGGCCACGTCAGCGTGGGCACCATGCGCCTGAGAGATTTGGGCTGCCTGACCCAGCAGGTCTGCTGCCTGGTCGCGATCGCCGGAGAGGAATGTGTTCCAGGCATGGGCCACATGGTTCTGGAGGAGGAAGTGACTGGGCATCAAGGCGGGCAGCGACGTCTTGGTGATGCGGCCCAGGGCCGCGTCGGCCATGGCTGTACAAATTCGGGCCCGGTCGTGCCATTGCTGCCATCCCACCTGGTAGGCGGGATGGAGTGCGAACAGTTCGAGAGCCTGGCGAGGGCGGCCTCGTTCGAGAAGCACGGTGCCGAGGGCGATGCCGCGCTGTGCGTCGATGCGGACACGCCGGTCGGCGACGGCTCGCTCGTAGGCGCGGGTCAAGAGGTCGACAGCCTCGGAGAGGCGGCCGAGATCCGCCAGCGTGACGGCGTGAAGTTCTTCCAGAGAGTCGGCATGGAAGGCGCTCGTGTCGCTGCAGGAGCGCGTGCTTTCGTACAGGGTGAGAGCGTCTCGGGGGCGTCCGGCGTGGAGCAGCGCGGCCATGCGGAAGATCACGGCTTCCAGGTGATGGGGGTCAGCGGGATCTTTTGTCAGCGGCTGGCACAAAGTGAGAGTGCGGTCAAAGTGGCCCTGGAAGTACGCTGCCATGCTTGCGTAAAGCTTGCCCTGGTTGCCTGTCAGCTGACTGATGGTCCCATCGGCGCTTTCGAAGTGGCCCTGCAACAGTTCGCTGCGAGCGCGGACGGCCAATATGTCCTGGTGTGGTTCAGAATGTGCGGCAGCATCTGCGGTGTCCAAGACAGTGCCAGCAGCGGGGAAGTCGGCGAGAGCGACGAGCGACAGAGCGTGCGCGGCCGCAGTATGCGGTGCTGGGTGCTGTTGCCACGCGGCGGCAGTGAAGCGGGCGGCGGCACGAAGGTCCTGGGCTCCGGCGGCGTGGTGGGCGGCTTGTAGCAACTCGCCTTCGCTGACTGAGTCGTCTCCCACCTCCATTCGCCACTCTGTTATCCGCAGGGTGTCGGCGACGGTGGCGGTCCAGCGGACGGTGTAAGCGGCTATCCAGGTACGCAGATGGGCGCGGCGGCGCAGGATCGGCAGGCTCTGGCGGATGACATACCCGACCAGGGGATGGAACAGTCGCACCGAAGCGGGGGCGGTCGGGGGGGTTTCGACCCGAATGAGCTCCTGATCCTCCAAAAGGAGCAAAACGTCTGGGGCCACTAGACGTTCAAGGAGCTGCAGCGGGGCCGGCTCAGCGAGGACAACCAGTTCCAGTGCCTCGCGGGCGGCGGCGCTTAGGTGCGTGACTTTGCGGGTGATCAGTTCACACAAAGGGGCGGATATCGGCAGTCGGTCCGGTAGCGTCCAGCCTGCAGGTGAAGGACGGAACAGATGCTGCTGGGCCGCGGCTCGGGCCAGTTCCCGTAGCAGCAGGGGGTTGCCGTCGGACAATTGGGCGAGGTGGGTCGATGCGCTGTGTGCCAGCGGTTCTCCCAGCAGAGCGGCGGCCAGTCGGCGGGTCGCGGCGGCGTCAAGCGGGCCCAGCTCCATGCGCTGCAGATGGTCGTCCGTCCAGAGGTGGGTTACCGCTTCCGGCGCGGGTAGCTCGGTGTTGATGGTCAAGAGGAGGCGTGCCGTCCGCCGCCGGGCCAGTTCCAGCATGAATGCGGCCGTGCACGGGTCGACCAAGTGCGCATCATCCAGGAACAGCAGCGTTCCACGGCGGCCGCTACTGCCCGAGTGCACAGCACGCAGCAACTCGTGTGCGGGCCCGTCGACAGTCGTCCACGTCCCGGCTTGCCGGTCCCGGGCGGAACAAATCAAAGATGCGTAGGGCAGGTCCTGCCCCGGCCAGGTCGCCATTACGCGAATGACCTGATGGGTGGTGTGGAGCGCGGCGATCGCCTCGGTGGCCAACCGGGTCTTGCCTACCCCGCTCGGACCGGTCAACATCACTCCGGCGTATCCGTCCGACTGGGTGAGGAGCCTGGTCAGGCGAGTCATGTCGGTTTCCCGGCCGACCAGCATAACCTGGTCAGCCGGCAGCAGGTCCACGGCCAGCGCTTCGCCTGCAAGACGTTCGGTCGGCGACGGAGTACGCCCCGCCTCATCCCAACACGGATCTGGCTCGCCCACGCTCTTCACCTCTCGATGCCACGGGTGTCACAACGGCCGGAGGGAGAATTCCTTCAGTGGGCACCCATGACGCCCAAAACGTGCGAGATGCGGCGCAGGCCGGGCGCGAGGGCCCACAGCTGCCCTGCACAACCTCTGGTGGAGCCCCCTACTTCCCCGAGCTTGCACGTTCGAATCGGGACTCGATCGAGCAGTTGGTACTCAATTCCACGAAGCGATTTCACGGTGGATTGAGTAGCAACTCCTCACCGTCACAAACGATCAACGTCATGCAGTATGGGGTCGTGTTCTCCGAAGTGATGTATTGACGGCCAACTCTGAGAGGTCGTTACAGCAGTGCCTCTTGCTTCCGCTGGACTCGGCATCCGTGAGCTGCCAAGAGGCCCTTCTTTCGTGCACGCGGGTCGGCCAACTCACTCAAACTAGGACGCTGTTCGAGCGCCACCGACCACGCGAGCGGATCGGGAACGGACAGGGAGGAACTCATGGAATGCCGCCTCGTACGCACGTCGCTTCGTCGTCATGCCCCCTCACCCATGCCTCCCCGCTACGAGGACAAGGCCAATGATCGTGTTTTGAGGATATGCGGTGGTTTCATACCGAGGGCGTTGGCGAGTTCACTTCGGGTGGTGACACCGAGTTTGGTGTAGACGTGCTGCAGGTGGTTGTCGACCGTACGGACCGACAGGCTCAGGGTTTCGGCGATGTCCTTGCTGGGGGTGCCGGTGGCGGCGAGCAGCGCGATCTCACGCTCGCGGCTGGTCAACGGCGTGGCGGCGTCAGCGGTGGCCAGCAGGGGGGTACGGGCGCCCTGACAGCGGGCTACGGCCTGGGCGGCGCGGTGGGTGGCAGCGGTGGCGCGGCGGCTCTGGCCGACGCGACGCCAGGCGGTGGCGGCAGTGGTGGCGGCTTCGGCGGCCAGCAGGTCTGCACCGAGGTCTTCGAGTTCCTGGGCGCTGTGAAGAAGCCGGGTCGGATCGTCTCCGGCGATGGCGGTGGCCAGACGGGCACGTGCCTGGATGAAGACGTTGTTACCGAGCTGAGCCAGGCTGGTCAGTCGGCTGTTGACCGCTTTGGCGCCGCCGAGGCGGGCCATGTCGGTGAGCAACAATACCTCGCTGGTGAGGTGGCCGGTGATGCGGGCAGTCTGGGCGGCTTCGGTGAGGATGGTGAGGGCCTGGGCGAGGCGGCCGCGGGCAGCCAGCAGCCAGGCATGGCCGAGGCAATCCTCTGCGCCGGACAGGATGCCGGGGGAAATGAGCGGGCTGCTTCGGTATTCGTCCAGAGCTGTTTCGGCTGCGCTCAGGTCGCCGAGGACTGCTGCGCAGGAAGCGAGTCCGGAAAGGGCGGGCCGGAGGGCTTTGGCATGGTTGATTGTGCGGGCGAGGGCAGCGGCTTCGGCATACCAGCGGCGAGCGGTAGCTGGATGACCGGCCAACCACTGCGCCCGCCCAAGGAGAAGTGCCGACCAGACCCGCTCGACCAGGCAGGAGTCGGTGAGGTGGGCGTAGGCGCTCTCGGCGGTGGCGCAGGCGTCAGTCAAGCGGCCGGTCTCGGTGAGGGCGAGCACCATCGGGACGGGCTGAGCCGGATGGGGTGGCAGAGCGTGATCGTCGAGCTGTTGGTGGGCGGTGGGGGCGCGTTCTGCCCAGGGCACGGCCTGGGTGGCGTGGCCCACCACGGTCAGTGCTGCGGATTTCATCAGCGCGCCGCGTAGCCAGGCATGGTCGGTCGATTGCTCGGGTTGGGTTCCCAGGTCTTCCAGCAGGGTGAGGCCGTGGAGCGGCTGGCCTCCAGCAATGCGCAGAGCGCCCTCATTGATCTGCAAGGCGCGGTGGCTGGCCGGGCTGGTGACCTGATTCAAGACAGCGTCGTTGATCGACAGGGCCTGGTCCAGGTTGTCGTTCCACACCAGATTTGCGGTGCGGGCCAAGGTGATGGCCACCCTCTGCTGTTCGTCGACAATGGGCGCATCGGTCTCGGCCTTCACGAAAACGGCCTCGGCCGACTTCCATCTGCCCATCTGGGAGAGGGCCTCGCCGAGCAGGAGATGTGTCTGGGCTGTGTGCTCGGGCTCGGGGAGAGCTTCAAGGAGGGTGATGGTTTGCTGGTGGTCGTGCGCGTTGCGGGCCAAGGCGGCGGCCTGGATGAGGAGACTTTGGTCGGCGGTGCCGGTGGCGGCGAGCCGCCAGGCGGCGATGCGCAGAACATCTCCGCGACGGCGGGCACCGTATGCCTCCACCTGCCGGGCCTGGCCGAGCAGGATTTCCCGACGGCGCAGGGCGGGTAGGCCGCTCCGCAAGACTTCGCCGTACAGGGGGTGGGCGAGCGTCACACGGGTGCGCCGCTCGTCCTGGCTGATGCAGAGGAGCCCGGCACGTTCCAGATCAGCCAGCGTCTGGCAAGAAGCAACAGCTTGGACATCTGCCAGCGCCAGAGGTTCGCACAGCGCCAGCAGTTCCAGCACGGGCCAGCCGGCCTGCCCCGCAGCGGCCATGTGGGCGCCGATCAGCTCGGTCAGCTGTGTCGTGACCGGCAGCCTGCTTCCCGGGGCTAGGTGCCAGACTTCCCCGTCACTGGTGAGAATTCCAGCCGACATGGCACTGTGCACCAACTCCCGCAGGTACAGGCCGTTTCCGCCCGATGCTTCGTACAGGCGCCGAGCCGTGTGTCGCCCAACCGTTCCGCCGAGTGCCGCCTGCAATACCGCCTCTACCTGTCCCTGGTCGAATACGGGCAGTTCAATCCGATGGACGGCGTCACCGTGGATGAGGGTCTGCACGGCGCTATTGGTCGCTTCGCCGCTGCGGATAGTGGCGATCAGGCGCAGGAGCCCGGCGTCCATCAGTTGCTGCAGCAGCATGACCGAGGTGGCATCCAGGAGGTGGAGGTCATCGACCAGTACCGCCCACCGGCGCCGGTTCTTTCCGGTCAGTGCCGCAGCAACCGCAGCGAACCCCTCGACCGGGTCAGACAAGTCCACCCCTGCAGGAAGCAGGTGTGCGATCGCTCCCAGCGGGACCATCGCAGCCGCCGTGCTCGCCGTCGCTCGCCCGCCGAGAAATCCCGCGTGCACCGCCCGGGCCAGGCACTCCTCGGCCAGCCTGGATTTACCCACCCCCGCTGGACCTTCCACCACGAACCCCCGGTTCCGCCGGTTGGCCAAGGCTTCGGCGAAAATGTCCAACTCTTGCTTGCGGCCGACCAGCGGCCAACGCGAGCTCGGGTTTCTCATCGCAGGCGGGTTGATGACTGCGGTACCTGGCTGTGACATGTAACTCTCCACGACGCAGAAACGAACTGCGAGACAGGGCAGATAGGGAGTGGCTGAGTGGCTTGCGGGCAACCTGCTCAGGTCCTGCTGGAACAGCTGCACGATGCGGGGCGCTTATTTGCAGTCCCCGGCACGGCTCGCACCGTCAATGGGTCTCGGCCGCCGCAGGGGGACGTCAGGCGGCCTCAAGGGCTGCCCAATGATCGGTGGCGTGTGGGCTGTGATGGATGCCGGCGCGTTGCGCAAGTGCGGTGACGACCTGCTGGCCACGGCCGTGTTCGTCTGCTGCACAGCTAGCAATCCAGGGGCCCGGGACTGGGGCCGGGCCGCCATCAGTCACATCGATGCACACACTCGTGTGTCCGCCTGGGGCGGTGGCAGCCTCCAGGTGCAGGGCGATCGAGGGCAGGGCGTGTTCGACGGCGTTGGTGACCAGCTCGGAGATCACCAGCAGCGCGTCGTAGACCGTGTCTCCGTCCAGTCCCCAGGAAACGAGTACCGGCTTGGCGGCATGCCGGGCAACCGCAGCCGCACTCACGTGGTGGGGCAGCGCGCAGTCATACCGGGAGAGACGGTCCCGGGTTTGGGGCTCGGCTCCCGAGCCGAGCGGGCGCCCTGTAGGGCAGGCGGCGGGGGAGGGGACGGTGAGGGAGGTCATGACGGTCACTCTTCTCGGTGGGGAGCGGTGACGCTCTGCATGACTCTTTTCTAGGCAAAAGGCGTGCAGGGGGCATTAGGGGGCGCCCCTAATATCCTTTCGGGCCGCCCCCTAACAGGGCTGATCCAAAGTCCGGATAGTCACCGTCGTTGCTGGTCATCCCCGGCCCTGGCCTTGATCGGCTCCGTCGACAGCCGACATCGGCATCGCAGGAGGTCCCAGGCCTGCGAGCGGCTCGGGACACCTCCCGTGGGGCCCAGGATGCTCGAGCTGTCATACTGCGTGCGCCGTGCTGGCTGGCGCGGTCTCGCTGCTGAGGCTGACTTCTTGGCGTGGACACTGCGACCGCTTGCACCGCGCCGATGTGGCCGTGGAGGGACGCCGGCGGGTGAGCAGACTCTTGGCGGGCGGACACCGGCCTCATGCTCGAGCGCTGGGAGGGCTTCGGTTTCGCCAAGACCGGAACATCACCGGCCCGGTGCCATAGACCGGCTACCTTCCGGCCACCTGCAGGGCCCCCCGAACGCTTTCGCGACCCCGGCGGCCGCATCCCTCGAACGACCGGTGGGTTCGAGGCCCCAAGCATTTGTTGCGCCGCGCCTACACCGTTGACAAACAGCACGTCAAAGATCACACGTCAGAGGCCAGCAGTAAGGCGCAGTTTCGGCTGGATCATGATGCGTCTCCGCCCGGGGCGCGGCGATGACGCCAAACCAGCGCACTCGGGGAGCATCTGCCTTGATCTCGGACCTTGCGAAGCAAGCAACCAGCGGAAGCGCCATAACCTGCACAACCCATGAACTGCTGCGCATTCGAGTGGTATGGCCCTAATGATAAGTACTGATTGCTCTTGGCTAATCACATTCCGGCACCGCACCGTGGGCTGGGGCCGTAGGTCAGTTTGCAGCGTGATCCGCATTCCGCCGCGTCCCAAGAATCACTCCGTGGAGCGCGATATGGACATTTATGATCCCTGTGTGACTCGCGGGCCCTTCTGCGGTGAGACTGCGGTGGCGATCTTGTCGCAGGCGCTGTTCTGCACCCCCCTTCAGCCGTCGCAGCGCCCTGACGCTGTGACGGTGCAGCGGGAAGTGCTACATCGACTCGGAGCCTGCGCAAGCAACCTCGGCTACTGCATCTGTGAGGTAGCACAGAAAGCTGGTGACTACCCTGAGTTGTACATCACGCGCATGGCCTGGTGCCGCACGACGGTGATCTGGGCGTTTGCAGCCTGCAGCATCGGCGTGAACATTCAACATCAGCGCCCGGCCGCGGCTTTCTCATCCTGAGCCGGGCGGTTTCAATGGCTGGACGGCTGCGACGATCTGGCTGCCGTGTTCGGCGCCTGCTTGCTGGTGAGCACCGTGACGTCCGGCGGTCGGACTTCGAGAGGTGGATCGGAGCCGCTTGGTGTGGCAGCCATCACCAAGGAGGCGCGAGCGCTTCAAAGGACCCGGCGGATGGACTTGGTGCAATGCGGTGTATGGGCAATTGAAAATATTCCCTTTTGGGTAACATTGGGCGAGGTGGGTGGTTTGGGAGCGGCGCACCTGATCGTAATTGTGTGTGAGCCTACTGGGGTGCCCCCGATTGGGTCTGGCAGTCGACCTTCGGTAGCTGTCGTGGAGAGCGGATGCGCTTTGGAGCAGCGGGTTCGAGTGCAGGGCGAATCTCTTGGCAAAGAATGTGCTCGTTCCACCCCGTCTCTTCAGGACAGCAGCCTAGGCAGAACCTCACTCCGCGCCGCTAGCTGTGAGCCACAGGCGCGCTACCCCGTCACCCAAGGACACTCGACACGATCATTGCGGTGGACAGCCGGAATAAATCAGGTACCATTCCCTTATGGCTCAGAAGATCGTTACCGTTTACACGGATGACCTCACTGGTGCGGAATCAAGGGAGGTGCAGACGCATACTTTCTCCCTGGATGGCGTGAATTACGAGATCGACCTGATCGCGGATAACTATGACAAGCTGTTCGAGGCGCTGACCCCCTTCATCGGTAAGGGCCGTAAGATCGGCCGGGTCAAGGGTGGCGCAGGGCGGGTGCGCAAGACGTCGATCGACGGTCCCAGCGCCGAGGAGCTTCGGGCTTGGGCCCGGGAGAACAATCATCAGGTCAATGATCGGGGACGTGTCCCGGCCAGCATTCGCGAGGCTTACCAGAAGTCTCACTGAGCTGTTTCAGAGTGGTCACTGATCGGTGACGCCGGTGGTGTGCGCAACGCATGAGGCTCCCGTGCCGTTGGGGGAGGTGTTCGAAGTCTCAACCCACAGGCACAGGAGCCGTGTTGGTTCCGTACTCTGCCGCACTCGACCTGCCGCACGAGCTGGTCGAGTGGGTCACTATGCTCATCGTCACCCACGAGGGTGACCGCCGCTGCAAACTCCCGCCGCACCAGCGTGCGCTGGTCGGCCTGGTGTACCTGCGGCGGCACGACGCCTCGCCCAACTCGCGGCCGGATTCGGCATTTCTGTCGGCAATCGCCCACGCCTACACGGCCGCGGTGATCGGTCTGCTCGCCGATCGCGCGCCCGTCCTGCTGTGCGGGCTGTGTGAAGCCGACCCGACTACGCCCTGCTCGACGGCACGCTTGCCGAGTACGACCGGGTCGGCGAGAGCCGGGCCGGCTAGCCTTACCCACCGGATCATCCGTATCTGTGAGCGCCAGGCGTACCGGTCGGGCCTTGACTCCGGATCTTGGACACTTGGACCTTGAATCAGGAGATCGGATGTCTCGTGGTCAGGTGAGCCCTTCGTATGGTTCGCCCGGGCGCATGGTCTCCTACGATGACTCGGCTGCCCATTACTGATCTCCTCGGGGTGTTGTCGGGGGTGCCGTGTGCTGATCCCTGCGGTAGGCCGGTGGCATGCCGGTACGCGCAGGGTGGCGGACTGACCGCCGGCGGCGGCGATTTCGGGAGCGGATCCGGTACGAGGCCGGTGAACGGTTCGCGCGGGGTGAGAAGTCCGCGCAGATCGCGGAGGATCTGAGGGTGAGTGAGCGGTCGGTGGAACGCTTGCGGCGCGTGTGGAGGGAGGGCGGGATGGCCGGGCTAACCTCGGCGGGGCTGCCGAAACTTCCCGAGCTGACCGGTGAGCAGTTCATCGAGTTGGAGAAGGAGTTGGCCCTCGGACCTGCCGAGCACGGCTGAGAGGACCAGCGGTGGACCCTGGCCCGGATCTGAGGTTTCCCGGCTGTGCGGTAGGTGTTGATCGGCTGGTCAGAGCGGGTTGACGGGTGTTCAGGTTCGTCGGTTCGGCCGTCGCCTGCTTGGTGTAGTGCTTCTCCTCGAACTCGATCGGACTGAGCCGGCCGAGCCGTTCCTGGATGCGCCGGCTGTTATCGAAGCCGTCGATGTATTCGAAGAGCGTGAGGTTCGCCTCGGCCCTGGTCGCGAAGATGCGACCGCGCACGCACTCCGTCTTGATCAGCAGCCTCAAGTTCTCCGCGGGAGCGTTGTCGTACGAGTCCCCGGCCGAACCCATCGATGCTTTAACTCCCGTCATATTGACAGCCGTGGTCGGCGTGATGGATGAACTTTGCCGTGCTCGACCTCGCGGACGCGAGGGCGTACTCCAGCGTGGTCAGCACCAGGTCGGCGTCCGCGTGGGCGGAGGTCTCCCAGCCACCACGCGGCGGGGGAACGCGTCGCGGATCGCCGAGAGCCACAACGGGCCCTCGCCGGTCGGGATCATGGTGAGGTCTACAACCTGGCCGCCCCGCTCCACATCAGCGGCGCATCCGCTACCCCCCCCGCGTGACCAGCCACCAGACGCTGTTTGCCGCTCAGCCCACTGAAATGGCTCCACGCATTCGGCTGCTGCGAGTAGGCATTGCTCATCCGTCGGGAGACCGCAGCCCGAAATATTGGATGTATGCACCGCTATTGGCCAACCCGCTGTGGTGCATGCTCACGAGTGTCACGAAGCAGCAATCGGCCTTCCTCGGCGGCCGGTATAGCGAGGAACGGGAGCCTGTTATGGCAGCCAGATCTAACCAGAACATAGCGAAGATCACACACGATTTCCGACTGGGAGCAATCCCAGACCAAATAGTTGAAGCGGCAAGGAAGGCAGCTGCTGCCCGAGCACTGGGGCCGGAGGATTGCAGTCTGCTCCTAGACATGCTGGGCCTGAATTCGTCGGCTGCTGAGCCGCCATCTACCTGTCTGCGTTGCGGCAAGGGCTACGCCCGAAACGGCACGGGACGGGCGGCCTGCTTCTGTTCCAGACGCTGCTACATGGAGACGCTCAGGGATGAACGAACAGCCTACAAGCAGGAATTCACGGGCTCACCACATTCCAAGCGGCATGACGCGGCCCATCTGGGCCTTCCACAGTCAGCGGTCAGCAGCGCGGGACAGGGATGAATCAGTCCTGGGATGAGACCTGGCAGAGGCTAGCCGCATGTGCGGATCCTCGTGTCGACCCGAATATTTTCTTCCCGCCCGCGGAAGCGGGTCGGCGTGGCTGGGACAAGCCGGCCAAAGAGATCTGCCGCACATGCATGGTCATAGAGCCCTGTTTCCGCATGGCGGTACGCGAGGGTATTACCGAAGGAATCTGGGGCGGGCTCGGCGGATGGGAACGCCATAGGAGAGGTGGTCCCCGCCCCCTTCACCGCAGGCGCCCTAGCACGACCTGAACCGAGACGGGCTGGCGGTGGCGGACGGAGAACAGCGGCCTGATACCGGACTGTCTCCCGGGGACATTCCGATCTGGCCGCTATCCGTTGCTGTTGGAAGCCGCGGGATCGCCGCGTTGCCTGAAGGCGGCCTGATGATCGGGAGGTTAGACGGCGGGCTCGGGCGGACGCCATCTACGGCCAGTCGGCAGTTGCGCCAGCAACTGCTCGCACGACTACGGCGGATGCGGTGGCGACTTGGGTGACCAGCGCTGCCGCGAGTGAGCCGAAGGCCGCAGACGCGCCGTGCTGGCCACGGACCCTGAGCTGAAGGCCGAGACGCAGTCCAAGCTGGACCTTGGTGTGGAGACGCTTCCCATCGGCGGGCCCGCTGGCCTGATCAGCGTAATCGGTGTGAACTTTCACATGGTTCATCCCGGCTCAAGTGTGGGACATCCAGAAAGTTGATCTTCGTGGGAGTAAGGTGCGCCCACCTACCCGGAATTGGCCACCCTCGCGCTCGGCTGACACACCGCGGGAGGCAATACCAGGGAGTGCAGGGAGAAACTGTGCGGGTGGCAGGAGTGCAAGTGACTGGCGGGTTCCGGGTACGGGCGATGGAGCCGGACGATTACACATCGGTGCTCGAGCTGATCAACGCAGACCGGCTGCCGGGCCAGCCCGCCGCCGACCCCGACCTGCTCACCACACCGGCCCACGACGATCTTGGCCAACCAGCCACTCTGGTCCTGGTAGACAGTGCGGCCAGGATCTGCGGCGCAGCCCACTGCGCCCAACGCGTTAGTGACGGTGTTGGCCTGATCAGCTGGCTCCATGCAGGTGAGGATGTCGACGGAGTAGCCGCGCTGATCACAGCGGCTCGGGGTCATCTCGGGCCCGTACGCATGCTCTATGCCGGCACGGGATCCACACTCACGCCCCAGTCAGGAACCTTTCAGCTGCCCGGCGTCGCCCAGCGCCGTCACTGGGCCACCACCCAGGCCCTGCGAGCCGCAGGCTTCACCCCCGCCGCCAGCCGGCTCTACTTCCACCATCCCCTCACACCGCCACCACCACAGCCTGTCTTCCCCCTCACAGAACTCCGCCCTCAGACCGACCCGCCGGGTGTCCAGCTCACGCTTTTCGAGACCGACGGCCAGCACATGGCTACCGCCGTCCTGTACGCCCACGACGACGAACACTGGCAGCTGTGGCACCTGGCAGTGCACCCCGACCGCCGTCACCGAGGCATCGCCTCGCATCTCCTCGCCCAATGTCTCCACACCGCTCATGCCCGAGGCGCCACCAGCGCCATCGCGCACACCGACGAAGATGACCACATCAGCGTCCGTCTCCTTGAACGTGCCGGCTTCACCACCATCGACACCCTCACCATCCACTGCCGCCGGCCGTGACCCTGCCGTCGCATAGCCTCAAGGGGGCGTCTGCGCAGGGCCCACCGCGGCTCCACACAGGATGACTGCCCCCGCTGCCGGCGGCGCTTGAACTGGACAATGAGGCCGCGGTCGGCTCCTGGCGGGATAGGCGTCCACAGCTGACCGAGGACTTCGCGGCGTTCGCCGGACTGCTGGGCATTCCCACCATCAAGTGCCAGCCCCGCGATCCGGAGGCCACGGGGCTAGTGAGCGGGCCAACGGCTATCTGGAGACCGGCTTTCTGCCCGCCGGGTGTTTGCCTCGCCCGCCAACTTCAACATCCAGCTCGCCGACTGGCTCAGCAAGGCTCATCGGCGCATCCACCACACCCTGCATAGCCAGCCGTCGGCGCGGGGATCGAGGCGGACAAAGCCAGGGTGCTGCCGCTACGCCGGTCGATCCGCCGGGCTGATTGCGGACTTCGCTGAGGCTTCCGCGCGATCAATACCTCAGCAACGACGCTCCAAGGGCGACAGCTACCGCATGCGCGGCCGCAACCCCGGACGGGTTCCCGCCGCCAACACCGGGAAATGACCAGTATCAACGGACAGGGCGAGGACCACTTTTCATCCGGTGCCAGCCCTCCACGATTCAGCCGCTACCGAAACCGAAAGAGCCCCAGCCCCTCCGCTGCCGGTGTGATGCATGGAATCACCACGCCAACGAACGAGGGGCCCTGCCCTGTCACCACCCCCACTGACCAGAGACCATCTCACCCGAAGCTCTACCACGCTCATGCCACCTTCAGGGCGACATGCGAGCCTTCTGGGTAGACGACCCCGACGCGAGGACGTGACTGTACCTCGAAGGGAAGCGACACTCTGATTGCGTCGTCCGATGCCAGCGGCCGGATCACGGACAGCATGTCGTAGAAGCCTTCGAGCGAGCTGATCGTTCCGGATTCAGTGAATTGGAAGATCGAACACATCCGAAGCGCTGCTCGCTTGTTCGTGGTTCCCAGCCCAGGCAGCATTTCGTATCCGGTATTCGTTCCGGAAAGCTCGTAGACGGCTGTTGCAACACCGTCAGCGGAAACCACTTGGAGGTCGGACACTGCGGAGTCAGGCAGGGCTCCTGCCCAGTATTCTATGATACGCTCCAGCCACTCGTCACGAGTACAAGAAATGCCGGTAGCGTTATCGAAGAAGTGGAAATCATCCGCGAGCAGGGACTTCATCTCTTCCCAGTCCCGCTGATTGTAGGATGTCCACAGCCTTCCTATAGTGGAGGCATATGTGTTGGGCATGAAAGATTCCTTCCTTTTGCGGCGCTTCATGCAAGTGGAGCAGCGGAGGTAGCGGGCCACCCGTCTCCCCAATGATCCGCGTAGGTGACCGCTTCGACGGGAAGGCGATTCGTCGTTGTGGCAAATCGCTTGAGCGGATAGCCGAGTGGAATAATTGCCGCTGGTGCCGCATCGCCTGGAGCGCCAAGAATATCTCGCAACTGATCGGCCATGCTGCTTTCGGAGCCGGGCCACTCATCAACTGTTTGCACAGTGGTCATAGTGCTCCCCAATCCGACCGACCGGGCCGCGAGCATGAGATTCTGAAGAGCCGGATAGATGGATGCGCCTGCGGTGAACCCGACCGGGTTTGTATTGCTCGGAACAAAGAAGGCAATGATCAGAACCGGGGCGTCCCCTATGTTTGCCGCAAGGGTCTGCGCCGCCCCGGTCTGATTGGATTTACTATGCACTGCTCCATTTATTTCAGAAGCCCGTTCTAGGTATTGCTTCAGACCATTTCTGTACCATTCCACCACGGCTCGCCGCCGGCCTTCCTCCCTCACCACGACGAATCTCCAGGGCTGCCGGTTCTTCCCCGATCCGGCACGCGTGGCATGATGGATTACGAACTCGATAAGATGAGCAGGCACAGGCCTCTTATGAAACCGTCGAACGGCACGCAGAGTGCTGATACAGTTCGAAACAGCGATAACGTCCTGAGCGTCCATCGCAGCGGAGCCGGACGTGATGCTGAATGGCGGAGAGGTGCGCTCGCCGAGACCGGTTGCGGATTGCATTGCAATACCCCTCAATCTGCGTCGTGCGGCTGCGATTCGGCTGCAACCAGGAATGGGACTATGCTTTGGAGCTTCTCGCAGGTCTCTTCATACTCACGAGCCGGATGGGAACATGAGGTAACGCCGGCGCCGACCTGAAGCCAGGTCGATCCGTTTCTCGAGAAGACCGAGCGGAGAGCGAGCGCGACATCCATGTTCCCGTTTACGTCGCAAGCGAACACCGCACCGCCATACAGGCCCCTCCGTGTCTTTTCCATGCGTCCGATGGCTTCGGCAGCGAGACGTCGCGGAACCCCAGTGGAGGCGGCACCTGGAAACAGTTCAGACAAGGCTTTCCACGCGTTGATGTTTTCGGCGAGGGTGGCTTCGATACGCGACCCGAGGTGCTGCACGCTCCCACGATGGACGACCTTGAGGAATTCACTCACTCTGGCAGTACCCGGGACGGATATTTCTCCAATCTCCCGCAGCGTTTCGTCAACGGAAATCGCGTGCTCATATATCTCTTTCGGATCGCTCTTAAGATCGCTCTGGAGAGTTTCCTTCGCGGAATCATCCTCCCCGGCAGAGCGGGTTCCCGCGACTATTTGGACGGTGGCCTCTTGGCGGTTCAGCTCCAGCACGGTCTCCGGGCTGAATCCTGCGGCTGCAAGCCCTCCCAGGTCGAATAGGAAAGATCGAGCCGGCGTATTCGCGCGCCGACCCTTATCGTAGGTTGCGCAAAGGTCGACCTGCCCATCCACGTCCAACCTTCGGGACAGTATCACCTTCTGGAGATCCGTCTTTCCTATTTCCTCGACCGCGCTCTCGACCATGCGTCGAAATGTGTATGCCATGCCATGCACCGTGAGATCTCCTCCGCGGTGCTCGCGGTGGCTCCTCCTGCTCAAGGCAGCCTCTTTGAGGCTTGGAATGACTGCCGGGTTGAGGGCCCGGATGAAGATTCCCGCGTCACTAACCTGGACTTCCACCTCTGGGATCACTGCGGAGTACAGAATGCCCTCGGTCTCGGTAGGCCATGCGGCACCCAGTTCGAACGCGGCCCACCCGTAGACGTGCCAGTTCTCGATCGGTGCGGCCTGGAAGATGTCTCCCGCCTGCACTAGCGGATGTCGGCCGTCGCTCGGCTGTCGGCGACCGTCGACATAAAACCCCGTCCCATCTGCATTGACCGCGTAGGCCGCCCCTCCGGCATAGGACCAGCACCCTGAGGACTCGTAGACCACATACGGTTCGTAACCTGCGGCGTCGACGAGGTTTAGGACCGTGTGAAGCGGATCTGAATCCACAGGAACGCGAAGCTCGTGATACTTCATGGTCAGCCCTTCAGGAGGCCGGCGCGGGGGCTGGCGTCAGTGTCTTATCGGCCACAAGGCTGCGAAGCGCTGCCTTGTTAATTTTCCCAATGGACGTCTGGGGTAAATCATCCAGTATTTCCAGGCGCGACGGCAGCTTGTACTGCGCCACCCCCAGGCCGGAAAGAAAAAGGCGTATCTCCTGCAGAGTGACGACACAGCCCGCGCGCAGGACGATGCAGGTGCAGACTTGCTCTCCGAGGGACGAGTGCGGGGCCGCGACGACAGCGACACGCCTGATCTCGGGCATCTCGTTGAGAAGGTCTTCCAGCTCCTCCGCGCTGATCTTCTCACCGCCTCGGTTTATCAGGTCCTTCACACGACCCTCGACGACAAGGTTCCCGCTGGGATGCATTCTCACAAGGTCGCCCGTTCGAAACCATCCATCCGAGGTGAATGCTTCCGAATTGTGATCGGGGGCACGGTAATATCCAGAAAAGACGCCGGGGCCGCGCACAAGGAGTTCACCCGTGCTGCCGAATGGAAGGTCGCGGCCAGCGGAATCAACGATCTTCATCTGCTGTGCTGAATCCACAGGACGGCCCTGCGTTTCCAAGACTACGTCTTCCGGATCATTAAGGCGTGTGGAATTTAGCATCCCCTCGGACATTCCGTAGACCTGTTGGACCGCGCATCCGAATGTCGACTCAGCTCGCCGGGCATGGTTGGCCGAAAGACGCGATCCACCCACTTGAAGAACATGCAGGGCGGAAAGGTCCCACCGGGCCGGATCGTAAGTTTCAAGCCAGCGACCGACAACTGCTGGGACAGCTGCAGTGTGCGTCACTCCTTCGCACGCCATAGCTTCAAAGGCGATCTCCGGACGCGGTGATCTGATCATCACCACACGGCCGCCGACGAGCAGCGTTCCAAAGATTCCCGGGCATCCAAGTGGAAATGTGTGTGAGGCCGGCAGTGATACCAGGTAGACAGTGTCACTCGAGATGTCAGTCACCAGTGAACTGCTGACCACCCCGTACAGGTAGTCCGAGTGTTTCCTGGCTACTACTTTTGGGAGCCCTGTCGTGCCTCCCGAGAGCAGGAAGAGCACGTCATCCGTCAGGACCGAGGTGTAGAAGGGGGCCCCGGGGTCTGATGTCATCAGGTTTTCAAGACCGATGCATCCGGGAGGTACGTTGTCGCATCCGGATATGAAAATTTGCTCAACAGAGGCACAATTTTCCGTGACCTGTCTCGCAAGACCCACGAACTCGTCAGCTTCCCCGCTGATCACAATGCCCCTGGCATCCACGTGATCAGCTATACGCGTCAATTCGTGTTCCCTGTGCGCATGCAGCATCATTGTGGGCACTACTCCCGCCCTCATGCATGCGAGGACAACGACGACCAGTTCCCAAGAATTGGGCAGATGGACGAGAAGGCTATCACCTGGCATTATCCCATGATTCAACAGACCACGGGCCATGGCCCTGCTCTTGTGATTGAGATCGGCGTAGCTAAGGCGCACTGCCCCGTCGACGAGAGCCGTACCTCGGGCGTGCTCCGCACTGGCGCGATCGAATGCAGACACGAGTGTTTGGGCGTCGGAGGCGCGATCGGCGGGAATGTGGATATGTGGATCCATGATGGACTCCGAATAGGGGTTGTCGGAGGGTCTGTGGTAGGACACCTACCGGGGTCTGGGTTGATCCTTTTATGCTCGCCCGTCAAACGGTGATGAGCGCAGCTCCCGCGTAAAAACCTGTGCCCACACTTGCAAGGAGGACGGTTTGCCCAGGTTTGACTTTTCCTTGTCGGATGAAGTGCTCCGCCGCAACGGGTATCGCAGCCGAGGACAGGTTCCCGACATGTGGCAGATTCGACAAAACGCGGTCCGCTGAGATACCCAGATCCGCTTTGAGCGTGGCCTGGACACCAGCGGTACCGGAATGCGGAATGATCCAGTCGATGTCTGTGAGGCTGAGCCCGTTTCTTTCCAGTACGGTTCGAGAGACGTCGACCAGCGATCGGGCTGCCAGCTTTATCAGGTCGCGTTGCTCAATGTGGCAGCGAGTGTAACCGTCAGGGGTTATGTCCATGATGTCATTCTGGTCAGCGATTGACCGAAGCTCGACATCGCGGATAGCACTCGATCCGCGGGCCGGCGCCTCCAGTACAGCGGCGCCTGCACCGTCGGAGTAGATGAGTGTGGCTCGACTTCCCGGCCTCGCGCGTTGCGAGGTCGTCTCACTTGCCACCACCAAAGCGCGACGGTATCGCCTTGATGTCATTAGTGTACTGGCCAGGGTCAGGCCGACAACGAAACCCGCGCAGGAGCAGCAAACGTCGAACGAAAATGCCTTACTGGCTCCGATCATCTGTTGGATGCGCGGAGCCGTATCTGGTAGGTAACGTCGTTGTGTCCAATTGGACAGGATGACGAGATCGATGCTTTCCGCCGAGACTCCGGAGTGTTCCAGAGCGCGCTGGGCAGCCCGCGCTCCCATTTCTGCTATTCCTTCGCCGCGGCCTGCACGGTAGCGAGTGTGCACGCCGATCCGCTCAAGCCGTTCGCGACTGATGGGTTCATCCAGAGGAGGAATCTCGGTAATGCGCTGAGACGGCAGGTAGCTGCCGAATCCTGTTATGGATACACCGTTCGTCAAGGAGATCGCCTGACTCAATTGGATCGGTCCTCTTGTGCGGGTTAGTTAGGAGTGGAACGGCATGCCGGGCTCATACTGCCTGCGTTGCGGCGGGTTGTGCCGGGAGCCCGTCGAGGCTGTGACGCCAGCGCATCTTGGTCGCGTTTTCAGCTTCATTGAGCACTCACAGGTTTGTGTTGCTGGTGAGGGCAACGGCGGCGTTGTGTCCACCTAGTCCGAAAGACAATGCGATGCCGCTATCAGGATGTGTTTCCTTCTGCGGATCGCCACCGAAGCTCATGTCGGTAAGGCCAGCTACACTGCCGGCGTTGAGCGTGCGAATGACGCGCCGGTGGTGAAGCATCAGAGCAGCCGCGGCGATGTTCAAGCTACTGGCGGCGCCAAGGGTGTGTCCGTAGATCGGTTTGACCGAGATCAAAGGTGTGGTGGCGGTCTGCTGTCCGAAAGCCTCGCGCATGCAGTTGATCTCGGCCCGGTCGCTCATTTCGACGCCGTTGCCGTGCCCGACTACGAACCCGATCTGGGACGGTGCCAGGCCCGCTTCCTTCGAAACCGTTCGGATAAGCTCGGCGGGTCGTGCACCGGAGACGTCGACGCGGGTCGGATGGGAGCCGTTGTTGGCATAGGCAAAACTGCTGACTTGGGCCAAAATGGTGGCTCCGCGCCGCTGCGCATGGTCGCGGCTTTCTAGCACGAAGGTCACTGCGCCTTCGCCAAAAGCGTTGCCCGAGTGCTCGCTATAGGGGCGTAGACCCCTTTCCGGAACGCGATTTTCGAAACTGAGCAGTCCCGCGTCCTCGTACATGCGGTAGATCGGCTCGATGAGGATCGATTCATGCCCGGAGGCGAGCGCGATGTCGATACGTCCTTCGGACAGTTCACGAAAGGCGTGGCCGAGCGCAACTGCGCCGGAGGAGCAGGACACGGCGAAGGTGTAGGCCGGTCCGCGAACGCCCAGCAGCGCGGCAGCTAGGCCCACGGCCTGGCCTGGTGTGGCGAGGGCGAGCATGCGACTGCGGTAAAGGTCGCGCGCCTCGGTGGTCTGTTCCCGTCGCGCGAGATCGTCCCAAAATGCGAAACTTCCGCGCGATGTCCCGTCGAAGAGGCCAGCCGCCGTACATGCCAGAATTGACGGCTCGATCGCGGCGTCGTCCAGGGCCAGCGCTAGGGAGGACAGGTAGAGCTGGACATCCCGTGGAGTGTCGGGCCTGAGATCCGGGGCGAGGTCTCCGAGATAGCGGGCGGCGTTGAATTCGTCAATCTTTCCCATAGGGCAAACACGGTCCGTGCTGCCCGGGACAGGATGGAGCCGCAGTTGGGATTCCGCGCGGGACAGCTGACGCCATAGGTCATCCCGGTTGTCACACCCAGGAAGCAGGGCACCTATTCCAGTAATGACAATATCCTGCATTCACTCAATTCCCTTGAGTTGGCCGACTTGGCCGCCGATCCGCTTCGTCATTCCAGTGGATTCTGCACACCCGGCCTACCCCCGCTGGGGGAGAAATGGCTACGAATATTTGGACAATTTGACTAAACCGCAGTCCGGCTGAATCCTGCTTGAGTAATCGCTACTCAGATGCAATCCGCGATATGGCGCTCGTGTGCCGAGTCGTTAATTTTCGGCAGTGTGTAGTACGGGGCCGGGGCTGTTTCAAATTCTGGTCGATCAAGTGAAGTTGGCAGTCGCGGCTCTGTGACGATGTTCGTGAGAGCGCTACGTCCGCTGCCGAGGCGCCCATCGTGACCGGATGCCGCTGCCAGTCCAAGCCTTGGGCGTCGCTACTTGACGTCCGGGTCGTGACGAACTGTCAATTCGGCAGGGGCTCGGGAACGGGACAGGCATGGGCTTCCAAGATCATGAAGCCAACTGCCGCCCTGCTTCGGGATATCAAAGTCGACCGCTCACCGCCGTTTTCTGATCTGGTCCAGAGCCGGCGTCTGGAGCCGCTTGCCCCGTGCTGCACCGGCTCGACGACGCCGGCCTGGTCGACGTCACCCGCGTCGTCCTCGACACTGCCCACGTCAGGGCTAAGAAGGGGGCGAACACACAGGTCCGAGTCCCGGGGACCGGGGCGAGCCGGGTTCCAAGATGCACGTCCTGTCGGAGGCGAACGGACTGCCGCTTCTTGTCGGCGTCGAGGTGGGCAACATCCACTACAGCGAAGGGTTGAAGCCCATGGTGGCGGGTCACCAAACGAGACACGATCCGTATCGCGGCCGGTACTTCAAGCCCCAGCGCCTCCGCGCAGACAAAGCCTACGACTGCCCGGACCTGCGGAAATGGTTGCGCGGCAAGCGCATTGGAGTCCGGATCGCCCGCAAAGGCATCGAGTCCAGCGAGCGATTGGGCCGTCGCAGATGGGTGATCGAGCGGACGATGTCGCGGCTGTCCGGCTACCGCAGACTCAGCCTGCGATACGAGCGTAATCCTCGCAACTACCTGGCCTTCCTCGGCCTGGCAGCAGCCCTGTGCCGCTACAAGCGACTCGTCCGCCTCACCACGTAGGACGCGGCCTTACTAGGATAAAGGGCAATCCACCTAGCTAGATCAAACGCCTCTAACACGCTTGAGCCGGAGATCGCAGACGGCTTACAGAAGCCCGCGAAGCGCAGGTAGGTCGTGGTTTTCAGAGAAGACGTCGTACTGATCGACTGTGAGGGACGGCCAGGTGCACGCTTCCATTATTTGGTTGGGGGTGTCATTTCCCTTCGCTAGATCGCCAGCGGTCCAAGCGACGGAGCTTGTGTTGGGGCGACGGAAGGTGCACAGCTCGGTGACCACAGTCCGGACTGCACGACCCGGGCTCGTCACGTGGTCCACTGTCCGGACGAGCCGCGACGGGCTGCAGGAGGTCAGCACGATCAACTCGGCAGCGTTCGAAGCCAGGTCGGCTGCGCCTCCCGAGCCCACGAGAACCCTGTCGGGGTGGAGATGAGTGGAATTGATGTCGCCGCGGCTATCGATCTGGGCCGCGCCAATCACAGCGAGACAGGATTCGCGCCCGGCTCCGCACGACCAGGCCCCCAGTACGTCTTCGATGCCTGTGAGGCGGGCGGCACGGGAGATGTTGCGGTGCCCCAGCAGAAACGGATCCGCCTCCCGTCCGCAGTCGACTCCGTGTAGGCCCGTTTCGATCATGACGGGTACGTGCAGGCCGGACTGGGAGAGGCGAAGCTGTGCCAGTCGTGAAGCGAGGAATGATTGGCCGATCCCGGCGAGGATACGGCGGTGACCTCGTTCCTGTACTGCTCGGACTATGGCTGAGGAAGCGCGAAGTATGACGGACTCGGATGGCGCGGCGGGCCCATAGAATCTCTTTCTCTCCGGAACTTGTGCGGCCTGGCGCGCGAACTTGTCGTAGCGATACTCCGAGGGATGCCCAGCGATGATCTCGGTGGTGAAGCGTTCGAAGAGCTCCGGACTGTCCGTCATGCGGCGCCACATCAGGTACGCATTAGGATCATCTGGATATCCTTCTACGTTCGATCCGGGGGGCGTATAAAGCGGCTGCGGATACGCCCCGCCAGGAACTTCGCATATTGCAGTCACATGGCCAGCCGGAATAACGACGGATCCCGCGCTCCGTTGAATAGTGGCAGCATCGACAATTTTCTCGACCGTGGCAATCACACCCGCTTTTGCGGAAATAGCCGAGTGGAACCCCTCACCGTAGGGAGGGTAGGCAACGACGGCGCCGTCCTTCGATCCAAGGGCTCCGTGCACAAAAGTCACGTCCGGCCGGAGGGCGGAAACAAGACCGACGGATTGTCCCGCCTCGACGGGGTCGCTCACCTCGAAGTACCGGCCGGCCTGCCGCAGCCGTCGACCGAGGTCTGTGTCACCCAGGGGTGTCGTCGTACCGTACGGCTGCCCCTGGGCGGCGGCCCGGAATGCGGATACATAGCTGAGCAGACTCCAGTGCTCCAGCACCGCTCCTTCCCGGGACAGCAAGGTATATAGCTGGTTCGGACGCGGGGTTGGATAGTTATCTCCAAAGAAACATGAAACATATTTCTTGCCGAGCCTGAAAAGGCCGAGCAGATGTGCGGCCGAGTGGAATCCAGTTGTGCTCAGTACGAAATTTGGCTCACTCGCCGAAAAGCGCCTTGCAAGGGCGATGATGGCTGCGTTGGAGCGACTTGGTGTCGACGGAAAATGAAGGTGCATTTCTGGCTGAACGAGGCCTCCTATAGCGTCGTCCAGGTTGCATACTTTCGCCATGGAACATCCCAGGATGAGGTCGGCTCGTTTCAGATTTCAGGGGAGGTGTGATGTCCGTGACCGCGCCTGTGGGCCGTATCAAAGATCACGCTCGTCTAGGCAGGACAGCCGCATTATGATCGCCGATTTCGAAAGAGGCCGGGGTAAGACCGTTACCGAGTGCCGGGACACGGCCCTGCGGGCGGCAGGGAGACGGGGATCGGTTGTGGAAGCCGCCGACGTACGAGTACCTGGTGTGTCCATGAGGCGCCTCAAGGTGGAGCAACTGTGCGATGGAGGGGTGATCCAGCTGGGAAAAGGCACCAGGATATTGAGCCGGCACTGACTCTCGTCACCTTGGGGATTCCAAAAGCAATGTTGGCGCCGTGCGGTGGTTCGCCGGGGGAGTGCGCGTGTCCTGCCTCGCGGTGATGTCTCTGGATCCGGCCGACATGGGTCAACGCTGCTGGACGAGGCGCTGGAATCGGACCCTGCATGCCTTCGGGCGTCGCCTTCGACGGCCTCACTCATAACCGAATTCAACTTCACAACTAACCGTAGTTACACCGTAACTGGAGAGGGGCGCCGGAAGGGCTGCGCTGATCATCTCGGAGACAGGCCTCTGCTGCGGCAAGCGACTCGTCCGCCTCACATGTAGGACACGGTCTGCCGTCCCGCTGCTGCTGCCCGGTGACGGCGCTGGTACTTGGGGGGTTATGCGGCCATGCGGGCCCAGTGGGTGATACCGCTGCTGTGATGGCAGATTCCGTGGGTCTGGGTCAGGGCCTCGACCAGATGCAGGCCACGGCCATGCTCATCCGGCGTGCAGGAAGAACTCCACACGCCGTCCTGTGCGGCGGGACCACCGTCGCTTACTCCGACCCACACCCGGTGATCAGTGTGCTGGCGATGCAGATGCAGCACCAGCGGCGGCTCGGCATGCTCCACTGCGTTGGTCACCAGCTCCGAGACCACCAGCACCGCGGCCTCGGCGGCGTCGTCCGAGGTGCCCCATCCGGCCAGCACCGCCCGTGCCAGCCACCGAGCCTGTCCCACCGCCTCGGGCCGGTGCTCCAGCCGCCACTCGGCACCGCTGACCGGACGCGGCTGGGCATCGCCTTCCGTCGGCCTACGAGGAGTGGGGATGTGGACCGGCGTGGCCCTCGTGTGGCCAGTAAGGGCGGCGCGGACGTACTGCGGGGCGTGGGACATCGGTGCGGGACGGCGGATGGCAGTATCGGTAGTAGTGGCATACATCGTGATCACATCCACGAGACGGTTAAAAGGCTTCCAGATCGATTCCTTCTACTGCCAACACTCGCCAACAATGGCAGACCGGACATTAGGGGCCACCCCCCAAACCTCCCCTAACTCCCACGGCGTGAGCCAGCTCTCGAAGGCGGCCTGGAAGGCCTTCAACGGCGTCTTCCGGCGCCTCGTCCAGCGGTCTTGGCCCGTGCCCGGCCGGGTCCGGAGACGTCACCGCGAGGCAGGGCCCACTTCGGGGCAGCGTTCTCTGCGGTGAAGTGGTGGCCTGCGGGTTTCGGGCTCAGCGGATGCGGGCTTTGCGCTCTCGGCGTTCCCTCATCCACCGGCTGTGGCGAGCGGGTTTCTTCGTGCGGTCCGTCGGAGGGCCCCGCATGTGGCGGATGATGACGTTCGCGAGTTGTCGCTTGTGAGCCCGGTGGGCTCGCGTCTCACCCTGTTCCCGGCGATCTTCCTCGCGACGTAGGAGCAGCCCTCGGCACCTGACCTGGTGACGTGCACGAGGTTCGGGAGTGGGTTCACGTTGCGGTTGCCGATGTCAGGGCGATGGGGGCAAGCCGCACCAGCGGGTGAGCGCCTCAGTGGCGTATCGGCAAGGGTAAATTTCCGAAGCGCCTGTGGCTGGCTTTCTGTTTGTCACCACCGTCGCGCTGCACCACGTCTCTTCCGGGTTCGAGGAGTTCCTGCGGCAGCGGTCCACGAACAGCCATGGGCTGTCCAGCGACACCACGCCGCTGCTGGCGCAGTAGTCGCGTCCAGGAAGACCTACAGGGACAGGTCGATCCGCCGGCGCCGCTCCAGCAGCGAGGGGAGGACGGCCTCGGTCCGCACCTTGGAGATCTTCAGGTACTCACGCGAGCGGCCTCGATGGCCTCAGTCGATTCGGCCTCGATGAGCCTTTGTCGGTGGCGGACGCGTTGGTGCTCTGCTCTCTGAATTTTACGCCGTTGTGCATACTCTGTTACGCCTCCTGCCGCCGGATGCTAGCGATCGCAGTTTCGGTGACCCTCGCGCCTCCCTCCAAAAAAGGCAGATCCGGCTGAGTAACTGTCGACACAGATAGGTATCAATTACTCAGGCTGGTGGGTGGGGTGCAGGGGGCTCATTGGAGAGCGCATCCACTACCGAAGGAGCTGATCGTGCCTTCCGTTATTATTCTTGAAGGCGGTCCGCAGGGCATGCCGAGCACTTGGGAGGGATCCGCTCCTCCAGAGGGTGATGTCCTCAAAATCCCTTGGGGCAACGGCTACGAACATTTCAGGCCCACAGGAGAACGCCAGCACGCCGGTGGCACTCGAGTGGATATATACCATTGGATCATGCGAACGAAGATCGCCGAGTAGGTCAGAGAGCGCGACGGCTTTTTCAAGTGGCCCGTGATGAGACCTCATCGGGACGGACTGCCCGTTGAACGTCCAGTCGAAGGTGTAGCTGGTGGTCGCGAAGTAGTCGGGCCGAGACTCCTGGATCGTGTAGGCCACGAACGGATGGTCCACCGACGCGATCAGCTGGCCGCCGGGTCTGAGCAGACGCCGCAACTCGGCCAGCGTCGGCCCCAGGCCTCGAGGTAGTGCAGCACCAGCAACGCGACCACGTCGTCGAACGCACCGTGGTCGAACGGCAGGTGCACGCTCAGGCCAGCCATGTGCAGGGCTACTTCGTCACCGAGCCGCCGCCTGGCCAGTGCCAGCATCGCGGCGCTCGCGTCGATGCCGGTGACGGCGGCGCCACGGTCGCGCAGTGCGACGGCCAGGGGGCTCGAGCTGCAGCCGGCCTCCAGGATCCGGCGGCCGCCCACGTCTCCGGCAAGGGCTAGCACTGCGGGCCGCTCGTAGTCATAGCCGTTGACCCGGCCGGATCTGCGGACAAGGTGACGCTCTCGGGCACGTCGGTAACGCGCTCGACCGCCGCCTAGTGGTCACATGATCTGCCGGACCGAACCCACGCCGAGCGGACCCTCATGGCACCACGACAAGCTTTCCGGTGGCTTCGTCGTTCTCCATGTACTGGTGGGCCGCGACGATGTCGTCGAGGGCGAAGATCCGGTCCACGTTCGGCCGGTGGACGCCCGCCTCGACCTCCCCCACAATCCGCTGCAGCACGGCCGCGCCCGTGCTGCCCTTGAAGTCGTCGCTGTAGAACGCTGTGAGTTCGGTTCGGGACGGGATCATCGCGATCGGTTCGAAGTCAGGGATCATCCACCCGCTGAGCGAGCCTGAGATACATACCGTCCCACCACGACGGACCAGGCGCAGCGAGTCCACCGCCGTGCTCGTCCCGATGAGATCCAGGACGTAATCGGGGCCCTCCGGCCAGATTGCGCGAACCGTCGCCGCCGATCCACCGTCGTCGACGATTACATGGTCGACTCTGGCCGCGGTCAGCGCGGCGACCTTGCCCCGCTGCCGAGTCGTGGCCGCGGTCTCGAGACCGTAGCCGCGCGCGATCGACGCGGCCGCCATCCCCACCGACGACGTCCCGCCTCGGATCAGCAGCCGCCCCTTGCCACCGGGCGCGACCCCCAACGCGTCCAGCGAGCCCTGCGCCGTCAGGTAGGTCTCCGGGAGGGCGGCCAGGACGTCCCACGGCAAGGTGGTGGTGATCGGCATCAGCAGCGCGTTCGGCAGTAGCGCGTACTCGGCGTAGCCGCCGTCGAACTCCCGGCCCATCTCGCTCATCACCGCCGCGACGGTCGTGCCGTCCGGCACCAGCGGATCGGTGGAGGCCGCCACGACTCCCACGCATTCGATGCCCAGCACACGCGGGAACCGCACACCGGGGGAGTGTCCTTGGCGGGTCCGCAGTTCCGACCGGTTCAGGCCCGCGGCCTTCACCCGCACCAGGCTCCAGCCCGCCCGCACCGCGGGTACGGGCCGCTCATGGATCTCCAGCATCTCGGGGCCGCCCGCCCCGACACAGACCGCCGCGCGCATCGTCGTCATGCGTCCACTGTCGCAAGCCTGCCGCGTGGCCCGCCACCGGTACGATGCGACGTTATGCCTGTTGGCGGCCAACTTCCCGAATCCGGTTGGACGTCACAGATTTGGCCGTCCGGTGGCACGAGCCCGGTGCATTGAGGTTCTCCCGAGACGGAGGGGCTTCACGCGCCGCGACTCGAGGGCCGTCCTCGCCCCGGACCTGGTGGAGCGGGACTTCACCGCGAAGGCCCCGAACCGGCTGTGGGTCACCGACCTCACCATGATCCCGACCGGCGAGGGCCCGTTGTGACTCTCGGCGATCCGCGACGCGTTCCCCCGCCGCGTGCTGGCTGGGAGACCTCCGCCCACGCGGACGCCGACCTGGTGCTGACCACGCTGGAGTACGCCCTCGCGTCCGCGAGGTCGAGCACGGCAAAGCTCATCCATCACGCCGACCACGGCTGTCAATATGCGTCCATGAAGCTCACAACTCGCCTGATACGGGCGGGAGTTAAAGCATCGATGGGTTCGGTCGGGGACTCGTACGACAACGCTCCCGCGGAGAACTTGAGGCTGCTGATCAAGACGGAGTGCGTGCGCGGTCGCATCTTCGCGACCAGGGCCGAGGCGAACCTCACGCTCTTCGAATACATCGACGGCTTCGATAACAGCCGGCGCATCCAGGAACGGCTCGGCCGGCTCAGTCCGATCGAGTTCGAGGAGAAGCACTACACCAAGCAGGCGACGGCCGAACCGACGAACCTGAACACCCGTCAACCCGCTCTGACCAGCCGATCAACACCTACCGCACAGCCGGGAAACCTCACATTCCCATCCTCACGGACACCTGGTGCACGCTGCCCGAGGCGTCCTGTCCGTCCACACCCCCTACGAACGCCTACGACAGAAAGCCCAGGGTCCCCCTGTCATAGGCGTCCGTAAGCTGCAGGCGGTGGTGCCAGTCCGGCCAGGAGCGGCCTTCGAAGTGGTCCAGGCCCAGGCCTTGTTGAGTTCTCGGGTAGTCGTGCTCGATGCGCCAGCGGGCCTTGGTCAGCCAGACCAGGTCGGCCATCAAGGTGTTGGTCGGCAGATTGGACAGCCACCAATCGGTGGGAGCCTCGGCGTCTTCGGGCCATTTGATCAGCAGCCAGCAGCCAGCAGGATCCGTCCCACCACCCTTGTCCGGCCGAGGTGGCGGCTTTGATCGGGCGCTTGACGGCTTTGCCGGCCGGGCAACACGTGCGGCAGCGAAGCGGGAACGTTGCCCCGCCAGGTGAGGGTGGTGAAGGCGTCTCGCTCGCGTCTGGCAGCAAGGGCCGCCACCGAGGGTGCCCGGTGGCGATAGCGGGGCTGGGGCCAGCAGCCGACCGTCCCGTTGCGGGCGGGGGCCTCAGGATCGGCGTCGAATGAACGTTCCCTACGGTCGGCAGCACGGGACTGTCGCTGCGGTCTGCCACGAGCTCGGCGGCCTACCCCACACGCGTGGCTGCCACCTCGAAGGAGAACCTTCGGCACGCAGGGGCGTTGACGTCACGGCTCTCACCCTTGGTCCTGACCACCCGCTGGTGAACGCGCCGCCAGGGCCCCCTCGACGGCTGCGGCCGCCACGACGATGCGGAGATCAGCTGCAAACCGCCCTCACCATCTTCCTCAATGTCTACGGCGAAACCACGACGAGACCGCCGTGACCACTCACAACCTCGCAGCGCTGAACGCAGGACCAGGGGAAGACAGGGTCATGGGTCATGAGGTCTGGTTCGGGTAAGTGCAGCGGGGCGCTGGAATGCCGCTGGCGTCCGGCCGTGCCGGGATGATCCAGCTGTCGTTGCCGGTGAGCAGCGCGGTGAGGTCACCCCGGCCGTGGTCGGCCGTGGCTCGGTCGAGTTGCTCTGTCATCAGCGTGTCGTAGACCGGGCGGCGGACGTCGCGCAGGACGCCGATGGGGGTGTGGTGGAGGGTGTCGTTGTCGGCGAGGCGGGTGAGGGCGAAGGCGGTGACGGGACTGGACGTGCCAGCGTCGTGAACGAGGAGGTGCGCTTCGTTCTCGGCGGTCACCGTGTCCAGGTACAGTTCGCCGTCGGGTCCGCGGAAGACGCCTCGGCCGGCGCCGAAACGGATCGGCTGCCCGTGTTCCAGGCGGATCAGTGCCTCGTCCCGGGTGCCCGGCTCCTTGAGTATCTCGAACGCGCCGTCGTTGAAGATGTTGCAGTTTTGGTAGATCTCCACCAGTGCGGTGCCCTCGTGCTCGGCGGCGGCCCGCAGCACCGAGATCAGGTGCTGCCGGTCGGAATCGATGGTCCGCGCGACGAAGCTCGCCTCCGCGCCGATGGCCAGCGACAGCGGATTGAACGGGGTGTCGAGTGCGCCCATCGGCGTGGATTTGGTGATCTTGCCGAGTTCGCTGGTGGGCGAGTACTGCCCCTTGGTGAGGCCGTAGATCCGATTGTTGAACAGCAGGATTTTCAGGTTGACGTTGCGGCGCAGCGCGTGGATGAGGTGGTTGCCGCCGATGGAGAGCGCGTCGCCGTCACCGGTGACCACCCAGACCGACAGGTCGGGGCGGGAGGAGGCGAGGCCGGTGGCGATGGCCGGGGCGCGGCCGTGGATGGAGTGCATCCCGTAGGTGTTCATGTAGTACGGGAAGCGGGAGGAGCAGCCGATACCGGAGACGAAGACGATGTTCTCTCGGCGGATGCCGATCTCCGGCATGAAGGCCTGCACAGCCGCGAGGATCGCGTAGTCCCCGCAGCCGGGGCACCAGCGCACCTCTTGGTCGGTCTTGAAGTCCTTGGCGCTCTGCGGCGCATCGCTCTTCGGCACCAGCCGCAGCGAGAGGAACTTCTCGGTCATCGCGCGTTGTCCCCCTCGCCCAGGGTGCCGATCGTGGCCCACAGCACGTCCGCCAGCTGCGTTGCTGTGAACGGCATTCCGCGGACCTGGTTGTACGACTGGGCATCCACCAGGTACTTGGCGCGGAGCAGCAGCGCGAGCTGGCCCAGGTTCATCTCCGGCACGATCACCTTGGTGTAACCGGCCAGCACCGCACCGAGGTTGGCCGGGAACGGGTTCAGGTGGCGCAGGTGCGCCTTCGCGACGTGGCCGCCGTCGGCGCGGACCTGGCGCACGGCCGCGGTGATGGGGCCGTAGGTGGAGCCCCAGCCGACGACCAGGATGCTGGCCTGCCCGGTGGGGTCGTCGACCTCGATGTTCGGCACGGTGATCCCGTCGATCTTGGCCTGCCGGGTGCGGACCATGAAGTCGTGGTTGGCCGGGTCGTAGGAGATGTTCCCCGTACCGTCCTGTTTCTCGATGCCGCCGATCCGGTGTTCCAGGCCCGGCGTGCCCGGTACTGCCCATGGGCGGGCGAGGGTCTGCGGGTCGCGCTTGTACGGCTGGAACACCTCGCTGCCGTCGTCCAGGGTGTGGTTCGGTTCGGTGGCGAACTCGGCGGTCAGGTGGGGGAGTTCGTCGATGTCTGGGATCCGCCAGGGCTCGGATCCGTTGGCCAGGTAGCCGTCGGAGAGTAGGAGGACGGGGGTGCGGTAGGTCAGCGCGATCTGCGCCGCCTCCAGCGCCATGCTGAAGCACTCGGCCGGCGTGGCCGGAGCGACGATCGGCACCGGGGCCTCGCCGTTGCGGCCGAACATCGCCTGCAGAAGGTCGGCCTGTTCGGTCTTGGTCGGCAGGCCGGTGGAGGGGCCGCCGCGCTGGATGTTGATGACTAGCAGCGGCAACTCCAGCGAGACTGCCAGTCCGATCGTCTCCGACTTCAGCGCCACACCCGGCCCGGAGGTGGTGGTCACGCCCAATGCGCCGCCGAATCCCGCGCCCAGAGCGGCGCCGATGCCGGCGATCTCATCCTCGGCCTGGAAGGTGCGTATCCCGAAGTTCTTGTGCTTGCTCAGCTCGTGCAGGATGTCGGAGGCCGGCGTGATCGGGTACGAGCCGAGGAACAGCGACAGGCCTGAGCGCTGTGCGGCGGCGAGGAGGCCGTAGGACAGCGCCAGGTTTCCCGTGATGTTGCGGTAGGTGCCGGCGGGCAGGGCGGCCGGGGAGATCTCGTAGGAGACCGCGAAGTCCTCGGTGGTCTCGCCGAAGTTCCAGCCTGCGCGCAAGGCGGCGATGTTGGCCTCGGCGATGTCGGGCTTTTCGGCAAACTTGTGGCGCAGGAAGTTCTCGGTGCCATGGGTGGGCCGGTGGTACATCCACGACAGCAGGCCGAGCGCGAACATGTTCTTTGACCGCTCGGCGTCCTTGCGGGACAGGCCGCTGTCCCTGAGCGCCTCCAGGGTCAGCGTGGTCAGCGGCACCTTGTGTAGGTGGTACGCCTCGAGCGATCCGTCGGTGAGCGGATCCGCCGGGTAGCCGACTTTGGTTAAGGCGCGCTTGGTGAACTCGTCCGTGTTCACGATGATCTCGGCGCCGCGCGGCAGATCCGCCAGGTTGGCCTTCAGCGCGGCCGGGTTCATCGCCACCAGGACGTTCGGCGCGTCGCCCGGGGTCAGGATGTCGTGGTCGGCGAAGTGCAGTTGGAAGCTGGAGACGCCGGGCAGCGTACCGGCGGGGGCCCGGATCTCCGCCGGGAAGTTCGGCAGTGTCGACAGGTCGTTGCCGAACGCCGACGTCTCCGATGCGAACCGGTCACCGGTGAGCTGCATGCCGTCACCCGAGTCACCGGCGAACCGGATGACCACCCGATCCAGCCGCTGGGTCCTTGTAACGAGGGCCACGAACGAGCTCCCTTGGAAGGCAATACAGAGTGACAGTTCGCCATCAGGCGAAGACGGACGGGATACACGTCCCGAGAATGCGAACTCCGGGTGCGAATCCCACCCGCCTCAACCGTGGCCCAGACCACACTGCACAAGGATGAGTAATTGATACCCGGGGCAAAGGCTTGGGTTCTAACGCTTGTCGCAACGTTCCTTGATCATTGTGGATCGTTGATGGCGAGGCAGACGCAAGCGCAGGCTGGAGCTCGAGGCTGAACATTGACATCTTCTGGAGGCCGGGATGGGCAGCGTTCGAGGCATGCGGGCAACTCGGGATCGGACGTAAGACCGGCTACCGGTGAGTGGAGCCGCAGCGGAGTCTTCCTACCGGCAGACCAAGACCTTGCAGTGCGGCCGGGCAGGGAGTGCTACGGTCGGCTGGCCCCCAGCTGTGGCCAGGAAGTGTGGGTGCACCTGATCGCATCACTGCCTCGCACAGATCACGCTTGTCGACGACCACGGCATCGATCCGGACCGCATCTCGTTCGTCAAAGTCGTCAAACACACCCACCGCAATGTGATCCGCCAGCGCACCGACACTGGCAGCGAAGGTCCGCCGGAACCCGACAACGGGTTGATGGTCATGAACCGCAGCTGCCGTGAGTGAGGTACAGAGCCTCGGCGGACAGTGGGTGGTCGTCGAGGCGGGCGATGAGGGCGGTGACCTGGCGGGCGATGTCCTGTGCCGTGAGGCCGATCTCGGCGAGGATTTCCTCGCGCTTGGCGTGAGCCTGGAACTCCTGCGGGATGCCGAA
Organism: Streptomyces sp. NPDC048419; assembly: GCF_043200415.1. NCBI lineage: Bacteria > Bacillati > Actinomycetota > Actinomycetes > Kitasatosporales > Streptomycetaceae > Streptomyces > Streptomyces sp. NPDC048419. The sequence goes on along the minus strand of NZ_JBICXT010000046.1, from coordinate 1,184 downwards.
GTTACGCAGCGGCAGGTCGACGTCGGCGTCGCGCAGCGCCTGGGCGATCGCGGCGCCGACGCCACCGGTGCGGCCGTTGTCCTCGACTGTGACGACAACCCGGTGCTCGGCGGCGAGGCGGGGCAGGCACTTGTCGACGGGCTTCACCCAGCGGGGGTCGACCACGGTGGAGGTGGTGCCCTGGACGTCGAGCAGCTGGGCGGCCTCCAGGCAGATCAGGGCCATCGCGCCGACCGAGACGATGAGCACGTCGGCCCGCTTGTCGACGCCTGGCTCGCTGCTCTCGCGCAGCACGTCCGTGCCACCGACGCGGCCGACCGCAGGGACGGCGGGGCCAAGGGTGCCCTTGGAGTAGCGGACCACGGTGGGAGCGTCGCCGACCTCGACGGCCTCGCGCAGCTGGGCGCGTAGCTGGTTGGCGTCGCGCGGCGCGGCCAGCCGCAGGCCGGGGACGACCTGCAGGATCGACATGTCCCACATACCGTTGTGGGAGGCGCCGTCGGTGCCTGTGACGCCGGCCCGGTCCAGGACGAAGGTGACGCCCAGCTTGTGCAGGGCGACGTCCATCAGGACCTGGTCGAAGGCCCGGTTAAGGAAGGTCGAGTACACGGCGACGACCGGGTGCAGGCCGCCTGTGGCCAGGCCAGCGGCGGAGACGGCGGCGTGCTGCTCGGCGATGCCGACATCGAAGGTGTGGTGCGGATACGCCTTGGCGAACGGGGCCAGGCCAACTGGGTGGAGCATTCCTGCGGTGATCGCCACGATGTCCTTGCGCTTGCGGCCGAGGGCCACCATCTCCTCGCCGAAGACGGAGGTCCAGTCCTTGCCGGAGGTCTTCACCGGCATGCCGGTGTCGGGACGGATGACCCCGACCGCGTGGAAGCGGTCCTCGTCGTTGTTCTCGGCGGCGTGGTAGCCGCGGCCCTTCTCGGTGATGCAGTGCACGATGACCGGACCGCCGAAGTCACGTGCCTTGGTGAACGCGGACTCCAGCGCCACCAGGTCGTGGCCGTCGATCGGGCCGATGTACTTGAGGCCGAGGTCCTCGAACAGGCTCTGGGGGGCCATGAAGTCCCGCAGGCCCTTCTTAGACGTCATCTCATTTGGTGAGTCTGCGGTAGCAGATGAGGGTGCAGGCGATGCTGGTGAAGGCCAGGAAGTGCTCGGCTTTGCGCTCGTAGCGG
>NZ_JBICXT010000045.1:0-34145 GCF_043200415.1 Streptomyces sp. NPDC048419 | reverse complement strand
AGCGAGTATTTCCTGGGAGCAGCCATGGTCGATGTTCCTCTCATGAGAACCACCTGACCCCCTGTCAACTGCTTCCGCATCTCGGGGGAAGCTCAAAGACCTGTCGGGTCGCTGACCCGCAGGCGGCGTGAGCCAGGAATCCCCCTGCTTCAGCTGGGGGAGGATTCAATCCAACCGCGGCACAAAGGTGCGCATGCTGGTGGATCGTGACCGGCTGGTGGGGGATGTTGGGGGCGGGGGCTGGGCAAGGCCTGCGGGGCCGGGCTCATCCCGATGACGGCCGTGGTCCAGTTGCTCACCCCCCTGGCCCGGGGCTGGTGGGGTCAGTTCGAGCCGAAGACCTCGACGGCGCACGTAGCTGCGCCGCTGCGTTTGATCCGTGCGTCGCAGGTGACCAGCGGGATGCCGAGGGATTCGGCGAGCGCGACGTACGGGGCGTCGTAGGCGCTCAGGTCGGCGTGCAGGACGCGAACCCGTTCCCACAGGGCGAGGGTGTCCAAAGGCAGTGCCGTGAAGTCGGCGATGGCCTTGGTCCCCTGCTGCTCGCTGAGCTTGCCGCCGCGCTGCATCCCCAGCAGCGCCGATTGGATTTCGTAGTCGATCAGTGTGGGTGCGTAGACCTTGACGCCTCCACCCCGTGAACGACTCCGTTGGGAAAGGGAGAAACTACCGGCCGGGAAGATCGCCTCGGGGCGTGAAACTGCAGGTCGATTGATCCACTTCCGGTCGGCAGTCGAGCTTCGCTGCCCGCCTTGCCCTTTTGCCAACGGAGTCGTGAACGGGGTGGATTCCTGGCTCACGTTGCCTGCGGCCCGGCGGGCGCGCAGGTCTTGCACGATCAGCACCAGCCGGGGTGCAGACCAGCCCGGACCAGCATCACGCGCGCGGACTTCTTGTCCCGAGGGGACTCCGCTCCGCATGCGATGCAGGCATACGTTCGTTCGGACAGAGGGAGTGCGTGCTTGGTTCTCGCGCCGCACTGCGCACAGTCCATCGTGGTGTGCGCGGGGTGGACCAGGTGGACGATGCGCCCGTGCTTGCGGGCCATCTCCACCAGGGCCTGCTTCGTGGCACCAATCGCCGCATCGGCCGCCTTACGGGCCATCGTCGACTTCGCCAGGAACTTGGGCCGGAAGTCCTCCACCGCCAGGGCGTCATGGTCGCGGACCACGCGCTTGGCCCATTTGCGGGCGGTGTCCTGCCGCTGCCTGGCCACCTTCTGATGCAGCTTGGCGGTCTGCCGCTTCGCCTCCCGATAACCGTTCGAGGCAGCCTGGCCCTTCGCGGGGCGGCGCCGGGCCATCATCCGCTGATAGCGGGCCAGCTTCTGCCCGGCCGTCTTCCCGTGCTGCGGGTGGGCAAGGTCGTGGTCGTCGGACGTGGTGGTGGCGGTCTGTTTGACGCCCCAGTCGATCCCGATCACCCGGCCGGTCGCGGGCAGCTGCTCGCTCTCGACGGCGACGACGAAGGACGCCCACCAGTGACCGACCGCATCCCGGTACACGCGCACCGACGAGGGAGCCTTGGGAAGCGCGCGCGACCACACCGGACGCACCACGATCCCGCCCGCCAGATGCAGCCGCCCATCCTTGAGACGGAACCCGCGCCGGGTGTAGTTCAGGCTGGGCAGCGCCTCACGCTTCCTCTTGTACCTCGGCATCCCGGCCCGCCGGCGCACCGGCACACGCGCCGTGATGTCCTTGAGCGCCTTGGCCCGGGACTTGGCGAAGTCGCGGATCACCTGCTGCTGCGGCACCGACGCACCCTCAGCCAGCCACGGTGTCACGGCACGGGCCTCGGTCAGCATCCTGTCCAGCTGCGCCGCACCACACGTCACCTTCGCACCGGTCGCCTGATTGAGCCGGTGGACGGCCTTCGCCTTGGCGACCGACTCATTCCAGACCCAGCGGCAGCGGTCCCCCTCGGCCTCCAGCGCCGTACGGGCCGAGGACGACAGGCGCAGCCGGAAGGTGTAGCGGGCATGCCCGCCCTCCTCCACCGTCTGCGCTGGTGTCGTCATGAACCCGAACCTACCGGGCAGGACTGACAGTTGAACCCTATTGATCTTGATGGGCCTGCCTACCCCGTCCCGGGGCGGACGGCCCATCGCCCCAGCGGCGACGGGCCTGCCCCTGCCCTGCTGCGCAGGTGTCCGATTCCTCTCCGGCCTGAACGCCGGAGCATCCTCAGAGGAAATCGGTGACGGTTTCGCTGATGCGCTTGCGGACGGCGCTGCCGGTGGCGCCGTGATGGGTCAGGAAGATCACCTGAGACCTCCGAGGATGCCCCGGCCTTCGGGCCGGGGATGAATCGGACTCCTGCGGAGCAAGGCAGGGAACGGGGTTTCGCCCTCAGGGCGAAAGACCGCCCACACGGTCGGGTAAGCTGACTGCCGTGCGTTGCGAGAACCAAGCGCGTACGCCGTGCTGATCGAGAGCCAAGACGGCACATGCACCTCCAAGCTTTGCGGTACGAACCCGGGCTGGTTTCAACCCGGCTGGTGTTGATCGTGGAAGACCTGTCGGGTCGCTGACCCGCAGGCGGCGTGAGCCAGGAATCCCCCTGCTTCAGCTGGGGGAGGATTCAACAGTGCTGACGTGTCGATGACGATCAACGGCCTCCTCGCCCCTCATCGATCGCCGTCAGGACATCGTCGGTGGTGTATTCCGCGGCAGCTTCGCGCTCCAGCCGAGCGGCCATATCCGCCATGGTCGGCTTGGTGGTCTCCCTGGCGATCAGTTCCTGCATGTACGCCTGAAGGGACTTCCCGGCCTGGGCGGCACGGGTCTTAAGGACGCGGATCTGGCCATCGGGCACGTCCCGCACGGTGAGGACACTCATATCTGCATTCTGCAGAAGAATGGTTCGATTGCGGCTGCCTGTTTTCGCACGCCATCGACGTCTTCCCGGGTGCCGCAGTCGGTTCCGCTACGCGCGGGAGGCGTCGGGAAGTTCACATTGCGCCCGGCCCGGCGGAACTGGACCTGGCGTCCTGCCTTGAACGAGGACTCGGCGTGGGCAACTCCACCGGTCTCGGCGGCGATGCACGGAGCAGTCACATGATCGGCCGGACAGCTCCTCGTAGACGCAGCGGCGATGACGCAAGCCCCGCGCCCGTGGTGGGGGGCGTGGTTGTCCCGGCCATGCCCCCACCTCGGCGGTCCTGCGCGCCTGTTGCCCGATCGTGATCCATGGTCGGGGTTGGTGGTCAGCGGCGTGGTCGGGGCCGGCCGGTGAGCTGACGGCATGGAACGCACGTACGCCCCCGCCCCCGCGCTCGTGGCTCCTGGCATTGCGGTGAACACGGGCGGCCGTCTCGTGGGCCGTTCCGCATCAGGAGCGGCGCGATGAGCCGCTTGGGGCCGGGGATCCGCCGGGGCGTGATGGCGGGCGATCAGTTCACGCAGATCGCCAACGCCCTGTTCCGGGATCCGCAGTTGTCCTTCAAAGCGAAGGGGATCTTCGGTTACATCAGCACCCACCGGGACGGCTGGCCGGTGACGATCGCCCACCTGGTCCGTCTCGGGCCCGGCGGCCGGGAAGCGGCGCGTGCCGGTCTCAAGGAGCTGGAGACATGCGGCTACCTGGTTCGTGAACGGCTGCGCCGCCCGGACGGCACCCTCGGCGCCATCGTCTACAGCATCACTGACCGCCTGGCCGTGGACGACCCGCTGCCCCACACCGCGCCGGTCGGCGCAGCCGCGCAGGCGCAGGACACCGGATGGGGGGCGGGGATCCGGCGCGGGGTGATGGCTGCCGACCGGTTCACGCAGATCGCCAACGCCCTGTTCCGCCACCCGCAGTTGTCCTTCAAGGCCAAGGGCCTGTTCGGGCTCCTCAGCACGCACCGCGAGGGCTGGCGGATGTCGGTTCCTGACGTCGGCCGCCGTGGCCGGGACGGCGCGGCCGCCGTCAAGAGCGGACTGAGGGAGCTGGAGCGACACGGCTTCCTCATCCGGGAACGCGAGCGGAATCCGGACGGCACACTCGCCGCGGCCGCGTATGTCATCACCGACCTGCCCGCGCTGCAAAACCCCAGGTCCGGGCCAGAGTCGGGTTTTCCACCGGTGGATAACCCTACGTTGGCTGATCGGCCCACTAAGAACACCAACAGAAAGAAGACCAACCAGCAGAACACCAGCCCCCTCCGTCCGTGCGGCCGCGGCCCGCTCGAGCCGGCCGCAGAAGCCAACGGGCCACAGCTTGCGCCGCCTTCGGCGCACGAGCTGCATCGGGGGATCCGGCTGCTGCTGCAGATCGGGGCCGGCCATCCCGAACTGGTGCTGACCGGCAAGCCGCTTGGCGGCCGCCCTCCAGGCCGTCCTGCAGGGTGTTCCGCTCGGCATCGCGCTGCCCGCGGCCCTCTTGGTCCCGCTGTTGATGGAACACGCTACCGACCGGCTCGACGCACGCGCCCGCGCGAACCTCCAGCTCGTCACAGCCGAAGCCGCCTGCCACGTCCTGCAGCGCCTGGCCGTCGTGCACACCGGCCTCGTCCAGGCGGCCGCCCGCCACGACCGCCACGCACTACGGCGCGCCGTCAAGATCGGACATCACGTGCTGTTCGACAGCGCCGAGCTCCTGCAGGACGACGCCCACCCCGGCGCCCTGTCCGGCGAACTCATCGCCCGTAACCGGCTGATGCTGCACCTGGCCGACCGGGCCGCCCGGACCATCACGCCCACGAAGTCCAGCACCCCGCCCCGCTGGCCGCATCGGACCGGCAGGCGGCAGGCCGTGGGCGCCCCCGCGCCCGGACTAAGGAAGTCGTCCCAGCCCGCGATCGAGCCCAGCCCCGCGACCTAGTTGAGGAGAGGTACATGCCCACGGACGGCCCGCAGCAGCAACCGGTGTACCTGCTGTTCGCACACGAGCCCTACTACCCGGCCCCGGCCCCGGCCCGGGAGATCAACACCACGGTCGTGGCGGCAGCCTGCCTACTCCACCCGCGCGTGCGGCAGCCCGACGGAGCCCGCATCTATGACCGCCTCATCCACGGCCGCCGGCCCGGCGAGATCGTGCCACTGTCCACGCTCACCCACGAACTCGACGGCGGCGCACGCTGGCACCAGGTCGGCGACTGGGAGACGGTCACCCAAGACCTGCTGCAGCTCATCCACGACCGCGACTGCGACGCCCTCAGCCTGGGCCTGCCGGAGATCGCCCGCGCCCTGGTGTGCGCCGGCCCGCGCAGCGAGGTCCGTGCCGTCGACGCTACGACCGGGGCACATGAGGCGTACGGGCCGGCCGATCGCATCAAGGTCCTCGTCGAAGTCGGCACACACCTGGCCTGGGCGGAAGCAGGATCCCCCCTGTGGCCCGGCGACGCTCTGTTGCGGCCACTCAACTCACCGGATGGCAGCTGACGCTGCATTGCCATGACCTACTTGGAAGCGGAACCGCCACCGGCTTCGACGTTGCCCGGGGGTGGCCGGGAATCCAGTCAGGCGGCCGGCATACCGGCGGTGCGTCTCCTGCAGGAAGGCCACGGCGGTCCGCGTCACGATCAGCGGGCGGGCTGCTTCCCCGCCGGCGCTGTGCCGACGCGGTTGCCGCCTGGCGTCACCCCATTGCCGGCTGACCGCAGGGGACGTCAGCGGTTGAGGTCGAAAACAGGGACCCCGTGGCCTTGATATGCCTTGGGGACCACCGTGGCGGCCAGGGCGTCCGCGCCCCACTCGGGCAGATGCCGGGTGGCATGAATGGCGGCACCGATGCCTGGAGCAACGCCGTCGCGGTGCAGTTGAGCCACGGCGAGCACCGCCGGGTAGTCCAGGTCCACGGTGTGAATGACCTCCAACTGCCCGATGTGTTCAGCGAGCCCCAGGTGCTCCCGGTCAGCCTCCAAGATCGAGAGGGCCGGCGCCCACAGGCGGGTCTCGGTCTCGAAATGAGCTCGGTGGATGAGGGCGGAAACCTGACGGTTCCCCGCGAGCGCCACCAGCGTCGGCGCATCGAGGACCAGATGGTGCAAGATCACGCGGCTGCACCCTGCTGCCGGGTGAATGCTTCGCGGAGCCTGCGGCCCATGGCTGCGCTTTCCTCGTCGGACACCTCGACGCCGAAGTGCTCACTCAGGTAGGCGCGGGTCCGCTCGGCCCGCTCACGGCGCTCCTCCTCGGTCAGGGTCGACTCCGCGAACTCCTGCACCAGGGAGCGGATCGACGTCCCCCGGGATTCGGCGATCACGGCAAGACGGTCACGGACTTCAGCAGGCACACGGATCATCGCGTCAGACACGTCGTGCAGTATACGCCCATGTATACGCACCGTGTGCGAGGTGACGGACGGGACACGGACAGTGGTGCGCCATGCGCGCGTGCCGGGTGCGCAGGTTGTCGCCCGAGGTTTGCGCACCGCAGTAACGAGCCCTGGTGGGGCCCATCGTTGGTCCTGGAGCGTCCGTGGTCGGGGAGGGGCAAGGTGCCGTGGTTGGGCCCTGGGGGGGCGCTCGGTAGGGCATGCCAGGCGTGCGAGGGCGTCCTTCACGCAGGGGAGTGGGTGGCGGAGCGTGGTGCGTCGCGGCGAGGGCGGCTGTTGCGTCTGCCGCGCGGTACGGCAGGTGCGGGGGCGCTGCTCAGATCACCGCTTGCGGCGGACGGGCCGCTGACCACGCGGTATCCGTCGCCAAACGCGTCGTCTACCTGGTCACCGGCGAACACGCAGACGAGCTGGACCCGGACACCCTCGCATGACCACAACGTCGGCCCGCTGAGTACGGCATCCGCAGATCATGGAACTGAGCCATCCTTGACTTCGGCCCACCCGTGACATTCCCCGTCTGTCGAGGTGCACCCTCTTGACGCTCTCCTCCCTGAAGGGAGGAGATTCTTACGGCTCGCGCCGTGAGACTTCCTGTTTCATCGCCGACTGCCCGCCCGGAGAACTCCGTTGAGACCGGCTCCGCAGGCTGTAACCGCCCGTCCGGCGGCCAGAAGGTTCTTCGCCGCGTTGACGTCCCGGTCGTGGGCCGTCCCGCAGTCACACGTCCAGGTACGGACGTTCAGCGGCATCTTCTGCGCGAGGGTGCCGCAGGTGGAACACAGCCTGGAGGAGGGGAAGAAGCGGTCGACCGCGACCACTTCCCGCCCGTACCACTGGGCTTTGTACGCCAGCAAGCTCCGGAACTCATGCCAGGCCGCATCCGAGATGGCGTGGGCAAGACTCCGGTTTTTGACCATGTTGCGCACGGTCAGGTCCTCGATCACGAGCGTTTGGTTTTCACGCACGAGCCGGGTGGTGAGCTGGTGCAGGTGGTCACGGCGCCGGTCGCGGATCCGGGCGTGGATCCTGGCGACCTTGCGGCGTGCCGTGGCCCGGTTGTTCGAGCCCTTGGCCTTCTTCGCCATTCGGCGCTGGGCCACGGCGAGCCGGGCCCGGTCGCGGCGTTCGTGTCTGGGGTTGGCGATCTTCTCCCCGGTGGAGAGGGTCAGCAGGTGGTCAAGGCCGACGTCGATCCCAACCGCCGTGTCCGTGGCCGGCAGCGGCTGGACGCCGGGATCTTCCACAAGAAGCGAGACGAACCAGCGTCCCGCCGCGTCCTGCGAGACAGTCACCGTGGACAGCTTCGCCTGCTCGGGCAGAGGCCGGGACCACCTGATGGCCAAAGGCTCCTTCATCTTTGCGAGGGTCACTCGGCCGTCGCGGAAGCGGAAACCGCTGGTGGTGTACTCGGCGGACTTCTGCGACTTCTTCCGCGACTTGAAGCGCGGGTACCTGGCCCGCTTGCCGAAGAAGTTGGTGAACGCCACCTGCAGATGCCGAAGGCACTGCTGGAGCGGGACCGAGGAGACCTCGTTCAGGTAGGCGAGTTCGTCGGTCTTCTTCCAGGCCGTCAGCATCGCCGATGTCTGGTTGTAGTTGACCCGCTCCTGCCGCGTCCACGCCTGCGTGCGAGCCGCGAGGGCGAGGTTGTAGACCTTGCGCACATAGCCGAAGGTGCGCGACAGCTCTGCCGCCTGCGCATCCGTCGGATAGAAGCGGTACTTGAACGCCCGCTTCACCTGATGCACGGTCACGCTCACAAACTAGCGCGAGGTAAAGATCAAACCTGCGGGTCAGAGCACGGTCTTCAGCCCTGACGGCGAAACCCCGCTCCTCTCCCTGCTCCGCAGGAGTCCGTTTCCTCTCCGGCGTAAACGACTCCGTTGGCAAAAGGGCAAGGCGGGCAGCGAAGCTCGACTGCCGACCGGAAGTGGATCAATCGACCTGCAGTTTCACGCCCCGAGGCGATCTTCCCGGCCGGTAGTTTCTCCCTTTCCCAACGGAGTCGTAAACGCCGGAGTATCCACGGAGGACCCAGATGAAGTCCCGATCGACGCTTGCGACTTGGCTGAGCGAACTCGACCGTTCCCGCCTGGCACGCATACTCGCCCTGCGGAAGGACGCAGCGTCCTGTCCGGAACCACGCTCGGTGGGGGAACTGGCGGACCGTCTCCAACGTCCGGGGTCCGTGGCACTCGTCCTGCCGCACCTGACGCTGCCGTGCTTGCAGGCCGCCGAGGCGCTGGCGGCCCTGGGGGCACGAGCGACCCGGGACAGCCTCGCGGAGTTGCTCGGCTTGACATCCCCTGCGGCCGTACACGCGCTGGAGGCGACCTTGGAGGCGCTGTCGGATCGGGCGCTCGTGTGGCACGACGGCAACGGGGCACTTTGCATGCCTACGCCCTTGCGGCAGGCGTGGAGCACGCCCCTGGGACTGGACGCCCCGCTGGAAGAGCTGCTGGTCGGCACCACCTCGGAGGAACTGCGCGGCATGCTGGCGGTCCTGGGTATCAAGCCGCCCGGCACCAAGCAGCAGCGACTCGCGGCTCTGGTGGAGCATCACAGTGACGCGGAGCGGGTTAGCGCGTTGGTGGCGGGGCACCGGCGGCCACCGGGAAGTTGCTTGAGCAGAGCGCCAGGTCCACACCTCGTCAGTCGCTGTTTGTCGTGTTCGGGGCTCCTGACCACGACCTCCCACCAGGCGCCCGGTGGGCACTGGACCGCGGGCTTTTGCTCCAGGACCGTCACCGGTACGGGCCCGTCCGGATGCCCATCGAGGTGGCCTTGGCTCTGCGGGGCCCCGATTGGCACGCTCCGTTCGAACCTGTGCCGCCCGCCCCCCAGTTGGTCCCCATCACCTCCTGGGAGGTGGAGCGGGAGGCCGCGGTGGCCGCCACCTCGTTCGCGGCCCATGCATCTTCCGTCCTTTCGGCATGCGCGACCGCTCCACCGACCCGGCTGAAGTCGGGCGGGATCGGCGCGCGTGAACTGGCCCGGCTCGGCAAGGCCGCCCAAGCGGACGGCGCCGTCGTACGCATCGCCCTGGAGACCGCGTACGCCGCCGGACTGCTGGCCCGCGACGGCGATCGCGTAGCTCCCACCGAGGCGTATGACACCTGGGCCGAACAGGAGCCCGCAGAACAACTCGCCGTACTGCTGCGGGCATGGCGGGACCTGCCGCTCACCCCCACCCGGACGCGCGACGAGGACAACAAGGCACTGCCCGCACTCGCTGGTGCGCCTGACTGCGACGGTTGTCTGCAGGCACGCCACGGGCTGCTCACCGCAGCAGCGGGGCTCCCGGCCAAACAGGGGGTGAAGGTCGCTTCGGAGCTGGGGCCGCTCGTGGCCTGGCACCGTCCACTCGCCGACGACGCCTCGCCCCCGGACACGGCACCGTTTCACACCGTGATCCGCGAAGGCGAATTGCTGGGCGTGCTGGCACGGGGTGCGCTGTCCCCGCTCGGTGCCCACCTGGCGGCCCGCGCCGACGCAGAGCTCGGCAACACGGCCCGGCGACTGCTGCCCCCCGCGACTACGACGGCCCGGATCGGCGCCGACCTCACTGCCGTTGTCACCGGCACCCCGTCCGCGCGACTCGCGGCGCTGCTGGATTCGATGGCCGACCGGGAGACCAGTGGCACGGCGTCGGTATGGCGCTTCAGTACCCGCAGTATCCGCCGGGCCCTGGACGCCGGCCGCACCCTGGATGACATCACAGCCGACCTGGCAGCCGGCTGCGCCACGGCCCTGCCGCAGCCGCTGACCTATCTCATCGCCGACACCGCACGAGGTCACGGACGGGTGCGCATTGCCCCCGCGGCCTGTGTCATCCACGGCGACGAACCCGCGCTCTTGGCCGAACTCGCCGCCCACCGCGCACTGTCCAAGCTCGCCCTGCGGCAGCTCGCTCCGACGGTCCTGGTCAGCGGCAGCCCACCCGCGACGACTCTCGCCGCGCTGCGTGCCGCGGGCTACGCCCCGGTCGCCGAGACCTTTAAGGGAACGGTACGCGTCGAAAAGCGCCTGCCGCACAGGGCCGCCGCTGCCGTTGGGCCCCCGCGAAGGAACATCGGGCTGCGCGGCCCCCGGACCACCGCGACCCGCGCCTCGGACATGCCCGGCGACGACGGGCTGGACGTCCTGGCCGACCGGCTGCTCAAGGCCCCGCCGACGGCACCGGAACCCGACCCGTTCGGCAGCGGGGTGCCGTTCGCGACGGACACCGAGGAGATCGTCGCCGGATACGCAAAGCACCTGTCGTACAGCGACGTCCGCCAGGTCGCCCACGCCATCGACACCGGTGCGGCCATCACGGTGGAGTACATCGCCACCTCGGGCAACCGGACCGTACGCACCCTCAGCGACCTGGAACTCGACCCGCCCTACCTCGACGCCTGGTGCCACCTACGCGAAGCGGCACGCGTCTTCACGCTCTCCCGCATCCATGGCGTGATGCCCGCGTAGGACTCGCCGGCCGAGGCCGGGTGCCCGGGTATGCCACCTCACGGGGCACCTCGCGAGATATACCTGATCCCATACTTGATATCTAGGGGGTACTAAATGAGTCGAACGGTTATCGACCTGGACGACGACCTGGTCGCGGACGTGGCCAAAGCCCTCGGCACGAGCACCAAGAAGGAGACAGTCAACACCGCTCTTCGCGAAGTGCTGGAGAGTCGGCGACGCGCGCTGGCTCTCGCCCGGCTGCGGGCTTCGTCCAGGGACGGCGCATTCGATCTGGAGCTGTTCGAGAACAAGGGGAACTACCGCCGGTGAATGCGGCCCAGTTCCTGATCGACACCAGCGCGCTCGCTCGGTTCATGCGCGAGGACGCGGAGCAGTTCGGCTGGGACCAGGCGGCAGCCGCCGGGCTCATCGCCACCTGCCCGATCACCGAGCTCGAGTTCTTCTCCAGCGCACGGTCGGCCGCCGACAGGGCGCACGGCATCGAGGACATGCGACTGATCTTCGGTGCGGGGCGACAGGACCGCTCGCCCCCGCTCGTCCCCTCATCGCGGTCCTCGGTCTCGCCCTTGTGCGGGTCGGGATGTGGGTCGAGCAGCAGGAAGATGGTGTTGCCTTCGACGACGGTGCGCCAGGGGGCGGCCTGCCGCAGTTGCCTGCGGGTGAGCGCGGCCTTGTCCCAGGCCCGCTCCCACACCCGCAGGTCCTGCACTCCCAGGGCGCGGGCGAAGGCGATCAGCAGATCCTTGCGGGGCAGTGCCGTCCCGCGCAGGACGGCGCCCAGGGTGCTGCGCGGCAGCACTCCGGTGGGAGCCCGCTCAGACAGTGTCACCAGGGACGGGGCTCCGCAGCGTTCGCGTAGTTCCACCATGGCCTGGCGCAGGTCGGCGAAGTCCATGACGGTTTCGGGCCGGCAAGCGGTGTGGTGCGGCCGGTGCTGCTGCCGGGCCCGGTAACGGGCCCGGCGCCACAGGCGCTCGGCCTGCCCCAGGTCGGCGCCACAGGCCTGCGTGTACGCCCGCACCGCCGGCCAGGTCGGCAGGCGGGAGCCGTCATCGGCCCGCGACAGGGTGGTGGCTGTGAGCGTGCCCGGCGACTGCCCGGCCATCTGCGCGTAGGTCAGCCCGGCCCGCTCCTTTTGGCCGCGTAGCCACACCACCAGGGCCCGCAGGGAGGCACAACCCGCCGTCCTCAAAGGCGTTTTGCTCCGCCCCGTCACGCCGGTCCACCCCACCACTCAAGGACCGGGAGGCGCCCGGACAGGGCGGCGGCTGTCTGGCTGGCCACCTCGAGCACCACACTCGTCCACAGCGCGGCCAGCACCTCGGCCGGCGCTCCCGCGGCGGCCAGCAGCACGGCGAAGACCACCACTACGGCCACGAACACGCTCCGGGCTCCGGCTCGGGATGCGGCCGGACTCGCACCGCACCAACGACGCGGCGGCAGCGGATGGGACATCACGAACTCCGATCGTTGATGCGAACCCAACTCCTCGCCGAACAACGGGAAAAGAGGTGGCAGCCTCGTTGCATCCCCTGGCGAGATGCACCATGGTGGAGCGCGCTCACCACCGCAGTCCACCCACACCGCGGCGCTCGAGGGCCGTTGATGCAGCCGCGGCCCGGCGCCTTCGTAACGGAAAAGCCGCCCTCGCCCCACGCCGGACCTGGTCGCAGACATGGCCCATCCCGTTCATGCACCAGCGGCCCGGTTTCCCGTTGACGGGCGATCCCGAGTGAGCGAACCTTCCACGCATCGGGCCACCTCACCGTGGACCGCCCCGATGCGAACCCAACGTCGGGCCCGGGCGGCCGTGCTGGCAGGCACGGCCGCCCGCCACCTCCCACCCCCGGGCTCAGCCACGGGGGCAAGCTCCGACCAGGGTGGCCTTTTTGAGGCCACGACCGGGCGGCCAGCGCCCGCCACTGATCGAGCAGGCGCGGCAACGCGCGGCCGCGAAGCCCACTGCGCTCGCAGAGCGTCTCGCTGACACGCCCACTCCTGCCGGTCCGACGCCGAAGCAACTGGTACCGAACGCGCCTTCGCAGGAAGCCGCGTCAAGGTCGGTGGTGACCGTGTGGACAGACCCATCAGGCGCACTGCGTTGCCGTGGGCCACCTCACCGGGCCCCCGCGGGAATTGAGGGAGCAGACGATGGCCGACCGCTCACCTGTACGGGGCAGCGGGGGTGCGCGATGTGTGTCGGGGCACCGGTCGTTGCGGCAGCGGAGCGGCAGACGGCAAGGCGTTCAACCGCCCATCGCGGCGTGTCTGTTGGCGGGCGTCCGTGCTGCCCGTCCCGTGTTTGAGATGGCGTCCAGGCTCTGACCGGCGGAAGGGGCGGCCGCCGCGGGCTGGCCGGTCACTGGGGCGGCTCGAGCCGGGAGGGCAGTGGAGGGCGTTGCGTCAAGGGCGGGACCAGGGTCTGCTTGAGGTGATCGACGTGCACGTCGAGGTGCCGTCAGTTCTCTGCCTCCTGCGGGAACCAGGTGACGGTGCCCCTTTCGGTTTCGGATGCCTCGCGTACCGCCTGAGCGTATTGATGCACCAGGTCCCTGCGGACCGATCACGTGGTCCAGCCGGAGGGCGGCGGCCTCGTCTCCGCGTGCCCTGGCGAGCGCCCTCCTCGTGGCGACGACCTCGCGTTCCATGAAGTCGAGAACCTCGGCGACCGCTTGGTGGTGTGTCTCGACGATGAGGGCCTGAGTGCCTGCGTCTGACACGGCAGTGCCGAGACCGACTTGGGCACGCTGAACGTGTAGTCGAACCCAGCGACGCCGTTCGGTTGCTTCTTCGATTCCTCGGCCTCGATCTGTGCGATGTGGTCGGCGCGCTGTTCAAGGATGAGGTTCGGGCTGAGTTCGGCGCCTCGAGCAGCAACTCGGTCCTTGCGGCTGGCGAACATGGGGAACGCCCGGCCCAGTTGATCGCCGGTGACAGGGTCACGTCCCGTGCCGATCAGGAGTTGACGTTGCTGCGGCGTGACCGTGTCGCCTCGCTTGATTTCGCCGTTGCCGAAGGCGTGGAGGCCCGAACCCGTCCATTACCCGGGCGGAGTTCCCTCCTCGGTGTAGTACCTCGTCACCGGATGTCCAGGCCCGCGCTGATGCGACGCATCGAGGCGGTCATAGCTGCACACCTCCTCGGCGTGAAGGTGTACGCGCTGTTCCACAGCCCCCGGTTCACGTGGGTTGTCCACAGGTGCCGGTGCCGCAGACCCCTCCTCGTTCTGCACGACGTGTAGGACGCCAGCACAGCTGCGCAGCTATGCGGAGCGCAGTCGGCCCGCACGTTGGAGGGGATGTCCGTCCACGCGGTACGACGACGGCCCAAACAGGACAACGCCGCGAACTCTACTGGAGGGTCTCGAAATAGGGCCAAATCTGCGCACGCCGGTCGGCCGAACCGGTCGTTTTGACCCCCCATGCGAGGGAGGCGGGGCATCGGGCACGGCAGAAATGCATCACGTATCGCAATCCACGCCGATGTGTGCGGGAACCGACGGGACTGGTGCCGGGGGCATGGACCCGGCCCGGTGCTCGCCTTAGCGTCTGCTCCGGTCGTGAGTGTGACCCCCCTCACAAGTGCGAGCGTTTCTGCCCGTCGTCCCGATAGGAGAGCAACAACGATGGTGGACAAACTCAAGAAGGCCCTCCCGCTCGCGCTTGCAGTCGGCGTGCTCGCGTTTGCCTGGATCGAGGTGTCGATGAACTTCACCTTCCATTGGTTCGACAACGGCGCCCTTGGCAACGGCCTCGGCCTACCAGCGAACTTCCATCTCATCGCGCCGGCGGCGTTCATCAGTTGGGCGATGGTATTCGCCGCAGGCGCGGACGCAGCAGCGGCGACCAAGGTCGGCATCGCAACCGCGATCGGGTCCGTCGCCGGCCTGGTTCTCATGGCCCTGGGGCCCAAGACCGCGGACCTTCCCGAATTCTGGGGCCTGGCACTGTGGGTCGGAGTTCTGGCCTTCGGTGCTGTCGCCCTCTCGATCTTCGACTGGTACTACACGCCCGCCGCACTCGCGGCCTTCGCCGCTGTGGTGTTCTGGTGGATCGCCACCGGACTGGACGGCTGGGCGTCGCATGGCGGTGGGGGTTGGATCCGGCCTCGAGTCGCTCGCCAAGCCGGCGACAGCCGGCACAGGTGCCTTCGGCGGCGTACTCTCCACTCCTTACCCGTGGGTCTTCGTAAGCACGCTGGCGTCTCTCCTGGCCGGATGCATCCTGGCGTACTTCGCGGCGGGCCTGGCCGGGATGCTCACTCGGTCCGGCTCGACTGGACACGTGGTCCCAGAGACCGTCTGACACCAACGCGGATCGTGGCCGACCCCCCTTACAGCGTGGAGGGTCGACCGCAATCCGCGTTCAACAACTCGATCCACTTCAACAGGACGGAGGCCGGCGTGAATGTCGCCAGTGCCATCAGCACCCTGCCTCAGGCGACGCATACAGGTATCTATGGCGACGGGGAGTGGCGGGACGCCGCTCTTGATCGGACCCTTGAGGTCGAGGATCCAGCAACCGGAAGCCGGATTGCCGTCGTCGCCGACGCGGAGCCTCGAGGTGCGCTCGACGCGTGAGATGCCGCAGGTCGTGCGCAACGCGGTGCGCCATTTACCGGGCAGGTATTGCATAACGAGTGCAGGCCGGCCGAGCTCATTAGCGCATAACACATTGCATTACATTGTGCATTGAGTAAGGCGGGTCGTGCAGGGTGGCCTATTGTCAATCACGAGAAAATCGAGAATTTGGCATTTTAGAATTCTTGCCTTTCCTCGGGTTGCAAATGCGATGGGCAGGCCTGAGGTTCTCTATGCACTCTGCTAGATATGGGTGCGTCGCCATGGGGGATACGCGGGCAGCCTGATAACTCAACGGGTGAGGGTGGGGGAGTGTGCGCTCTATAGGAGCGCCGTATATGTGACACGCCCATGGGCACACACGCTTGCACTCCCGTACTTACGCTTCCAGGTGTCAGTGAGGTAGTGGTACACAATAGGGCCTATATCTAGGGGTCTTATATGAGGGGGAATTTATATAGCAAGGCGGATGGGCAAAAAGATCATCGGTTTGCGAGCGGGCAGCCCCTTGCATCCGGAGTAACCGCGACGCATACTGGAATACATAAGGGTGAAATAAAGGCCCGAATCGCAGGGTGCGCCACCGGTCGAATCCTCCGCGGGAAAGGCCCGGCCGCGGAAGCGCTCGCGCTGTCCAGCGGCACGGTACGTGTACGCCGCCGACGAGCGCGACGGCCAGCACTTCGCATCCGTGCTTGAGGACGGGATTCGGGGTCATCTCCAACGCCGCCCGTTCGGCGGCGTCAAAAGCTCAGGCCTAGGACGGGAGGGCGGCACCGAGGGAATCGGCCCCCTCACTTCCTTCACTGCACCGCGACACCACCAAACTCCACAGTGTGACTGGCGTCACATAGGCTGGCCGGGTAGCAACGTTGCTGCCGGCCCCGGAGGACAGGATGACTTTGGCATCTCACATGCAGCAGATCATCACCACGGGTGACCTCATTGCCGAAGTCGGGGCAAGGGCGCCGAAGATCGGCGGCAACGACGGCGGCTGGCCGGGGCTGACCCTCTATCGGTTCAACGAACCGCAGGCTCCCACCTGGGAAGAGATCCAATCCCTGTCCATCGGCATCGTGGCCCAGGGCCGCAAACGCGTCATCGCCGAGGGCAAGAACTTCGTGTACGACCCCTTCAACTATCTGGTCCTGAGCAGTCACCTCCACTTCCAGGCGGAAATCCTGGAGGCGAGCCAACGCAAGCCGTTCCTCTCGTTCGTTCTCCAAGTTGACCCTGCGCTGGTCAAGAGGGTCTCGGCAGACATGATCGAGCGGCGCACCGCCGCTGGCTTCCCACCCGTCCACTCCGACTCGGTCCCAGAGAAGGGTGCGGTGTCCGCGCTGGATCCCGAGTTGATGAGCGTCGTGATCCGCTTCCTGCAGAGCCTCGACACCGGGGCTGATCGGCGTGTGCTGACCCCGATGTACCTGCAAGAGATCGTCTACCGCGTACTGCAGCGCGAGCAGTTCTCCCGACTCCTTCACATCGCCGCGAAGCAATCTGCGGGCAACCCTGTGTCCGCCGCGCTGGTCTACATCCGCGAGCACTATGCCGAGCCGGTCACCGTCAACGACATGGCTGAGCAGGTTGCTTTGAGCCCGTCATCGTTCTCCCAGCTGTTCCGGGAGGTGACCGGGCGCTCGCCCTACCAATTCCTCAAGGAACTTCGCCTGGACCGGGCAAGGGAACTGCTGCTCGACGGCCGATTGAGCGTCACTGACGTGTCGCGTCGGGTGGGGTACTCCAGTGTGTCTCACTTCATCAAGGAGTTCCGCCGCCGGTTTGGAACGACGCCCAGGGCCTACGTCGATGTCGACGCGCAGGCCCTGGACGGGGGGATGCACCTACTTCACTCAGGCACGAGCTGACGCAACTGCCGTGAGCAGCTGCTGCGCCAGGGGCTCGGACGAGGCGGGGTTCTGGCCCGAGTAGAGGTTCCCGTCGACCGTGACATGTGGCCGCCAGGCGTTGCCGCTCGACTCGAACATTCCGCCGTCTTCCAGGAGCCTGTCCTCAAGGCGCCACGGCGCCTTGTCGGCAAACCCGACCTGCTCCTCCTCTGCGTTGGTGAAGCCGGTCACGCGGCGTCCGCGAAAGAGCCAGCCTCCGGCATCGCGAGCCGGTAGCAGAGCGGCGGGGCCGTGACAGACCGCCGCCACGGGTTTGCTCTGCCGGGTGAACTCGACAATGAGTGCGCCGAACGTGGATGAGTGGGCGAGATCCTCCATGGGACCGTGACCACCTGGGACAAAGACCAGGTCAAAGTCATCTGCGGTGATGTCATCGAGGTCCTGGGGACTGCGCAGCTGCTCCTCGATGCTCTCCAGATACGCCCGAAAGCGCTTGCCCGGCTCCTCCGATCCGCCGTTCATCGCCGCGCTGAACCCAGCCTCGTCGGGGACTGGTCGCACCGCGCCAGGTGTGGCGATGGTGATATCCAGCCCAGCGTTTGTGAACACCTCGTGCGGGACCGCCAGTTCTTCGGGCCAGTAACCGCAGGGGTGCTTGGTGCCGTCATTCAGGGTCCAGTACTGGGATCCGGTGACGGCGAACAGGGCGCGAGCCATGTCCGACCTCATCTCGTTTTTGGGGAAGTCCGCAGTGTTGGCGGACCCACGAAACGCTATGCCGAACCCGCCCCCGTCGGATCCCATTGCGTGGGATCGCGACACAAGTCCGTTGGTGTGCGGCATGCCGAGATCAAACGGCGAGGAATGGACACACATCAAGGAGGAATGCATCACCATTCGCCGGCCACTTCGAGTTTGCTACGAAGCATGACCCCGGCCGCACCGCACGCTCCCATTACCTGAGCGAAGGGAATCCCGATGACTCGAATCGCCTACCTGGTCTCCAGCGCAAACGAGATCACGATGGCCGACGGCGCGAAGCATCCCACC
The DNA here is from genome assembly GCF_043200415.1 of Streptomyces sp. NPDC048419. Lineage (NCBI taxonomy): Bacteria > Bacillati > Actinomycetota > Actinomycetes > Kitasatosporales > Streptomycetaceae > Streptomyces > Streptomyces sp. NPDC048419. Next base: position 15,932 of record NZ_JBICXT010000045.1, on the reverse strand, counting down.
GGCTACTTTGCCGAGGAGGCTCTCAAACCGTACGAGAGGTTCGTGGCCGCCGGCTTCGACGTCGTCGTTGTGACTCCTGACGGCAAGGCCCCGACCGCAGACCCCTATGGCCTCAGCTGGTTCTTCCACTATCCCGATGAGGACAAGGACTACCTGAACTCGGTGGCCCGCACGTTCGCTCACGATCCTGACGACATTCGCTTCACGTTGCATCAGGTGACCGAGCTGGGACTGGCAGCCGCTCGCCGGCTGGCGGAGACCCTGCAGGCCAGGGGCCTGTCGGCAGCCGACGCGCACGCCGTGGTCAGCAAGGCTGCCAAGGTCGCCTGGCGCGAGGACCGCGCTCTGGCCGAGGTCATGTCGGATCCCGAACTCTCTGGTGGACTGTCGAGCCAGGAAGTTCAGGCGGCAGTAGCGGCGCAGCGGGAGGCCAGCGAGCAGCTCGCCGCCGAGCGGAAGGCGAAGCTCGACGCGATTCCGGGCTTTGTGAACCCGGCATCGCTCGCCGAACTCAGCGACGACCAGATGGCGGCCTTCGACGCTGTCTTCGCCCCCGGCGGACACGGGCCGATGGTGGACCTCGCTGACGACCACAGCGTCAGCCGGCTCCTCGTCGCGCTCCACTCCAAGCGCGCTTTGATCGCGTCCCTGTGTCACGGCCCGGCGCTGCTCCTGTCCGCCCCCGACCGTCCGGACGGGCAGTGGCTCTTCGACGGCTACCGCATCACGTGCTTCACCGACGAGGAGGAGGACCAGACCGAGCCGGGCCGGATCGGCCTCCCGTGGTACGTCGACACCGCGTTGATGAACGCGGGCGCCGTCTTCGACGACGGTCCCGCCGCGTGGTCCAGTCACGTCGTCGTCGATCGCAACCTCATCACGGGGCAGAACCCCGGCTCCACTGAGGCGGTAGCGGACGCGGTCATCAAGGCCATGAGCGCGGTGTCGACCGAGGCGGCCTGACATGTCTTTCCTCACCAAGGCCATCGAACGAATCAGGAGCGTTCAAGTGATCACTGGAACCAGTGACCCGGTCGCGGACTTCCTCGACGGATTCAGTCGGCGGGATGTCGCCGCCGCCCTAGCCGCTGTGTCCGACAAGGTGCGGGTCGCCGTGCATGGACTCTCGGTGAGCGGCGAGAGCGCAGACACCCTGCGCCAGGTGCTCGACGGCATGGTCGGCGCCTTTCCGAACCTCCGTGTCACCACCAAGCGCATTCTTCGCACCGGTGACGTTGTGACCGCCGAGCTCAAGATCGAGGGCACCCAGGCTCGTGCGTACGCCGGCGCCATCAACCAGGAGAAGCACCTCGACCTCGATGAGGCCTGGCGGTTCGAGGTGAGTGACGGCGTGATCGTCGCGGTCGACGCGTACTGGTGCCAGCAGCAGCTCTATCGCCGACTGGGCGTCAAGAGGTTCGACCAGATCGCGATCGTGTGAGGAGACGACGATGACTACGACAACCCAGGAACCGCGCGCTGCCGCGCAATACGCTTCCGTCGTCCGCGACTTCTTTGACAGATATCGCGAGCGAGACGTTCCAGGCATGGCTGACCTGTGCGACATCAACGCCGACTTTTCCTACCCGCCCTTCGAGATGTGGGGCAAGCAGCGCGTCGTGCGCGCCGACGGCAAGGTCGGCACGGTCGGCAGGGCGATCTGGGCCGGGTTCATCCAGTCCTTTCCCAACCTGTCCAACGTCGTGCACTCGGTGGACGCCAACGACGACGGCGACGTCGTCGCGCAGGTCGACATCGGGGGAACCCAGCAGCTCCCATGGGGATTCATCCGCCCCGCCGGGCAGTCGTACAGCGAGCCGCACCTGTTCATCTTCAAGGTGAACGAGGCCGGCCTCATCAGCTCCATCACCGCCTACTGGAACAACGCCGGCATCAGCCAGCAACTCGGCCACCTCGAAGTCGACTAGGAGATCAAGACGCCATGGCATTGCTGAAGCGTGAAGAGTGGCAGGGCTTCGTCCGCGACGTGGACTGGACGCCCACCTATGTTGACGATGAGGCCATCTACCCCGAGTGGCACTCAGGCACGGGCAAGGTCCCCCGCGAGGCGTGGCTCAAGTGGGAGGAATCCTACAAGGTGACCTACCCCGAGTACGTGGCAACCCAGCGGGAGAAGGAGGCATCGGCGTACGCCGTCAAGGCCGCGCTCCAGCGTTCGAACGCCTTCGAAACCCTCGACGAGGGCTGGAAGTCGGCCACCAAGGTGCACTTCGGCGGGGTGGCTCTCGTCGAGTACCTCGCGGTCCTTGGCGAGCTGAAGATGGCGCGCTTCGGGATGAACGGCGCGTGGCGCAACATGGCCACGTTCGGCCAGCTCGACGAGATGCGGCACGCCCAGATCACCACGTTCTTCGGCCACGAGTTCATCGCCAAGGACCCGCAGTACGACTGGACCCAGAAGACGTTCCATACCAACGACTGGGTGCCGATCTCGGCGCGCAACCTGTTCGACGGAATGATGATCGCGCCGAACGTCGTGGACCTGGCCATCGAGTTGCCGTTCACGTTCGAGACCGGCTTCACCAACCTGCAGTTCGTGGCGCTCTCGGCCGACGCGCTGGAGTCCGGCGACGTGAACTTCGCGAACATGATCTCCTCGATCCAGACCGACGAAGCGCGCCACTCCCAGCAGGGCGGACCGACCATGGAGATCCTGGTCGAGCACGACCCGGTCCGCGCGCAGTGGATCATCGACAAGAGCTTCTGGGGATCGGCGCGCATTTTCAGTGCGCTCACCGGGCCGGCGATGGACTACTACACGCCGCTTGAGCATCGCAAGCAGTCGTACCGCGAGTTCATGGAGGAGTGGATCATCGACCAGTTCATCCACACCATCGAGGACTACGGGCTGAAGAAGCCGTGGTACTGGGACGAGTTCATGCAAGGCCTGGACACCTGGCACCACGGGCTCCACATGGGGCTGTGGTACTGGCGGCCGACTCTGTGGTGGCGTCCCAAGGCGGGGGTCTCAAAGGACGAGCGCGAGTGGCTCCGGGAGAAGTACCCCAACTGGGAGACTGTGTACGGCGACAAGTGGGACGTGATGATCGATCAGGTCAACGCCAACAACGTCGAGGCCACGTTGCCCGAGACGCTCCCCTGGCTGTGCAGCACCTGCCACCTTCCCGCCTGCAATGCCACCCAGTCGCGCGATGGCAAGTGGAGGGTGCGGACCCGGCAGCTGGACTACGACGGTCACAAGTACCACTTCTGCTCGAATGCGTGCCGCCAGATCTTCTGGAAGGACCGCGACAACGTCAACCACGAGACCCTGATCGACAGGTTCCTCGCCGGCCAGATCCAGCCGATGGACGTCGGCGGCATCCTGGGCTACATGGGTATGACGCCCGACGTCATGGGCGACGACCCCGACTACGGCGCCTGGACCAAGGACTACGTGGGCCGCCCTGCAGCCGGCCTGGCCGCACCCGCTGGGACGGCAAGCTGATGACCGAGCAGACAGAACTGGGCATGGAGGACCGAGCGCCCGAGCTCGTCCCGCTCAACGCCATCTTCGCAACCGACTTCGTGCAGATCCTCGTTGCGGTCACGACCGCCAACACGATGAGCGAAGTCGCGGCCGCCGTGGCCCATCACGTGGAGGGTAAGAGGGTCCGGGCGTTGCCGTACCCGAAGGTCGTCATCCACAACGGCATACCCATGCCGCCGGAGATGACCGTCGCCGAAGCAGGGATCGCACCGCTGGACCACATCGCCGTCGAGTACGCCATCCCGGAGGGACGAGCATGAAGAACCCCGTGGGTCCCATCTTGAGGATGGGCGATCAGGTTGAGGACGTCATCCAGGCCATCCGCGATGACAACCAAGATCAGCAGATCGAGGTGATTGACCGCGGCTCCTATGTGCGCGTCCAGGGCGACAAGCGAGTGCGCGTGACCCAGGAGACTCTGCGTCTCTACCTCGGTGCCGACTACGAGATCCGCTCCTTCGGCACGATGATGTCGTCCTTCGTCGGGCGGGTCGTCACGACCAGCGATGACATCGTCTGGGAAAAGATCAAGCGCGATACCCCGAACGGAGAGTTGGTCCGATGACTGGGGAAGTAAGCAGGGCCAGGAAGCGTCGGACGTTCAGTGCGTTCGGAGACGTGCGCAAGATGCCGACCGAATACGAGATCGTCACTCAGGGCCAGAACTACACCACGCGAGAGAATCGATCGGCTGCCTTCGAGCAGAACCCGTCGTCGCCGGCGAACCTGTGGTTCCTGACCTACCGCGACCAGTCCCCACTCAAGGCGGAGAACTGGGAGCAGTTCAGAGAGCCCGACAGCCTGACCTACCGCATGTACGTCAATGCCCAGGCCGAGTCCGAGTCGAAGGTGCATGGCGTCCTTGAGGAGTACGCCGCCTTGGGCACCGACCGGTCCTTCGCTCCTGGCTGGCTCGAGCTGCTCGGCACCCTGTACACACCCTCGCGGTACGCCGTGCACGGCGCTCAGCAGATCGAGGCGTACGTCGGCTACATGGCGCCCACGTCCTACATTACGAACCCGGCAGGGCTCGCGACCGCCGACTTCCTCCGTCGCGTCACGACGATCGCCTACCGAACGCGCGAACTCCAGATCGCGCACCCGAGCTCACGTATCGGCACCGATAGCGAGCGCAGGCATTGGCAGCAAGGCGCCGGCTGGCAGGGCACACGGAAGGCCGTGGAGTACGCCCTGGTCACCTACGACTGGGCGGAGGCCTTCACAGCCCTGAACCTTGTGCTGCTGCCGACACTGGACGATGTGCTGACCCGTCAGTTCGGTGAGATCGCACTGGACAACGGTGACAACCTCAGCTGGCTGCTGCAGAGCTTCCTGGACGCGGACAACCAGCGTCGCAACCGGTGGAGCCAGGCCCTCGCCAGCTTCGCCATCGGCCAGAAGCCGGAGTCGAGGAGTGTCATCGAAAAGTGGGTGGCCAAGTGGGCTCCGGTCGCTGACGAGGCGGCAGCGGGTCTCGGGTCCCTGCTGGCGACATTGCCTGAGTTCCCGCGCCCTGCGGACGACGTGGTCGCGGGTGCCCGCGCGGCACGTGAGGCGTTCACGGGATCCATCCTCGGCGGCGTGAACCAGGAGTCGGCATGACGACCACGAGTGCAACGATGCTCTGGCAGGAAACGATGCACATCGATGACCTGTGGGACGGAGACATGGCGCCTGTGCAGGTCTCCGACACCAAGGTCCTCCTTGTCAACGTCGACGGCGAGGTCAAGGCCTACGAGAATCGATGCCCGCACCAAGCCTGGGGCCTCGACGAGGGCGACTTCGACGGTCAGACGCTGACCTGCGTACGGCACATGTGGCAGTTCGATGCAGCCACCGGCCAAGGCGTCAATCCCGACGATGTCTGCCTCAAGACCTACCCCTGCGAGGTGGGCGAGGACGGGATGATCCGCGTGGATGTCGGCCGATGACTACGTCACGTCACGTGATCGTGGGAGGCGGGGTGGCGGCCGCGTCCGCGGCGGCCACCCTGCGCTCTCACGGTTTCGACGGCCAAGTCGTGATCGTGAGCGACGACGCCTCACTCCCATACGAGCGGCCGCCTCTGTCCAAGGAGTTCCTCAAGCCGGAGTCGGAGGGGTTGCCCACCCTCCTGAAGTCGGCGGACTGGTACGCCGAGAACGACATCACCATGATGTTGGGTACCCGGGCAACCCAGCTCGACGCGAACGCACACAGCGTGAAGCTCTCCGACGGTGAGACCCTCGACTTCGACAAGCTCCTCATCGCTACGGGTGTGCGCGCACGCAGATTGCCGCACACCAACAGCCCCCGCATCCTGACACTGCGCTCTCATGCTGACGCCGTCCAGGTGCGCACAAGGCTGGCAACCGTCGACAAGGTCGCTGTGCTGGGCGGAGGCTTCATCGGCTGCGAGGCAGCCTCAACCGCTGTCGCGCTGGGCAAACGAGTCACGCTGCTGGAGCGCGCCTCGACACTGATGGAGCCCGCGCTGGGGCCAGTTCTCGGGTCGGTGATGACGGACGTGCACCGCGCAGCAGGCGTCCGCGTGATGCTCGGGTGTGTCGTACTGAGTATCGAGGAAACCCCGTCGGCGCTCGTCGTTCGCACAGATAAGGGCACGGTCGAGGCCGATCTCGTGCTCGTCGGCGCAGGCTCCCTGCCCAACATCGAGCTCGCTGAGGCCGCCGGCCTGAAGGTCGACAACGGCGGCATCATCACGGATGCACAATCGCGGACAAGTGCCCCTGATGTGTTCGCCGCTGGAGATGTCGCCGCGGCCTTCCATCCCTTCTACCAAACCCACCTGCGCGTCGAGCACCATGACACCGCCCTGCATCACGGCCGTTCGGCCGCCATGAACATGTTGGGGCACGACGAGCCCTTCCAAGAGGCCCACTGGTTCTGGTCCGACCAGTACGCCCACACCATTCAGCAAGTGGGTCGCGCCCACAGCGACGACCAACTCGTCCTGCGTGGCTCCCTCGACGACCTGTCGTTCTCTGCGTTCTCCCTCCGTGGCGACCGCATCACCCGGGTCATCTCCCTGAACCGACCCAAAGACGTCCTGGCAACGCGGCGACTGCTCTTCACCGAACACCACGTCACCGCGGAGCAATTGGAGGACGAGTCGACGCCTGTCAACCGCCTAGCACCACGTCCGCGAGGAGCCCGGGCATGACCCCAACCGCCACGACACTCGACGTGTCACAGAAACAAGTCCGAGTCCCCCATACCGAGGCCAGGGCTGCCCTCGATGCAGTGCTCGGTCTGGACACCATCGCAGCCATCTCCAGACTTCGACGAGGTCCAGGGAGAACTTGCGAGCCCGTCGCTCGCGTTCTCGACCGCGCGGTCGTCAACGCACGCGAGTCGGGCCTCGACCCCACGCTGCTCGTCATCGCGGCTGCCGACGTCACCCCCGGTCAGGGGATCACCCGGGTGCGCCGTAAGTCGCACGGGAACGCAGACTGGATCACCAGCGTGACCAGCGACCTGTCCATCGTGCTCGTGCCTCGCGGCCTTTACGAGACCTCTACGTTCACCGTCGAGGCGGCCGTTCCTGACGCACACACTCCGCCCACGTCGCCGCCAACAGACGCCCACCCGCTCGTGCCTGCAATTCGAGAGCGGCTTCTCGACGTCATCGACCCCGACCTGGGTATCAACGTCGTCGACCTCGGATTCGTTCGTGGTGTCAGCGTGGCGGACGGGATCGCCATCCTCACCATGACGTTGACCTCGCCGGCCTGCCCACTCACCGGTGTCATGGAGGACCAGATCCGCACCGAGCTGCTCGACCGGGACCCGCTGGTGGACGACTTCCGTATCGATTGGCAGTGGACACCCGCCTGGAGCCCCGCGGAAATCACCGCGGATGGGCACGAGCAGTTGCGTGCCATCGGATTCAACATCTGAGGAGGAAGTAGCGATATGGGACACGTTGTGATCGCAACCTGGAAGGCCAAGCCAGGAGAACGCGACCGGATCATGACCATCCTTCGGGAGATGACCCCTGGCAACAGGAGTGAGCCGAAGAACGTCCAGTTCCAGGCACATGTCAGCGCTGTCGACCCCGACACATTCGTGCTCTACGAGCACTACACCGACGAGAGCGGCTACGAGGAGCATCGGGCGACCCAGGCATTCCAGGAGCGCGTGCTCGGCGAGGCGATCAACCTGCTCGCAGACAGGAAAGTCGAGACCTTCATGCCGGTGGAGGACCTGCCTTGAACATGATGGACGCGCCGCTGAGTCAGGTCGATCCCGATGTGTTCACCGCAATGGAATCGGAGCTCAGCGGCAGCAGTCGCCGCTGAAATGATCGCGTCCGAAAACTTCGCACCGCGAGCAGTGCTCGAGGCACAAGGCTCGGTGTTGACGAACCCCCGCCTCCGCCCAGACTGGGAAGTGCCTCCCATGGCTGCTTCATCCCCCATCACCGCGGGCACCCCCCGCCCGGCCCGCCGCCACCGGCGCAACAAGAACAACAGCCACCCAGCCCCAGCAGGACCCCAGAGCCACGGCTCGGCGCCCCCTGTTTCCCCCGCCCACCGGCCCCGCCACGCCGCTCTGTCGGCGCTGGCCGATGCATCCCGACTGCGTGAAATCCGGCAATTCGCCTCAGCGATCCTCGCCCGGTGGGATGTGGCCGACAGCGACCTCGACTCCTGCCTCCTCATCGTCAGCGAACTGGCCGGCAACTCCGCGCAGCACGGCCGAAGCCGCCTCACCGTCCACCTGTCTCTCAGCAACCACACCGTCCGCATTGACGTCGCTGACCACGGCGCAGCCGTGGAGCACCCCGCCGACGACACCGTTTCCGGCGACCCCTGCGAACACGGTCGCGGACTGAGCATCGTGCAGGCCCTCGCAGACCACTGCGAAACGCAACAGGAAAACTCCGGATGGCACACCCGAGCCACCCTCCGCATCGCATCTCCCGCGGGCGACCTTTCGCCAAGTGACCACCATGCCCCTTGCCTGCAGCCATGCTTGCCGCCTCTCTCCCCGGCGGCTGCCAGACCGAGCTGAGGACCGTGCCCGTACCCGAGGCCGCCCCCGGCCAGGCGCTGCTCAAGGTGCATGCATCCACGAACTGCGGAAGCGACCTGCGCGCCATCTACCGCGAACATCTGGGTTCGGGCGCCGAGGCGTACCGGGATGTCGTCGGCGGGCACGAGCCGTGCGGTGAGATCGTCGCGGTCGGCCCCGGTTGTCGGGGGTCAAGGGTCGGGGGCCGTCGGGTTGTGTACCACATCAGCGGATGCGGACTGTGCGAGTTCCAGCGCGGACCGTTACTGGTCCATATCGCGGGCGCGCGTTGTCGCAGACATGAAGAGCCTGCCCAGGTGAGCTGATCTTCAGGCAGAGCAACGAGAGGCGCGGACATGAGGACCCTGCTGTGGCGGTGGATCGGGGACGCCAGGGATGCGTCAACGGCCTGGTCCGATAGGGGACTTCCGCTTCCTGACGGTGCGGGCCGGGCCGAGTGCCAGGTGGTGGACCCGGTGGGGCTGCCGATGCAGGCCTCGGTCACCGTCCTGGACCACGCCGGCCACTCCGTGACGCGGGGAGGCACCGACGCCTACGGGCTGTTCACGGCCGCCGTACCGTCCGGCGACTATCAACTGGCGGTGATCTGCGACGGCTTCGAGCCGCGCCGCGTTCCCGTGCAGGTGCTTGCCGGCCTGAGGTCCTCCGCCGGAGTGATCAGACTGGACGCCGCCACGCTGCCGCCGGCCCCGGCGCAGGGGCACTGGACCATCGATCCGGACCACACCGCGATCCGGTTCGTCGCCCGTCACATCGGGATGGCGGACATCCACGGCCGGTTCAACCGCTTCTCCGGCAACCTGTGGATCGCCGAGCGGATGCGGGACTCCCAGGTCGACGTGTTCATCGAGGCCGACAGCATCGACACCGGCGTCCGCACCCGGGACAGCCATCTGCGCTCGCGGGACTTCCTGGACGTGGCCGCCCACCCGTATCTGACCTTCAGCGGCGGCAACTTCGTGCACCGCGGCGGCTCCCACTGGGAGGTGACCGGGACGCTGGAACTGCATGGTGTCGTCCGCACCGTGACGCTGGACACCACCTACCTGGGTCTCGGCACCGGCATGACGGGTGAACCCCGCGCCGCCTGCAAGGCCGTCACCGAACTGCACCGCGAGGATTTCACCCTCAGCTGGCAAAAGATGCTCACCCGCGGCATCGCGGCCATCGGCACCACCATCCGTATCGAGCTGGATATTCAAGTCGTCCGCGCCGCGCAGATGGACGGCCCGTCCGCGGCCTGGTGAGGACACAGGCCTCGTAACTGGTTTTGCAGACCGCGTCATTGCGGGCGGACTACGCCGAAGGAAGGCGCCGTCGTGGCGGACCCATTCTCACCACATGGCGTCACCCCCTCGGTGGCCGGCTGCGGCACTCCGGCCGCCTGTCCGTGACCACAGAAAGCGACTAGCCAGCATGCAACAGGACCGTGCCGCTGACAGGAGTTGGATGCTCCGTGAGCTCGTGGAGAGCATTGCTGAGATCCGGTTTGCCCTCGTGGCATCCGGCGACCGCAAGGCCCTTGTCTCCTTCGGAGGGGATGACTCCGCCGACATCGATCGTTTTGCTGCCGTGGTTGCCGGGCTCCAAGCGCTGGCTAGGCCGGTAGGTGAGCAGTTCCCCACCTGCGCCGGCCGACTGCGCCTCGCCATGATCGAGGTCGACGGCGGACATCTCTTCGTGTCGCGTGCCGGGGTGGAGGCCTATCTCGGCGTCCTCGCAAAGGAAGGTCTCGACCAGGGCCTGCTCGGGCACCAGATGCGGGACCTGTCCCGAAGGATGGGCGAACGGCTCGGCACCACCCCCCGCAGCGACTTGGTGAACTCGTCGCGGACCACGTGAAGTTCGCGGCCCCCAACGACAGCCTCGAGGTCTCTGCCTCTGGTACGGCTACTCGCGTCGTCACCCAGGCCCGATACGTTCCGCCTCTCAGCCGGCGCCTCGTAGGAGGCGTTCCTGAGACCCTCGGAGGAGTCCCGCCAGCAGCCCGTCAACCCGGTTCGAGAGCAGGACCGAAGCGGCCGCGGGCCACGGGGACACTGAGCGGGTGGTAGCCAGACAGTCGGCGATCTGGTGACCAGGAGTGCGTGACGCTCCGCTTCCTGCAGGGCCTGTCCGTCGCCGAGACAGCCCGGGTGATGGGCAAGAACGAGGACGCCATCAAGACACTCCAGTACCGCGCCGTGCGCGCCTTGGCCCGGCTCCTCCCGGATAACGCACACTGACCGGACGGATGGAGGAGCGCGCGCACCTGCGGCGGGTCCTCTTCCAGGGTGCGCAGATACTCCGACCGGCTCGCGAACGCACCGGCGTGCAGGGTTCCGCCAGCGGCTGCACAGCAGATCCTTCCATCGAAAGAAGGGGTACACGCGTTCTATGCGGTGGTGTCTCAAAGAACGCACCAGGAGGCGGCGCCGTGGTTGGATGCCAGTGGCCGAGCGTGCCGCTGGATTGCCGACCCAACTGGTCCGCGCACGCGGACAACCAGCGGCAGGCGATGGAGGGTTGAGGGTGAGTGACCGCAGCGCGATCGAATGGACCGAGGCCACCTGGAACCCGACGACGGGCTGCGACCAGGTCTCGGCCGGCTGCGACAACTGCTACGCCCTGACCCTGGCCAAACGCCTGAAGGCGATGGGATCCGCCAAGTACCAGACCGACGGCGATCCCCGCACCTCCGGCCCCGGCTTCGGCCTGACCCTGCATCCCGAGGCACTCGCGGTCCCCTACCGCTGGAAAAGCCCCCGCACCGTCTTCGTGAACTCGATGTCAGACCTCTTCCACGCGCGGGTCCCCCTCGACTACGTCCGCCGCGTCTTCGACGTGATCACCGACACCCCCCAGCACACCTACCAGGTACTGACCAAGCGGGCACGGCGCCTGCGGCTGGTCGCCGGCCGGCTCGAGTGGCCCCCGAACCTGTGGATGGGGGTGTCGGTGGAGAGCGCCAAAGAACTCCCGCGCGCCGACGACCTGCGCCAGGTGCCCGCCGCCGTCCGATTCCTCTCCTGCGAGCCCCTGCTCGGGCCGTTGGACGGCCTGGACCTGACCGGCATTCACTGGGTGATCGCCGGAGGCGAGTCCGGGCCGCGCTTTCGCCCCGTCGAGGAAGAGTGGATCGCCGAGATCCGGGACCGGTGCGAGGACGCTGACGTGCCGTTCTTCTTCAAACAGTGGGGCGGGCGCACCCCGAAGGCGGCGGGCCGGCACCTGCACGGGCGCACCTGGGACCAGATGCCCCTCATGCCGGTTAGCGCGCGCTGACCGTGCTGGCCCTGGTGATCCGGCCCGGCGGGGAGAGCACCACGAGTCCTTCGTCCCGCAGATACGTCACCGCCTTGGCGGCGTCCTTGGCCCGCCACTGCGCGGTCTCCATCAGCAGCCACTGCCCGAGATCACCCACACCGATCGGGCCCTTCTGCACGCGGTCGTGGACGAGGGCGACCAGCTCCGGGTCGATCACCTCCGTCTCCCACAGCGTGCCCTGCCCGATGGGCACTGCGCCACGGCAGCGGGGGTCCTTGAAGCTCATGCCGTCGCTGCGGTCGACCGTCCACATCGCCTCCTTCATCACCGCCACCCCCTTCGGATGGCGGGTGCCGAAGACGAGATGCAACGGCTTGCCCGTGCGCGGGACGACCTGGAACTGCAGGCAGTGCTCGAAACCGGCCCGCTGCAGCGCGGAGCGGAACGTCTCCAGCCAGGCCCTCCACTGCTCATCGCTGCGCTCCACCGCCGCGGCCGCCTCCCAGAAGTGACGCCCGCCGAACACCTGGTCAAAGATGTCGACGTTGATGTCCTTGCGACGGTTGAACCAGTTCGGCCCGAACGTGGTGATCACTTCGCTGCCCGGGTTGAGGGCGATGCGACGCATCAGCGACAGGGGCGTGTTGACGCTGCCCCAGCTGTCGAAGACCCCGAGGATCGGCTGCCCCCAGGCGCCGGCCTCCGTCAGGATCCGCTCGCTGTCCCGGCCCGCACTACCCCGGTGGACGCTCACGCGCACCGGTAACCGCTCCAGTGGCCCGAAGCGGTCGACCAGCAGCTGCCGCAGATGCTCACAGCGATCCCGGCGTTCCTCGATGAACACCAACTGCACACGCTGAGGCGAGAGTTCCATCCGGTCGGCGGCGTCATGCTCGAGCAGTCGCTGCAACGCGAAGACGGGCGAGCCGTCCTCGCCCGTTTCATACCGTCCCGGCCCCGCGAAAGCATCGAGCAACGTCACTCTGCTCCAGCTGCGCACGCCGCGCGGCTGCAGCATGATCGGCCACCATGCGTCGTAGTACCGCCGGTAGAGTCGGTGTTTCGCCGCCGTGGCAGGCTCCAACGCCCATAGCAGACCCACCCGTTCCCCCCTCGCCCCGAACGGTCATCCTTCAATCACGTGCCGTAACAGATGGTGAACCGCATGCCAGGGCCCGACAAGAGGGCCTCTCGCCAGGAACCCCGTGCACTGCCTGAGTGATCGTCAGGCCAGCGCGTCGAGCCAGCCGTCGCCGGGTGGGGGAACGAAGAAGTAGCCGCCTCCGACGGTGAGGGTGTATTTGGCCATGGCCTCGCCCTGCAGCCGGTGTTGCACGGCCTCGAAGCCCTTCTCCATGTCGCGCTGGAAACAGCAGAAGATCAGGCCCTGGTCGTCGGTACCACGGTGGTAGTTGTAGCCGCGCCTGACCAGGGGCGGCGGATGGCGTCGGTCGGGGGCCGCCCTGCGGACATGGGCGTCGAGTGGGGTGATCTTGCCGTCGGGATCCGCGGCGAAAACCGCACGCTCATCGGCGGGGGTGCCGTCGAGCCAGCGCCCGTCTGTGTGACGACCAATGATGCGCTCCTGCTCGTGAAGCGTGTCACGGTCCCAGAAGCCGGTAGCGAGACGAATGATCCGGACCACCTGATAGCTGCCCCCCACGGCCCAGGCCGGTTCGCCTCGACCGGCCCTGACGGTGGCCCGTTCCGTGACCTCGGCGGGGGAGGCAGGGTTTCCGTAGCCCTCGGTGAAGTGGAACGGGTTGCGGGCCAGCCCCCTGCCGTCCTCCGTTCGATTCTCGGGACGCCGGCCGTCCAGGCGCCATCGCACCCGCCACCGAGGAAGCGTGCGCAGTGCCTGATCGGCTGCTACATGCGCGGCATCGGACGATGCGGCGGTGAACTGAATCAGAAGATCCCCGTGGGACAGGGCCGGGTCCAGGACATCTCCGGGGAACGCCGGCATTGGCCGGAGATGGCGTGGTCTGCTCGCCGGCTCGGGAAGGACGCTCTCACCCAAAGCCATCCAGGCGGCAATCTTGCCGCCGTCTAACGCGCCAACGACCCGGTGCGCAGCGCGCAGTTGGCCAATCCGGCGGTCTTCAGCTGCAGTGAGATCAAGGGAGATTGCGTGGATGAAGGGCAATGGAGCGGCGCCACGGAGGTGGGCTGGCGCCTCTTTCTGGCCGGACGATGTGCTGCGCAGCGCTGCTGCGCTCACCGTCGCCAGCCCACCAGCCCCGACCGCGCCGACGGCTGAGGCATACAGGATTCGTCGTCTGGAATAGCCGTGGGAATCCATCAGGTGCTACTCGCAGGCCACTGTAAAGGATACGACGCGGCCCTTGCCTGGCACATTTTCTGCGAGCGGCCCGAAAGAGTCTCCCTTGATGATGGATGCCTTTCCATCTTTCGCCGTAACAACCCCGCGGGCGAAAACAGTCAAGAATACCTCTGCCGTCACTGCGTTCCGTCCGCCGCCGCGAATAGGTACCAGCTGTTGGAATGCGTCCCCGTCCAGACCGGCCAGCCAGTCGGATGCGGAAGCAAGGCTGACCCAGTCGCCATGCCGGGCGATCTGTACATCCGAGACGCCCGTCAATAGCGCTTCCAGGGCTATTTGGGAGGCGGCTTCGAGTGGACTGTAGGTTCCACCCTTGAAGAAGCGGGAATGCTCTCGGCGGACGTATTCGTGCACGTCAACAGGGTTGAGGTCCTCAGGGTGAAACACGGATACCACCACTGGCTCGCAGTTGATTGAACAGATCGAATGCTGAGGTGGGGATGTGGAACTCATCGCCCGCGAATGTTGGCGACTTCGGGCTCATGGGGATGGGTCTCGCAACGGCACCTGCGTTCCTCAATTGTGCCATCGCATCATCACTGATGATCACCTTGATGATGGCCCCGCCGCCGTGCCTCGTGGCGAAGAACTCGGCATCACCGGCATGGGTTGCCACGAAGAAGCCTCCCGGGCCGTCCGTGTACTTGGCCGCTGCCTTACTCGAATTCAGGCTGTTGTTCAGAATGTCGAGGAGGGAATCCACATCGGCGCCGTGATAATAGGTTGTCTCGCCGCAGCCGGCATTGTGCACCAGAAGCGGTGTCTTGCCCGCCAGTACATAGTAGGTGTGCAAGCCCTCGACGGTGAGGTTGTTGACCGAGGCCTGTTGAGTGTGGTGTCGGACCGCCTTGATCTGAACCCAGGTGCCGCTGCTGGTCTGCAGCCACTGACCTGCGGCGAGGTTGCTGGCCTCGACCCACCGATGGAGCTGGGGAACCCAGAAGGGGTGGCCGTCGGTCGCTGTGATGGTGCTGGTCTTGGCTCTGGCATGCCCGTCGGTGTCGAGAGTGATGTCGACGAGGTGTTTTTCGCCCTCCCCCTTGATCAGGGCAGTGACTTTACGAGGGCCTGTGTTCCCGGTCTCAGGGTCTGTTGCCATCACGGTGTCGCCGACTGCGACGTCCTTGATGGGCTTGCGGGTACCGTCGGCCATCAGGACGGGGGTGTCGCCGGTGAAGCTGTTCGGCAGGGCGCAGCTGCCGAGTTTGGAGCCGAGCTTGCCTTCCAGCGCGGTGCCGAGGCCTTCGCCGAGCATGCCGGACAGGCAGCCGATGGCGGCGGACTGGCCGACCTGGCCCCAGTTGACCTTGCGGCCGGACAGGCGTTGGGAGAGCCAGTCCAGGCCGCCGTCCATGAGGCCGCCGACGACGCAGGCGGCGATCATGGGGTTGTTGCCGTCAGGGTCGGTGTAGGTGGTGGGGGAGGACAGGGCGTACTGGTAGAGGTTGGTGCCGCCGGCCTGGCCGCTGGGGTCCTGGGAGATGAACTGGCTGGTCTGCGGGTCGTAGTAGCGGTCGCGGTAGTACAGCAGGCCGGTGCCGTCCATCTCGCGGCCGGTGAAGGTGTAGGGGTTGGTCGAGGCGGTGCCAGATGCGGTGGGTGAGAACGAAGACCAGCTGAACACCCAATGGCACGAGATGCTGCGGGAACTGGCCACCAACCGGGAGGACTCCACGGCCGCATCCCGCTTCATCAAGGCCTGCGCGCCCGCCCCGAGATCGGTGATCTGTCCCTCGTCGTGCAGCCGGGCCGCACCCGTGCTGAGAAGGGTGTTCAGGCCCCAGTCCACGCCGA
>NZ_JBICXT010000044.1:0-36827 GCF_043200415.1 Streptomyces sp. NPDC048419 | reverse complement strand
CGGTTCCAGCTTCGGGCCCCGACGGGGAACTGACGCACCAGCAGCAGAAGTCACACACCTACTAACGATCAACTACTGGCGCAGGACACTAGTGCTGATCGTCCAAACCTGCGCGGGCTGGCGACCCTGACCCGGGCGGGACGGCTGCCGCCGGAGGAGACCGAGCGGTGGAGCTGCTGGTTGAACCGGCTCGCCGTGGTGCGACGCAACCCGCGGGCACGCAGCCGGGGTCCTCCGGGTACGGCTGCCTGCCTGCGGCATCGCATCCGCTCACTCGCGGCCACACGGCTCACGAGCAGGTGCAGACCGCCACGAAGGAAGTCGCCCGAACCTCAGCTCCAGTCCCACCCTGCGGGGAAGACCGCGTCGGCCGGCCGGGCGGGGGTCACTCCCCGCCGCAGCCGAGGCGTGCGGAGACCAGTTGGCGTACCTGGGCTTGCTGTTCGTCAAGATAGAAGTGCCCGCCGGGCAACACGCGCAGCTCGAAGCCGCCGTGCGTGTGTCCTGCCCACGCCTGCGCCTCCTCGAGCGTGGTCCAGCGGTCGTCGTCTCCGATGATCGTCAGGACGGGCGCGCGCAGCGCGGTGCCCGGTGGGCAGCGGTACGTCTCGATCGCCCGCAGATCGCTTCGTACGGTCGGAAGGATCATGGCCCTCGCCCTGGGGTCTTCCATCAGACGGCCGTTGGTGGCGCTCAGCTCGGCAATGTGCGTGGTCAGATCGGCGTCGGCCAGCTGGTGGACCAGCTCGGCGCGGTGCCGGGAGGGGGCCCGACGAGCCGATGCAACCAGCAGCTCGGGGCCGGCGCCGCCGTCGGCCTCCAGTTGACGGGCAACCTCGAATGCCAGGGTGGCGCCCATGCTGTGTCCGAACAGCGCGTACCGGCTGTCGCCGACCGTTGCCCGCAACGGCCCCAGCACGTGCTGGGCCAGCTCCGGGAGGTCCTCGATAGGCGGTTCCGCAAGCCGGTCCTGCCGGCCCGGGTACTGGACGGCGAGTACCTCCACATCGGGGTGGAACGCCGCTGCCCAGGGATGGAAGACCACAGCCGAGCCCCCGGCGTGCGGGAAACAGACCAGCCGCACCGAGGCGTTCGGGCGGGGCCGGTAGCGGCGGATCCAGTCGGCGGGACCGCGGTCGCGATGCATGGCGGAACATCCTCCTGCGTGAGGGTGGTGCGCGATGGGATACGGAAACCGCAGCGCGGGCTGGTGGCGGACGCGGCGCCCACGCTAGCGCCTGGGAGCAGCTACCACTCCCGCAATTCACTGCGTCAGCTGTGTGGCCAGGTTTCGATCCTGAGCGGCGCTGACTACCGCTGACATCAGCGAATCACAGTGCGCAGGCCGATGAGGCGTTCATGAACTGCGGCGCGAAGTGGGATACACCGTCGCCGCCGCCTCGGCTCCCGGTTCGAGCAGGCGCTGCCGCAGCAGACGCAGTCCGCGCTCGCCTGCGTCGCCCAGGCGCTCGTGCTGCCCGGCACAGTCGGCTCCCTCGTCGGCGCACTGCGCGAACACTGCCGGACCGTCAGCCGAGCCCTGAGAACGCTTCAGTGGTGAGCTCCTGGAGCTCCGCGAGCGGTACGTCGCGAAGGTGTTGCGCCAGGCCCCAGCGATGACCGAACGGGTCGAGCAGCTGCCCCTCCCGCTCACCCCAGAAGGTGTCGTTCACCGGGCGGATGACGGTGGCGCCGGCATGGACGGCCCGCTCCCAGGCGGCGTCGACATCGTCGACATGCAGGTAGACGGCACCGTAGGTGCCGCCGAAGTGCTGTGGTCCGTAGGACTCCAGCTCAGAGAACTCGTCGGCCAGGATCAGGGTGAGTGTCCCGATGCGGATCTGGACGTGGATCAGCCGGCCGCCGGGCACCACCAGCCTGGTGAGTTCCTCGGCTCCGAACGCCTTCTGATACCAGCCGGGGGCCTCGTCCGCACCGCGAGCGGCGAGGTGCAAGGTGTGGGCGGTGAACGCCATGGTGGTCCCTCTCTGAGATCTGGATCAGGCCGGTTCAGATACCGCACCGGCGAGACGCGCCACCGGTCTGCCCCGTCGACTTGGTCGGCGCATCCGACGACCGCACCGCGGTAGGCGGACGCCTCGCGAGCAACACCCCTGAGCCGTGAGCCTGTTGAGGGTTCACTCGCCCTGGTGATGCGGGCGTAGGTCTCGGCTCGTCTGTATACCGGACCTGCCGCCCGTCGGCTGGACCGCTACGCGGCCTGGTATCCGGCGTCGAGTTGGGTACGCAGTCATTCCCGGTCGGTTGCGTTCTCCCTTTTGCCGACGACGAGGGTGGCCACGCAGTTTCCGGCGATGTTGTCTGAAGACGAAGGCGGCCGAGAGGATGCTGTGCACGCCGAGGACCAGGGCAATGCCGCTGACGGGGATCGTAACTGCGCCCGGACGCCCGCAGGAGTCACTACCTCAGTTGCTGTCCATCATCGACGCTGTCACGGCCGGCGACCCCCACGCCGCCGACGCCGCCGACGCCGCCGACGCCGCCACCGAGGCACAACTTCCCAGCGTGATCGACCAACTCCGCATGACCGAAAAACTGCCGCTGGCCTGAGAAGCTGCTGGCTTCCCAAACTGACGCCTATGGCAAGCCAGTTGTGAAAGCGAGGATGGCTGCGATCAGCACTCGCCGAGCCCCCAATCCTGGCGACGGAGTGGAAAGCCGCCGATCCGGACCGATTTGCTGTCTGGCCCGGAGACGCGGCACTCATCTGCCCTCCCACCGCCCGCCCTACGCGTCAGCGTGCCGCCGCGTGGCTTTCGTCCGTTCGCGTGCGGCCGCTCGTCGAAGGTCGCTCCTACTCGGTGGGATCAGCTCAGTGAAAGGCTGATCAGCCGGGCGTCGTTGCTCACTCTCGCGTCGGTGGCCAAGGCCACGTAACGCGCGGTGGTGTCCGTGGCGAGCTGCCGGGTGCGGCCGTGGCCGGTGAGTCGGCCGGCCGGTGTGTAGGTGAGGCCGTCGCTGCTGAACTCCGCCCGGAGCACGGGTACTCGGCCCCCGGTCCATGCGGTGCGGATGGTGCGGACGCGGAGCTGGGAGCCCAGGTCGACGACCATGCGGCCGCCCGGTCCGGGCGTCCATGCCGTGTCGGGATCGCCGTCGACGGCGGCCGAGGGGGCCGACATGCCGGGCGGCAGTGGGTTGGTCGGGAAGACCGTGCGTCCAAGGGCCAGGTCGTTGAGCGGGTAGGCGGTGACCTGGCGCAGGGTGACGGTCGTGGTCCGGCCCGCGCGGACCACCGCCACCTCGCTCCGGCCCTGCCCGCTCACCTGGATGCGGCAGGACGGACCGGTGAGCCGGAGCGTCGCGGCGTCGGTGACCTCGGCCTGCAGCCCCGCGGGCAGCCGGCCGCCGGACAGCGCGCTCAAGGTCAGCCGGGGTGGCAGCAACGTGGCGGTGGCTGCGTCGAGTTCGGCCTCGTAGCTGCTGCCGTGGGCGGTCAGGGTCTGCCGGCCTTCGAACACGATCATCCGTCTGGCGGACTGGGGGATGTCGACGCGTGTCGTGACCTGCCGGTCGGACAGGTTGAACAGGCTGAGGTGGCCGTCGGTAAGGGCCGCACGTACGGTGTCGTCCTGTGCCAACGGGACGTCGTGTCGGGCGAGTTGGCGCAGGCTGTCGGCGGAGGTGCTGGGGAATCCTTCGACCAGCAGGGGTGCGGCCGGGCCGTCGGCCAGGACGATGGTGTCGCCGTACACGGCGAGCGGCTGTTTCGAGCCCCGCACGATCAGGCCCGCGCGCCCGTCGACGTCGAGCCAGCCGCCCTGGCTGCGGACGTCGGGCACGGGCCAGGAGGTGAGGTCGGTCCACTGCCGGCCGTCCGTCGAGCCCTGCACCGTGTAGGCCCGTCCGGCGGCGGCCTCCCAGCGCAGAGTCACCCGGTCCACGGCATGTACGGCCGTCAGATCGACGGCGAGCCAGCTGTCCGCGCGGGAGCGGTCGGTGCGGGAGACCGCCCACCGGCTGGTGGCGTTGCCGTCCACCGCGAGGGCCGGCTCCTTGCCCGGGTCGTAGGAGGAGGCGGTGGCCGTGCCGCCCTGCGCGAGGTCGCTGCCGCCTGCCCCGTCGCGTGCTTCGAAGGCGTAGAGCGAATAGCCGTACGTGGGATCGGGCCGGACACCGAGCATGCGCAGATGCCGCACCTCGGTCCGCGCGAAGGTCACCTCGTCCACGCGTGACGTGGTGGCCGGGGGGCGGGCGTCCTGGGCGACGACGGAGGCGCTGCCCTCCTCGAAGCGGTAGGTGCGGGACCCTGTGAGGCCTGCCAGGCCCGGCATGGTGAGGTTGTAGACCTCCAGATGGCCCTCGCCGGCGCTGAAGCCCGTGGTCGCGTAGACCACCGCGCCCGTCGGCAGGGTGGTCAGGCCCGTATAGCCGATGTTCAGGTGCAGCAGGGTGGCGCTGCCGTCGAACCCGTCGCGGAGCCTGCTGTAGGTGCGTGCCTGACGACTGGTCACTTGGGCGGCGGAGCTGGGAAGGAACATGGGGGTGGCGCCGCTGAGCTTGAACAGCCAGTCGTCATGGGCGGGTTGCCAGGCGAACTTCACGAAGCCCGGCTTGGTGACGGCGCCCGCCCAGGCGGCGGCCGACTGGTGCGACACCAGGCCGGGGCAGGTGCCGAAGTCGCTGACGCCCGAGGCCTGTTGGAACAGTTCATCCTCGGACAGGGGGCGGACGGTGTGGCCCTGGCCGGCGGCCCACAGATGCAGCAGGTAGCTGATGGCCAGTTCGGCGCGGGCCTCCGGTTCGTACTTCGGCTCGCCGGAGAACTTGGCCAGCCGGTACTCGGGCGGGTACATCTGGTAGGCCTCCAGCCGCTCGGCCAGAGCCGCTTCCGCCCGGGCGGCCGCACGGTCCTTGCCCACCTGCGCGAGGAAGGCGAGCGGGATGACGTCACGGCCGTAGAGGTGCTCGCGGTCGTTGACCATGGGCATCAGTGGTTCGCCTGCGTCGCTCATGACGCCGAGGAGGGTGCGCCACAGCGGATCGGCGTTCGGCTGATGGGTGAGCACCTGCGGCAACGGCCGTCCGGCCGTGATGAAGTGGGCGGCGTTGCGGCCCGAGGTGCGCCACAACTCCTCCTGGTAGTGCGGTCCGAAGGAGCCGTGGTTTTCGACGATGAACGTGTCGTACAGGTTGCGTGCGGAGTTGTCGGACACAGGGATGCCGTCGACGCGGGTCGGGTTCGCCCGGTCGGCCTGCGGCAGGCCGGTCTCGTTGCGCGACCAGGCTCCGAACGCCTTTTCCCAGTCGGCGTGCCGTGGATCGTTCGCGGCCCAGGCCAGGCCGGGGGCCAGGGACTGGGCGTAGACACCCATCTCCTCGAGCTTGGTGTCTCCCACGTAGCCGCCCAGGAGGCCGTGGGGGGTCCAGCTGCCGGAGTTCGGGTCGTCGCCCGTGCCCAAGTTCGTGGTGTAGGCGGCCTGTTCGCGGGTGATGGTGTCGATGTCGGCGCGGGTGGTCTCGTCGAGGTCGTCCCACAGCAGGCGGGCCGCCAGCACGAAGTACAGCTGGAAGGTCGTGTCGAAGAACAGGGTCCGGCCCCACTGGGTGCCCCCGGTAAGGCGGTTGGAGGCGGCGAAGTGCTGGATCGTGGCGATCGTCCGGGCTTTGAGCGTCTGTTCGTCGACTCCCGCACGATCGCTGTCGTAACTGCCGTGGGTGAGCAGGACGGCGTTGCCGAGCACCACGGCGAAACCGAAGTCCTTGTCCGTGTAGTAGCCGCGGCCCGCGTCCCACTGCGTTTCGGACCAGTGGGTGTGGTTCAGCAGGACGCGGTAGTAGGTCTCGGCCACGGCGTCCGGCGCCACGGGCGAACGCCCTTCGGCATGGGCGGTGTTGGGGCCAAGTGCGGTGGGAAGGGCCGCCAGGGCGACGGAAGGACTCAGGAGCTGGACGAAACGGCGGCGGTTGATCTGCGGGGCTCCGTGTGTCACTCTCGACGCCTTTCTGACCGGTTTCCGACCGGCCGAGACAACGTTGTCAGGGCGATGGCGGCAATTCTTCGTTCGCGTGTGCCGGCCCGTCAAGGGGTACGACACCGTTGATCGCGACACCGGCCGGTGCGTTGGAGCCCAACACCCGGCCGATCGTGGCGGCGGGTGTCCGTACCCGCCGGGACGGGCGGTACGGCTCACCGGCCGCCCCTTCCTCGATGCCTTCGGGAACGGCGGCCGGCTCGGACCAGCGTTCGCCGCCCTCCGGCTCACCCGATCATGATCCGACAGGCGGGAACGTGGCGAGTCGCCCAGAACTCGGGCGGCCGGTGCCGGGTCGACCAGCCACTTCAGGTGGCTGCTGGTGAGCGTAGACCGCGAGGATCCCGGGGTCGGCGGTGCGGAAGTTGAAGCGCAGCAGCCCGAGTTCGGCGGGGTTGCCGACCATCGCCGATGCCAGCCCGGTGGCGTCGACCGTCGCCATCTCGGGCTCGGCGTAGTAGGGGCTGACGTCGAGGTCGACGGGGCACCAGGCGGAGACGTAGACGAGGCGGTCGATGAGGTCGGGCCGATGGTTGGCCGCGACGGTGGCCGTCATGCCGCCGCGGCTGTGGGAGACGAGGACGACGGGCCCGTTCCGCTTGGCCCGCTCCAGGATCCCGATGAGGTGCGCGGCGTTGTCGGCGAGCGTGACGCCCTTGATGGCTCCGGGCGCGTTGGCGAGCTCTTCGAGGTCCTGCGGCACCTGATAGACGTGCGGGTACGTCGCGGCGAACCCGTGCCCGGGAAGGACGACGGCGACGGAGCGGTGCCCGAGCAGGCCGAGTTCGGCTTGGAGCGGCGCGAAGGAGAAGGAGTTCCCGAAGGCGCCGTGAACCAGTACGAACGTCGGCTGCATTTATCTGCTCAGTTTCTGGTTGTCGACGTCAACGGGTGTTCGTGGTCGCCTCGTCCGGCGTGGTGATCGCGTCCGGACCCGTGGAGCGGTGCGGCACCGCCAAGCCTTCCGTGGGCTTGGACCTCGCCAGCCACAGGCCGGTGAAGGCGGCGGCGGCCATGGTGACGGCGCCGGCGGCGACGAAGGCGCTGTTGAGGCCGGCCTCGAAGGAGGCACCGCCGGACTGCCGGGTGCGGACGACGGCTCCGAGTACCGCCACGCCGAGCACCGCGCCGATCTGCCGGGTCGTGCTGCTGATGCCAGAGGCGAGGCCGCCCTCTTGCGGGCGGACCGCCTGGATGGTGGCGCCCGTCAGCGGGGACATGGTCAAGGCGAAGCCGATGCCGACGACTGCCAGCCGCCACCACACGTTGCCGTAACCGGTGTCGGCGTGCACCAGGCCCAGCGCAAGGAGCCCCCCTCCGGCCAGGGTCAGACCGATGGTGACCACGATGCGGAAGCCGTAGCGGGCGGCGAGCCGGCCAGCGAACGGGCTGACGGTCACCATGCCGAGGGAGACGGGCAGGGTCTGCAGGCCGGCGCGCAGGATCGAGCTGCCCTGGACGTACACGAAGAACTGGGAGAAGAAGAACGACGAGCCCATCAGCGCGAACCCCACCACGATCATTGCGGTGTTGGACACGGTGAACAGCCGCTGACGGAACAGGCGCAGCGGCAGCATCGGTGCGGAGCGACGCGCTTCGACGGCGACGAAGGCGGCGAGAAGAATCGCCGCGGCGGCGAAGCTTCCCAGGATGACCGGTGCGGTCCAGCCGCGGGCGCCGCCCTCGATCAGTCCGTAGGTCAGTGCTCCCACCGCCACAACGGACAGCACGGTCCCCGGGATGTCGATCGCGGGGGCGTTCGGATTGCGGGACTCGTCGAGGTGGCGCAGGCCGACCAGCAGCAGGATCGCACCGATGGGCAGATTGACCAGGAAGATGGCGGGCCAGCCGAAGGCATCGGTCAGCACGCCGCCGGCCACGGGGCCTGCTGCCAGGCCGATTCCGCTGAATCCGGCCCACAGGCCGATCGCCTTGATGCGTTCCTGGGGTACGGGATAGGCGGCGGCGAGCAGGGCCAGCGATGCGGGGCTCAGCGCCGAGGCCCCGATGCCCTGCAGCGCCCGGCCGGCGATCAGCCATCCGACAGAGGGTGCGAGGCTGCAGAGCGCCGATGCGGCGGTGAACACCACCGCACCGGTCAGGTACACCCGCTTGCGGCCGAAGCGGTCGGCGAAGACACCGCCGGACAGCAGCAGCATGGCGACCAGCAGCACGTATGCATCAACGATCCACTGCAGACCGGTCAGTTGGGTGTGCAGCCGGTGCTGCATGTCGGGCAGCGCTGCTCCGACGATCGTGTTGTCGAGCAGCACCATGAATTGGCCGAGGCAGGTGACCGCGAGCAGCACGGCCCGGTTCGGTCGACTGCCTACGGCCGCAGGCGATCGAGCCATGGAGATTCCCCTCGATCGGTGGTTGCGCCTCTCCACGGCCGACATGGTCGGCCCCCAGGCGCCCTAAAGCAGCCGTTGACTGCGTTAGGCGACTGTAAGGGCGTCGCCTCATAAACGCAAGTGTCGGCTGCGTTAAGGTGGGGGCATGAACGAGCGACAGCAAGCCCGGCGACCCGGCGGGCGCGGCGCCCGCGTCCGCGCGGCGGTGCACCAGGCCGTCACCGACCTGGTGAGTGAACGCGGCTACGGCAAGTTCACCGTCGGCGAGGTCGCAGCCCGCGCGGGCGTGGCCGACAGCAGCATCTACCGCCGGTGGGGCAGCCTGGAAAACCTGCTCACCGACGTGGCGCTCACCCGCCTCAACGCACTGTCGCCGATGCCCGACACCGGGAGTCTGGAAGGCGACCTGCGCGCTTACGCGGCCCAAGTGGCCCGCGTGATCACCGGACCCGACGGCCTGGCGGTGCTACGTCTGGCCGTCACCCTGTCGAGCAACGGCCAGCAGGGCCTGCAGGCACGTGACGCCTTCCTCGCCGAACGCAACGAGAAACTGCAGTCCATGCTCGATCGCGCCAGTGAACGCGGCGAGGACGCACCCGACGCGCTCGGCGTGCTGGACCACGTGATGGCCCCGATGTACGTCCGAGTCCTGCTCGGCATCGGCCCGCTCACCCCGGACTACGTCGACGGACTGGTCGACCGATTGCTGTGACCTCGGCCCGGTCCCCGGGATCACCCCTCGGACGCGGTGCCAGGACTCCGTGAGGTGCGGGTGCCCCGGAAGCCGGAGACGTTCACCGTGCACGCCTACGACGGCGGCCAGCACCTGCGGCACCATCAGCTGCCCGGCCTACCGCTGCCCCGGCCCTGACGGGGCCCGTACTCTCCAGGAGCCCAGGGCGGGAGAGCGCTGGCCCCCACCCGGGGCGCCTGGCAATTCGGCTGTGCTTCCAACAGCGACGAGGCGGGCCTGCTGAGGAACAAGGCCGGCGCCCTGGGCCGCGGACGGCGGCTGAATGTGGGCGGCCGCCTCCACCTCGCTCAGCCCGTCCCCCAGGAACCGGACCCCGAGCCGGCCGCGACCTGACGCCGGCAACACCATTCGGCCCCCTCGCCACGTCCTCGCAAGGGGGCGACCTTTGATCTGAAAGCTACCGGCGGGTTACTTGTCACCTGGTTCGCCGCTCGTGAAAGGCACCCCGCAGGTCCAGGCCTCATACGCCGCTGCGGTCGAGCAGACCGCGGGCCAGGGCGGTGGCCAGGTGCAGGACGTACTTGCCGTCGCGGCGGCTGATGATCAGGCCTCCGTCACGCAGCACGCCGATCTGGTAGCTGACGCTGGGCGGGGCGATGCCGAGCGACTGGGCGACCTCGGTCGTGGTACGGCCGCTGTGCCGGGCCACGTCCATCAGCACCGCGCTTCGTGTACGTCCCAGCAGCCGTTCGAGCCGTTCGTCGCGCGCGCGGACGAGGTCGAGCGGAGATTTCGCCACCGGATAGACCAGCACGGGGTCGAGACCCGGGTCCGCGAGCGAGGTCGGCCTGCGCCAGCAGAAGTACGACGGCACGAGCAGCAGCCCGCGCCCTTCCAGATGGAGATCGCGTTCGCACGGGTAGTCCACCTCCAGCACCGGTGCGTTCCAGCGGGCCCATGGGCGTAATCCACCCAGGAGGGCGCCTGTGCCCCGTTCGAGGAGATCGTGCGAGCGCAGCGCGACATCGTTTCCCACCGCCGATCGCACATGGGCCCAATAAGGTGCGAGCAGGGCACGGAAGGACGATTCGAGAGCTGTGACCAGGGAGGCGGCGAAGGCTCCCGCCGATCCTCCCGGATGCGTGACCCAGCCGGGCACCGGACGGATCTCCGCGAACTGCCGTAGATCCCTCAGCAGCCGTTCGCGTGGCGTGGCCTGCACCCGGTCCAGGGCCGGAGACAGGCCCTGACCCAAGACAGGGGGCGTGAGAAAGTCCGGAATGTAGCCGGTCGTGGGGACGAGCGCCTGCGTGAACCGCACGGCGAAGCCGGTCCGTTCCTCGCTGAGAAGTCTTTCGGAGACCGATCTTCGCCAACGGCCGAAGACGAGTGGTCCTTGGCCGGAGCTCAATCGGCAGACGGCGCAGACGAGTTCCCACAAGGGGTCGGGTTGCTGGGCGATGCGGATGTTTTCCATGTCGCGCGCGGTGAAGTGGATACGAAGCATCGAGTCGGTCACTCACAATGCGGTGGGGGGTTTGCCACGCCCGGTGCTGGGCCGCTGAGGTAGACGAGCGACTGCCGCACAAGGTTGCCGACACGGAAATGCCGCGACGCAAATGCGCCGCGGCCATGGCTCCTGGTGTCCGCTTCCGTCAGCCGGGTCCTAGAACGGTGCGCAGAGGCCCGGATTGGCGTCACAGGAGCGGAGGTTCGGGTCCCAGCTGGTGTTCGAGCTGGAGAAGTACACCTCGGGCACCCAGCCCCAATTGCCGTTGTCCGCCTCGGTGAAGGCCCAGGCGTTGTTGCAGTAGCTGCCGGAGCAGAACTGCGAGCTCAGCGTGTCGCCGCGGAACCAGTTGATGTTGGCGCTGTTGACGGTGCCCACGAGGGTGCTGGATCCGGGTGCGGAGCGCACCCCGATGCTGCCGCCCCACAGACGGCAGTAGTTCACGTCGCCCGCGCCGTGATGGGCTCCGGCCGAGATGTAGGAGTAGGTGACGTTGCAGGCGGTGTCGTACTGCGCCCCTGACGGGGCGGCGGAGGCCGGGGCGGCGGTGACGCCCAGAGCCGTGGCGACGGCCGCCGCCATGACGGCGAACGCTGCGGCCGACGACTTCGCGATGTTCCTCACTGCTGACTCCTCATGGTCATGGTCGGTCCCGCGGTCGGCGGCGCGCCGCGGGTGTTACGGGTTGACGTCATCAGCCGCGCAGAGCGAGCGTTCCCGGTCCCTGGCCGAGCGTCAGGTTGCGGCGTCCTATCCGGTCGGCGAGCCGTGCGAGGCGGTCGTCGGACGGAGGG
The DNA here is from genome assembly GCF_043200415.1 of Streptomyces sp. NPDC048419. NCBI lineage: Bacteria > Bacillati > Actinomycetota > Actinomycetes > Kitasatosporales > Streptomycetaceae > Streptomyces > Streptomyces sp. NPDC048419. The sequence goes on along the minus strand of NZ_JBICXT010000044.1, from coordinate 25,479 downwards.
ACGTCGATCTGGAAGTGCGCCTCATAGGGGGTGTCGAAGGTGCCGCCCCAGCGCACGACGCCCGCGCAGTCGGCGACGATGTCGGCGATGGCGGCGCTCTGTGCGGGGAAGAGCGAGCCGGTCGCGCCCGGCGGGTGGGCGCCCGGGCGGATGGCGACGGCGGTGCCGGAGGCGTAGTTGGTCCGGTAACCGGTCAGGCCCTGTGGTGCCTTGAAGCCCTGGACGTCGTCCGGTTCGAGTGCCGCGATCTCGTAGTGGTACCGGCTGATCACATGGACGAGCACCGTGGAGACGGCACCGAGCCGCAGTGCGACGCCCGCGCCGGTGCCGGGTACGGCTCTGGTCCATATGGCGCCTCCGATGTCGGCGCCCTTCTCCATGGGCCAGCCGTTCGCACTGTTCCTGCCTGTGCGCGGATGGTCTCCAGCGGGCCGGCTGTCTGGGAGCGCCGGCGTCGACGGGCCGGGCGGGTCCGCCGCCGCCGCGGCGGCGGTGGCGAGGGCGGGCACTGTCACGGCGGCGCAGGCGAGTCCGGTCGCCGTGCGCAGCAGCACGCGCCGGGTCGGGGCAGGGCTGGGTAGGGACATGGCGTGGCTCCGGAGGCGAGGGCGGAGTGGGGCGAGGGCGGGACTGGGGCGAGGTGAGTCGCGGAGGGCGCGGTCAGTCGCGGAAGAGGCTGTTGTACTTCTCGAAGACGGCGTAGAGGCCGATCATCGCGTTCCCGTAGCGCACGGCGCCGTCGCCGGTCCCGTTGTAGCGGCCCATGATCTGTCGGCTGTCGTCGTCGCTGCTGGTGACGGAGGGGCGTGCGACGCCGACGAGAGCGGCTCCCTGAACGAGGACGGCCGGGATGGTGCTGACGTTGTAGACGTCGTCGTCGTGGAGGCTGTGCCACATGGTGGAGAGGTCGTCGGCGTTGTCGGCGTTCATGATGCGGCCGGTGATGATGCCCGCCTCTATGCAGTAGTTGCGGGCTCCGATGCCGGTGTGCGCCCTGATCTGGCCGAGGCCGGTGCTGCTCTCGTCGCTGAGGCCGGCCTCCACGGCGTCGTCGGCGGCCTTGTCGGCGATGTTGTAGGCCCTGATCTCCCACAGCAGCGGGCACTGGATGAGGGCCTTGCGCATGCCGTAGGTGCGGGAGAGGGAGGTGATCAGCCAGTCGAGGTCCATCACGGCCTGGAACGACTGGGTGGTGGTGCGGGTGCTGTAGGCCATGGTCCCGTCGCCGCCCTGCTCGGGCACTCCCATGGAGTTGACGAGGTAGTTCTGCACGTCGGTGAGGAGTACGTCCCGGAAGAACGTGTCGAACCGGCCGTCCAGGTGGCTGTCGTCGTCCTCCTCCAGGAAGCTGTTCTGCCCCTCGTCGCGGCCGGAGGCGATGTCGTTGTCGATGGAGATCGCGCCGTCCCCGCTGCCCACGGAGATCGTGGCGATCTGGTCGAACGACCAGTCGGTGGGATGGGGGTAGCCGAGGTTTCCCGAGAAGCCCGTCGACATGTCGGACAGGAAGCTGGCCGAGGTCAGTCCCTCCGCCCCGACCCTGCTGCACACGTTGCGCGGTGCGTAGATGCCGATGCGGTACTCGGGGCCGTACTCGTCGATGGTGGCCTTGATGCCTCGGAAGTGGGGCAGGACGCTGTCGGTCACCTCGTAGTCGAGGGCGTCGAAGTCGACGGCGAAGTAGATGCGGGTGCCGTCCTTGAAGCCGTAGTGGCGGGCGCGTTCGATCGCGGCGTGGGCGTCGGCGATGCCCTGTTCACGACGGAAGTACGCCGCCTCGCCGCCGTAGGTCTGGTAGATCGGGAAGACGTTGAGGCCGTGGGCGGCGATGACCTTCAACTCCCCGGGTTGCAGTTGTTTGTTGAGGGTGCTGCCCGGGACGTTGGACAGGTAGCGGCCGACGTAGCGGTAGCCGGCCGTGTACAGGGCCGTGGCGCGGGCGGCGGTGAGTTCGGTGACGGTGTCGCAGGCGGTGCCGGCGCGTGTGTTGTCACCCGTGGACACCAGCAGGGAGGCCCAGGTGGGGAAGTCGCCCTGGCCGTTCACTGTGAGCCGTACGAAGCTCTGGAAGTCCCGCACCCTGGAGGCGAGGCCGGCGTCGATGGCGGTGGTGAAGGAGACCCCGGGCCGCCGGTTGAAGAGCATGGCCGCGCTGAACAGCGCCACCCAGGTGCCGGTGGCGCCCTGGGCCACGGTGTGCTCGCGCAGTCCTTGCTTCGTGGCGGGGCCGAGCGCGCCCGTCGCGACGTCGTCACTCATGCCGATCTCGTACTGGATGGCGTAGATGAGCGCCTTCTGCACGTCCCTGGAGAAGTTGCCGTCGCAGGGGATCACGAAGAAGTCCCGGCGGCCGACGTAGCGGCTGTTGAGCCATTGCTCGACGCTGCGTATGGCGTCCGTGCCGCCTTCGACCAGGACGTACGCGTCCATGGTCAGCAGTGCCTTGAACACCTTGGGGGCCAGGCCGTCTCCCGGGTAGGCGGCGTCGACGCCCATGTTCCGCTTGAGGCTGGTGACGGATGCCGAGACGCGTTCCGTGTAGTCGCCGTTGATCTGGTCGCCGTCGTATCCCTTGCAGTACAGGGCGGACTGCACGATCCGGTAGATGTTGCCGTTGCGGGTGTTGGCGTCGATCACCGGAAAGCGGGACTGCAGTGCTGCCAGCGTGGCCGGCCCGAAGCTGTCGGCCAGGGTGGTCATGCCCAGCTCATGCTGGAGCGCACGGGTGAGCGCGAACATGACCGTCCAGCTGGTCTTGCCGTTGACCTCCACCTTCGGGATGCCGTCGACGTCGTAGCTGTTGATGAATCTTTGGGCCTGCTCCACCATCTCGTCGGCCACAGCCGGCTCTCCCCCTGCACCGGGCTCGGACGGCTGACCGGTGCGCCGACAGCCTCCGCGACGGGCGGCGGGCTCGCAATCAATTCGAACAGGGTCTAACCGTGGGCCTGTTGGCCTTGCGTACGGCTCCGCCACGCACCGCGTGCGCGGGACATCGCGAGTTCCCCATCGTCCTGCTCACTCCGCAGGACGTCGGTCCCGCACTTGTTCGGTCTCGAACTCCGGTGGTGCCTGCAGGTCGTGGGCGCGGAACAGGACGGCGTGCTCGACGCCCATCGCCTTGCCGCTCATCGCGGTGGATGCGGGATGAAGTCCGCGGGGGCGGGGTGGTCCGGGAGCGCGGCCAGGTATGCGGCGTGCTCCTCGAGCGAGGCGACGCCCGCGGCGCAGCGGCTCACCCGTGACCTCGACGCCGTGGGTCGCGCCGGAGCCGTCGAGCCCGGGAACGATGAGCCGGCGCACGGAGTGCAGTGCAAGGCCCTCGTCGTCGATCTGTTCCTGGAAGACCCACCGGTTGACCGCGTCGCGCACCGCGTCGAGTGTGGCGAGCCCGGCCGCGCGGTGGTCGGCCTGGTCGAAGCCATAGGGTGTCTCGATCTCGTAGCCCGTGCCGAGTACGACGTCGGGCTCCATCCTTCCGCGTTCGGGGTCCGCCGTCCGCGGTTTGGAGGTGCCGACCGGCCGGCGTTTCGCAGCGCTGCAGGTGGTGGGCCGCTGATCATGCTGCTTGTGATGGGCGTGGTCGTGTCCAACCCCGTGCGGAGATCAGGTCAGTTGGCCCGCCCTCTGTCCTCCAGATACCGCGTGTGCGATTCCTGCCGCCGTGCCTCCGTCTCACGCAGTGCCACGGCCAGCCGTTCCGCCTCCTCCTGGAGCAGGGTCAGCTGTCGTTGCAGGTGGCGTTCCGGCGGTTCGGAGCCCGGGGCCATCCGGGTCCACCAGCGGGTGCGTACGAAGCTGTCGACGGCCTCGGGGATGTCCTGCCGTACGGCCCGCGAAAGCGTGTGTACGCCCTCCGGGTCCTGGGCGAGGACCTCGGCAACCCAGCCTGCGGCCAGCAACGCGGCCAGCAGATCCGTCAGTTCGGTGAGGCGGCCCGCGGAGGCCGGCGGCAGGTCGACCTCTGCCAGGTAGTCGCCCAGTTGTGCGAAGTCGCCGCGCAGTTCTTCCAGTTGGGCCGAGGGGTCCGGGAAGTTCGGCAGTGGGGGCCTTTCCGGCGGGGCGATCAGCGCGCCCGCGCCGTAGAGTCCGGCCACGACGACGGGCCAGTACGGCCCGGCCACCCCCGTGAAGGTGAGCGCGAGCCCGACGAGCCCGCACGCGCTGCCCGCGATGTTCTTGCGGGACTCGAGGTATCTACTGATAGCCACGGATCTCCTCGAAGGCGCCGTCCAGCGAGCCCTGTTGGGCGTCGAAGAGGCGGCCGCCGGTCAGTTCGGCGATGTGCGTCAGCTCCCGCCGGTCGGAGTCGCCGAAGAGGATCGGGAAGACGGGGATCTCCCGTTGATCACTGCCGAGCGAGCGGTAGAAGGTGTCGAACTCGCCGGCCTTCGCGCCGGTGGTGTTCTCACCGTCGGTCATCAGCACGATCGACGTGAACGTGTCGTGGTCGGCGGCGAGTTGCTCGTAGGCCTTCTGCAGCGAGGTGTAGATCGCGGTGTCGCCGTCGGCGGAGAGACCCTTGGTGTCGGCGCGGATGGCGTCGAGCCCGGACTTCGGGTCCGCCGGTTCGACCACATGCGTCCGTACGCTCTTCACGTGCGACCCGAACGGCATGAGTGTCACCTCCTCGCGGTCGCGGAAGTCACCGGTGAGGCGGGTCAGTGCCTTCTTCAGCCGGTCGAGGCGGTCGCCCCGCATCGAGCCCGAGGTGTCGAGGACGTAGACCGTCCGGGAGGGGCGGCGCAGTTTGTTCTCGTACGAGTCGAGCAGGCCGTCGGCGACGGAAAGGCTGCCGGGGAAGGGGAGTTCGCGGCGGCGGGTGGTCTCGAGGCCTGCTGCGGGCGGCACCGACGGGATCACCGGGCGGCGGTGGGTGCGGGTGGTGATCTCCTTCTGGATCTTCGGTGTGCGCAGGGCCTCGGTCAGGCGGCGGACGTCCTCGCGGGTCGCGGCGGGTGTGCCGTCGAGAGAGGACAGCGGATAGTCGGCGGTGACCACGCCGTCCTTGGGGCGGATCACGGTCAGGCCCGGGATGCCCTTGAGGACGGACTCGTAGTTGAGGAGCGCGTCTACGTTCCCGCGCCGCTTGTACGCCGTCGCGAGCCAACCCGACGAACCCGACGTCAGCTGCTGCCCCTTGAAGAACTCCTTCAGCCGGGGCGTGGCCTTCGCCACGTCCGCGTCGGTGAGCGCGGACTGGGCGCCGGACAGGGCGGAGGCAACCGAAACGAGCGTGGAGAAACCGGAGTTGGAGCGAGCCGGGTCGGTCATGCCATACGTCAGTTTCCCGTCCTGTACGGCCTTCTCGACCTGGGACCAGGTGACGTCGTCCGGATTCCAGCCGAGGGTCCGCACGGTGGCCGTCCTGATCCCAACGGCGACCGGGCTGGACATGACCGGTGTCTCGGAGACGATCTTCTGCGCGGCGGTGGGGCGCAGCCGGAGATAGTCGTCCGAGGAGAGCCACACGGCGTCGTAGGCCCCGCCGGCCTTGCCCGCCGCCAGCAGGTTCACGGCGTCGAGGGTGCCCATGTAGGTGGGCCGGACGGTGATGCCGGTGTCCTTGCGGACCTGATCGAGCACCGGTGCCATGTCGGCGAGCTCGCTGGAGGCGAGGACGCGGAGGGTGCCGGGTTCGGGGGTGGTGGCGGGGTCGGCCTTCTTGGCCGCGCTGCAGGCGGTCAGCAGGGCGGCCGCGGCGGCGATGACAGCCAGTACGCGTCTCACGCGGGCCCCCCTTCCAGCGCGCCCCGGGACCGGCTGCGGTCCAAGTACGCGCCGGCGCTCTGCAGTTCGGCCGTCAGGTTCTCCACGGTGGTCGCCATCACCTCGGTCGCCTGGACCTTGTACGTGTCGATCGCGTCGAGGGTGCGGTAGATCTGCTGGAACGCGGACCGCAGGGTCTCGGCGCCCACGGCCGGATCGGCGGCGATCCGCTGTATCTCGCCGCTTTGGGTGGCGAGCATCTCGGCATTGCCCCTGATGAGGTCCTCGGTCGTGCCACGCAGGGCGTTGACCTGCTCCACGACCTTCTTCTGGTTGTCGAGCGCGGAGGCCAGCATCACGGATATCCGCAGCGCGGACACGGTCGTGGTCGCCGCCCGGTCCACGCCCTTGATCAGCTCGTCGTTGTTGCGTCGTACGACGTCCATGGCGAGGTAGCCCTGGGCGCACACGGCGAGCTGGGTGAGCAGGTCCTGGTGCTTCTGCCGGACGGGGAAGAGCACGTCGGCGCGGAGCGAGTCGGCCGCCTGAAGGTCCGCGGTGCCGGCGATGTGCTGCTCGACCGCCGCATCCAGGGCCTCGGTCAGAACGACGTACTCCTGCAACTTGCCCATGGTCTCCCAAAGGCGCACCCGCTCGGTCTGCAACGCGGCGTTGTCGCGCCGCAGTTCGTCCTGACCACCGCGCAGCGAGCCCACGATCTTGTTCAACGTCCCCTGCGCGGAGGCGTACTTGGCGACGTGGTCGCGCAGCTTGTTCCCGCCGGGCAGCCGGGAGAGGAACTTGCGTCCCTTGCCGGCGGGCAGGTCCCGCGGGTCCAAGTCCTCGACGACCCGCCGCAGTTCGACGAGTGAGCCCGCGACCTGCGACTGGGCGTCCCCGTTCTTGCTGGGCAGACTGCGCACGGTCCGTTCCAGCATCCGGTTGGATTGCGCGGCCGCGGTGCGCATCTCACCGGCGCCGAGCGCGGTGACCTCCCCGACCTTGCCGGCAAACTCGGGCGAGCGGGCATCGAGGGCGGCGAGGGAGGCGACGTATGCGGAGGCCTTCTCCGCCATGTCCGTACGGACACTGTCGTCTACAGGCACGAGCCCGCCCGCCTTCTCGCGCGGCACGGCCGCGACGGCCTCGGGCGGGGTGAGCGTGAAGACGTCGTCCCCGCTCAGGGTGTTCTGATGACTGTTCTGGCTGGTGTTGAAACTGGTCATGCCGTCTCCCCCGTTCATCCGCGCGCCCGGCGCGCCAACTCGTGCAGCACCGCGGAGGTGGGCACGGGCGCCTGCCGGACGCCGGTCAGTTCCTGCTTGAGATAGGCGGTGTGCGAGGCGAACTCGCCGGCCGCGCCCTGGGGCCGGAAGCCGTGCCGGACGGCGAGCCGCCGCAACTCCTTGTCCGTGGAGAGCAGTTCGGCCAGCGCCTGACCCTTGTCCGTCAGCGGTACGACGGTGTGGTCGCTGTTGACCGTGGTGTCCGGGTAGAGCACCACCAGGTCGTCGGGCTGCTGCCCGCCCGTGAGAAGCGAGGCGACCTGCGACTCGTAGACCCAGACCAGCGGGTTGCCGGCGCCGCTGACGAAGTCCCGGAACACCGCGTCCGAACTGGACTGCTGGGCACCCTGCACGGTGACGAGCCTCTTCAGCAGCGGCTCGGTGCGGTCGAGGCCGCCCTTGTCGGCCACCACCTGCCCGCCGTTCGCCACGTAGGAGGCGGCGGCGAGATAGAGGGCACCGGAGTTGGAGGACTCCGGATCGGTGCTGGAGATGAAGAGCGTCCCGCTCAACTCCCCATATTTACTGGCCCCCTTCAGCTGCTGCCAAGTGCGGTCATGACGGGCCGCGTCAAGATACGCGGCCACCTTCAGAGTGCCGCGGTGCCCGCTGTCCAAGGTCGCGAGGCCGTTCGCCGCGAGCACCTGGGCGGCGCTGCGGTGGGCCACGACGACGAGGGGCGAGTAGAACGGCCTGGGGAGCGTCCCGTGCACCTTGTACCGCGTCGCCAGCTCGACGGCGGGCGACTGGCTGGACGGGAACGCGAGGTCGTACCCCTTGAGGTCGAGCCCCTCCATGGCCCAGGACCCGGAGGTCTCGGCCTTCACGGTGTAGCCCTTGGTGGCGAGGGCCTTCACCACATCCGGATCGGCGAAGTACTCGGCCTTCTCCGACCCGATCACCATGCGCACGGTCTTCGTTGCCGTGCCCTTGTCCCCGTCATACCGGCCTGCGACGACGGCAGCCACCACGCCACCGATCAGCAGCACCGCAAGGACGATCCCTGCAATACGTTTCACGCCACGGAGAGTGCTCGCGGAATTCAACATTCACCGCCGCCGGGCATGAACGGCAGGTGTCACCCCGGTCCCGGTACAACACGCGATCTGCCACGGCGTTCACGGGGCGCGGGAAAACTGCGCGGCCCGCCGGCCGGCTCACCGTCGAGCACGGTCTGACGCGATCCCGCAAGCCGCGACGGTCCTGCAGCGCCAGTGGCCGCATCGAGCCATCTACCCAGGAAGGCCTCTGATGCGCAGGGCGACCTATTCGATGGCTGTCTCGCTCGACGGCTCCATCGTCGGGCCGGAGGGATGCTGGGGCGGCGGCTGTACGAGACGATGCTGTACTGGGAGATCGCCGATCAGGATCATTCGCTCGACGCAACGCTCGAGTGGGCCGGGCTCTGGAAGCCGCTACCGAGAGTGGTGTTCTCCACCATGCTGTCGACGGTGCAGGGCCATGCCCGCCTGGCCTCCGGTGGCCTGGCGGAGGAGATCGAGCGGCTGCGGGCCGAGCCGGGAGACGGTGACGTCGCGATCGGCGGCGCGACTCTCGCCGCCGAGGCGGCCGCGTTGGATCTGATCGACGAGTACCGGGCCAGGGTTTACCCCGTCCTGGTCGGCGGCGGCATTCCGTTCTTTCCCCGGAACGAGCGCCGGGTGGATCTCGAACTCGTCGAGACCCGCACCCTCGGATCGAAAGTCGTCTACCTCCGCACCGCGTCGCGCGCCAGCCGGGTCGTCCGCTGTCGTCACTCGATCCAACGCGCCGCGGCCTCGTAGGTGTTGTCCGGGGTGCTGTTGAACGCGATGGCCGCATCGGGGGCGTGCCGCCGAACCAGGTTGACAACTTGCTCCAGGAGTTCAACTTGATCATCTGAGTGCCGTAGGCCACCGCCGACGGTGACGCACTCCCACGGATGGGCTCGCAGCGCATTCCCGACGACCGACTCCACGTCGTCACTTCCATCGAGACCGAACAGGCAGGTCTCCACGCCCACGCCATGTTCGGCGAACTTGGCCAGTCCCGCCGCGATCGCCTCGGTTACCGGCTCGGGATCCCACGGCCCGGGCACCCGATACGGATCAAGCCCGATGACGAGGACGCGGGGTGAAACAGCTGAGTCCATGTCTGGACGGTACGCGCTGAACGACCCGCGAATGTCTTGTTTGCTGCCGGTCGCGCTCTGTTTGGCGGATCGGAACTGATGTACCAGTGGGGGCTGTGCAACGGCCGGCCGGTTCGTGCCTGCGGAGGGCACGGCGGCCTGGCGAGGCGTGCGCGTTTCGATCGTCGGTTTCTGGGGCGACCTCGTTCGCCCTCAAGACGCACACGAGTGCCACGATCGGCTCCGGGCGTGGTGTCACCGAGGTCAAGCAGATCGCCGGGAACATCGCGGTCGGTGACGACATCGCCCCCAACCCCCGCGCCTTCGTCGCCCGCGTCGACGATGACGATTTCGCCTACCAGCCCTCCCTCTGCGGGCTCAACTCGTTTGCCAAGCCGGTCAGTTGCCAGGGCATCGTCGCAGACAGCGCAGCCCTTCCACCCGCTGACCCAGCCACTGCCAACGGTCCTTTCCACGCCACTGTCTGGGTGCCGGTTCGCGGCCCGCAGGGGTGATCCGGGCTACGAGCTGGGCCGGGTGGGCCCTGTCAGCTCCTGGACTGCCTCGATCACGGTGTCCACCACCTCGGTCACCGGCTTGCATGCGTCGATGATGGTCGCGCCACGGCTTTCGTAGATCGCTCGCATCCGGGGGTTCCACTTCAGGGCCGCTGCGAGTTCTTCGGGATGCCGGCCGAATGCGTTGGTGGTGCGGGTGGCGAGCCGGTGGCGGAGCGTGTCCTCGTCGATCACCAGGCACACGGTGAGGTCGAAGAGATCGCGGACGCCTGCCTCGTTCTCCGCCGATCCGCACAGGAACGCGACGCGGAAGCGGGACTGTTCGACGAGGTCCTCCACGCGCTCGCGGACGATCGCCCACCCGTATCGGTCGAGCCAGCCCTCGGGAACCGGATACGGAGGATCCCTCACGACCTCTCCGTCGGCTCGGTCGATCCAGCGGCTGAAGCCGTCCTCGTCGGCGTCGAGCGCGAAGTAGCCGCGCGCTCGCAGCAGTTGGCACAGCGTGGACTTGCCTGTACCTGAATTGCCCGTCACCCACACCAATGTCACGCCGCCAGGGTAGACATGGCCGCTCAGGGCCGGCGATGCGGCCCGCTGGACCCGAAGCCACCCCGTGTGCGCGCACGGCAAAGGTTCGGCCGGCGCTCGGTGACCTCCCTCAATCGCCCGACACGGCTTGCCCTTCCGGGGTTGAGTCATGGGTCGCAAGCACCGCTTGCGGGACGGCGCCCTCGGGCGGTGCCGGGCGTGGCATGAGCAGTAGTGCGGCCATGGCGACGATTGCGCAGCCGATGATGTACCAGCTGATGTAGGTGCTGGATCCGGTGTGCTGGAGGATCGCCGCGGCGATGAGCGGCGCCGGTCCGCCCGCGATGACCGAGGCGAGCTGGTACCCGAGCCCCGCACCGCTGTAGCGCACGTTCGTCCCGAACCCTTCGGCGATCAGCGCGGCTTGGGGCCCGTACTGGATGTCGTGGAAGACGAGGGAGAGCACGATGGCGAGCAGGACCAGCCCAGAACGTCCCGTGTCGAGCATGGCGAAGTAGGGGAACGCGAACAGCCCGACGCAGCAGATCCCGATCCCGTATACGAGGCGCCTTCCGAAACGGTCGGAGAGGTGGCCGAACAGTGGGACGCTGATCAGGCCGACTGCCGCCGCGATAAGCGTGTCGTTCAGCAACTCACCTTTGGGGAGACCGACTTTCTCGGTGCCGTAGGTGAGCACGAAGGTGATGAAGAGGTAGAAGGGCGCCTGCTCCGACATGCGTACGAAGGCGGAGGTCAGCACGGCGCGGGGCTGATGCCGCAGCACGCTGAAGACGGGCTGACGTACCACCACGCGCTCCTGCTTCACCTCGGCGAAGGCCGGACTCTCCAGGACCCGCAACCGCACGTACAGACCGATGCCGATCAGCACCGCGCTGGCGAGGAAGGGGATCCGCCAGCCCCAGCTGTCGAACTCTCCACCGGCGACCGAGTTCATCAGCTTGACCATGCCGGTCGAGGCGAGGAGCCCCAAGGGCACGCCGAGTTGCGGCCAGCTCGCCATCAGCCCGCGCCGGCTCCGGGAGCCCCACTCCATGGACAACAGGACCGAGCCGCCCCACTCCCCGCCCACGCCGATGCCTTGCACGATGCGCAGCAGGACCAGAAGCACCGGAGCGGCGAGCCCGAGGGAGGCGTAGCCCGGCAGGAGGCCGATGAGGAAAGTGCTCGCGCCCATAAGGAGGAGGGTGGTCACCAGGGTTGATTTGCGGCCCACCCGGTCACCGATGTGCCCAAAGATCGCGGCCCCGAGCGGACGGGCCGCGAAGCCCACGAACTGCGTGCCGAAGGACGCGAGTACTCCGGTGTACGTGGCATGGCCAGGAAAGAAGACATGGGGGAAGACGAGGGCGGCGGCGGTTCCGTAGAGGAAGAAGTCGTACCACTCGATCGCGGTGCCCACCGTGCTGGCGATCACTGCGCGACGGCGATGTCTGCGTGTCGCTTCGGGGACGGCTGCGGTGGTGTGGCTGGTGGCCATGACGACTCCCAAAAGTGGTTGAACCACTGACCCACTGAACGGGTTTCGGAGAGAGTGCTAGCCTTCTGTGGGGGTGTCAAGAGGGGGCGCGGGGATGAGTGAATCTCTACGACCGGTCAGCCGTCCGCGGCTGTACGAGCAGCTCGTCGAGCGCCTCCGCGCCTACATCGAGGAAGCCGAACTCCAGCCGGGCGACCGGTTGCCCGCCGAGCGTGACCTGGCCGAGCGGTTGGGCGTCAGCCGCAACTCCGTCAAACAGGCCACGGTTGTACTGGAAGTCCAGGGCATCGTCGAGATCCGGCACGGCGGCGGAACCTATCTGCGCCGCAGGGACTTTCCGGCCGAGCCCGTCGCCGCGTTGCTCGACCGGCGGCAGCGTCTGCCCGACGTCCTCGACGCTCGGGAGGCGATCGAGACGAAGATGGCCGAACTCGCCGCGGACCGGCGCACGGAGGACGATCTCGTCGCCATGGACGCGGCACTCGACGCTATGCGGCATGCCATCAAGGCCGGAGATCTCGGTTGCGAGGCGGACCGGGACTTCCACACGGCCGTCGCCGCCGCGTCGCACAACCCGGTTCTCATCGAGTTCTACCGGCAGTTGGCCCCGCAGATCGCCGAGACCCGCGCCGAGTCCCTGCGCCAGCCGGGCAGGCCGCCGCGTTCTCTTGCGCAGCACCAGCGGATAGCCGACGCGATCCGCGCCGGCAACATGCGGCAGGCCGCAGCAGCCGCACGCCGCCACGTCCGCACGGTGGGCGACGTCCGGCTGCTCTCCTGGCGCCCGGACGACGACGCCGCGCCGGACGGCGATCGGTCGTAACAGGGGACAGCGCACACCTTCGCACGCAAGTCACTTCGGCAACCGGTACTGTGACGGGCCCTTCGCACTCTTCCCGTTCGAAATGAAATGCCGGCGGCGCGCCAGGACGGGACCTGGGTGGCGGAACAGCACCTTGGCACCGTTGAGGGTGGCGTTCTTGTACGCGATGGCCTTGCGCCCGGTCAGGATGCTGCGTTTCGGTGACTCGTCGGCGTGGAGAAACTGGATCAGTCCGTGTCGTCGCCCCAGGCTTATGCACTCGTGAATGTAGCGATAGCGGAACCGCCCCGGCTCCCGCCCGGTCAACCTCGCGGCGATGACGTCGGCGGCCTTGGGTCCGGTGAGGCCACCGGTCCGGCAGCCCATCGCGAGCTCGCTCCCCCACGCACCGGCAACGGCCGCGGCGTCACCGATCACGTACACACCCGGATGGGACACCGACTCCAGGTTCGAGTCCACGTGGGCACGGTCCTGGTTGTCGACCGCGAGGCCGCTGGCCCGGGCGAGCTTGGGAACCCTGAACCCGCCTGCCCACAGGCACAGTTCGAACGGCACGCGACCACCGTCGTCCAGCTCCAGCTCGTCCGCGTGCACCTCCTGGACCCGTCCACCGCTCCGGGTCGCCACGCCCAACGTCTCGAAGGTCCGCGTGACGTACGCCTGCGCCTTGGGCGACAGCCACGCGCCCGGCCGGGCGTTGCTGACCAACGTCACCTGAAGATCCGGGAAGGACTCGGCGACCTCGGTGGCGATCTCGATGCCGGTCAAGCCGCCGCCGCAGACGGCGACCCGGCCCTTACGTTGCGCGAGAACCTGCAAGCGTGTGCACACCTGGGAGGCTGCACCGCTGCCGACGAGGCTCCACGCGTGGGTGGCGACTCCGGGCACGCTCTCGACATCGATATTGCTCCCCAAGGCGTAGACCAGCGTGTTGTACGGCATGACGTGAGGCTCGCCGGCCTGGACCGTCGTCACGGTGCGCGCGTCGAGGTCGATGCCGACGACCGAGCCGATCACCAGACGCACCGACGTCTTCCGTAGGTATCGCGCGACGGGCACGGATTCGATCGCCTGCCCCGTAGCCAACTGGTGCAGCCGGGGACGCTCGACGAAGTCCGGAATGGCCGTCACCAGCGTCACCGACACCTCGTTGCTGCGCACCTGCCGGGCGCACCGTTTCGCGGCGACCAGGCCCGCGTATCCGGCGCCCAGCACCAGCACCTTGTGCGTCATGACGATCCTCCGTTTCCCTGCAACTCTTATGCTCTCGCTGCCTCTCACTGCGTCTCGCTTGCCTCTGAGACGCGATCACCGGGCCCGCTGTGACCCCCACGGTGCCGCTCGTGTCACCTCTGGCGCGGACTGCGGCGGAGCGGATGGTCGGGTCCGACCAGAGGTCCCAGGTGACGGAGCGTGTGGGGATTGAAGGATCGAGTGGATGGTGTGCACCTTGCCGCCGATCACGTCCACGGACGGCACGTCGAGGAGCCCGCCCAGTGGGTCGCGTATGAGAACGCCGGGCTGGGCGTTCACCGTCCTGCGTTCGAGATGCAGGTCGTAGCGCTGTAGTGCGGTGCTCAGCACGGTGAGCGGACGCAGGACCGCGCCGAGCAACTCGCAGGACGCGACGAACCGGATCAACGGCAGCGGGAACACAGCCGCTCCCGTCTGCCCCATCTCGACGAGCCTCTCCCCCGACTGGGACACCTTGAGCGCCCCCGAATACACGAGAACGAGCGCCAACAACGCCTGCCCTACCCACAGTGCAACGTTCATCACGATCTCCTGGAATCAACGTTCTCCCTGGAGACGCGACAGCGGCGGTGCGTGTGACATCCCGTGCTGCTTTCAGTCCGACAGACCCCCACGCCACATCTGCGCATGAGAAGCGTGACCTTTGCCATGCCTCGTCAGGTGGGCCGCCTGCCACCGCTCGCCGCTTTGAGCCGTGCCTCCATCGCCTCGGCAAGTGCGTACACACCGGACATGGGGCGGATCATGACGAACAGTTCGTCGATCAAACCCGAGCCGTCGAGGTGGATGAAATCACAGCCTTCGACCTGCCTGTCTCCCACACATGCCTGGAAGACAAGCGCCAGGTCTCGTCCGTCCGTAGAACCGATCTCCCGGGTGTAACGGAAGTCTTCAAGGACGTCCGCGACGGCGTACAGAAGCGGTGCGACTGCGTCGCGCCCGCGATAGGGCGCGAACACGACAGGACTGCGGAATGCGACGTTCGCCGCGAGCAGCGTCACGGCCGTGTCGACGTCGTGACCTGCCATGGCAAGGCCGAACGGATGCATTTCTACCTCCGGGGATGTCGAGGCTCAGCGCCTCTCCATAAGACGCCCCGCGAACCCCCATCTGTGACATCTCTGCTTCGACATGGCGAAGAGGCTCCGGCTTCACCTCTTGGACTCTGGCCTTGCTGGCAAACATTGCCAGTGGGCTGAGTTTGGCGGAGGGTGCGGCGAGCTGAGCGGCAGCCGATGTCGCCGTAGGTTGCGTGCCTCGCCCGAAGGCGGGCCACGGCCCACGGTCTGGTCGGCGGTGCGGCCGCCCTGGGCAGGAGCGCGGCCGAGTAGATCGTCTGAGGGATCCAGCAGCACCGACCCGACGCAGCTGATCCCCGTCGCCCGCCGCCGCCCCGACGCTCGGTGTCCCCCGGATCGCACGCTCTGTGGCCGCACCCCGCCGTCGGCGTACAGGTGTCGCGGGCGGTGCGGCCGTTGTCCGCGTTTGCCGCGGATCGGCGGGATAGCCTGGATTGGAGGGATCAGCTGGGTGACGTCGTTGCGGGTGCCGCCGGTGGTAATCCTCCTCTCGGACCTGCTGCGCGCCGCGTAGGCGGTTACTCGACCTGCAACCCCGAGATGAGGAACCACATGAGCGACACACCTACCCGCAACGGCACCGACCTCACCGCAATCGAGGCCACACGGCGACGCCTCCGGGAGACGCACCTGCGGCCGGCCGGGCAGCGGCCCGCCTCCACTGCCAGAGGGCTGCACCACACCGCGCTGATCAGTAGCGACGTCGAGCGGACCATCGGCTTCTACCAGGGCCTCCTTGGCTTCCCTCTCACCGAGCTGATCGAGAACCGGGACTACCCCGGCTCCTCGCACTTCTTCTTCGACATCGGGCACGACAACCTGCTGGCGTTCTTCGACTTCCCCGGCCTCGACGTCGGCCCGTACGCGGAGGTGCTCGGCGGGCTTCACCACATCGCGATCTCGATGGAGCCCGACCGCTGGACCGAGATCGTCCGCCGCTTCGACGACGCCGGCATCGACTACGTCATTCACAGCGATGTGTCGGTGTACTTCCGCGACCCCGACGGTGCCCGCATCGAACTGATCGCAGACCCGCTCGGCGACATGTACGGACACGAGGTGCTCTGATTCCGAGCCGGCCACCGCGCGCGACGCCCAACCGGAGACATCTGATGAGCTGTCGCGCGCTTTTGGGCACGGTGTCGGGTCGGCGGTGCGGGCCCTCGCCAACAGCTCCGACGAGGGCCCGCCAGACTGGCCGTGGCCCGCCGGAGCGGAACCCTCGTCGACAAGCCTCCGGATGCGTGAAGCGCTCAATCGCGCCGTGGACCGATGAGCTTTCCCGGGCCCGGATCGGACACGCGGATCAGCGGAGGCCTGCGAAGAGATCGTTCTCCGGTACGGCCGCGCCGGTGGCGTCCTGGACCCGTACGAAGGTCTCCATGCCCATCAACTCACCGAACCTCTCCTTGCCCATCTTGAGGAAGAAAATGTTCTCGCCCTGACTGGCGTGCGCGGCCAGCGCGTCGAACTTCTGACCACTGAACGCGGTGGTGTCCACCCACGTGGTGATCTCATCGTCGGGCAGGCCGATCTCGGCCATGGCGGCGGCCTCGGCGGGATCCGGCTCCGGCATGTCGGGATGGAACTCTCGCATGATCTCCCCGAACCGCTGCATCCCCGAGCGGGGCATCGTGGTCCAGTACACCTTCGGCGTCAGCTCGGTCATCTCCAGCGCGGCCATCGTGATGCGGTGGGCCTGGATGTGGTCGGGGTGGCCGTAGAAGCCGTTCTCGTCGTAGGTGACGACCACATCGGGTCGGTAGTGCCGCATGAGTTCCGCAAGGCGGGCGGCGCCTTCCTCGACAGGGGTCTGCCAAAAGGATCCGGGGGCGTCGTTGCTCGGCCAGCCCATCATCCCGGAATCGCCGTAGTCGAGCATCTCCAGATCGCTGATCTTCAGGACGGCGCAGCTCTCCTCGAGTTCTTGACGGCGCATCAGGGCAACGGCCGACGGATCGTGCCCGGGGTCGCCCGGCTTGACGCCCCCCGGTCCGTC
Organism: Streptomyces sp. NPDC048419; assembly: GCF_043200415.1. Classification (NCBI taxonomy): domain Bacteria; kingdom Bacillati; phylum Actinomycetota; class Actinomycetes; order Kitasatosporales; family Streptomycetaceae; genus Streptomyces; species Streptomyces sp. NPDC048419. The sequence goes on along the minus strand of NZ_JBICXT010000044.1, from coordinate 8,672 downwards.
ACCGCAAGCGCCGTCGGTACACGTCACGAGAACCGTGCGGATGCCCTCCGCCGCGTATCGCGCGAGGACTCCTCCGGTTCCGGTGGCTTCGTCGTCGGGGTGGGCGTGCACCGCCATGAGCGTCAAGGGCCGGTCAGTCATGGAACAGTCCTCCTGCATCAATACGTCTTGGTCCGAGTGCACGGCGGGCGTACCGCGACCCCGGGGCCCGGATCCTGGTGGGTCGGACGACCTTATGGTCTCCGTGTTCCCCGCCCGCTCAGTACCGGTCCCTCGATCGATGCAACAGCGCCGGCCGGACCAGCTGTTCCCGGCGCAGCCTATTGGCTGTCCGAGCGCCGGCGTTTCAACTCGAACGCGGTACAGACACGACATGCGCGCATCAGCGCCACGTCGGATCCCACTGCCCAGCGACGCCACAGCCCGCTTGTCCCCGGCCGGTTGAAACCACGCCGCCGATGAATCCGGTGCCCAGGAGGAAGTGAGTGAAGGCTTCGGCCGCGCCGGCGGTCAGAGCGGCCGCACTTCCGTCGGTGGTGTGATCATCGCGAAGCGCATCGATCGCTCGTCCGTCGAGCACATCACCGAGCAGGGCCACTTCGGCATCAACAACGTCGCGGAGCAGCGGAGAATGGACGCCCATCCAGGCCTCTGGTCGAGCATCGCTATCCGGCCGGGGCTGGGGAATTGGATGAGTACAAGCTGTGCGACCGCGCGACCGTTCTCAGGCGGCGAGGGGAGACAGTGTGCCGAAGGTCGTCGTGCCGCCCGTGGTGGCGGCCAGGAACTCGGCGCCGCGGATGACGCCAGTCCGGGCATACTGGCGATCACGGCTAGAAATGGGTTCGATGGTGGCGATTCCCGTCGGTGCGGCCCGTTGATGCCGGCACTCGGGATGGCTATCTCGTGGCAGGAGGACTGCTGAATGGCTCATGACGGCGACAGCCAAGGCAATGGCGCGGATTCTGCTCCTGCGTCACCGGGTGAGCCGCGTCTGCGGCACATGACCTCGGCGCCGACGGCTAGAACTCAGAACCTGCGCGTGCTCGAGGGCCGCTTCGTTCTCGAGCGGGTTTCCGACAGCCGCACGGTCGCCGCCGACTCTGACCTGCTCGCGCTCGTGCTCGGTCCGGACGGAGGCGCGGCGATGCGGCGCGACGACACGGCCGAAGACAGCTGGGCGGCACTGTGGAACGGCGATGACGCGCACGACCCGGAGGCGACGGGGATGCTCAGCGCCATCGTCGCGCCGCTCGCCGCCGACGGGCTCCCGGTCTGGACCGCCGCGAGCTACGACGGCGACCTCGTGCTCGTCCCGGCCGACCGGCTTGAGGAAGCCGTCGAAGTACTGCGCCGGGCCGGCCACCAGGTGGCCGTGTGACTGAGTCGGGACAGGAGAAGCGTTGAAGGCTTCGGGGGGCGGCCGCGTGCCGATCTGATGTCTTTCGAGGACTGCGCAGCGGACGCAAGCCCGCTCACTGGGGAGATCCCTCCAGGTCGAGCAGGTGAGTGAGTGATCGTCAGGCCAGGCGGAACAGTGTTTCTGCGTTGCCTGAGGCGATCTTGGCGCGGTCCGCGGCGTTGGGGATCGCGTCGAAGAAATGGGCGACGGCTGCTGCATCGGGTTGGTGGAAGGGGTAGTCGGTGGAGAACAGGACCCGGTCGGCACTGGTGAAGTCGAGGGCGTGACGCAGCAGGCGTTCGTGGAGCATGCCGCTGCTGGTGATGTGGATGTTGGTCTTGATGTAGTCCGACACCCTGCGTTCGAGATGCTTGGCGACATGGGAGAGGCTGTCGACGCGGTCCATCCAGAACAGCAGCATCTCGCCCCAGTGCCCGAGGACGAGCTGGAGTTCGGGGTGGCGGTCGAACGTGCCGCGCAGGATGAGCCGTAGCGCGGACAGGCCGGCCTCCATGTGCCAGCCCCAGCCGAACGTGGCCAACCCGAGGTCGGTCAGCGGATCAAGGCCGCGGTAGGCGGCATCGCGCAGTTCATTCGATGGGATCTGGGGGTGGATGAAGATGGGCTGGTGCAGGCGGGCCGCGGTGGCGAGCAGGTCGTCGTAGGCGGGATCGTCAAGGGGACGGCTACCGCTACGGCCGTGCACCATGGCGCCGACGTGGCCAAGGTGGGTGGCGCACCGTTCGAGTTCTGCGGCGGCGGCCTGCGGGTCGCTGGTGGGCAGGGTCGCGAACGCGCGAAAACGGTCGGGGTGTGCGCGAACTGCGTCGGTGGCCTCGTCGTTCGCGTCGCGGGCGAGTGCGACGGCTTCCGTTGCGGGCAAGGCTTGGGTGGCGGGGGTGACGACAGACAGGATCGAGATGTCGATCCCCGCAGCGTCCATCGCCTCGATGCGGCCGAGGCCGATGTCCTGGAGTCGGGCCTGATTGCTGCCCATGGCGTTGAAGGCGATGCTTTCGTCCCGTTGCGTGCCCTCCAGGCGGTCGAGTGCCTCGCGGATGCCGTCGCTGTTCCAGTGTTCTTCGATCGCGATGGTTCTCACAGTGATGTCGTCCAGACGTCGGTGCGGGATTGGTGGGGGCTACCAGGCGACGGGCCGGCCATGGCGGTCCAGGTAGTGCAGGCCACCCTTGCCGGGCTGGGATTCGATCGCGTCGGCCAGGCCGAGGATGCTCTGGTCGACCGCCAGGGGTGCGTCGGGGCCGCTCAGGGCGGTCGGCACCCAGCCGGCCGACATGAGCAGCAGCGTGCGCGGGTCGTCGGCGTGACGCGCGGTGAAGCTGCGGACGAGCTGGTTCAGCGCGGACTTGCCGGCCCGGTAGGCCTCGAAGCCGCCAGTGTTGTTGCCGGGCGATGCTGGACGCGAGCTTCGGCAGGAGCCGCACGGTGAGCGCGTGACCAGGCGTAGACGGCACCCCATCCCTATCGACTGATACCTATCATTCGATAACTAAGCTAAGTCGAAGCGGGGTACCTGTCAAACGATAGGCATTGGGAAGGGTGCCGATAGGCTGGCGGGGTGGAAGAGAAAGAGAGCTCGCAGCTGTTCGAGCTCGCCGACCTGATCCTGGCGGTGGGCCGGCACATCCAGGCGTCCAAAGAGGCCGCGGAGTCCGGGACACCGCTGGAGGGCGCGGTGATGCGGTTCATCGACCGTCACCCGGGCACGACTGCCAGCGCGGCGGCCGAAGCCACCCAGTTGATCTCCAGCAACTTCAGCAGGGCGGTCCGCGGCCTGGAGGAGAAGGGCCTGGTGCGCCGGGACGTCGATCCGCGCGACGCACGGCGCATCCGCCTCTACCCCACGGAAAAGGCGCAGGAGAATCTGCAGCGGCTGCGCGAAACCTGGACCCGCCTGCTCGACGGGATCGTCACCGACGCCGACGAGGTCAACACCGTCATCTCAACTCTTCAGAACATCGAGACCCGCCTCGTTGCTGAATCTCGCAGCACCAACCGACGGGCCACCGCTGAAGGGTGAAGGGTCCGGACCGAGCTGTGGCGGGCGAGAAGACCCTTCACTGCGGCTGGCTCCCCCTGCAGGACGAGTCGGTACAGCAGCGGGCGCGCGAGCGCGGACCCGCTGCCGAACTGGCCGGCGCCGACGCATCGGGTACGCGATGCGCTACTGACGAACCACAACGCCCCTCCCCCACTGATACCGGTCAACTCATCCACTTGTGACGGCGGTTGAGCCTCCGTCACGGGCCGGGGTGCGAGCATGACGTGCTACCGGACGAAGCAAACCCACTCGGCCACGAACGGCTTCATGATCCCGCCGCAGCAGTCCCCGCGCGGGCGGAGAGTCCTGGGCGAACGTGACCGCCATGGTGGTCGGAGCGGTGCTCTCCGCGCGAGTGAAAGTGAAACGGTGAGGGCGTCGCCTGGCTGGTGCCCTGCCGTGCGACGCCCTCGATATGAGTCCCACTCACGGAACCTGGCCTGAGTCCGTCAGGCCGCGGCTCAACGCCGCCGGTGGTTGCGGGCGCGGGCCAGTGCCAGGCTGCCTCCTCCGGCGACGATGAAGACGGCGGCGGCTCCCGCGAGGTACGGCGTGAGCGGAGTGCTGCCGGTCTCTGCGAGATTGCTCCCGCCATGCTCGCCGACGGACTGCGGCCGGGCGTCGTTGTGAACCGGTCCCGCAGCAGCAGACGGCTCCGCAGCAGGAGATCCTGCCACTCCCGCAGACGTGCAGCTCGCCTCGGCCAGCGTGACCGTTCCCTCCACTCGCGCGACGTTGAGCTTCAACGGGTCAATGGATACGTGCAGTTGAAGCGCGGTCGCGGCGGCGGTACGGCTGGTCGTCTCTGTGTTGGACAGGGCGAGCTGTACCGTGCCGACGCCAGGAACCTCCACCGTCCTGGTGCCCCTGACGGTGAGAGGGATCCGCTTGCCCAGGACGGTCACCGGGCCGGGGATGGCCGATGTGGCAACGGGCTGTTCGTTGGCCTTGCAGATCGCGGTCGAGGTCACCTGCTCGACCTCCACCAAGGCAAGCAGCGGCACCCCCGGGACATGAACCCGCGCGTGGACGAGGTGCGTGGTCGCCTTGGCCGCACTGTGCGTGACCTCGGCCCTAGCCGTGGCGACATCCGCCCGGAGCACGCTGACCGGCTGGCCGCCCTCGACCCCGTCGAGCCTGATGTCGAGAGCCTTCTTCTCGGCCGTCGCCGGAGCGTTGACCTCGTTGAGCGCGGTGTGCAACGGCACCGGCCCGAGCCCGCCGAGGCGTGAGACATCCAGGCTGGTCCGCAGGACAGCCGCACTGGCGCTGCCCTTCTTTACGTCGCCGGTGTGCGCGGATGCCGCAGTCCCCACTGCGGCCGGCGCGACGGCGAAGGCCCCGACAACGAGCAAGGCGGCCCATCCGCGAGCGGATACGGACGGGAGCGAGACAGAGCTGTTCAAGGTGACGATTCCCCTGGTTGAAAACTGCCGAACGATGAGAGACCGCACCGCGCGTCGACATCCGACGCGACGGCACCAGCCCAGGGTCATCCTGTCGACTCCGATAGCGGTGACACGCGCACGAAATGCCCATTCGTCACAAAGAGTTGGTTTCACACATCAAGTTCGACCAGTCGGCACGCTTTTCCGAACAACCTGTCCGTCATGGGCTCCGTTGCTCGCAGTTCCCTCACCAGGGCGCGTACGACGGCGGATCCCGCCAGTTCGGAGGTGGTGACATAGCCGATCTGGCGTGTCGGGCGCTGGTGGCCGAGGTCGGTGATCTCGACCGAGTCCGGTGCTCCGGCCAGGGAGAGAGCGGGCATGATCGCCATTCCGTGACCTGCGCGCACCAAGGAGAGGACCGCACCGTCGTCCTCGGCCTCGACGGTCGCTTCCGGGATCCAGTCCTGTGCTGCCCACCAGTTCCGGGTGTACGAGCCACAGTTCTCGGCCCAGTCGACCAGCGGCAGCGAACGCGGGGCGGCGTGACCAGCCGCGTGCACCAGGGCATACGGTTCCTCGAAGAGTCCATGAGCGACGACACCGGGTGGAAGCGGCACGGAGCCGCCCAGAGTGGCGATGCCTATATCGGCCTTCCCGTCGGCCACTTCGCCCGCGGTGCCGCGCCCCACCTCGCGTACGATCCGCACCCGCGGCTCGATCCCTGGATGCCGGGCGCGCAGCCCTTGAAGGACCGGAGGCAGCAGGTGGAGAGCCGCGCTGCGAAACGCCGCGATCCGCAGCGGCCCCTCCGCCGCGTCGGACCGGCCGGCAGCTCGCGCCTCAGCGGTCAGGATGTCCAGCAGGCGCAGGATACGGCGGGCGTGTGCCACTGCCTTGTCTCCGGCAGGGGTGGGGCGGGCGCCGGTGCGGCCGCGCTCGAAGAGCACCGCACCGATCTTGCGCTCGCTCCCGCGCACCGAGTGGGAGACCGCGGACTGGGTCAGACCGAGCCTTCCGGCCGCGGCCGAGAAACCGCCGCTGTCCGCTACAGCGACCAGTACGCGCAGTTCGTGCGGGGCGAGATCCGAGTCGATCGTGCGGGCCACAGGGCGCACCTCAACGTATGAGAACTGCTCATCGAATGCTGTGTCGCATGAGCCCAACCGGCTGCCCACCAGGGGCATTCCCGCCCTACGGTCCGGTCATGAACGAGACCGCGCTCGCCGTGCACCAGACTGCCCGTCCTCAAGGCTTCCCCACCGCCGACCACTTCGCCTTCGTGGAGTCGGCGATTCCCGATCCACCGGTCGGCAGCGCGCTGGTGAGGAACCTCTACTGGTCCGTCGACCCCTATCACCGAGAGATGATGGACGACTTGCCCGGAGGCTTCGCGCTCGACGCGCCGCTGGAGGGCCGCACCATCGGGCAGGTCGTCGCCTCGCGCACACCTCGGCTGGCCGAAGGCGAGATCGTGTTCCACCGGCAGGGCTGGCGCACGCATGCGGTGGTCACCCCCGAGAAGACACGGCAGCTGCCCCGCTTCGACTCGGTGCCCCTGACCGCATACTTGAGCATCCTCGGTGGCACCGGCCTGACCGCATACGTGGGCCTGACGAGGGTCGCGCGGCTCCAGGAGGGCGAGGACCTGTTCGTGTCCGCAGCGGCGGGCGGGGTCGGCACGGCGACCGGACGGTTCGCCCGACTGCTCGGCGCCGGACGGCTCGTGGGCTGCGTGGGCTCGGCGTCCAAGGCCGACCATCTGATGCGGGAGGTGGGCTATGACACGGTCTTCGACTACCACGACGGGCCCGTCGCCGACCTGCTCGGCAAGGCCGCACCGGACGGCATCGATGTGTTCGTCGACAACGTGGGCGGTGAGCAACTGGCCGCGGCGGTGGGAGCGTTGCGCGAGTTCGGGCGGATCGTCCGCGTCGGCACGATCAGCCAGTACAACACCCCCAACGCGCCGCTTCCGCGCTTCAACTACGCCGACATCGTGGAGAAGAGCCTCCGCATGGAGGGCTTCCTGGTCCGCAACTACCTTGATTTACAAGAGGAGTTGTACGAGTTCGCGGTGCCGTATCTGCAGAGCGGCCGGCTCGCTCTGGACGAGACGGTGGTGGACGGGTTCGAGCACATCGTGGACGCATTCCTGGGAATGCTGCACGGCCAGAACACCGGCAAGATCATCGTCCGGGAACGCACGCGCGTCCCGTCCTGATCACGCCGTCGGGCACTCACCGCCTGGTCTCGTACCTGGTCAGGAGCACGCCGTCGGGAAACGTCCGGGTCTCCACCAAGCTCAGGTTCACCCAGTGGTCCAGCGCTGTGAAGAACGGCGTGCCGCCGCCCACCAGGACCGGATGGGTGACGATCGCGTACTCGTCGATCAGCCCGGCCCGCATGGCCGCCGCGGCGAGCGTGGCACCGCCGATGTCCATGGGGCCGCCGTCGTCGCCCTTGAGCCTGGTGATCTCGGTGACCGCGTCGCCGGTGACCAGACGGGTGTTCCAGTCGACCGTGCTGGTCGTAGAGGAGAACACCACCTTCGGCATGTCCCGCCAGCGGCCGGCGAACTCGATCGCCGCCGGTGTGGCATCCGGCTGCTTGTCGGCTGTCGGCCAGTGGGAGCTCATCGTCTCCCACAGCTTGCGCCCGTACAGCGCCAGGCCCGTCGCGTCCACCCGGTCGGACCACCACTGGAACAGCTCGTCACTCGGCACGCTCCAGCCGAGGTCGTCGCCGGGCGCGGCGATGTAGCCGTCCAGGCTCATGTTCATGCCGAAGATCAGTTTCCGCACAGCGTCAGCCTCCCGTGAGACGGTATTCGGCGTACAGACCAGCACGGCGAGCAAAAGTCATCGGTCAGGCCACACCGACGACCAGTTCATCACGATCCCAAGCAGATGCTCCGTATGTAACCTCCGACGTACCGGCGGGGACGAGACGAGCCCGCCGCCACCGCCGTGATCCACGTACTGAGCCCAGTTATACCAAGATCAAACCCTGTCATCTCCTTGGCGCATAACTCTTGCCTCCGCCGGCATTGCTGCGGCTCTCACCTGCTGCCGCCGGCTGGTTGATGGTGGACCCAGGTGATCTCAGGTCGGACTGTTGGCAGTCCCCAGAGCTCCAGGACGCCGCCCACCAGATCGGCAAGGAACTGAACCGCCCCGCCGGTGTAGTGCCACCACGCGCCATTGCGCGAGGCGACGGTGACCGTCCATTCCTCTGGCCCGGCGGGACTGGTGGTCCACAAGAAGTAGTCCCCCTGGTTGGAGGTGGACCAGGGAAGCAGGCCGCCCGGGGCGGGGTACGGATGCATCGGGACGGCCAAGTTGGCGTCCTCGCACCACTCGGCGACGATTTCCAAGTCCTCGGTATCTTCGGCCCAGGCCACTTCGGCGCCGGCCGCCGGGCCGCCGACAAGCATGAAGTCGCTGAGCTCGAATGCCGGGTAGAGCTCGCAGAGGAGCTTGTAGTCAGCGGGCAGAGCAGTCCCCAACACGCTCTCCAGCCGTGGCCAGTCGACACTCGCCGGTGTCGGTAGACGGTGGGCCACAAGACCGGGCAGCACTCGTTCGAGTTCCGCGACCGACTCAACGGGGTTGGTCAAACGGCAGCCTGGGGCCTGCGTACCAGCGAGATCGTCCACGCGAGCAGACTGCCACAGCGGCTTCCCTCCACGCTCACCCTGGACAGCTGCCAAAGAATACGGCGTCCTAGTGTCCTGCGCCAGAGATCCGTCGGCAGAGGCGGGCGAGGGAGTCGAGGATCTCTTCGGCTGTCTTGGTCCAGATGAACGGCTTGGGGTCGT
>NZ_JBICXT010000043.1:0-37004 GCF_043200415.1 Streptomyces sp. NPDC048419 | reverse complement strand
CGGCGGGCGGCCGCCGGCCCCGCTGTGGCTGCCCCCGGCGGGGGCCCGGGGGGGGGGGGGGGGGTAGGCGCACCTTGGGCCCGCCGTGGCGGGGGGGGGGGGGGCCGTCCCTGGGGGCTACGCCCCCAGACCCCCCCATCGGCCCGAAGGGCCTCGTCCTCAAGCGCCGGACGGGCTGGATGATGCGGACCGGCGTGCAGACAGCGAGGGCGACCCGCACGCCGCCATCTCCGCCGCCGTCGCGTCCGGGCGGCACCCCGAGGCCGACGCTCTCGCCGCCCGTCACGAGCAGGCCGCCGTCAACGCGTACGGGGCCGGGTCGGACGAGGCGTTGCACTGGGCCGAAGTGCGGGCGGATCTGGCGATGTTCGCCGGGGATCCGGTGCGCAGCTGCCGGACGTGGCTGGGGGTGGCCGCCGCGCGGCTGGCGGCGGGGCAGGCGCCGGACGCGCCGGCCGTGGAGGCGGCCGTGGACCGGGCGCACCATCAGTGGGGACAGGTGCGGGACGCGGTGGCGGCGCGCGAGCTCGGCGCCTCGCTCGCCGACCTGCGCTCGCGGGTGCCGGGGCGCCGGGAGGGCGCGCTGGACCATGTCCGGCGCCAGTTGCGGCAGTTGCAGACCCAGCCCTAGGGGGCGTCTGACGATTCCCGCCTGCCCCGCGGGCGGACGACGGGAATCGTCAGACACCCCCTAGACGAGGTGCGCCAGCGTGGCCGAGACCAGCGTGCGTACGCCCGGGGTGATCGTCGAGAGGTCGGGGGCGAAGTGAGGGCTGTGGTTGCTGGGGACGGCGAGGAACTTCTCCATCAGGTCCGTGCCGGGTGCCGCGTCCCAGACGTCGGCCGTGGTGGTCGTCACGAACCAGTAGGAGTACGGGATTTCGCCCAGTGCCAGGTGGGGGAAGTCCTCGCTGCCCATCAGCGGGCCGAAGTCCAGCACGGTCCCGGCGCCGAGCACCTCCTCGTGCACGGCGGCGGTCCGGCGGTCGGTGTCCGCGTCGTTCGTGGTCACGGGGAAGGCCGCGCCCACCGTGACCTCCGGTTCGCGCGGGCAGCCGGCGGCGAGCGCCTCGCCCGCCGCGATGCGCCGGATCGCGGCGATCATCCGCTCGCGGACCTCGTCGGACTGGGTGCGCAGGTTGAGGGAGATACGGGCCTCGGACGGGATGATGTTGTGCCGGGTGCCCGACTCGATCCGGCCGACGGTCAGCACGGCGGACTCGCGGGCGGCGATCTCCCGGGAGACCACGGTCTGCAGCCGGGTCACGAGGTAGGCGGCCGTGACGACGGGGTCGACGGTCGTCTCCGGCCGGGAGCCGTGCCCGCCGCGTCCGTGGACGACGATGTCGAGGTCCGTGGAGGCCGACATGATCAGGCCCGCCGAGTGGGCGTAGAAGCCGACCGGGCCGGGCGCCGCATGCTGGCCCAGCAGCACGTCGGGCCGGGCGAAGCGCTCGTACAGACCGTCCTCGACCATCGCCAGCGCGCCCCGGCCGGTCTCCTCGGCGGGCTGTCCGACCACGAGCAGGGTGCCCGACCAGGCGTCCCGGCCGGCGGCCAGCGCCTCGGCCGCGCCCGCCAGCCAGGTCACATGCAGGTCGTGCCCGCAGGCGTGCATCACCCCGGGCACCTCGGAGGCGTACGGCAGCCCGGTCTCCTCCGGCACCGGCAGCGCGTCCATGTCGGCGCGCAGCAGCACGGTCGGGCCGTCGCCGTTGCGCAGCAGCCCGGCGACGCCCGTGCCGCCGACGCCCTCGGCGGTCTCGAAGCCCGCCTTCGCCAGGCGCCCGGCGAGCTTCGCGGCCGTGCGGTGCTCCTGGAGGGAGAGCTCGGGATGGCGGTGCAGATCCCGGTAGAAGTCCGTCAGGTCGGCGACCGGGAGACGGGCGGTGAGGTCCAGCGCGGTGCGGGCAGCGGGAGAGGTCACGGTGGCAGGGTAACCGGGGCGTCTGTACGAAAGCCCTGGAAGCTGCCCGCTGCGCTAGCCGGCGTGATGGACTTGCTGTACCTGACCGACCTGTCCGTCGTCCGCCGCCCGTGCCGGGCCCGCGTTGGCGGCCAGGACCAGGGCGGCCACTGCGATCAGGGCGGCACCGAAACCTCGGGCGTAACGCTCGGAGATGTGTCGGAGCACGGCAACCTCTCAACAGCGTTGTATTAAACGCGCTTAAGACGCCGTTTAACCTAGGGGCAGTCGTGGGGCAACAGCAAGAGGCACAGGGGGAGTTGGCGTGTCGGAACGTGACGATCCGGTGATCATCGGGCGAAGAGTCCAGCAGTTGCGGGCCGAACGTGGTCTGACCCAGAAACAGCTGGCCGAGCCCGCCTACACCCCCGCCTACATCTCCACCCTGGAGGCCGGCCGGGTGCGGCCCTCCGACGGCGCGCTCAGGCACATCGCCGAGCGGCTCGGGATCGCCTACGAGGAACTGGTCACCGGACGCCCGGCGCACCTCGCCACCGACCTGCGGCTGAGGCTGACCGAGGCGCAGCGCACCCTCGCCTCTGGGGAGGCGGAGGAGGCCGCGGAGCAGTACACGGCGCTGCTCGCCGAGGCCGAGGGGCACGAGCTGGCCGACGTACAGGCCGTCGCGCTGCTGGGCCTGGGCGAGTGCGCTCTGGACACCGGTGAACTGTCCGTCGCCCGCGAGTACTTCGAGCGGTCCGAGCACGTACTCGCCGACGTACCGCTGCCGGCCCGCGTGCCCGCCCTGCGCGGCCGCGCCGTCTCGCACTATCTGGCCGGCGAACTCCGGTACGCCGTCTACCTGCTGGAGTCCACCCTCGACGAGCTCAACCGCGGCGGACTGCACGACCCGGACGCCCTGCTGCTGCTCTACGCCAGCGCCATCGGCCCCTACATGGACATGGGCGCCCACGCCCGTGCGGCCCAGGCCGCCGAGTTCGCCCTCGCCCTCGCCCCGCAGTCCGGCGACCCCGCGCTCGTCGCCCGTATGCACCGCTCGGTCGCCCGTACCCTGCTCGCGGAGGGCCGTATCGCCGAGGCCGACACCTCGCTCGCCAAGGCCGCCGAGCTCTACCGCACGCTCCAGATCCGCACCGAACTCGCCAACTGCCACTGGATGCGTGGCTACGTCTGCGCCCAGAACGGCGAACTGGGGCGCGCCGAGGCCGAGTTGCGGCAGGCGCTCGACATGCTCTCCGCCAAGCGCGCCGCCCTCTACAGCAGCCAGGTCGCCGTGGAGCTCGCCGACGTGCTGCACCGGCGCGGCAAGTCCGGCGAGGCCGCGGCCCTGCTGCACGACGTGCTCAGCGACCTCAGTTCCGAACGTGGCGCGCTGCACTCCGCCGCCGCCCACCGCCTGCTCGGCATCATCGCCGACGACGCCCGCGACACGGAGGCCGCGGAGGAGCACTACGTCCGCGCACTGAGCCTGCTGGAGCGGGCCGGCGCCGCCGGTGACCTGGCCGACCTGTGCCGCCTGCTCGGCGATCTGCTGCGCCGCACCGGCCGGGTGGAGGCGGCGCTGGACGCGTACCGGACGGGCCTCGGGCACCGCACGGCCCCCGGCACCACCACCCTCGGACCCGCACCCGCACAGCCTCCGCTGTGAGCGGCCCGCGCTCCGGGGCGAAGGCGTTTCGCCCCGGAGGCCAGGGGTGGTCGGCCGGCAATCCGGAGCGGGCGTGCCGCCGGTTCGACCCCTGCTGACGGCGGATCCGCCTCGGGTGCCGGCGGACGACGCCGGCCCCGGCCGGTCAGCGAAGGAGGCGGTAGCCGTGCGCCCCAGGCGCGACCCCCAGGGCTTCCCCGGGCGGTGATCCCTACTCCGGCGGCATGACTTTGTTCCGGGCGGCCCGCACGGCCGGACCGAGCACGACCCTGACCGGGCGTGGGCCGCCGCGGTGATCGCCGAAGGAGTGCGTGACGCCCGGCCCCGCGAGATCCCGGACCGGTTGTGCGCAGTCGCGGTACGGCTGCGGCCGGCGGCCGGCGGCCGGCGGCCGGCCCGAGAGTGTCGCTGTGCGGCGAGGGGATGCCCGTCCGGCTCGGCGCGAGCGGCGAGCAGGCCGCGCGGCTCGCGGAGATCCAGGCCACCCTCGGCGAGGGGCTCTGCCTGGATGCCGTCCGGGACGGCATCCCCGTGCTCGCCCCCGATCCGACGCGCGGGGACGCGCATCGCCGGCCGGTGTTCGCGCTCGCGGCGACGGCGGCCGGGGCGCAGGCGATGTACGCGATACCGCTGGGCGACAGCAGGGTGACCGTCGGGACGCTCGATCTGCACCGGGCCACCCCGGGCCGGCTGACCGGGCGGGACCTGCGCCGCGCGCAGCTCGTGGCAGGCGTCATGGCCCTGGCCGTGACGGCGCCGGCGCGCGGGGAGTGCGCCGACGGCAGGGACGAGTCCTGGCTGAGCGGGCTGACCGCCGCACACGGCCAGGTCTACCAGGCCGTCGGGATGACCATGGCGCAGCTCGGGATCGACGCCGACGAGGCGCTGGCGCGGCTGCGCGGCCGCGCCTTCGCACAGGGCCGTACCGCGCTGGAGCTGGCGCGGGACGTGGTGGCGCACCGGGAGCGGCTGGACGCCGGCTGACGGGGCCTACGATCCTGTCATGGACATATTGGCGCTCTCCCTGATCATCCTGCTCGTGCTGTTCGGCATCGGCAGCATCGAGAACCGGATCTCCCGTCAGGACAAGCGCGTTGCGCGTGTGGAGCACAAACTCGACCTGATCCTGGACCACTTGGGGCTGCGCGAGCCGGAACCGTGGTCGGACGAGGTGGACGCGCTGCTGCGGGACGGCAAGAAGATCGAGGCGATCAAGGCGTACCGGGAGGCGACGGGAGCGGGCCTGAGGGAGGCCAAGGAAGCCGTGGACAAGCTCGACCCGGCGAGCTGAGTCAGTCCGGCCGCCCCCGGACACGCCGCCGTCAGACGCGCAGCCGCGCCTGCTTCCTGACGTCGTCCAGCCGCGCCACGCCCACCTGCACGAAGGCCTTCGTGGCGTCGGCCGACACGAAGCCCGGGCCGCCGTGGGTGAGGGCGATCGCGGCGTCGCCGACCCGGACCACCGCCACGTCCAGGGTGAGCAGCGTCTGCTCGCCGTCGCCCGTATCGCTGGTGAACGTCACCCGCAGGCCCTGCCGGGCGTCCCCGACGTCCGGCAGCCCGGCCGCGCTGACCTGGACCCCCTCGCGGGCGCCGTGGTCGGTCGTCGCCGTGAACCTGGCGCAGGTCTGCGGCAGAGAGCCCAGCCAGGCGAGGGTCCGGTCGACGTCCGCGGGGTCCAGGGTCAGCACCTGGTAGCGCAGCTGCGCCTGGTCCATGGCGTCGTCGAGCCCGGTCACGGCCCGTGTCCCGCCCTCCGTCCCGAACAGGTCCTCGGTGTAGAGCGCGTCGAGCAGCCGCCGGCAGTCCGGCGCCTCGGCGGTCGCCTTGAGCACCCCGTCCCGCCAGGTCGCGGCCCCCTGCGTCGCCGTCCAGGGCTCTCCCAGGTCGCCCTCGGTCACCAGCGCGGCCCGCGCCTGCGCCTCGGTGAGCGGGACGGGCGAGGGCGGCGCGGCCGGGGACGGCCGGGCGCTGTGCGAGGGCGCGGCGGGTGCCTGGGCCCTCACCTGCGCGATGGCACCGCACGCGCTCGCGCTCCCCAGGGCTCCCAGGGACAGCACGGAGGCGACGACGACACGGGACGGAATGCGGATCATCGGGGACCTCCAGCCCACTCCAAGATCGGTGACGTCTCCAAGGGACCACCTCGCACCCCGCCCGACCAGCGCTCCGGGCCGTCCGGGTTACGGGACGCAGGGCCTCGGCCGCCCCCGTCGAGGCCGGTCCGGGCGTCCGCGCCGCGCCGGAAAACCCGTGGCCCCCGTCCCCGCCCCCGCGCTAGGGTCCGCCCATGAAGCGCGCCCACTCGTCGTCCACGACGCCGGAGAGTGTCCCGGCGCGCTGAGTTCTGGACTGGATGTCCGAAGCCCCGGGCGAGTGGCCCGGGGCTTCGTCGTCGGTCGCTCGTCCTCCCCCGCTCTCGACTTCGCTCGAGCGGGAGGTACCCCCATCATGAGGAGAGGGACCATGTACGACCACCGCAGACTCGGCCGTGAACTCGAACTGTTCGGCACCGATCCGCTGATGGGCGCGGGGCTGCCGTACTGGCTGCCCGACGGAGCCGTCGTGCGCCACGCACTCGAGGAGTACATCCGCGAGCGGGAACGCGCGGCCGGCTACCGGCACGTGTACTCGCCGGTCCTCGGCAAGCGCGAGCTGTACGAGATCTCGGGGCACTGGGACCACTACAGCGACGACATGTTCCCGCCGATGCAACTGGGCGGCGAGGAAGTGGTGCTGCGCCCCAGCCTGTGCCCGCACCACGCCCTCATCTACCGGTCACGCTCCCACAGCTACCGTGAACTGCCGTTGCGCATGGCGGAGTTGGGCGGCATGTACCGCTCCGAGCCGTCCGGCGTGCTCGGCGGGCTGACCCGCGTACGGTCCATCCAGCTCAACGACGCCCACATCTTCTGCACCCTGGACCAGGCGGCCGACGAGGCCCGCGCGGCCCTGGAGCTGATCGCCCGCGCCTACGCCGACCTCGGCATCCGCGCCGTCCGCCACCGGCTGTCCCTGCCGGGCGAGGGCGGCAAGTACGTCGCCGACTTGGAGCTGTGGCAGCGGGCCACCGGCCTGCTGCAGGAGGTGCTGGCGGGCGCCGGCGTCCCCTTTGAGGCCGTGGCGGGCGAGGCCGCCTTCTACGGACCCAAGATCGACGTCCAGATCGCCGATGCCGCCGGCCGTGAGTCCACCCTCTCCACCGTCCAGATCGACTTCCATCAGCCCGAACGCTTCGACCTGCACTACATCGGCCCCGACGGGGCACGGCACCGCCCGGTCATGGTGCACCGCAGCATCATCGGCAGCGTGGAGCGCGCCGTGGCTCAGCTGATCGAGGTGCACGGAGGCGCGTTCCCGGTCTGGCTCGCCCCCGTGCAACTGGTCGTGCTGCCGGTGTCCGAGGCCCAGGAGGAGCAGGCCCTGGACGCCGTACGGCGGGCCGTGGCCCGCGGGCTGCGCGCGGAGTACGCCGGTCCCGGTGAGGGCAGCCTCGGTGCCCGCATCCGGGCGGCGCGCCTTGTGCCGTACCAGGCCGTGATCGGCGAGAAGGAGTCCGGCGGCGACCTGGCGGCCGTACGGCTGCGGGACGGGCGGCGTCCGGGGGCCGTGGCGGTGGAGGATCTGCTGGAGCGGGTCGGCGCGTGCGCGCGGGCCCGGGACGGCGAGCTGTGGGCGGCTGCATAGGGTCGTGGGCACAGCTCTCACAGAGAGGAGCGCGGCCGTGACCGGTCAGCCCATCCCGGTGATCATCGACTGCGACACCGGCGTCGACGACGCCCTCGCCCTGCTGTTCGCCGTGCGCCACCCGGCGATCGACCTGCGGGCCGTCACCTGCGTCGCCGGGAACACCGACGTCGACGGCGTCGTCCGCAACACCCTGACCGTGCTGGAGCAGGCCGGCGCTCCCGACATCCCGGTCGGCCGGGGTGCCGAGCGCCCGCTGCTCGAACCGGCGCGCTCGGCGCGACATGTGCACGGCTCCGACGGCATGGGCGACCTCGGCCTGCCCGCCCCCGCCCGCACCGCCGCCGACGTGGACGCGGTCACCCTGCTGCGCCGCGAGATCCTCGCCTCCCCGCGCCCGGTCACGCTGGTGCCCACCGCGCCGCTGACGAACATCGCGCTGCTCCTGCGCACGCACCCGGAGGTGGTGCGGGGCATCGAGCGGATCGTGTTCATGGGCGGCGCGGTGGCCACCGGGAACGCCACCGCCGTCGCCGAGTTCAACGTCTGGCACGACCCGGAGGCGGCCGCCGTGCTGCTCACCGCCGGGGTGCCGATCACGATGTACGGCCTGGACGTCTTCACCCAGGTCGTCGTCCCCAGCGCCGATGTGCACCGGCTCCGTGCCAGTGCGGAGCCCGGCACCCGGCTGGCCGGCGAGCTCCTCGCCCACCGCCCGGCCCACCCGGGCGAGGCGCCCGAGGCCGAGGAGGCGGGCGGCCTCGGCGACGCGGGCGCGGTCTGCACGGTCGTCGACCCGGCGGGCATCACCACCCGGCTCCTGCCGGTGGAGGTCTCCCTCGCCCCCGGCCCCTCCCGCGGCCAGACGATCGTCGACCGCCGCTCGCGCCCGGGGGAGTCCGAGATCCATGAGGGCGTGCGCGAACAGCCGCTCGTGGACGTGGCGTTGGACGTGGACGTGAACCGGTTCGTGAAGCTGTACCTGGAGACGGTGGAGCGGTAGCCGCAAAGGACGAACGCCCCGGAGCGGGGGTCTCCGGGGCGTTCGTATCGGGAGTGGTCCGTGGGTGGTTCAGCGTGCCGTACGGCGGCGCCTGGTCACGACGACGATCGCCGTACCGGCCGCGAGGAGCGCCGCGGCGCCGCTCGCGATGATGCCCGAGCCGCTACCGCCACCGGTCTCCGCGAGGTCACCGCCACCGCCGTTGGGCGTGGGCGCGGCCTCCGACGCCGACTCGGAGGCGGACGGGGTGGGAGCCTCGGTGGAGGGCGTCCCGCTCGCGGGCGGGGTGGTCTCCTCGGCCGGCGTCGAGGGCCGACCCGACGTCGGAGGCGTGGCCGCAGGAGTGGCCGGCGGCTGCGAACCCTCGTCCGTCGTGCAGTCCTTGGTGCCGCCGTTCCAGGACGCGATCAGCTTGTCCTTGATGACCGGGTGGTCGGGGCCCTTGGGCAGGTCCCCGTGCTCGAAGCCGTCCTGCGCGTCGGGCTTGCCGTCGAACTTCACGGCCCCGCGGTAGAGGTCGATCTGCGCGAAGCAGCCCGCGTCCGGCACCGCGATGTCGAGGGATCCGGTCTCGCCCTGCCTGACCGTCACCGAGTCGAAGTCGACGAAGACCTGCTCGCCGGAGGTGGCGAAGGAGGAGCCGTGGGCGAGGTAGGAGGCGAGCGAGGCCGTGCAGGTCGTCGCGTCGCCCGCCGTGCGGACCTTGACGTGGATCTCGCCGTCGTCGGTCGGCTTCAGGTTCTGGTCGTCGACCCTGACCGAGTCGTAGAAGCCGGTGCCGTCCAGCGAGAACTGGCAGCGGTCCGTCTCCGTCCTGGTGCCCGCACCCGTGCCGGGCTCGTAGTGGCCGCCGTGCTTCCAGCCGTCACCGCCGTGGCCGCCGTCGTGGGCCCAGGCGCCGGAGGCGGCGGCGACGGTGGCGGCGCAGAGGGCGAGCGACGCGGCGCCCGTCCCGAGGACGCGGCGCGCGGTGACACGTCTCGTTGTGGACATGCGGGACCCCCACTTCGGCATGTGCGGACCCGGGTACGGCGGCGCAGGGCAGCATGCGGCAGCCGGCCGTACCGGGGTGAATGGTCGAGGAACACCGGGCTCATTGGTCACGTGAGCCCCAGTGCGATCACATCGTGGGTCTCGCGGCCGAACGCTGTCAACCTGCGGTGACGCGTGGGTAGTTCAATGATGCATCACAATTTCGCGACATACGGAAAGGGCGGCTCCGCTCTCGCGGGGCCGCCCTGTGCCTCACCTCACCGTCGGGGTCGGACTGGCCGCCTGGCCGGACGGCTCGCCCGGCAGCACCGGTGGCCGGGTGGTGCTGTCGACCGGCGGGGTGAGCACGACCTGCGGCTGACCCCCGACCGGGGGCGGCGGCGTCAGGTCCTTGGCGGGCAGCTTCGGCGGTGTCGTCTCCTGGAAGAGCACCTGGTCGAAGTTGACCAGCCCGGTCTGCTCCATGACCGTGATGTGGTCGAGGACCGTCGCGTTGGCCTGGTCGGCGAGCGCCCGCACCACCGTGTTCTTGGTCTGCGAGCGGATCTTGGCGATCGCGTTGAAGATCGAACCGTGCGTCACCCTGAGGATGTTGGCGAAGTCCGTGTCGAACTGCTTGCCCTGGTCCGCGGCGAGCGTGCTGACGAACCCCTGCTGCTGCGGGCTCGCCTGGTTCGGGATCGTGATGTTGAGCATCGTGCTGATCTTGCGGCAGCTGATGTCCAGCGCCGCGTGCCCGTCGATCAGGTGCTTGCTCGCGATGAGGACCGCCTTGCTCTGTCCCTTCTTCAGGCCCATCTGGCCCACCGGGTACTCCCACAGCCCGGCCGCGCGCACCTTGACCACGAAGTCCCGGTCCTGCTCCGTCAACGGCCCCCACTGGGTCTGCGCGATGACCCGCGACCCCGAGCTCGACGTGGTGTTGACTCCGAGCATCGCGGGATACGCGAGTGCGGCCAGTGTCACGCTGAGGGCACCGCCCACGAACAGAGTTCCCATCGCATTCCGCGAAAAGCGCACCGTGCCTCCTGCCCGGTCGGGGACCCGCCGATGAGGGACGGGCTCGGACGGAGGTGAGTACGGATCGGTGGCGGCGCGGAACCTTTTGATTTGGTAAAAACCCCGGGGTGTGAGGCATGTCTCCCGGCGGCGCCCGCAACCGCCCGCCCGCTCGCGGCGGTTGACGAAATGTTGACCGTTTCCCGGGAGAGATGAGGGAGAGACAAGGGAGAGTCGAAACATGGCCCGGACCTAGATTCGGCCCATGCCCCCACAGCTTCCACGGACGCCCCGGCCCGGCCAGGGCCAGGCTGCCCGCGCCCCCCTTCCCGTGCTGCCCTACCGCAAGCCCACCAAGGGCCGCGACTACTGGGTCTTCGACGACGTCCTGCCCGACGTGGACGCCGTACGGGAGCGCTGTCTTGCCAAGGACGACTGGGTCAAGGGCTACCCGTACACCTCGGAGACCTGGCCGGGCCTGCGCACCATGCCTGGCCTGGAGCCCGCCGAACTGGCCCGCGTGGAACGGCTGGTGAGGACGGCGACCGGCGCGAAGGACCTGTGGGTGCAGCAGGCCCCCGGCGGCGGCACGCTCAACCACAACTGCGTCCAGGTCGTCGGCGAGGGCGAGAGCGAGCCGCGCCCGCACACCGACTCACGCGCGCTGTGCCGGTACGCGGCGGTGCTCTACCTCAACCCAGGCGTCCCCAAGGACTGCGGGACCGCCTTCTACCGTCAGTCGCTGCCCGGCGGCCGGCTCGGCGGCAACGTCGTCCAGGCGCCGCACACCAACCTCGTCGAGGCGCTCGGCACGCGGTTCGTCGCGCCGGACGCCTTCGAGGAGGACGTGCGCGTCCCGCACCGGTACAACCGGCTGCTCCTGTACAACGCCAACCTCGTGCACAGCGCGACGGGTTACTCCGGACGCACGCTGGAGGAGAAGCGCATGACGGCGGTCTTCTTCTGGATGGCGTGAGGGCCCGCTGGATGGTGTGAGGGCGCGACGGGGTCAGAAGCGCCCTGTGCCACCGCTGCCGAAGGAGCCGCTGGAGCCGGGCAGCCAGCGCCGGCGGTGCTGATCCTTTCCTGTCCTCGTCGAGGTGGTGTGGACCTCGTAGGGCGTCAGGCGATCCCCGTTCTGCGCGAGCGGTACCTCGTCCGGTTCCCGTATCTCGCGCGACTCCCAGACGGGGCCGCCGTCCGGAATATGGGGCTGCTCTTCCGCTCTGGGCCTCGGGGCCTCGCGGTCCATCTGACCCATACCCATCCGCACGGCCCAGACCAGCGCGCCGACGATGATCAGGCCTCCGACAAAGGCGGCAACCACGTTGAGTACGTCGCTCGACGTGGCCGCTACAACAAACGTCGCGGTACTCATGTCCCAATTATCGCCCAACGGGGCCGTTTGGGGAGTCCTGGGTATTGTCGCAGGTCAGAGCGGGCGCCGGAGCGTGGCGACAGGCATATCGCCGGGTACGTCCCCTTCTGATCCCTTCGTGGAAATCGGGCAACGTCTCCTACGGGTTACGGATGCCGCAATCCCTGGTGTCCGCGCGGTGAGCACCGCACCATGGGCCCATGACACCGGCCCAGAGAGCCATGACCCAGCTGGCGGAGTGGCCCGACCTCAGTCCCTGCGAGGCCGGCTGCGGTACGGGCCCGGCGCTGCGCTCCGCGCGGGACGAGATCGTGCACTTCCACTCCGGCCGCGACGTGGACCTGCACCTGACCGCGCACGCGATCCAGCGTCTGCACTACGACTTCGCGGAGTCGACCGCCATCCGCCTGGTGCCGGGCTCGCGTTGGGTCACCGTCCACCTCGACTGCGAAGCCGACGTCGACCTGCTGCTCGGCCTGGTCAGCGTCGCCCTCAAGGCGCACCAGAACGGGCCGCCGGCCGCCGGATCGCCCCTGGCCGTCTGCAACTTCCACCGGGTGACGGTGCTCGAACGCGACGAGGACCACGAGACGCACGGGAGCTGACGGCGGGCACGCGCCTGCGCCGAATCTCCGCACACTCGAAACTCCCTCCTCAACTGTCACAGACATGCCATACGCTGCTCCCAGCAGCCGCGCCCCGCGCACCGCCGCCGTCGGCGGTCGTGTCCGGGTGCCGCGCGGCGCACTCATCTGCCCGGCCGACGCCGGGTTTCCTTGTGGGGGTTACAGCACTGTGCGTAGGCGCAGCATCTCGACCGCGACGGCGCTCGCGGTCCTTCTCGGCTCGGCGGCACTGAGCCTCGGCACGGCCGGTACCGCCTCGGCGGCCACGGCCCATGTCACCTCGCCCGGCGGTCTCGTGGTGGACGGCGCCCTGCAGCGGGTGTTCGTCGGCGACAGCTCCGCCGGCACCGTCGCGGTCACCGACTACTCCGGCGCCGTCCTCGGTTCGCTGGGCGGGGTCACCGGCGTCAGCGACCTCGCGGTCTCGGACGACGGGGCCACGGTGTACGCGGCCGCGCCGGAGATCCACGAGATCTGGGCGATCGACGCGAGCACCCTCGACCTCAAGGCCCGCTACACCGTCTCCACCAACTACGGCCCGCGCCATGTCGCCTTCACCGGCGGCAAGGTGTGGTTCTCCTACGGCGACCAGTGGGACGGCGACATCGGCTCGGTCGACCCGGCGGTGGACCCGGCGAGCGGCACCGACCCGGTGGCGCTCGGCCAGTTCCCCTCCCGGGTCTGGGGCCAGGCCCTGCTGGACACCGACCCGTCGCAGCCGGGCATCCTGGCCGTCGGCGAGACCGGCCTGTCCACGGACTCGATGGCCGTGCTCGACGTCACCGGCGACAAGCCCGCCCTGGTCGCCTGGCACAACGGCGACTACTCCCTCAACGACGGCATAGGCGACATCGACCTGGTGCCCGGCGGCACGCAGGTGCTGGTCAACGGAAGGGACCGGGACGCCTACGCGGGCGGCACGTTCAAGGCGGCGGGTTCGTACCCGAGCGGCCAGCTCGCGGACGTCGCGTCCAACGGCCTGGTCGCCCAGGTCAACGGCACCAAGATCCTCACCTACCGGCCCAACGCCACGCTGCCGCTGCACACCTACGACCAGGGCACGGGCCGCACGGCCGACCTCGCCTGGGCGCCGGACGACTCCCGGATCTTCGCGCTCGTCGGCACGGACGTCGAGAGCGGCGGCTACAGCCTCAAGCCGCTCACCGGCGCGGCCCTGAACAACCCGACCCTCACGGTCAGCGCGCCCTCGACCGCGACCCGCGCCAAGAAGCTCACCGCCACCGGCAAACTGACGGCGTCGGTCCCGCTGCCGGCCGGCGTGACGCTCCAGGTCACCCGCACCGACCTGGAGTCCCCGGGCGGAAAGGCGCTGCCCGCAGTGACCGTCAGGGCCGACGGCACGTACTCCTTCTCCGACACCCCGCCCGCCGGCGGCACGGTCACCTACAAGGTGGCGTACGCGGGCGACACCCAGCACTCGGCGGTCACCGCGAGCGACAAGGTCGACGTCTCCCGCGCCACGACCTCGCTGAGCCTGGACAACAACGGCAAGGTGTACGTGTACGGCGCCGACGTGAAGTTCACCGCGCACCTCGGCACGACGTACAAGAACCGCACGGTCGAGATCTGGGCCAACCCCTACGGCTCCGACAAGCCCAACAAGCTGATCAAGAAGGGCACGGTCAACTCGAGCGGCAACATCTCCGCGACCGTCGACATGACCCGCGACACCGACGTCACCGCGGTCTTCAAGGGCGACGCCCGCTACAAGGCGAGAACGGTGAAGTCCACGGGCTACGCCAAGGTGAAGAACTCCACCGTGGTGTCGAAGAACTACAAGACGGCGAAGATCGGCTCGACGACGTACTCCTGGTTCCACAAGAACAGCGCCCCGGTGATCACCACGACCATGTCGTACTACCCGGGCCGCAAGGAGCGCGTCGACATGCAGGTCTACTACCAGGGCAAGTGGTACACGACCGACGGCAGCCCGCAGTACTTCAAGCTCGCCTCGAACGGCAAGTGCGCCGTGAACCTGGGCGCCCCGGGCCAGTCCGGCCTCAAGGCCCGGGTGCGCGCGTCGTACATCAACAACTCGTCGGGCGACAACGTCAACACGACGACGTACGGGTCCTGGAAGTACCTGTACTTCTCGAGCTGACCGAAGACCGGGGCGAGTCGGGCCGGTCAGCTCAGGCAGAGCAGTCCGAGCACGCACACCTGTGACGGCGACGTCGCCGCGGGGGCGGTGCTCGGCTGCGACGTGTTCGAGCCGGAGGAGTTCGAGCCGGACGTACCCGACTGGGACGAGCCGGACGAGGACGTGCCGCTGTCGCTCGGAGTGGCGGACGGCGACGGCGTGGTGCTGCCGGAGCCGCCCGACGTGCTCGAGGTGCCGGAGGTGCTGGAGGTGCCGGACGCCGTGCCGGTGGCGGTGTGGGTCGTGGCCCGCGGCTGCGTCGCCGGCGCGGAGTGCGGCGCGGTGTAGGGCTGGGTGCGCTCCGACGTGGTGTGGGGCGCGTCGGGAGTGGCGGTGGACCGCTGCTGCTGCGTGCCCGCAGGGGTCCGGCCGCTCGTGGCCTCCGGCTTGCGGTGCTTGCCGGTGCCCGGCTTGGTGGCCGTCGGCTCCGCGTACTGCTGCGCCGGCAGGTCCTGGTTGCCCGTGCTGGTGAGGTCCGGGGCCGTGGCGGCCTCGGCCCGGTGGTCGGAGCCCTGGTCCAGCGTGGACAGGGCCAGCCCGCCGCCGACGAGCGCGACGGTGGTCGCGAGCACGGCCTTGCGCCGGCTCTTCTTCCACCGCGCCCGCTGCCGGCGCCGTGCCGCGCGTCCGTCACCCGCGGGGAGGGCGGCCTCGGCGGCCGGGGTCTCCTCGAAGGGCTCGAACGGGTGCGGTTCCGGCCGGGGCGGCCGCTTCGCGGAGAAGGCGTCGAAGTCGTGGCCGTGGTCGGTCGGCGGTGCGATGTCCGGGGCGTAGGCACCGCAACCGGGGCACACCAGGGCGCCGTTGAGGTGCCGGCGGCACGAGGAGCAGTAGTCCATTCCGCTGTTTTCCTGACAGTTGCACGGGCAGGGTCGAACGGCGAGAACGGTAACGGCGGTTTCGAAAGACTGTGTGACCCCTGTGTGGTGCTCCTGCGCGGGTTGTCTGCACACGGCGTGCCCGGCCCGCGAACCTCCAGGTCAGGGCCGGGCTTTCCGGTGATTTACCGCACCGTGGCGTTGCTCACGGTCAGGGGGATGTCAGCGGCGGGTGAACGGCGCGAAGGTGTGGCTGAAGTACCAGGTGTCCTGGGCGATCCCGGAGCAGGAGTTGGATCCGCCGGTACCCACGCAGCCGCCGTTGTCGCGCTGCAGCGCCCAGAAGGACAGGGTGTCGATGCCCTTGTCCCGGGCCCACTTCTGGACCTTCACGGCGTCCTGGGCGGTGAAGGTCTCCTGGGGGCCGAAGTCGTCGATGCCGGGCATCTCGGTGACACCGATCATGTGCCAGAGCTTCGCCGGCCTCTGCTTCGGGTACAGGGCGGCGAGTTGGCCCTGCAGCCCGGCCGCCGCCGTCTGCGTGTCGGCGGCCATGTCGTGCGTGGCGCCGTCCCAGTAGTCGAACGTCATGATGTTCACGACGTCCACGCGCGCCCCGTTGTCGACGGCGTTCTGCAGCAGGGCCACGCCGTTGGGGGCGAGCCCGGTGGTGGTCGTGGGCAGGGTGTACGAGAACTGCACGTGCCGGCCGGCGTGTTCCGCCCAGTGCTGCACCTTGGCGATGGCCTTGTTGCGCCGGTCGATCCCGGCGGCGTTGTTGATGGAGTCGGCCTCGATGTCCAGGTCGATCCGCGAGACCCCGTACGTCGTCACCAGGCTCTCGTAGACCTTGGCGATGGCGTCGACGCTGGTGCAGCTGTCGGCGAGCTCGGTGTTGGTGGTGTCCGCGGCGTAGCCCCCGAAGGACGGGATGACGTTGCCGCCGCGGGCCTGGATCTGCGCGATGTCCTTGCCGAACGCCGACTTGGCGATCGGCAGGGTCTTGTCGCCGTTCCAGTAGGCGGTGCACGACCCGGGGGCGTCGGTCTGCAGGAACGCCATGGTCAGGTACTTGTTGCCGGAGGCGGCGGCGAGGGCGGCCGGGCTCTCGCCGGTCCAGGCCTCGAAGTAGGGCGCCGCCACATGGTCGGGCATGGCGTGTGCCCGGTGGGAGGCCGGAGCCGCGTCCGCGGCGAGCGCCCCACCTCCGCCCAGGGCGACGAGCGCGGCGGACAGGCCGGTGACGGTGACACAGGAGAGCAACGCGCGAAGTGCCGGACGAGGTCGTCTCATTGACGCTCCCACAGAGGCCGGAGGAAGGGGGGTGGGACGAGCGCCGCCCATCTTTGGCCTAGACCAATTCACTGTCAAGGTTCTTTACGGTTCCCTGACCGGGCATCAGGAGCGGGACTGCGGACACAAGGTCGCCACCGGGTGCGCCACGCCCGCCGGATGGGGAGATTCCGTAGGGGGTTCGGGGGAGGACAACCAGATGTCTTGACGTGCTCTCCACGGGCCCGTTGGCTCTTCGTTTCACCCGTGGCCGCTCCCCCCATGCCCGGAAGGCACCAGCACGTGAACCTTCACACCCCCCGCAGAACCGGCGTGCGCCGTCGCGCCGTACCCCTGATCGCCTCCGCCTCGGCGCTGCTGCTCGCCGGCTGCGGTGCCATCGACAGCGTCGGCGGGAGCGGGAGCTCCGCGAGCCCCGGGAAGGGCGACGACATCACGGTGGGGCTCCTGCTGCCGGACACGGACACGGCGCGCTTCGAGAAGTTCGACCGTCCGCTGATCGCCAAGCGGGTCACCTCCCTCACCCACGGCAAGGGCAAGGTGCGGTACGCCAACGCCGGGTCCAGTGCGGCCACGCAGAGCAGGCAGTTCGCGCAGATGATCTCCGCCGGGGCGGACGTGATCCTGGTCGACGCGGTGGACTCCAAGGCCATCGCGCCCGAGGTGCGCAAGGCCAAGGACGCCGGGATCCCGGTCATCGCCTACGACCGGCTCGCCGAGGGCCCGATCGACGGCTACGTCTCGCACGACAACGAACTGGTCGGCGAGGTGCAGGGCCGCGCGATCGTCGACGCGCTCGGCGACAAGGCCGGCACCAGCAAGATCGTGATGGTGAACGGCTCGCCGGCCGACCCCAACACGGCCCGCTTCCACGAGGGTGCGGTCAGCGAGCTGAAGGGCCGCGTGGTCGTCGCCAAGTCGTACTACACCAAGGAGTGGCTGCCCGAGGTCGCCAAGGCGAACATGCAGAAGGCCATCAGGTCCGTCGGGCTGGACAACATCGCCGCCGTCTACTCGGCCAACGACGGCATGGCGGGCGCCGTCATCGACGCGCTCAAGGAGGCCGGCGTCCACAAGATGCCGCCCGTCACCGGGCAGGACGCCGATCTCGCCGCGGTGCAGCGGATCGTCGCGGGCGAGCAGCGGATGACCGTGTACAAGTCGTTCCTGCTGGAGGCGACCGGCGCCGCGGACATGGCGGTGGCCAAGGTGCAGGGCAAGGCGATCGAGTTCGACGCGCTGGCCCAGGACTCCGTCGACAGCCCCACCGAGAAGTCGATCCCCGCGCAGCTGGTCCCGGTGGTGGCCCTCACCAAGGACAACATCAAGGCCACGGTGATCAAGGACGGCGTCTACACCGTCAAGGACATCTGCACCGCGAAGTACGCCGCCGACTGCGCCGCGATCGGTCTGAAATAGCACCGCGTGCACCGCGATCGGTCTGAAGTAGCGCCGCGTGCACCGCGGACGGGCGTTCCGGCCCGTCCGCCGTGCCTCGGCTATAACCGGGGCATGATCTATCACGTCGTGCCGGCCGCCGAGTGGTCCGCCGCCCCTGACCAGCCGTACGCCCCCGCCTCCCTCGCCGAGGAGGGCTTCGTCCACTGCTCCCCCGACGAGGCGACCACGCTCGCCGTCGTCAACGCCTTCTACCGTGCCGCTCCCCGGCCGCTGCTCGCCCTGGTGATCGACGAGGCCAGGCTCACCTCGCGCTGCGTGTGGGAGGCGGCGTCCCCGGCACCCCCGCCGGGAGTCCCCGAAGGCACCCTGTTCCCGCACGTGTTCGGCCCCCTCGACCGCGCGGCCGTAACCCGCGTCCTCGTGGTCGGCAGGGACGAGGAGGGCCGGGCGACCGGGCTTGCGCAGGACGTGCGGGACGGCGGCTGACTACCCTGCTGGAAGGGGCAGAGCCGCACATCCCGCCACTCCTGCGAGGCACACCATGGCCACGGTTCGCTACATCGTCGACGACGTCGACGCCGCCATCGCCTTCTACTGCGGGCAGCTCGGCTTCCGCGAGGTCATGCACCCCGCGCCGGCCTTCGCGATGCTCGTCCGGGACGATCTCCGGCTCGCGCTGAGCAGCCCCGGGGGCGGGCCCGGCGGCGGTCAGGCCATGCCGGACGGCACGCTGCCCCGGCCCGGCGGCTGGAACCGGATCTCGCTCCAGGTCGCCGACCTCGACGCCGACGTCCGCCGTCTGCGGCAGGCGGGGGTGCCCTTCCGCAACGAGCCGGTCACCGGCGTCGGCGGCAGGCAGGTGATCGTGGACGACCCGTCCGGCAATGCCGTCGAGCTGTTCGAGCCGATCCTGCCCGAGGCGCGGGAGTGAGCGGGGCTCACGCCGTCCAGCGCGATACGCAGGTGCGTCGTCACAGGCGTACTCCTTCGTCAAGAGTGGCCCGCACCGCGCGGATCACGTCGAGATAGGGGCTGCCCTCGGCGGCGAGGCCCGCGGCGAGCAGGGTGAGGGCGCCGCGGTGCTCGTGCAGCACGGCGCGGCCCGCGCCCGGGCAGCGCGCCGCGAACTCCAGCACGGCCGGGAGGTGGTCGGGCGGTTCACCGCCCGACGGCTCCCAGCCGTACTGCCGGTAGCGGGCCCTGAGCGCGGCGAGCGAGGCGCCCCGGCCACGGGTGTCGCCGTCGGTGTAGTGGGTCAGGTGCAGGGTGCTCCGGCGGCTGCGGTCGAAGGTGGTGACGTACTGGGCCGCGAGGTCGAGCAGCGGGACGTCGGCGGTGCGGCGGCAGAACCGCCGCAGCGACTCGGTCGCGGGACCGGACAGCCCGTCGATCGACTCCAGCACCAGGGCGCGGTGGGCGGGCCAGCGCTGGTCGGGGTAGGTCAGGAGCAGGGACGCCGCCTGGTGGACGGCTCGGTGCTGGTTCATCGCGGCTTTTCGGCCTTCCGGCCGGGAAACCGTCCGTCGGGCCGGCCGAGGCCGTTCCGGTCGAGCAGGTCGGCGCGTCCGCGCAGGCCGCCCCGCGACCCGGCGCCGCCGCCCGTGACGTACGTGGTCGAAACGACGTACCGCTCCTGGTACTTGGCCAGGGCCGGCAGCCGCTCCGGGGGCAGGGCGAGCAGCACGCCGAGCGCGGGGGCGCAGACCGTCGGCGTCGTCCGGAGCTCCGGATGCGGGGGGCGGGAGGCGACCTCGGCCCGCGCCGCCACGGGATCGCCGAGCCGGGCGCGGGCCTCGCGGCACATCTCCAACAGGACGCCTCGCACATGCGGATGGCGCACGCGCGTCGGTGGGTGGCCGGTCTCCCGGGTCTCCCAGTTGATCGGGCCGTCCTTGTCGTGGGCCCGACGCTCCCGGTGGGGAGCGTCGCTGACGCCCTGATCGGTGCGCAGGACCGTCCGCGGATCAGGCGTGGCCGAGGTCCGCCGCAGTATGACGCCCGCTCTCAGCGGATGACCGGCGGCCAGACCCGCCGCTCGTTCCGCTTCCCGCCGGGCTCCGCGCCGTGCCACCGAATCCACTCCCTACGCTTGGCGATTCCGCTGCCGCAAGCGTCGGGCATCGTGGCGCACCGAAGTCCTGCGACCACTCTCTGTTGATCTTCTCTATACGGAGATTTTCTTGGCCTTTGCAATAGTTGTGTCGGGCATGCGTATCGCGCCTCGGGAGCGCAGGGTGAGGACGCGCTCGGCGTGATGCTCCTCGTGGTGGTCTATCCGCCGTGCGGTCAGCAGATCGCGGAGGCTGATGATGCCCTCCACCCGGGCCTCCTCCTCGCGGGCGACCACGAGCAGGCGGGTCACCTCGTGGTGGGCCATGCGGTTGGCCAGGGCTCGCAGGGTCTCGTCGGGGTGGGCGGTGACCGGGACGGCCGCCAGCTCACCGAGCGGGGTGCGGTCGGCGGGATCGGCGTGGACCAGCGTGCCCCGGGTCACGACGCCCACGAGGCCGCCGTCCGCGTCGAGCACGGGGTAGAGGCGCTGGGCGAGCAGCCGCTCCGGGTCGCCGTCGTCGTGCGCGGCCCGCAGCAGCGCGGTGATCTCGCCCGCCGTGCGGTCGTCGCGGAAGGTGACGGCGGCCGGGGTCTCCAACTGCCGCACCAGGTGCACCTCGAGCGGATCCACGGAGTACTCGCGGGTCAGATGCAGCCCGCGGCGCGCCAGCTTCTCGGTCAGCACCGAGCGCTTGAGCAGGATCACCGACAGCAGATACGCGGCGGACGCGGTGATCACCATCGGGATCATGGCGTTGATCTCGTGCGTCAGCTCCAGGCAGAAGACGATGCCGGTCAGCGGTGAGCGCATCACGCCGCCGAGCACGCCGGCGAGCGAGACCAGCGCCCAGAAGCCGGGGCTGACCTGCGGGAAGACCAGCGCCTCGGCCGCCCCGAGGGCGCCGCCCACCATGAACATCGGGGCGAGGACACCGCCGGAGGTGCCCGAGCCCAGGGACAGCCCCCAGATGAGGGTCTTGACGACGAGGATGCCGATGATCAGGCCGACCGTGGCGTGACCGGTGAGCAGCGCGTCGATGACGTCGTAGCCGACGCCGAGAGCGCGCGGTTCGACCAGTCCGCCGACGCCGATGATCGCGCCGCCGATGGCCGGCCACCACATCCAGTGGATACGGAGCCGGGAGAAGAGGTCCTCGGAGAAGTAGACGAGGGCGGTGGCGCCGAGCGCGAGCAGCCCGGCCGCGGCACCGGCGACGACGCACAGACCGTAGGCGGAGAAGGCGATGTGGGCGGGCACGTGAGCGCCGCCGAAGAGCGGGTCGGTGCCGAGGAGCGGGCCGCGCACCAGGGTGGCGGTCACGGCGGCGACGGCGACCGGGAGGTAGGAGCGGGGCCGCCACTCGAAGAGCAGCAGCTCCACGGCGAGCAGGATGGAGGCGAGCGGCGCGTTGAAGGTCGCCGCCATGCCGGCGGCGGAGCCGGCGACCAGCAGGGCCTTGCGCTCGTCCGTGGTCACCCGCAGGAACTGGGCGATCAGGGAGCCGACTGCGCCGCCGGTCATGATGATCGGTCCCTCCGCGCCGAACGGCCCGCCGGTGCCGATGGATATCGCCGCCGACGTCGGCTTCAGCACGGCCACCCGGGGCTGCACCCGGCTGCCGCCGACCAGGATCGACTCGATGGCCTCAGGCATGCCGTGGCCCCGGATCTTCTCCGAGCCGTAACGGGCCATGACGCCGATGACCAGGCCGCCCAGCACCGGCATCACCAGCAGCAGCCAGCGGTGCGCGGTGTCGCCGGGCGCGGCCGTGCCGAACCCGAAGCGGCCGAGGAAGGACAGGTTGGTGATCAGCGCGATCAGCTTGAGCAGCCCGGCGGCCACGACGGCCGCGACGGCACCGATGGGCACGGCGAGCAGGCTGATCAGCACGACTCGCGGCGGCACGTGGAAGTCGCCGAGGTGCGGGATCTTCACGGCGCCCGGATGGCGCGCGGGCCGGGCGGGTTCCGCGGCCGCGGCCACCGGGCCCGCGGCCGGTGCGGGCGGGTGGTCGGTGGCGTGGTCGGAGGCGGACGCACGGGAGCCTGCGGACAGGGAGGAGGACATGACGCTCCGGAGGGTGCGGAGGCGGACAGGGGAGAAGGCCGTCCTTGTTCCGGGCGGTCGCACGGGGGCCCGGAGCGGTGGGGACGGCGGGGACGACGGGCGTCGTTGCCCGTGCGGAACACGCGGGTGAGCGGGCGGCGGGAGCCGAGGCCGGGACCGGTCTGGGCCCGCGCACACGGGACGGACGTGCCTCGTCGCACGTCCGCCGCAGGTCAGTGATGAAGGGACGTCACATGGGTGCCGGACGGACCGAGCGGACCCGCCCGGAGCGCAGGATGCGGATCGTGCGCCCCATGCACACCCGGCAGGTGTTGTCCGTGAGCGGGGACGGCACCTTCAGGCCGTCCCTCAGGTGGTACTGGACCCGGAGGTGTCCCGCGCCGTCGCGGACGTGCCGGATCTCGTAGGCGCCCTCCCAGGCGTGCCCGCAGCGCAGGCACACGAAGGAATAGGCTTCGTTCATCGGTTCGGTTCTCATGGTCATCACCCTTGGCACCGGAGCCCTCGCGCCCGCACGGCCCCGGTCTACGTCGACCAATCTATCATTGCAGTCTGCAATGGTCACCCCGGGTGACGGGGGGAACCCGGGCCGTTCGGCGCAGGACGGCGGATCGAGGACTTCATGACGCAGCAGGGCAACGGCCGCGAGAACGCTTTTGCGGACGGCGCCTCCGACGAGGTGCTGGACCGCGAGGCGGAGGAGGTCACCCTCGCGGTGATGGCCGCCTCCCGCCTGATCGTCTCGCTCTCCGCCCGCGCCCTGGCCTCGGTCGACGTACCGCTGACCCTGCCCCAGCTGCGCTCCCTGGTCGCGCTGCACGGCTGCGGCCCGATCAAGCTCGTCGCCATGGCGGCCACCCTCGGCGTCAGCCCCTCCACGGCCCTGCGCATGGTCGAGCGGCTGGAGTCCCTCACCCTCATCGACCGGCGGGTCAACCCGGACAACCGCCGCGAGGTCGTACTGCGGCTGACTCCCGCGGGGGAGGACCTGGTCGAGAGCGTGCTCGCGCACCGGCGAGCGGAGATCCGCAGCCTGGTCGAGCGCCTGCCCGCACCGGCGCGCACCGGGCTCGTCCCCGCGCTCCGGGCCCTGACCGCGGCCGCCGACACCCTCGACCTCGGCCTCGACCCGGCCGACGAGGCGGGGCGCCTGGCCGGCGTGGTCGACGATCCGCTCAACCCGGCGCCGTAGCCCGCATGTTCGCCGGCGACTGTTCACCCGGGCCTGACACGATCACGACGTTCGGCTACGACGTGGAAGGGCGTGGTGAGGAGCAGTGCCGGAGCATGACGTGAACGCGGACGTGAACGTGGACCTGGACCGGGCGCTGGAGGTCGCGACCGGGCTGGCGGCCTGGGCCGTGGAGGCGATCCGGCGTCCGCGCTCCCCCGCCACCGCGACCGACGTGCGGGAGAAGGACGGCCCCGCGGACATCGTGACCGACACGGACGAGGCCGTGGAGGCGCACGTCCGCGAGACGCTCGGCCGCGCCTTTCCCGGGCACGGGATCGTGGGCGAGGAGTACGGCAGGACGGAGGGCACCCCGGGCGCCCCGCACTGGCTGATCGACCCGGTCGACGGTACGACCAACTACGCCCACGGCATCGGCTGGTGCTCCTTCTCCCTGGGCCTCGCGGCGCCCGACGGCACCCCGCTGCTCGGCCTGGTCGCGGACCCGTGGCGGGGTGAGACGTTCACGGCGGTCCGCGGCGGGGGAGCGTTCCTCGACGGCACACCCGTCCGGGCGGCGGACCACACCACCCTCACCGGCCACGTCTTCATGACCGAATGGGCGGCCCACGCCCACTGGCCCGGCATGGACGCGCTCATGTCCGGCCTCGCGGACCGCCACTGCACGGTCCGCGTGATGGGCTCCACGGCCCTGTCCCTGGCCCAGGTGGCCGCGGGCCGCGCCACCGCCGCCGCGATCGGCGGCTTCCACCACGTCGACGGCCTCCCGGCCCTACTGATCGCTCAGGAGGCAGGCGCCGTCGCCCAGCCCGAACTACCCGCCTACGGCGAGCCGTTGCTACTGACGACCCCAGGCACGGCACAGGAGGCGGCCACTCTGTGGCGACAATCGCGGGAGGCGTCCCACCGCAACCGCTGAGGGGTCGAGTGGTCGATCCGGGCGTCGGGTGTGCGCAGGGCACCCGTCGTGTCCTCGCGCCTGTCGCACCATCCGAACTGGATCGCTGACGGGTCGAGTGGTTGGTCCGGGTGTCGGGTGCGGGCCGGGCACCCCTCGTGCCCGGCGGCCTGCGCTGCAGTGATCGGATCCGCGCGCGGGCGAGGGGGCCCGGGTCACTTCAGGCCCGTACCGCCGTGCCCGTCGCCCGCAGATGCTCGATGCCCGTGTCGAGTGCCGCCTTCAGATGGGTCGAGTGGCCCGTGGACATCATGATGGTGACGCCGCCCTGGATGCCGGCCGGCAGGGCCGCGGCCGTGCGGTCCGCGTCGAGGGCGGGGCACACGAGGCCGTTCGCGCCGAGGGCGCGGATGCCGTCGGCGAGCTGCCGCTGCCACTGGCGCGTCAGCTCCGTCACGATCGCCCGGGCGCCCGGCCGGGAGCGTCCGATCTGGAACCGCTGCCAGGCCGTGCACGGCACCGTGATGGACGTCGACGGAGGCAGGACGGGGGCGCCGTCATCGCCGCGTAGCGCTCGGACCCCGGCTCGCCCGCCGGACCGCCCCGCCGTGCGAAGGCCTCACCCGGCCCTGACACTCTCCAGCCCCTCCAGCAGGACGTGCAGGTCGTGCGCCGCGTCGGCGGTGGCCAGGGTCGCCGCGGCCAGGACGGCGGCGGTGGCGACGGCGAGGACGGGGTGGCGCCGCAGCGGAGGCGCGAGGAGAGCGGCGACGCGGCGCGGTACCGGGCCCGCCGTCGCCAGGGGATTGCGGCGGCCGAGGATGCCCAGGGCGGCGCTCGTGACGCGGGCGCGGACCGGGGTGCGCCGGGCCGCCAGGGCGGCCTTGCCGACGGTGCGGGCGACCTGCTTCCGGTCGCCGGAGGTGGCCGCCGCCCGCTCGTCGGCCCAGCGCTCGATCGTGTAGGTGACGGCGCCGGCCAGCGGCCGCATCAGCGGGTTGGCGGCGGCGCCGAGCTGCGCGAGGGCGACGAAGGCGTAGTGGTGACAGGCCAGATGGGCCCGCTCGTGCGCGAGCAGGATGCCGTGCTCGGCCTCGTCCAGGGTGTGCAGCATGCCGGTGGAGACCACGATCCGCCCGGGCAGGCCGGGCAGCGCGTAGGCGTCGGGGGCGTCGTCCTCCACCACGACCAGGCCGTTCCGCTCGGGCATGCACGCGGCGTCCACCGCAGCGGCGGCCAGCGTGCGCGCTCGGCGCCAGAGCATACGGGCGGCCGCGAGCACCGCACCGCCGAGCAGCAGCCCCGCGGCGAGGGCGATCGACAGCTCGGTCGGATCGTCGCGCTGCGCGCCCTGGGCGGACCAGTGGCCGAGGCCTGCGATCAGCGGGAAGCGGATCAGGCCGGTGACGGCCAGCAGCCCCAGGGAGATCGTGCTCGCCGCGCCCAGGACCAGCGACGAGACGGTGAGCAGCCAGGTCGCCAGACGGGGCTCGCAGCGCTCGGACAGCGGCCGCGCGCCGAGCGGGGCGAGCAGCGAGAGGAGCAGCGGCACGTAGACGGCGATGCGCATCCGGCGGGCCTTCCTGTTTCTACGGTCCGACCGCTTCTGCTGTCCGGTCCGACTGCTTCTGCTGTCCGGTTCGGCTGTCCGGTTCTACTGTCCGGGGTGCTGGTCGTCGAGCAGCTGGCGCAGGAGGTCGGCGTCGTGGTCGGACAGCTCGTCCGCGAAACGGGCGAGGACGGCCTCCCGGTCGGGCCGCTCCTCAAGAACTGTACGCATGCGCCGGGCGGCGAACCCGGCATCGTCGGTGACGGGGGCGTAGGCGAACGCCCTTCCGCGTGCGTGGCGCCTGAGCACGTCCTTGGTGTGCATGCGGGTGAGGATCGTCACGACGCTGCTGTACGTCAGCTCGCCGCCGAGGAGTTCGGTCACCTCGCCCGGGGTCAGCGCGCCGTCCGCCTGCTGGAGCAGGCCGAGGATCTGGGTCTCGCGGACGCCGTTCGCCCGTTTCGGGCCCCGTCCGTGTGGGTCGGCCGACATGAGGTTTGTGGTTCTCCGGTCTGTCTTCTACAGTCGTGTAGAACTTCTACGATCGTGTAAAAGCTCCCGCCTCCCCGAGTGTGCCATTGGATCGCCCATGAGTGCCATCAGCATCGGTCAAGCCGTCGTCCTCGGCATCGTCGAGGGGGTGACCGAGTTCCTGCCGGTCTCCTCGACCGGGCATCTGAAGATCACCGAGGGGCTGATGAGCATCCCGGTCGACGACACCTCCGTGGTCGGCTTCACCGCGGTCATCCAGGTCGGTGCGATCGCCGCCGTGCTCGTGTACTTCTTCAAGGACATCGTGCGGATCTGCGCCGCCTGGGGGCGTGGCATCGCCAACAAGGAGGAGCGCTACCACCACGACTACAAGTTCGCCTGGTGGGTCATCTACGCCACCATCCCGATCGTGATCGTGGGCCTGGCGGCCAAGCCGCTCATCGAGGGCCCGCTGGCCTCCTTGTGGGTGGTCGCGGCCTCGCTGATCGTCGGGTCGGGCGTGATGTGGGCGGCGGACCAGATGGGCCGGCACAAGCGCGGCGAGGACGACACCACCTTCAAGGACGCCATGCTGGTCGGCTCCTCGCAGATCCTGGCCCTCCTCTTCCCGGGCTTCTCGCGCTCCGGCGCGACGATGTCCACCGCGCTGATTTTGGACCTGGACCGCGTCGCCGCCACCCGTCTGTCGTTCTTCCTGGGCATCCCGGCCCTGACCGGCGCCGGACTGTACGAACTCAAGGACGCCGTGGGGACGGGCGTGGGCGCCGCGCCGCTCGCCGTGGGCACGGCGGTCTCGTTCGTGGTCGCCTACGCCTCCATCGCCTGGCTGCTGAAGTTCGTCGCCCGGCACTCCTTCAACGCCTTCGTGGTCTACCGGATCGTCGTAGGAGTGGCACTGCTGGGGCTGCTGGCGACGGGGGCGCTCAACGCGTGACCCGGCGCCCGGCTGCCGTATCGGCGGATGTGACTCGTGTGCAGGTAACACTTGCTACTTCTTCCGATGTGTCGAACGCTGAACCGGTGAGCCAGTGGGCCGTCCTCGTGGTCAAGGTCCCCGCGCAGCCATCCCGGCACCGCGTCGCCGTCTGGCGGGAGCTGCGCAAGATCGGCGCGCTCTCGCTCGGCCAGGGCCCCGGCGGTCAGGCCGTCGCCCCGAGCGCGACCGGGCGCAGCACCGAGGACGCGTCCCGCTTCCAGGCGCTGTTCACCGCCTCACGGTCCGAGGACTGGACGGAGTTCCCCGCCGGCTGCGGGAAGTTCGAGGCGGAACTGGCGAAGGGGATACGCATCGCCGAGTTCACCCTGGCCGAACTCGAGGAAGAGGAACGCGGGGCGTGCTCTGCCGGGGGACGACGGGCCTGCTGTGCCGGGCGATGACGAACCTGCTGTGCCGAGAAACGGCCGGCCCGCCCTTTCAGGGGACGACCGGAGTGCTCTGCCGGGGGGACGGCCGATGAGCCGGGAGGCCACCGGGCAGTCGGCCCCGCCCCGGCAGATGTGGCCCCTCTACGCCGCCGGGTTCACTACCGCCTTCGGCGCGCACGGCATCGCCGCGAGCCTCGGCGGCGACGCCGAGGGCGCGGTCACGTCGCTGCTCGTCCTCGGCGGGCTGCTCGCCCTGTACGACGGCGCCGAGGTGCTCCTCAAGCCGGTCTTCGGCACCCTCGCCGACCGCGTCGGCGCCCGCCCCGTCCTGCTCGGCGGCCTCGTCGCGTTCGCCGCGGCCTCCGCGCTGTACGTCCTCGCCGACAGCCCGGGCCGGCTGTGGGCAGCCCGCCTCGGCCAGGGCGCCGCGGCCTCCGCGTTCTCCCCCGCGGCCTCGGCGCTGGTCGCCCGGCTCAACCCGGCCGCCAAGCACGGCCGCGTGTTCGGCAGTTACGGCTTCTACAAGTCCATCGGCTACACGCTGGGCCCGTTGCTCGGCGGCGTGCTGGTGTGGGCCGGCGGCCTGCGGCTGCTGTTCGCCGTCCTCACGGTGCTCGGCGCCGCCGTCGCCGTCTGGGCCGTGCTCGCCGTGCCCGTCGTACCGCCGCTCCCCAAGGCCAGGCAGACGGTGCTGGACCTCGCCAGGCGCCTTGCCGACCCGGCCTTCCTCGCCCCGACGGCCGCGCTCGCGGCGGCGACCGCCGCGCTGTCGGTCGGGGTCGGCTTCCTGCCGGTCTCCGGCCGTACCGCGGGGCTCGGCACGGTCGCGACGGGCGCGGCGGTGTCGCTGCTCGCGGCCTGCGCGGCCGTGGTCCAGCCGCGGGCGGGCCGCGCGCTGGACGCCGGGCGCCTCACCACCCGTTCCGGCCTGACCACAGGCCTGCTGATCACCGCGGCGGGCCTGGCCTGCGCCATGCTGCCCGGCCTGACCGGCATCCTCGTGGGCGCCGCCCTCATCGGTGTCGGCACGGGCCTGATCACCCCCCTCGGCTTCGCCGCCCTGGCCTCCTCCACCCCGCAGGAACGTTTGGGCCAGACGATGGGCGCCGCCGAACTCGGCCGCGAACTCGGCGACGCGGGCGGCCCGCTGCTGGTCGCCGCCGTGGCAACGCTGACCACTCTCACCCACGGGTACGCGACCCTGGCCGCACTCGTCGCCGTCGGCCCACTGGCAGGACTGGCCCGCCGACGCCTCACCTTGCGGAGTTCGTCGGGCGGTTCGGAGGAGTAGGGCCATCGGGGATACGGAGCCGGCTGGCCGGCCCGCTGGTGGGCCGGCCAGCCGGTGGGCCGGCCAGCCGGTGTCTCAACTCGCCGGGGGCGTCGGCCGGTTCGGCGTGGGGAGGTCGTCCGGGGAGAATCGGTCCATGCCCAGCACCCCCACCCCCTCCACGCCCCACACCCGCTCCTGGACCGTCGGCGGCAGCATCGTCCACCGTATCGACGAGACACCCCTGCCACCCGAGACCGGCCCCTGGCTGCTGCCCGGTGCCACCGCCGACGTGGTGTCCCGGCACGACTGGCTGCGCCCCGACTTCGCCGACCGGTCCGGCACCCTGCTCCTCGACAGTCACAGCTTCGCCTTCGAGGCGGGCGGCCTGCGCGTCCTCGTCGACACCGGCATCGGCAACGGCAAGACCCGGGCCAACCCGGCCTGGCACGACCTGCGGACCGGCTACGCCGATCACCTCACCGCCGCCGGATTCCCACCGGACGCCGTGGACCTGGTGATCCTCACCCACCTCCACACCGACCACGTCGGCTGGAACACCCGCGAGGTGAACGGCGCGTGGGTCCCCACCTTCCCCAACGCCCGCTACGTCACCTCCCGTACCGAGCGCGACTTCTGGGCGGGCCGAGCCATGGACGTGCCGCGGCGGCAGATGTTCGACGACTCGGTGGTCCCGGTCGAGGAGGCGGGACTGCTGGACCTCGTGGACGTGGCGCCCAAGGGCACCGAACTGGCCCCGGGCGTACGCCTGTTGCCGACCCCCGGCCACACCCCGGGCCACGTCGCCGTGGAACTGACCGGCGGCGACGGCGGCACGGCGCTGATCACCGGTGACTGCATCCACCACCCGGTCCAGTTCGCGCACCCCGCCATCGGCTCCTGCGTGGACATCGACCCGGAACAGTCCGAGCGATCGCGCCGCGCACTGCTCGGTTCACTGGCCGGCACGGACACCCTCGTACTGGGCACACACTTCCCGCCGCCCACGGCCGGCCACGTGATCAGGGACGGGGACACGTACCGCCTGCTGCCGTACTGATGCGGCTGCGGAGGGTCCTCCGGACGAGGGCGGTTCGCCGACCCGTGCGATCAAGACGTACGCGGTGTGCTGAATCGAGCGGACCTTGAGGTCCGGCATTGGTCGGTACGGGCCACCGACCGCGTGCGGATGTGCCCCACACGCCCCGCGCGTAATCTGGTCCGGGTACTTCGGACCGCGCCTGACGGCGCGCATTCGGCAGTCCCGCGTGCCCCCGCACTCCCGTCGCCGGGGCATGTCCGGGCGAAGCGGAGGATCTGCGATGGGTACAGTCACCACCGACGACGGCACCACCATCTTCTACAAGGACTGGGGGCCGCGCGACGGCCGGCCGATCGTCTTCCACCACGGATGGCCACTGAGCGCCGACGACTGGGACAACCAGATGTTGTTCTTCCTGGCGCACGGCTACCGCGTCATCGCCCACGACCGCCGTGGGCACGGCCGCTCCAGCCAGTCGGCCACCGGCCACGACATGGACACGTACGCCGCCGACGTCATCGCACTCACGGACGCGCTCGAACTCAGGGACGCGTGCCACATCGGCCACTCCACCGGCGGCGGCGAGGTCGCCCGCTACGTCGCACGCGCCAAGCCGGGCCGCGTCGCGAAGGCCGTGCTGGTGGGCGCCGTACCGCCCGTCATGGTCAAGTCGGAGTCCAACCCGGGCGGCCTGCCCATCGAGATCTTCGACGCCTTCCGCGACGCCCTCGCCGCCAACCGCGCCCAGTTCTACATCGACGTCCCCTCGGGGCCGTTCTACGGCTTCAACCGCCCCGGCGCGAACGTCTCACAGGGCCTGATCGACAACTGGTGGCGCCAGGGCATGATGGGCGCGGCCAACGCCCACTACGAGTGCATCAAGGCGTTCTCCGAGACCGACTTCACCGAGGACCTCAAGCAGATCGGCGTACCGGTCCTCGTCTGCCACGGAACCGACGACCAGGTCGTCCCGTACGAGGACTCGGCACCCCTGACGGCCGAACTCCTCAAGAACGGCATTCTCAAGACCTACGAAGGCCTCCCCCACGGCATGCTCTCCACCCACCCGGACACCCTCAACCGGGACATCCTGGCCTTCCTGGAGGCCTGAGCCGAGCAGGCCGGGTCAGTCCTGATCCGGCACCGCCATCTCCCCCAGCTCCGACCAGCCCTCCTGCTCGATCGTCGTGTTGATGATGCGCGGGGTCCGAGCGAGGTAGGGGGGCAGCGTCCGGCGGGCGGTCCGGAAGTGGTCGGAGTTGACGTGGGCGGCGCCCGCCTCGTCGTCGCGGAAGGCTTCGACGAGGACGTACTCGGCCGGATCGTCGAGGCTGCGGGACCAGTCGAACCAGAGACAGCCCGGTTCGGCGCGGGTCGCCTCGGTGAAGGCGGCGGAGATCTTCGGCCATTGGTCCGCGTGCTCGGGCCGGACACGGAACTTCGCGGTGATGAAGATCATTTGAGGGCTCCTTGATGGGTCTGGTCCGGCCTGGTCTTGTCCGGTCCGGTCATGTCCGGTCGGGTTCGATCTGGTCCGGTTCGGTCAGGGCACCAGGATCGCGCGTCCGCGGACCCGGCCGGCGTCGAGGTCGTCCATTGCGTCCTGGAATCGACCGAGCGGGTACTTGGTGGTGTGTCCCCGGGCCGCAGCCGCCGCGTCGCCTTCGCCGCGGCGTGGTACGCGGTCAGCCCGGCGTCGGCGAGCGCCGCGACGTCGGCCGGCTCACGTCGCCGGGCGCCGGAGCCGTCGCCGCATCCCCGTAGGTGCTCGGCATGGCGCCTGACGTGCACGCAAACAATCAGCCACGTTGGCGTGAACGCAGTACACTCCTGGCACCAATTCTGGGTGCCTGCGGCGGGGGGTCGACCGGCAGGCCTGACTTTCGTGGGGATCAGATGCGCTCAATCGCCATAGGCACCGCTCTGTCCGGTGCCCTGGCACTCGCTGCCGTGACCGGTCCGGCGGCTCAGGCCGACGAGTCGTGGGGCGGTAACACGACGATCACCGCCGCCACGGTCAACGGTGGCAAGCCCATCGCGGTCGGCATCTCGAACGTGGTCACCTTCCCGGCTTCGGTGACAGCCACGGATCCTGACGGCATCGACACGGCCGGCGTGTACGTGTGGCACGGTTCCAGCGAAGAAAACACCGACATGTCGGTGCCGCACGGCAGCCGTACCTGCACAGCCGTCGACAGTACGACGAAGACCTGCAGTGTCACCTTCACCCTGAACCCCCGCGACCTGGGGAAGAACTCGTGGGCGGGGCAGTGGAACGTTGCCGTCGACGCCTTCGACAAGGGCAACGGCGGCATCTCGCTGGATGCGTACAAGCACGCGTACATCCAGCGCTACTCGAAGCTCAGCGTCAACGCGTCGCCGGAACCGGTCACCAAGGGCAAGACCATCACCGTCACCGGCAAACTGACCCGTGCCAACTGGGAGACCCACGACTACCGGGGCTACACCAACCAGCCGGTCAAGCTTCAGTTCCGCAAGGCAGGAACAAGCACGTACACGACGGTCAAAACCGCATACACCAACAGCACCGGCAACTTGAAGACCACAGTCACAGCCTCCAGCGACGGCTACTGGCGCTACTACTTCTCCGGCACCAGCACCACTGCGACGGTCAAGACGGCCGGCGACTACGTGGATGTGCGGTAGAGAGCACGCCTGACCGACCGGCTGCCTACCGGCGAAGAGACAAGGACGCGGTTCCTGGTCCGCGCCGAGCGCCAAAGCACCACAGGGAGGAACCCAGGGGAACGTAATCGCGCTCCGGTGGTGCGGATGTGGTGCCCGCTGCGCCACCGGTCCAGACAACAAACGACCCCCGGGTCAATGACCTAGGGGTTCGTAGTGGAGCGGGTGACGAGAATCGAACTCGCGCTCTCAGCTTGGGAAGCTGATGTTCTACCATTAAACTACACCCGCGTAAGACGCCGGTTGACACCGGTGCCCGAATGCAACGTCACCTTACCTCATCCCCGGTCCCCGGCGCTGAAGCCGTGGGGCCGGTCCCGTGTCTCGGGCGGCGATGCTGCTGCGGGGGACGGGAGTTGGGGCGTACGGTGGAGGTGTCGGAGAGGGTCCTGGCGTGGCTGGAGTGCCGCCTGGAGGGTCGTTCCTTTAATCCCGTAATGTGGCATTTGGCGTCGGGCGAGCAGTAGCCGGACGCGCCTCTTGGGGAAGGGACTCTTGGACTTGATGGAGCGCACCCTCGTCCGCTGTGCCGATGGGCACGTGTTCAGCACCGCTTCGTTCCCGATGCAGCAGGCCGATCGACTCGGCCCCCACCGGCTCGTCCGGTGTCCACGCTGCGCCCGGCTCCGCAGTGTGGTGCCGGTCAGTCTCGAGAAGCATTAGAGGCATCGCGAACACAGCATGAGCGGGCGCGCGGGCGGGCGATTGTGGCCGGTCCGCGCGCCTTGCGTATCCTCGGGGCGTGCTTCTCTCAGACAAGGACATCCGGGCCGAGATCGACGCCGGGCGAGTGGTGATCGATCCCTACGACGAATCCATGGTTCAGCCGTCGAGTGTCGACGTGCGCCTGGACCGGTACTTCCGGGTCTTCGAGAACCACAAGTACCCCCACATCGATCCGTCCGTCGAGCAGGCGGACCTCACGCGGTGCGTGGAGCCCGAGGGCGACGAGCCCTTCATCCTGCACCCCGGGGAGTTCGTCCTCGCCAGCACGTACGAGGTCATCACGCTGCCCGACGACCTCGCCTCCCGCCTCGAGGGCAAGAGCTCTCTGGGGCGGCTCGGGCTCGTCACCCACTCCACCGCCGGGTTCATCGACCCCGGCTTCTCCGGGCACGTCACGCTGGAGCTCTCCAACCTCGCCACGCTGCCCATCAAGCTCTGGCCCGGCATGAAGATCGGGCAGCTGTGCATGTTCCGGCTCAGCTCGCCGGCCGAGTTCCCCTACGGCAGCGAGCGGTACGGCTCGCGGTACCAGGGCCAGCGCGGCCCCACCGCCTCCCGCTCCTACCTGAACTTCCACCGGACCCAGGTGTGAGGGCCTCGGCATGAGTGACGTACGGGAGAACCTGACCTACGAGGCGTTCGGCACCGCCGTGCGCGAGCTCGCGCAGACCATCGCCGACGACGGGTACGAGCCGGACATCGTGCTCAGCATCGCCCGCGGCGGCGTCTTCGTCGCCGGCGGCCTCGCCTACGCCCTCGACTGCAAGAACATCCACCTGGTGAACGTCGAGTTCTACACCGGCGTGGGGACCACCCTCGAGATGCCCGTCATGCTCGCCCCCGTCCCCAACGTCATCGACTTCTCCGACAAGAAGGTGCTCGTCACCGACGACGTCGCCGACACGGGCAAGACCCTCAAGCTCGTGCGCGACTTCTGCCTCGACACCGTCGCCGAGGTGCGCTCCGCCGTCATCTACGAGAAGTCGCAGTCGCTGGTGAAGTGCGACTACGTGTGGAAGCGGACGGATGAGTGGATCAACTTCCCGTGGAGCGTTTTGCCTGTAGTACGCAAGTCCGGAGAGCCGATCAACCCATCGCGAGAAGCCCTCTGAACTGGCGTTTTCTGGGGCTCATCTTCAGTCCGTGCTCGTCTTCGCGCTATGCCTGATTCGTACCGGCTGACGGAAGCAGCACTCTCGTGAACCCAGGCAAGCCCCGGCCAGCACGGTCGGGGCCTCGTTATGTCTTCGTCCGACCGACGCTGAAATGCGGCTTGGACGATCCTCGGAGTGGACGTGACAGCCGAGGCACGCAGGGTTGTCGGCGATTGACCCTAAACCCCACGCCCCCTGTGATCGTCTACCCACCCGACAGCCAAGGTGGACGTCGTGTCCGTTTCGATGGTGCGATTCTCGGGCGCGCATTCCGCCTGGAGGATGTGGCGGACTTCCTGCGCCGAGCCGGTATGGAGGGTATCGACGAGTTCGATGTGATGGACGCGGACTGGGTCGAGTGGAGGGCGGCGGGCCGGAGCGGTGGCGGCGGAGACCGCTCTGACCTGCGGATTCGGTTTGCGGGGCGTAGCTCGGGGTGTTTCCTGGTTCCCTCGGTCAGTGGTGGTGATCATCGTGGGGATGCCCCGGAAGGCACTGTCGCTTGGCATCTGGGCGCCGTGGACTTCCGTACCGATAAGGGGCGGATCAGGACGTACGCGAAGTCAAAGGTGCAGGAGAAGGCGCAATCGAACCAGTTGAAGAAGAACTTGTAGATCATCCTTGCCGGAATTCAACTGAGCCGCCTCCAGCTGATGGGGACTGGACGAGAGCGTG
Organism: Streptomyces sp. NPDC048419; assembly: GCF_043200415.1. Classification (NCBI taxonomy): domain Bacteria; kingdom Bacillati; phylum Actinomycetota; class Actinomycetes; order Kitasatosporales; family Streptomycetaceae; genus Streptomyces; species Streptomyces sp. NPDC048419. The sequence continues at coordinate 1,881 of NZ_JBICXT010000043.1, read as the reverse complement.
AGCATCCTGCACGGCTGGGGGCGGACGGCAAGAGGTCCCAGGAGTCGCACATCACGAGATTCTTATCTTTTCTTGCTGTTTACGCCCATCCGAGTGGTGTTCATCCGAACTTCGACACGGCGCGGGCGTTGGTCCACCACTTCGCGGTCCACATACACATCATGAGGAAAGTACGCAAATCGCCCTGACCCGAAAGTGAGGCGCCATGGCCCAGAACCAGGTCAAGAAGCTGTGGACCGCCATCGTCACCGCCTTCCTCGCGCTGTGCACAGCGCTCGGACTCATCACGACGACCGCCACTGCGGCGGTACGACAGCCCGAGCCGGTGGGCAACGGCAACACTTCCGGGACAATGCCAACGGCTGCCAACTGGTCCTGGTCCCGCGCGGGCACCCTTCCCCCCACGATGAAACAGCGCATCCGCGCCGAGGCCCGTGGCAAGTCCCCCAGCTGCCGGCTGCGTTCGCTCGGGGACGCGGATGAATGTGCGGATGGGAGCGTGCAGCCGTACGCTGCCGAGCTGAGCGCGATCGGCGAGTGAATCCTTCTCTCAGCCGAGGAAGTTGACGATCCGGAGCCCCGGGGAGCAGAGAGTTATCCACAGGCTGTTGATACATGGCAAGCACTGCTGTTCGCGCTTGTTGGTGTCAGCCGTTGGTGTCAGCCGTCGCGTGCGGTCTTGACAGGTGAGTCAGACACGTGACATGGGCGCCGCGCTGTCGGCCGCTGTAGCAGTCGCGCGTCTCTTCATGAGCGTCTCCACCGCGCAGGCACCGGGGCCGAGACAGGCGATCAGCAAGAACGCCCAGCAGAACTGGACAGCTGGCTCGCCCCCGTTGTTGACCGGGAACAGCGCCTTCGCCTGATGGACACTGAAGTAGGCATAGGCCATGGACCCCGAGCAGACGATCGCTGCAGTGCGCGTGAACAGCCCCAGAGCCACCATGACTCCGCCGACCAGTTCAATGACCGCGGCCCACCAACCGGGCCACTGCAGGGCGGGCACCGTGCCGCCGCCGTGGGCGCCGCCCAGGACGCCGAACAGGGACGCCGCGCCATGGCAGGCGAAGAGGAAACCGGTCACCAGGCGAAACAAGGCCTGCGCAATGGGGTGCATGGCGCGTAACCGCACCGGGGGTGAGAAGTGCATGGGGGTTACTCCTCAGTCATGGAAACCTGGGGCGGCGAACTCAGGCATCCGTAGCGTGCATGACAAGTTACTTGTAGCGCCGGGCCTTGCTTTGCACTAGACGGTCGAAGCTCTGCGTTTCCTGTGAAATAGGGGATTTCAGGCCACGCTAAGTCTCTTCCAAGCAGCGCTCTTCGCGCACGCCCCGCAACCACCTCCCATCCCGTCCGCCGTCGACCCACACCACGGTGGAGCGGGCGTGGTCCATGGCGTCCAGGTGGAGCGCGCCACTGTACGAACGACCTGGACGCCATGGGCCGCGTCTGCTCGGCTTTGCCTGGGTCGACGGCGGACGGGATGGGAGCTCCCCGCGCACGCCCCATCGGACTCGCAGTCGGCGACGGCGCCCCCTCCATCCCGGTGCCGGCCGATCCCCCGCCGGAGGCATTGTTCTGACCGTGGCCGCGATATGCGGTGATCGACTCATGGCCACCGGCCCTATCCACATGTGGGCGCGCGGCGGCGCAGCGCGGGCGGAGCGGGCCGAAGGCAGGAGCGCGGGCGCAGCCAGAGCCGGGAGCGCGCCCGGCGGAGCGGAGCGCAGCCGGGGCTTGATGAGGTAGAGAAACCTGTAACAGCTCCGGCTCTGCCGGTACATGTCGTGTCTCGGTTGATGCTTGACGCAGTGGCCTCACCTGATGCTTGACACCGCTTGCTTCGGTTTGGCTGTGCGCCTGGATGTGGCGCATGGG
>NZ_JBICXT010000042.1:0-43805 GCF_043200415.1 Streptomyces sp. NPDC048419 | reverse complement strand
AAGTCCTGGGTTGGCGGACGCCGGCCGAGGTCTTCGAAGAACAGCTACGCTCGCTGCAACAGCCCGGTGTTGCAACGACTGATTGAACTCGCCCAATATGTGTCGAAGGAGTTCCCCCAGGTCTGCTCGGAGCTGGGCGTGACCAGATCGCGTAGCGCGTTCGGCGCCAGTGCGGACATGCCGCCGCGGAGAGTCTGAACGCGGCCATGAAGCGCGAAACGCTCCAGGGCCGCAGGCGGTGGAACGGGGCCAGTGAGGCCCGCCTCGCGGTCTTCTGCTGGGCGACCCGCTACAACACCCGCCGACGGTACTCTCGCCTCGGCCCGCGCTGATCTGCACCAAGACGGCCGCAGACCACGGCTGATCTACCGCATCTACCTCGACCGCGGCTCCGCCAACGGACGGCGCAAGGGCTTCACCGAAACCGACTACGCCCTCCTGCGGGAGCTGATCGCCGCCCGACTATGGCTGACCGTCTACCAACTGCCGCCGTACGCACCCGAACTCAACCTGGTCGAGGGTATGTGGTCGCACCTGAAAGGTCGATGGCCAACCTCACCAAACACAGCCTCGATCAGCTCACCGCGTTGGTGAAGACCGGGCCGAAACGGATGCAATACCGCCCCTGTCGAGGGCCTCATCGCCAAGACCGGCCTCAGTCTGCAACCGCCGTAACCCCAGCCATTAAAGATCTCTAGCGCGAACGTCTACGTCTTTCACGTGGCGCCGTCCGTGAAGTGAAACCCGGCCATGTTGTGCCACACCATGGCTTCGAGGTCCTCCTCCGCACCTGGAACATGTCAGTGCGCCGATGCCCAGCCCGTTCAGGCACATCCCGACCGTATGGGCCGCCGAGCCGAACCGCGGCTCGGCGGCCCGCAAGACCAGGCGGAACAACCGCCCCGCCGCCCCGTACCGACCCCGGGTCCGCAGCAGAGGTCGCGGTCTTCGGTATCGTCCGGCACCGGCTCGGCGTAGCGCGTGTCGTTAGTGGTAGGCATGGTGTTCAGTCCCTCACGCATAACACTGCACTGACTTCGCAGCGCAGCCGGGAATTGCGCAGTACACGACCCAATAGACCATCTGCAATCTCATACGGGGCTGAGTAATTGATGCTCATCGCGCGGCTTCACCTTTGCCCGCCCCTGGGCGGGATCACAGTGCGGGATGGCACCGCTGCACGAATGGCGACAACCCGGGAAATCCAGTTCTATCGAGTATCAAATACCCAGAAATTCCAGAGATTCCTCCTGCAGGCTGCAATAGAGAAATAGCTGCCTGCTCAGTTAACCTTTCGAGCGGTGTGAGGTCGGGCGGGGTCCTTCGTGGGCTGGGCCATCGCCGGACATGCTTTCCGATGTCTCTGTCGAGCCACACCGCGCGGGTGCCGGACGGTGCGGCACGCTGACCATGAGCCAGCCCGCAGTGGTGGCAAGGAGCAATGGGAGCCCGTGTCGATCACCCACCCTGGACCTACGGCTGCAGACCGGGCGTCTGAGGCCGATTGGACAAGTCAGTGGGCATGGATGTGAGGCAGGGGCCAGGCGAGGATGACAGCGTAGAGACCGACGATCCCGTAGCCAACGTTGTAGGTCCACACACGGGCCGTGTCGGAGAACCGCGTGCCGACAAGTGCTCCCGCCGTGACGAGCAGAAATTGCCAGAGCAGTGATGCAGCGAAGACGCCGCCAAGAAAGACGCCCTGGGCAGCCAGGGTGTCAACGTGGCTCGCGTGCCTGGTCGCCAAAGCGGCGAAGTAGAGCCCGGTCAGTGGGTTGATCATGGTGAGAGCCGCGAACCGGATGAATGCCATCCGGCCCCGGACAGGCTTGATCGGTTCCTGCGGGCTGGGAGCCGTGGTCGGGTGCCTAGACCGCTGCCGATGGAAGGACAGCAGGCCATGGACAGCCATCACCGCCAAAATGGCAGCAGAGGCAAGCCTCACCCAGGCTTGTGCCTGCTCCGACAGCGCTGCCATGAGTGCGGGCCCCATGGCAGTGGCAATCGTGGCATAGGCCAGGTCGACGGTCGCCACCGCGCAGGCCGCCGCTGCAGCGGCGCGCCAGGCGTGCATGCCCTCCTGTATCAACAGGACACCTATCGCACCCAGCGGCATCGCCACTCCCAGGCCGGCACCGGCCCCTGCGATTCCGCTGCTCATAACTGTTTCCATCACCACCGCAGGATCAGGGCACCCGGTGGGCTGTTGTGGTGTCCGGCCGGAGAGAGCTGAGAGAATCTCGGCATGGATGACATAGACCGGGAAATACTCAGCGCCTTGCAGGAAGATGCACGGATCTCTTTCCGGGACCTGGGCCAGCGGGTCGGTCTCAGTGCGAACGCGGCCACCGACCGCGTTCGCAAGCTCCGTCGCACCGGAGTGATCCGGGGATTCACCACCCTCGTCGACCTCTCCGCGCGGGACCGCGACGGCCTGGTGATCTTCATAGATGCCAGGCTGAGACCTGATACCACCGACGAGGCCTTCGAGAAGGCGGTGGTACAGCTACCGGGGATCACCGAGGTGATTCACGTCACGGGCGAGCACGACTACCTTATCCGCGCTCGGGTGGCAGACGCCTCGGGATTGGACGCTGTCGTGCGTTCCTTGAAGCACAGAGCCGGCGTCGCCCGCACCAGCACCCGACTCGCCTTGCGCGTCGTGCTCGACTGAATTGCAAGCCAGGTAACGGTGCACGCCAAAATACCGTCTCGGCGCACCATCATCGTAATCCACCCTCCGGGCTGCCCGGAATGCGCGATAGCGCCGGCCACGTACTGTTCCCGAACTCGATCAGGCAGGCGCCGCCAGCGGACCGCCTCGATCTGCATGTGATCGAGGAAGACGAACTCCGCCCCGGCGCCACATAGGGCAACTTCACTACGGGTCGCTATGTTCATGAACACGAACTTCCCGAGAGTTACCGATCGGGTCCACAGACCATCGGCTCGTAACCGCCTAATTATGCGAGTCAAGCTATGTTGTCACCTGAGACCTCCGAGGATGCCCCGGCCTTCGGGCCGGGGATGAATCGGACTCCTGCGGAGCAGGGCAGGGAACGGGGTTTCGCCCTCAGGGCGAAAGACCGCCCACACGGTCGGGTAAGCTGACTGCCGTGCGTTGCGAGAACCAAGCGCGTACGCCGTGCTGATCGAGAGCCAAGACGGCACATGCACCTCCAAGCTTTGCGGTACGAACCCGGGCTGGTTTCAACCCGGCTGGTGTTGATCGTGGAAGACCTGTCGGGTCGCTGACCCGCAGGCGGCGTGAGCCAGGAATCCCCCTGCTTCAGCTGGGGGAGGATTCAATACCATTGCGTCGCCACGCTTGGGTGAATTCGAATGCTAACCAAGCCTAAATAGTGATGCTGACCGACAACCGTTGGATATGTGTATGAATCCACCGATCCATCACCAGAGCGGGCAGAGGAGATACACAGAGGCTTCCGCCGGACTGTGAGGATGGGAGTTCCTGGGCCGCTGCCCGGTCCAACCGGTGAGGCATGAGGGCATATGGCTGCCCCCCGATTTGGTCCGCTACAGGGGGCAGACAACCTGGATGGGTAATCGCTGAAACGAGTATGAAGTACTCAAGTTCTACCGGCATGCGCCGTTTACAATAAGCCTGGATGGGCCGATTGCTGCCGAGCTTACGTCGCGCCGTTGACTCGACTCACCCCCTTAGCGATAGGCGAGAGAGGGAGAATAGACGTGAAACGATCTATGGCTGCTCTGGCGGCCATTCTACTGAGCGCAGCGGCCGGTCTGTGCGGCGCTACCGCGCCTGCCTACGCGGCCACACCGTTCGACGAATGGAATTGTTCACCATGGACAAACCTGACCGGAGTCGACGGTCAAGTCGGCCAGGCCTGCGTCATGGAAACCCACGGGGTGTATGACAACAACGGATTCTCATCATACGTGAAGGCCACTTTCGAGTTCCGGAATAATTCATTCCTTCCGATGTATACCAAGGATTACGGCCCCAGGGTCAAGATCTCCGGCCACCCGGAAACCTATAGGGTGTGCGAAAAAGAAAAGACTACCATTTTCGACATTCCGAACGGTTCGGAAAGTATGACGTGGGGTGCCCACTCCCAGGCAAACTGGTCCGATGCTATTGGCATGCAGATGCGGTGGCTCGATGACGGTGGCGTGCAACACGGGGCCTATATGGCCTGTAACGCGCATGACCTCTTGGTGGCAGGAAATACTCACTCGACGGCTTTCGCAGTCGGCTTTGTCACCGTCTGGGACTATAAGACGTCAAGCTATGTCGTCAAAACCCTGGAGACGCCGCCCCTGAACGTCACTATCCACAGTTGATGCTGAATCTGGCACGGGTCAGGCTCGATTTTTCATGACGGTCTGCCGATGGAGTCGGCAGACCGTTTCACGTTCCGTGGCTCGATTTCATCCGTCTTGCCGGGCACCCGCAGTTGGACGAGGGTGCGGCCGCCGCTGGTCATCGCGGCGAGCAGGTGCGCGGAGGGGATCCCACCGCGCCGCGAACCGCAGGCGCTCTTGCCGTCCGCGGCCACCGACTCCGCCTGCCCGGGCAGGCACCGGCGATGACGCGGCGGATCATCGCCGCCGACGCGATCGGCACGTTCAAAGAGGTCACCGGCGTGCGCCGCATCCGGCCAGAGCCTGTTGCGGAGCACTGCCGGCCCACTGCCCGATCGCCGCGCACGAACGCGCGCCCACCACAACGGCCGAGGCGGCGATCAACAGCACTGCCACGAACGAGTGACGCACGCCGTGACGATGGTGCGGATCCGGCAGCCTGACCAGTCGCTCGGCCAGCGACAGCCTCGAACGCCCCGCCAGCACAGGCGATTTGACGAGACAGACGGTGGCAGACCGACGGCACATCGAGGCTTCGGTCTGAGGCGACTGGCAAGGTCATCCGTCCACGACGGGAGCCTCGCTCTGTTCGTAGCGGGCCGCTGGGACATCGTCACCACGCCGTGACCAGCACCTTCACCCGCCCAAAAGACATTGCAACAGCCCTGCCCTCGGCGGCGAGAGGCGGCTTCGAAAACGTCCTGGAAGCCATGGCGGCCTGGGCCGCGGCGGTCCTGCCCCCTGTTATGTTCTCGCGGTCCTGCAAGAGGGCCGCTGGCCCCCGGGCCCGGCATGACTGTGTCCCCCTGTCGAAGGCATGACCCGGGGGTGCGTCACTTCGACAACAGGGCCTCTTGCTTCTCGCTGGACCCGGCAACCGTGAGCTACCAACAGGCCCTACTTCCAATACGCTTGCACCGGCCAACTCACCTGAGCCAGGACGCTGTTCGAGTCCCACCGACCATACGGATGGTTAGGGTACAGCCAGCGAAAACCACACCAATGGCGGAGGACCAGCGTCCTTGACCTAGTGCCGCATCAAGCAACGTTCGCCCTGTCGTGATGTGTCGTGCAGTTGCTGTGCGGGGAAGCACCAGACGGCCACAATGATCACGTGGCTGACCGTGTGCGGGTTCGGGAAATTGATGACGACGAGGGCAGGCGCCTGCTGCGGATCATCCGCAGAGGCACTGGCTCGGTGGTGACCTGGCGGCGGGCTCAGATGGTGCTGTTATCCGCGCAGGGCATGCCGGTGGCGAAGATCGCCGGGGTGACGTTCACCAGTGACGACCGGGTCCGCGATGTGCTCCACAACTTCAACGCGGACGGCTTCGACTCGCTTTATCCCAAGTACAGGGGTGGCCGGCCGAAGACCTTCACCCTCCCTGAACGCCGGGAGATCAAGAAGATCGCCAAGTCGAAGCCGGCCGAGCACGGCCTGCCGTTCTCGACCTGGAGCCTGGCCAAGCTGGCCGACTTCCTGGTCGCCGAGGGGGTGGTCGACGACATCAGCCACGAGGGCCTGCGCATCCTGCTCCGCGAGGAAGGCGTCTCGTTTCAACGCGTGAAGACCTGGAAGACCTCCCGCGACCCCGACTACGCGGCCAAGAAGGCCCGGGTCGAGCACCTCTACGCGATCGCCGACGGTGAGGTCATACCCGAGCAAGGCGAGCCCGAAGTCATCTTCAGCATGGACGAGTTCGGGCCGCTCAACCTCCAGCCGCACCCCGGCCGGCAGCGGGCCGAACGCGGCGGCAGACCCAAGGACTCCGACCGCGATCCGAGGCCCCGCCGCCGGGCCACCTACACCCGCCCGCACGGAGTCCGCCACCTGTTCGCCGCCTACAACCTGGCCAAGGACCAGCTCTACGCGCACATCAAGAAGACCAAGAACCGCTCGAAGTTCCTGGAGTTCTGCCGCTACCTGCGCTCACTGCACCCAGCGAACGTGCGCATTGCGGTCGTCTGCGACAACTACTCACCCCACCTGACGACGAAGCGGTGTCAGCGGGTCGGGACCTGGGCGGCGGCCAACAACGTGGAGATCGCCTACACCCCGACCAACAGCTCCTGGCTCAACCGGATCGAGTCCCAGTTCACCGCCCTGCGCTACTTCACCCTCGACGGCACCGACCACACCAGCCACAAGGCCCAGGGCAGCATGATCCGCCGCTACATCATCTGGCGAAACCGCCATGCCGACGACCGACGCCTACGCGCCGTCGTCGACCGGGCCAACGTTGCCTGATGCGGCACTAGGGTCTCGCCCATCCAGGGCAGTATGAAAGAAGTTCAGTGAGCTTCTTCGAGTTGGCCACCGATCGGTTGACATGTCGGCCAGGTTGGTGCAGGTCAGATGGTTTTGCCCCTCCGCTTGGGGCGCCGGGTTGAAGAAGCTCAGTAGGCGGAGTTCACATTATCAATTGAACCATATCGGTATGCCGCATAGTTGCATGCTGCAGTGATGTTGGCCACCGGATCGAAAATATCCCAGGAGGTCCCAGGTACGTGATATGCTTGAAACGTCGGATCGATCACCTGCATGAGCCCCTTAGAGGGTGTGCCGGCACGTGCATTGGAATCCCAAAGATTGATGGCGACAGGGTCGCCACTCGACTCCCGCATCAGATTTCGATAAATTCCGTCGTAGCTCCCCGGAATTCCCTGACCGTGCATCACGGCCAGAGCCTGACTGATCCATTGGGCAACTGGGCTCGCGGATGCGGCAGAGGCGCAGGGAGCAGTGGCGACGGTCACACCCAGGCCCAGGGTTGCGCCAACCAGGATGGCGGCGCAACTCCTTGAAATAATGGTAGTGAACAAGGGTGGCCCCTTTCTTCGGGAAGTGCGTGGACCTGATTTCACCTACCGACAGGGACCCTTGCCGCGAGTATTTGCTACTTAGAACGGGGGGTGTGAGGGTGGCACTCCTTATCCGCCGGAGGGCCTCAAGTTGCCGTCGAGGGGAATGGTGTACAGGTTCGACCTGATTCGGGGGTTTACTCCGGTGTTGGGATGAAGCCCGCCTAGATGAACGGCCCCCAGGAACGCCTGGGCCAGACGACGGGCGCCGCCGAACTCGGCCTCGAACTCGGCGGGTGATCTTCAAGGTGTCGAAGCTCGAAGGAGATCAGCACGATGACCGCACCCGACAGTCTGTCCCTCGCCGAAGACAACCTCGCCGCGGTGAGTCCGGACCTGCTACGCGCGCTGGGGCAAGACGTTCGCCGATGCTGTCTGCAACGACGAATACGGCCAGCTCAGCGAGGAACGCCTCACCCACCGCAACGGATACCGCCCACGCGAGAGGGACACTCGGGCGGGCGCCGTCGAGCTCGCCATCCCCAAGCTCAGGTCCGGGAGTTACTTCCTGCACTGGTTCCTGGAGCGACGCAGGCGGGCCGAACAGGCCCTCATCGCGGTGGTCGCCACCGCCTATCTGCCGGGCGTCTCCACCCGCAGAGTGGAAAAGCTCGCCGAGTCCCCAGACGTCACCCAGCTGTCGAAATCCCAGGTCAACATGATGACCAAGCATCGGGACGAGCAGGTCGCGCCGTTCCGCAACCGCCACTTGGACGCCAGCCCCTATGCGCGCTCTCCGCTGAGCAGGCAACGTCAACTGGCAAAGGTAGCCGGTCCCGTCTCCAGCCCATTCCTCCTGTAGGTAGGAAAGGCAGAGAGACGGGACCACGCCGACAGCCTCAACGGGGGGTGGGGAGGATGTCGGCAAACGTGCATGGGGTATCCGCCGCTCGGAGACCTCTGCACGGCCTCAGTTGATCACACATGGGTTACGGCGTGGGTGAGCAAGAGCTGCTCATTCCTCTCAAGAGAGGCCCCCGCCGCACTGCTGCAAGCTCGGTGCCCCGATGCACTGCTGAGCTGGCGTTCACGCCCTGCCCGGCCTCTTCCTTTTCGGACACCGCTGGCTCGTCAGGCGTTCAACTCCACACTGGCAGGTGGGGACGGACCAACAGGGATCGGGCTTAAGGGGTGTTGTCACAAGGCCGTGAGCTGGGCATCTCCTAACGAGCTCGTGCCCGGTAGGCGGTGAGTCGTCGCGCCTGGGATGGTTGATCATGTTTGGGTGGTGGGGAACGCAACTCGTGCAGCGATCGTCAGCAATCGACGGATCACGGGCCTGACTGCCGGCGTGATTGCTGAACTCGTCGAGGAGATCGGCCCGTTGTGGCAGGAGCGTCACCAGGCGAGGCTTGCCGCTCGACCGCGGAAGCGGTCCGTGGGCGCCGGCGCGAAGTACCTTTCGTCGGCCGGCTCTTGGCCACGCTCGTCCATCTCCGTCCCGGGGTCACCCATGACGTTGCTGGTTCGGAGTGGACCGCTCCACCGTCAGTTGGGCCGTCGATGAGGTGCGGCCCCTGCTCACCGAGCGAGGCTGCACCGTCAGCCCCGACGTACGGCTGCGGTTTCTGGTCGGGGTCGTGGACCATCTCGGCTCGAGCGGGACGACCGGCATCGTCGACGGCACCGAGATCCGGGTTCGCCGCCCGGCCGCCGGACGCAAGGGACCGCGACAAGTTCATCTCCGGCAAGAACAAGCAGAATGCCGTCGTAGACCGGCGGCCGGGTGACGGCGCCGCTGTGAACGCCGAGCCCCTCCGACATCCTCTACGCCCGCTCAGCGCGTAACACCGCGGCCATACCTAACGAGCTCGTGCACGGTAGGCAGGAAGGCGACGTTCACGGGGCTGCGGATGACGCAGTTCTCGGGTCTGTTGAAGGTGGTGCGAGGGCGGGGCGGAAAGGGCACGCGGCCGGGCCTGCCGTGGTCGTTGCCGCTTGCCGCTTGCCGCTTGCCGCTTGCCGCTTGCCGCTTGCCGCTTGCCGAGCGAGTCTTGATGGTCGCGGTGTACTACCGAACGGACCTGACGATGCGGCAACTGGGGCCGTTGTCGGTGTCTCCTCATCCAGCTGTGCCGTGTGATCCAACGCCTGGGACCGCTGCTCGCGCTCGGGCCGGTCTCCTGCTCGACCGATGCCCCGGACCGGATATGGATCGTGGACGGCCCCCTTATCCCGGTCCGGGACCGCAGCGTGGGCGCCTCCTCCCGTAACTACCGGTTCTCGGCAAACATGCCTCTGTAAGAGCCGGGTCGTCCACCACCAAGGTGAAGAACCAGTGGCTGGCGCAGTTGGCTACGTCTGGTCCTTCCCTACCCTGTCCGAATCCCGCGGCGCCCGCGGCTACTACGACCGCCGCCGAAGTATCGGGGACGGCACACAGCGGCCTTACGCGACCTCTGCGGCCGGCTTCACTACTGCCTGACAGCGGCCATGGAAATCTCCCCATAGGCGGCCGCTTTAGCCGCCCCACTGATGGCCAGGGGTTTCCCCGAGTACGGCCAGATATCTCCCCGCTCGCAAGATCAGGATCTCGTTCGGCGAGGGTCAAGCGGGTGAAGAACAGCAGGGAGATCATGGAGATCTTGGAGGCGTACGACCTCACGGGGAGTCACTGTGCCGCGGCAGAGCTGGCCAGTGCGACCACCACACGATGGCCCGGTACGTGAAGATGCGGGCGGCCGGGCAGCAGCCCGACAAGCGCCGTCACCGAGCCCGCGCGATCGACGATTTTCTGCCGAAGATCGACGAGCTGGTGGTCCGTTTCGCAGGGCAAGATCCGCGCGGACGTGGTGCACAAGAGGATCGTCGCGATGGGCTTCACTGGCGGGGAACGCCCCCCGCCGCACCGTGGCCAAGGCGAAGGCCCAGTTCAGGGCCGGTCGACGGCGGGTTTGCCGGCCATGGGTGACCGAGCGCCGGGGCTGTGGCTACTTCTGGGAGCGAGCGAAGCGGAAGAACTGCCGCAGCACGGTCAGCCGCCGCTTGCATCCCATGGAGCGTGACCAGGAATGCCTCGACGTCGTGCACATCAGGACCCAGGCGGTCTTGGCTCGATGATTCATGAGGAACAGCGCCAGGTCCCGCACGGTGGCCAGGGCCGTTTCCAGGGGGTGATCTGAGGGCGGGTCAGCAGATAGAAGCACCCGCAGCATCATGCGACAGGCCCACCCTGACGGCAGCAGGGGCATGACGGGCGAATCACCAAGACGATCACCAGACGGGGGCAGCTGACGGATCAAGATCAACGAACGATCGACGGGTGGACATTTGCGGTGCTGGTAGGAGAATCGAGGCATGAATAGCGCAAAGTGGAAGTTGTATGAGCGGGAGCTCGAGTTGAGGTCGATCGCTCAGGCAGTGAAAAGCGCAAGCCTTAGAAATGGTTCGATAATTGTGTTCGAGGGTGATTCTGGTATCGGGAAGACACGACTGTTGACGGCCGTGCTGACTGAGGCGGCTGAGGCGGGCCTTGGCGTCTTGTCGGCGAGGGGGGCGGAGTTCGAACAGGATTTCCCTTTCGGCGTGGTGCGGCAGCTGTTCGATCCTGTGCTGGTGAAGGCGGATGCGGCGAGAAAGCGTGCGCTATGGGCGGGGGCAGCCGGACAGGCTAGACAGGTCTTCGACAGCGCCGCCACTTCGACAGTGGGTGACTTCGCGGTTCTGCACGGGTTGTTCTGGCTTACCGCCAATGCGGCCGACGACAGACCTCTAGTGGTGCTCATTGATGATCTTCAGTGGTGCGACGTGCCATCGTTGCGTTATCTGGTGTACCTGGCACCACGAGCCAGGGACCTGGGGGTTTTGCTCGCGATCTCCCTACGCTCGAACGAGGTGAGCGCCCAGGAGCATCTCATACAGCTGATCACTGGTGATCCCACCGCGGTGGTGCTGCATCCCCCCGCGCTCAGCTCCACCGCCAGTGCCCTTGCTCTGAGTGAAGCATTGGGAGGTCCGGCACAGCCAGTTTTTGCGGACGCATGTCACCGAGCCACCGGCGGCAATCCGCTTCTGCTGAGTGAACTGGCGGGCGCGATCCGGGCCCATGACTTGCCAGCGACCGCTGAAAGCGCTGATGAGGTGGCCGATCTTGGTCCTCTCGCAGTAGCCCGACTTGTGGAAGTCCGGCTGGCACGGCTCTCGGCTCCATGCCTGAAACTAAGCCACGCGGTGGCGGTCCTCGGCGACGGCACTGAGCTGACCGCTGCAGCCGCCCTGACTAAGGCCGACCCGGTCACCACGCTGGGCTACGTCGCCGAGCTGGAACGCCTTCAGATCCTGCGCACACGCGACCACCTTGGCCAGACATGCCTGGACTTCGTCCACCCGCTCGTGAGGACAGCCGTCTACGCATCAATGGGCCTCACGGACCGCGTCGACGCCCACCGCCGGGCAGCCTCAGTCTTGGCCGCCGCTGGCGCCAGCCCAGACCGTGTGGCAACCCACCTACTAAAGGTGCCGCCAGCCAGCGACCGGCATACGGTTGCACTGTTGCGCGCTGCCGCAGGCGACGCACTCCGCCGTGGCTCTGCCGATAGTGCCCATACCTATCTGAGCCGCGCCCTGCATGAGCCGCCGGCGGCCGACCAATACCTATCGGTACTCGCTGAGGCCGCCAACATGGCTACCAAGGTGGACCTGTCAGCGGCCGCCCGATATCTTCGGGAGCTCCTAGATCTCGAGGATGATCCGCATCGGCGTGCGGAACTGGCCTTCAGGCTCGGACGGACACAGATGGTCCAGGAGCACTATTCGCAGGCACTGCACACCTGGACCGAAGCTCTTGTGCACCTCCCCGATCGCGAGATGGATCTGCGTCGACGTTTGCAAGCGGCGATCGTTCAGATCCAGTTCGGGTTCGTTGACCGCCAAACAGATTTCCCTGAACTGATTGCCCGGCTGCGGGGCCTGGAACCGGACCCCAGCGTAGGTGGCCGGATGATCGACTGCGTTCTTAGTTTCCACGACGCCCTGACGGGTGATCCGCAAGCCATGCCCCGTGCACTACGGGGGATCGAGGACGGCCTACTGGTCGAACGGACCAATGGCGATTCCACCCTGGCTGGCCCGTGGGTCCTGCTCGCCGCCTCCGATCGGGACCCCGTCATGGCCAGTCTGGACGAAGCGGTCGCCCAGGCCCACAGAGCCGGATCCATACCCGCAATGAGGTCAGCCCTTACCTATCGAGGGCTAGCCTGGTTCTTCCGAGGGGCGCTGGCCGAGGCCGAGGCCGACCTGCGGCGTGCGGTGCGGGCTGCGAGAGCAGCCGGGGTTCGAGTCGCCCGCCTGTTCACCGGTTCACACCTGGCGGACGTGTTGATAGAACAAGGAAAATTCGACGAGGCAGCGGCGATGCTGGATTGGATAGATGCCCCACAGCCCCTGCCTCGTCGAGGAATCTGGATCTTCTACCTGGCCGCCCAATCCCGGCTTTTTCACGCGCAGGGCCAATATCCACAGGCATTCGATGCAGCGCTCGCTTCAGGTGAGTGTTTTGCAGCGATGGACGGCTGCAATCCCGCCATAATCGCCTGGCGTTCCCAAGCGGCCCTGGCTCTGCACGCCATGGGACGAGATACGGAGGCACAGGAACTCGCCGATGACGAGCTGAATCTGGCCCGTCAGTGGGGAACACCAAGGGCGCTCGGTCACGCCCTACGTATCAGCGGCATGCTCAAGAAGAAGCGAAGCGGACTCCAGCACATACAGGAGGCGGTGACCTTACTCGAGAAATCCCCCGCCCGCCTGGAATACTCCCACGCTCTAACAGATCTCGGCGCCGCCCTGCGGCGCGCCGGCCGTCGCACCGAGGCCCGCCAGCCACTGCGCCGGGCCATCGAACTTGCGACCGTCAGCGGTGCTGCCCCGTTGGCTGACCGCGCCCGGGACGAACTACTCGCGGCAGGTGCCCGCCCACGTCGGGCGGCACTCATCGGCCCTCAAGCCTTGACCGTCAGCGAACGCCGCGTCATCGAGATGGCCATCGAAGGTGCCACCAATCGGCAGATAGCTCAGGCCCTCTTCGTAACACCTAAAACGGTTGAGGTTCATCTCTCCAGCGCCTACCGAAAACTTGGCATCAATGCGCGAGGCGAGCTTGCCAAAGCCCTCACGCAGAACGGTGGGGCCATGCTCTCAAGGGGGCCTGGATGAGGATATCGCCCGCCTCTCCCAGCCCAAGACACAGGGCCGCCGCGCGAACGGACGCCCTGTGCGAGCCTGTTTGGCGCAGCAGGTGGACGGGTGATCTACGAGTTCTCGACTCTTCTTCGGCCCCTCTCCGTGTTTGCTCTGGTGAACGTCGATGAATGTGCTGACCTGAAGCCCAGGAGGCTAAAATTGACAACCTTGAGATCGCACCTTATGCCCTAGTGGACCCCTTGTCGGATAGGCGTGGTCTTCTCGTCTGATATGCGCTTGGAGCTCGTAACAGGATCATGAGCGGGCCTCCTTGAGACTCCTTCAGCAAATGAGGCTGCAGGCCAACGAGACGAAGGCGTCGTGGAGTTCGGTTCGGTGTTCCCAACGGTTGGCGAGGCACTTGAACATGGAGGGCGAAGGGCTGCTCGACGACGTAGCAGAGTTTGCCCAGGCCCTTGATGTTCGGGGCGCCCTTGCGGGAGATGACCGGCAAGATCCGGCGCTTGGGCAGCTCTTCACGGTTGGAGTCGTAGCCCTTGTCACCGAGCAGCGAATCGGGGCGGCGGCGTGGCCGGCCGGGGCGTCCGGCCACACAGGCGGGATGCCGTCAACCAGGGCGAGGTCTGGGTGACGTCGTTGACGTCGGCGGCGGTGATGACCTTGAGCGGGGTGCCACGCCGTCACAGATCAAGTGGTGCTTGCTGCCCGTCTTCCGCCGGTCGACCGGCGACGGACCGGTTTCGGCCCCCCTTCGCGCGGATGTGGGAGCCGTCCACGCACACTCTGGACCAGCCGAGTTCACCGGCCGCGTTCAGCTCGGCAAGCAGAATGCGGTGCAACTGGTCGAAGACGCCGGCTTGCTGCCAGCAATCCAGACGCCGCCAGCAGGTTTGTCCCGAGCCGAACCCCATCTCCAGCGGCAGGCGTTGCCACTTCGGAGCTGGCGGGGAGGGACTCGGTCGCGTGCCCTGAGGGGTTGCGCAGCGCAAGCGAGTCGGCGAACGAAACCTCTGAGCATCAATTGCTCAGGCGTGGTTCGGCGCTGATGGGGAGAGTCACAGACAACAGGAACGACAAACTTTCGGTGGCCGCCCCAAGGCCACCCTCCCTTGAAAAGCCTGTGGGATATCGGCCTAACGTTTCCACTCCCGACTCACCTCCCCTGGGTCGGCCAGCCTGGATATCCTGCACATGCCGAATCGCGCGACGCGGGAACGCCATACATCAAGAATGTCGTTTAACCCTCCGATCCTTCCCTGATAGGGGCTGACAGGGTCTGCCATTGGGAAGCGGCTCAATGGGCAGGTTCTGCCGGTGAGGGGCGGGGTTCTTGTACCTGACTGGAACCCCGCCCAGCGCCTAGCATCATTTTTCAACGCGAACGAGCCGCGCAATATTCGGCGCTACATTCTAGCGTAGCGTTCCTGATGGCGCATACGCTTTCACTATCAGAAGGAAAGAGATCGGCGATATGGTCGGTACCGCTGTCTCTTATCCTAATGAAGGCTCATGTTGGGCTCCCCAAAGGAGTTCTTCCCACCAGTGTCCGGCCTGCAAGTGCCACTCCGCGGCACGCCGTTATTGTAGGCCTGACGCAGGCAATTGCGCAGTGCTAGCTGCCCCCAGTAGCTAGGATGGCCGTCTTCCTGCAGCTGGTAGGGGCCAAAGACCGTGGAAATGGTGCGCACTTGTTCGGCCCATTCGGTCTGCTCGGAGGCGGAGGGACTCTTCCACGACGTCAGGCCTGCCTCTTCCAGTCTGCCAACGCCTTTCTCGCACAGTCGGTGCCCGTCCAGTGCGTTCCGCGCCTCAAGGACCTTGACGTTGCTGAGCCCGGAAGCTGCGACGGCCCTTCTAATGGTGTTGTTGAGAGCAGGCACCACCGTAGTGTGCACCCAGTTCGCGTCGGCGTCCCAGATTGCGCAGCCAGCCTTCGCCCGGGCATGGCCCGTCTCCGGGTAGCGGAATCCGCTGGCGGGCGGGATGGGAGGAGAGTACGTCTGAGCAAGGATGGTGTACGAGTTCGTGGAATACCCCGCTTGGCGCATCGCACGCTCGATATTGCGCAGCGCATCGGTCACTAGATGGGTTTGGATATCGATATTCCGTGTCGAGAAGCGGCTGACCATCGAGGGATCGTCCTGGCAGTGACGTTGGTCCCAAGAGGGAGAGAAGTACCATGACAGTACGCAGGTTCGGACGATATCGGAGAAACCGTAGTTGTTGGCGTCGATCAGCACCGCAATGGCCCTGACTCGGTGCCGAGTGGCAAATTCCCTGAGCATGATGGTCTGACTCTTCCTGCCTTCGGCATCGGCATAGAAGTCCAGGCCCGGCTTGAAATCTTGACCAGCGGCGTGGACGGTAGAGGTGTGAGCGCCGGAGCAGGCCAAGTTCAGGCTGTTGGTGCCATTTGCGATGTGCACCTCGGCGGAACGGGAGCGGTGGCAGCCGATGATCTCTTCTGCTGTTCCGGCTGAATTGTCGAAGTAGGCGTCGGGGCCGAGTGCGTCAACGCTGCTTGAATTTGCCTCCGTGTTTCCGGCCCAGCGGCCTGCTTCCCCGGAGATGGCCGAGTCGCCGAGACTCACGATCCAGGGCGCGTCCGTTGTGGATGCGGGAGTCTCGGCGTGCGCGGGGTGTGGAAGCCCCATGGTCAGGCAGAACAGTGCAGAGATCACAGCCGGCAGGAGCTTCCGCATTGGTGTGTACATGTCATCCTTGGTCGCATGGGAGGCCATAGCGGTGAGACTTCTCAGTTGGAAAGACCAGGTGGGCAGCGGCGAGCGCTGATGAGAGCCTGAGGTGAGCTGTAGCTAGAGTGCCCGCGCCTACCTGCCGGTACAAGAGTGGTGCCGTGACGCAACTACTCAATCTTGGCAATGATCCTTTTCAGGCGTGTACGAGTGGCCGTGGAGTGGTCTCGCAGGCCGGGGCCGTGCTGCTGGTGGAGACGGTTTGCAAGACGGGTGCCAGCTGTCATATGTACGCCGACAACGGGTCTGGGTAATGCGATATCTCTGACACCCTGGCGCACGCCGCGGGCGGTCACGGTCGCGGCAAGATCCTGCTGGACGTGGCGCTCGCGGTCGCCCTCGGCGGCGACCGCCTGGCCGACGTCGGCATGCTGCGGGCCGAGCCGGCCCGTGTTCGGGGTTGGCGGCCTCCGAGCCGTCAGTTTCCCGATGGATCGACACGCTCGCAGTGGGCGGCCAACGCGCCTTGAACTTGATCCGCAGCGCCCAGTCCCAAGGGCACCAACACGTATGGAAATTGGCTGGGCAGAAGGCGCCGGATGCGACCGGTTCTGTGACCGTGGAGGTGGCGGGCGCAGCCCATCGCCGCCCTCGAACTCCGCCATCGCCCGCGGCATGGGCCCGGGACCCGTCCGGACTGGCCGCGCGACGGCCTGCGGAACCTGCACCTGCACGACAGCGCGCAAAGCAGTGTATAGCTGGACATCATCCAGATCCCACGAGACGGTCTACGTGATCACGGATCTCACCAGCCGACAGGCGTCACCGAAGAGGATCGCGCGGCTCATCAGATCACAGTGGGTGATCGAGAACCGGCTCCACTTCATCCGCGATGTCACCTTCGACGAGGACCGCCCCCAAGTCCGCACCGGACCCGGCCCAAAGAACATGGCCACCCTGCACAACCTCGCGATCAACAAACTCCGTGAGCACGGCCACACCAACGGCCCCCGGGAGAGGTCCTACCAACCCTTCACTCGGCCACTCGATCCCCTGAACGTGACCCCCCGTGACCAGCAACTACACCAAGATCAGCGGACTTTGAAAAGACCCTGCCGCCGATGGGGAGCTCCGCGTACGTAGGAGGGGTAACGATGCTGTGGGCCTCGAACTGGCGCAGCCGATTGGCAGGGTGCGGGAGCTGATGCCGGGCAGGTCGCCGCGAAACTCTGGACGCGGTGGGGCCTGCAGGAGTTCACGCAGATGACGCCGATAACCTACGTGATTCACGGCGGCGATGGGAACGCCACCGTCGACCACAGCCTGGAGCCCGCATAGCTAATTCTCCTTATTTTGGGGGTTACCCCCTAAGGACTTCCGTGCTCTACGGAGGTGTGCTGGAGACAGGACCACATTCCGGCCCATTCCGGACTGGCGGTGATCGAGATGACGTTCCCCACTCCCCTCCGTGACCGCCCACAACCGCATGTCACCGGCGACAGCCCACAAGTGTTCGGCCTGCTGCTGGAGCACGGGCCACTGGCACCGGCCACAGCCCGTCCTGAAGCCCGCCCGGTGCTGGCCGCCTGGGGTCTTGACGAGGACCAGATCTTCGACGCACTGCTGGTCGTCTCCGAGCTAGTCACCCACGCGCTGCCGCCCGTGCTCCACCCCCCTGCAAGCCGCCACTGGCGGCTGCGGGCAGGTCCAGGTTTGTCAGCGACGGCAGCTCACGGCTCTCCCCCACCGCCGGGGCAGCCACCCGGCCCGCGGACGAGCATGGCCGCGGCGCCGCGATCATCTCCGCCTAGCAAACGACGCGGACGACCTGATCGATCACTGGGCCAACCTCTGCGCTGCCTGACACTCCTAAGCGGCTGTCGTCATTTTGGAGGTGTGACTTGGTGGCAGGACTATCGGTCACGGATCAGGACCCAGATGACGTTGACGCGTCGACGGGCGAGGACGAGCACGGTCTCGACATGCTTCCTACGCTAAGTGCGTTTACAGTCGCAGAACTTCCGCCAATTGTGATCGTAGCGGGCGCTGATCAGTGCGGAGATGTAGAACACGCGCTGGAGCCTTCGGTGGTAAGTGACCGGCCGATGGAGGCCGCCGCTGACCTTGCCCGAGTCGCGATGGGCTGGAGCGACGCCAGCGAAGGCGACCAGAGCGTCCGAGGGGGCGAACTCGTTCAGACCGCCGGCGGCGAGGAACTCGACACCAAGAGTCGCACCAATGCCGGGGACCCTCAGGATGACGTCGGCGAGTTCGTGCTCGCGAAACCAGCCCTTGATGAGCTAGTCCATCTCGCAGATCCGCCGGCTGAGGGCCATCACCTCCTCGGCCCGGGTATGGGCCAGCTTGGCTATGGCCTTCTTCCCAGGAACGGAGGTGTGCCGGCGCTCGCCGGCCTGGACGGCTGCTTCGGCCAGAGTTCTCATTCCTCGGACCTTGCGGTTGGCGAGCCACTTCGTCAGCCACCTGACGCCTGCTCGGCGGATCACGGCCGGGGGCTGGTAGCCCGTCAGCAACCTGGGTTGGCCAGTGTCGGTCACCAGGGCTCGTTCGAGGCCTGGCGCAGCCTGTGGGCCACGCCTGCACGATCCGCGGCCGGGCCCCGCCCAGCGTCCGGTCAGCAGCCTGAGTTCGACGGCGCCTTCGTCACCGGGAAGTCTTGCCCTCACCGCGGCAGCCGTCGGAGACCCTGTGCACTAGGCGGTCGTACATACAGATGACTTCCTGGCCGTCGCTGACCAGCAGGACCAGCAGCCGTATGCCACGAGTCGGCGGCCGCCCAGACAGCCACACCCACGCCCCTGGGTACCCAGCCCTACGAATGGCTCGATCGACCTGATCAAGAAGGTAGAGCCTACTGACCCGCACCCGGCATCATCGAAGGACGACCAGCCGGGCCCGGCCCCGTCCTACAAGCCTTTCCGGAGGTGGCCGTGCGAGTGGAAGAACTACTGCAGGCATGCAGCGTGTGGCACGGCGATACGGTTCTGCTGTCGCTGGCGGGGGAACTCGACCTGGCCACCGTCCCACTGCTGAAGGAGGCAGTCGCTGCCTGTCTGGCCCGGCGCCCCCACTGCGTCCGCCTCGACCTTGCCGACCTGACGTTCTGTGACGGCACAGGACTGCAGGCCCTGCGGCGTGTGAGTGACGCCGTCCACACCGCCGATGCCACCTTCTGCCTGGTCAACATCCACCCCAACGTGGAGCGCACCCTGGACCGCCTCGGAGCCGCCTCCCCCTGGTCCCCGCCCACAATCCTGCACTGAGCTTGTTCGGCTGGGACTCAAGCAGGTGACGAAAGTGCGGCCGTCTTCTAGGCGTCGCCTAGCTTGACTCTGTCGGGGATCTTGATGTTTCCCGGTGCAACGACATGATCAACGGGCTCGGGGCTGTTCCGCAGGCCGATGCAGCTGTTGGGGTGTGCGTCGTCCCTCCGTTCCCATTCCGGTGAGCAAGTCCCTTCTCTGACCGCGCAGATTGCGCGGACGAGCAACCCGGACGGTACGACGGCGATATGGGTGCGGGACCGGTTGGACGGAATGTGGCACGACGAGGACTTCGCCGGCTGGTACCCGCGCGACGGCCGTCCGGGTCTGTCGCCCGCCCAGCTGGCCACCGTATGCGTGCTGCAGTTCGTGCTGGGTCTGTCGGACCGCCAGGCGGCGGAAGCGGTCCGCTGCGCATCGATTTCAAGTACGCGCTGGCCATGGAGCTGGACGATCCCGGCTTCCACCACAGTGTGCTGGCCGACTTCCGCGAGCGCGTCTCCCAGGACGACCGCGCCGACCGTCTTCTCGACCTGGCGCCCGCCCGC
Organism: Streptomyces sp. NPDC048419; assembly: GCF_043200415.1. Classification (NCBI taxonomy): domain Bacteria; kingdom Bacillati; phylum Actinomycetota; class Actinomycetes; order Kitasatosporales; family Streptomycetaceae; genus Streptomyces; species Streptomyces sp. NPDC048419. The sequence goes on along the minus strand of NZ_JBICXT010000042.1, from coordinate 23,927 downwards.
CTGAAGGAGGCCGGACTCGTGCGCGAGCGGGGCACGCAGCGCACTGACTCCACGCATGTCCTGGCCGCGGTGCGCGACCTGACCCGGCTGGAACTGGTCACCGAGGTGGTCCGTGCCGCGCTGGAGGAAGTCGCCCGCACGGCCGACCACCTGCTGGTCGGCCTGGTCGACGAGGAGTGGGGGCGCCGCTACGGCCGTCCGGTCCGCCTGGGCAAGAATCCCACCCGGCTCAAGACCAGAATCCTGGCCGCCGGTGACGACGCCTGTGTGCTGCTGGAGCACCTGCACCGGCCCGAACCGGGCTTCCGGCCCGGCCCGCAGGCCGATGCCAGCGGCAGATCGTCGTGCAGCACCACTACCGTGACGCGTCAGGCCGCCTGCGCTGGCGGACCGCCGACGACGGTGGGCTACCGCCCTCCTCCTCGGCGATCGTCTCCCCTTACGACATCACGGCGCGCTACGTCCGACATGGGCACATCATCCGCTGGAAGGGGTTCGCCGCGCGTGTCACCGAGACGTGTGCCTCCGGCAGCGTGAACGTGATCACGGACGTGGCTACCACCTCGATCGCCACCAACGACGGCCACGCCCTGCCCGGTATCCATACCCGGCTGGCGCGTCGCGGGCTGCTGCCGGCCGAGCACCTGGTCGATGGCGGTTACACGTCCCTGGTCCACCTGGAACGAGCGCAGCGCGAACACCAGGTCACCGTCAGCGGGCCGTTGCCGGCCAACCCCACCCGTCAGCACCGCAAGAACGAGGGCTTCGACCGGACGATTTCCACATCGACTTCGACCGCCAGCAGGTCACCTACCCCCAGGGCCAGGTCAGCGCGGGCTGGCACGGCCCCTACCCGACGTCCTCGCTCACCGCAGCCGCGCTGACCTGGCCCGGTTCACCAAGGGTCAGTGCCGTCCCTGCCCGGTCCGCGCCCGGTGCACAGCACCGCCGACAGCGCCCGGACCGTGGGCTTTCCCCCGCGAGGACTCCGCGACCTGCAACTCCGCGTCCGCGCCGAGCAGCAGACCCTCGACTGGAAGACCCGCTACGCGATCCGCTCCGGGGTCGAGGGCACCATCAACGAGTTTGCGCACGCACTGAGGAAACCCCCTCACCACGTCCGCCGACCGCCTTCCAGACCTTCCTGGACCAGCACGGCATCCCCCGGTCGAAGTCCTGGCGAACGCTGGGCAGTTGACCTCGACCGCTCCAAGATCCCCGACAGAGTCAAGCTAGAGGTTGTCCCGTATGAGGTGTGAGTTATCCGGTGAGGGCCAGGTTGTGGAGTCGGGCGATGCCGAGCATCGCCTGGTGAACGCCGTTGCCCTTGAGTCGGCAGTCCCGCAGGACCTTCCAGTTCTTCAGCCGGGACAGGGCATGTCCACCCGGGCTCGCGCCCGGCGATGTACGGCGTTCTCCGCTTCCGGCTGCGGGCTGAGATGCGTTTGACCGCATCGTCTGCGGTGCGGGATGAGCAGTCCGGTGCCCTGGTAGCCGCCGTCGGCGATGGTCGGTGCGCCACGGCAGGCCTGGTCGAGGCCGGACTCGGTGAAGCCCGGCAGTCGTTGCGGCTGCCGGGCGGCGAGATGGCCAGCAGGGCGCCAAATGATCGAGCATGCGGCCGGCCGCGGACTTCGAGACCCCGAACAACGGCGCCACCTGCCGCAACGTCAGGTTCGTGCGCCAGTACGTCGCCGCCAGCAACACCCGGTCCGCCAGCGGCAGCCGCCACGGCCGGCCGCACTGGACGTCATCGCCGCGACGCCGCACCAGCGCCACCAGTCTGGCGAACTGCACCTCGGTCAGCCCGGCGACACTGTGACCACCGGGTTTGTCTCGGTGGAATTCTCCGCAGGCTATCCAGCCCCATGGGGGAATTTCACTCGGGGATTGTCTTGAGGCCGATGTACCAGAGCCGCCGTGCCACGCGTTGGGTGCGGTTGCGGGCTTCGCCGGCGCCGAGATCCTGGCGCATGTGGTGGAAGACCGGCTCGATGGACCACCGTGATCCATAGCGTTCCGCCAGCTCGCCAGCGGTGCTGATCAGGACGTAGGCATGGGGCGAGTCCAGGTCGGCTCCGGTTACCCCTCCGCCGACCGGTCTGCTCACCACATACAGGCGCGCCGCCGCTGGCTTCGGCTAGAGCGCGGCCTTCCCCCCGAAGGCGTGACCATACGGCTCGGCTGTCACCTATTGCCCGCTTGCAGGCAGGCGACTGGAAAGTTGGCTGCGGTTAGTGATGCCAAGTTTGCGGTAGACGGCCGAAAGGTGGACTTCGACAGTTTTGATCGTGACGAACAACTGTTGGGCGATCTGGCGGTTGGTTGCTCCACCTGCAGCCATCACAGCGACACGCATTTCGCTGGGGGTCAGGCCCTCGGGCCCGGTCAGGGAGACGTGGCGGGGACGGCCGCCAGCGGCGACCAGTTCGGTGCGGGCGTATTCGGCCAGCAGGGTGGCACCGCAGCGGGTGGACAGACTGAGAGCTTGGCGCAGCGGTTCACGCGCTTCGGTACGTTGACCGACACTTCGTAGAGCGGCGCCGTAGTCGGCGAGGGCTTTGGCCTGTTCCAAGCGAGCGGAAGTGTCTTGGAGGACGGTGATGGCCTGTGCAAGGAGGGCCAATTTGTCGTTGCCACGGGTGAGGAGGCCGTTGACGCGTAGAGCACGGCCCAGTGCGCGGGGGGCGCCCCATTGCTGAGAGAGGCGGAGGTCTTCGGCGGCGATTTCCCTGGCTTCGTCGTCCCGCTCGAGGGCTTGCATGGCCAGGGCGGCATCGGTGCGCCAGCCCGCAAATGCGGGGTTGCGAATGTCGTAGTCCGCGCACACCTGCCCCGCTTGCAGGGCGGCGTCCAGTGCGGACTTGGAGTCGCCCCGCATTCGCTGCAGGACGGCGAGCGCGACCAGTGGGGAGTAGAACGGCCCGGGCGGACAGGTGGAGGTGGTCACGCCGATCGCCTGCAGGATCTGTTCCGCCTCCGCGAAGCGGCCCGTCTCGGCCAGAGTCTCGGCCAACCAAGCGCGGACGTAGATGGATACGATGTCCGCGCCGGTGAGGTCCACGACGTCCAGAGCTTCGCGGGCGGTGGCTTCAGCCTCGGTGAGCTGGCCCCGCAGGAGCCAGCCCAGTGCGCGGTGCATGTAGGCCGGGACCAGGGCGTACAGGGACCCGTTGCGGTGGGCTTCGACGATCGCGGCCTGGATGCTGTCCATCGCCATGTCATCGTCTGCGTCCAACAGGGCACGCCACCCGCACGGGATCGCAACGTCGCCGCCCGCCTCCTCGACGAGAGTGGTGACATCGGTGAGAGCGCGGCGGGCGCGGGATACGGCGGCTGGGACAGCGAGCGCGAGTTCACGGCCGGCGATTGCGCAGTCCAGCAGGTGGGCGCTTGTGCTCTCGTGCGGCGGCAGTCGGCGCAGTTCCGGCAGCGACGGCAGAACCTCGTGATGACCTGGCACGATGAAGGTTGCCGCCATCAAGCGGCTGGACTCCAGGTGCCGTCTTTGGTCCTGTGCGGTGGCGGGAAGCTGGCTCAGGGCCTGGGACCACACGGTGATGCTGCGGTCCCCCTCCCCCTGGTACAGATGGGCCATGCCCAGCATGATGGCGATGTCGGCACGTTTCACGGGGTCGGTTGTCCGGTCCAGGGCCTCCTGCAAGTGTTTGGCGGCTGCCTGGAAGTCGACCAAGAGAGCGGTCTGTCCGGCTGCGGCGAGAATCTCCAGGTACTGATCCTGGGTGGGAGGCTCTTCCAGAGCACGGCGCAGGTAGGTGTAGGCACCACCGGGAGTGCCGCGGGCGGTGGCCTGCTCGGCTGCTTTCCGCAAGTCCGCCACGGCCTTGCTGTCGCCGCTGGGTGGGACACGCAGGAGGTGGGCGGCGATGCGTTCGGGATCCGCGCCGGCGGCGGTGAGGACCTGGGCGGCCCGGCGGTGGGCGACAGCACGTTCGGCGGGGTCGAGGGAGCCGTGGACGGCGGCCTGGACCAGGGGGTGAGCGAAGGACAGGACCGGCACATGGCGGTCGTACTTCACACGCAGGATCCCCAGGCGTTCCAGGGCGTCGGCAGCATCCAGCGCGGCGGCGGCGTCCTGGTCGGCTAGAGCGGCGACGGCGGTCAGGTCGGCGTGGTCGCCCATGACGGCTGCGGCCCCGGCCACCGCCAGGATGAATTCGGGCAGGCCGTGCAAACGCGCCGTGACCAACCGCTGCACCGCCTTCGAGCCCAGGTCCATCACCAGCGTGGCATTGGCGTCGCTAGCCGTCATGCCGTGGGCGGCGATGGTACTGGCCAGCTCACGCAGCAGCAGCGGGCTGCCGCCGGTCGCCCGATGACAGGCCGCCACGAAAGACGGATCGGGCTCTTCGGGCAGCGCCTGCCGCAGCAGCAGAGCAGCGGCGTGGACGCTGAGCGGGTGCGGTCGCAGCACCCGCACCGCCGGATCGGTAGTGATGTGCTGGACCAGACGCTCGTCAGTTACCTGCTCGCCGGTACGCAGAGCAGCGACTACCAGCACCCCGAGATCATCGATACGGGGCAGCAGATAGGCCAGGTAGCGCAGTGAGGGAGCATCGCACCATTGCAGATCATCGACCACCAGCACCAGCGGGCGATCCTGACTGGCGTTGGCGGTCAACCAATACAGGCCGTGCAGCACACCGAAGTCCCCCACCGGCTCCGCCGCCGTCCCCGCGGCTGCGAACACCTGTCGGGCCTGGACCGCCGGCCCCTGCCACTGCCCCTCTCCCCGCCCATCCTCATCAGCCAGGATTGGCTCAAACAGCTGCCGCACGAGCCCGAACGCAAATTCACTCTCCAGCTCAGTCCCCCGCCCCCAAGCCACCCTCGCACCCGCTTCCACCCCCGCGGCCCGCACCTCCTCCAGCAGGCGCGTCTTCCCGATGCCCGCCTCCCCCTCCACCAGCAGCAGCCCACCACCCCCCTGCGTAACATGCTTGACCGCATCCGCGATCGCCGCGGACTCCCCCTCCCGCTCCCACAATCCCCATTCCGCACCCATCACCCCAGTCTCCTCCCCAAGCCACATCCACTCGATGAGCTTCTTCAGAGTGGCCGCCGATCGGACTCCCCAGCGCATCCCAGCGATCTTCACCAGGATCGGCGGGTCGGCCGGGGGCGACACCGGTACGTGTATGTACCGAAGTGTAGGCAGCTTCCGTCGGGTCAGCGACGAAGCGGAGGACCCACATCCCGTGCTGCCACCCGCGCCTGGGCGAGTTCCCACCAACCGCCTCAACCACACCCTGCTGACCTGCGACTACCAAATAGTGAGAGGCCACTGAACCTCTCTGCTCACTTTCCTCGTCGGGGGTCCCAGCGAAAGAATCTTCGGGCCATGAAGGTAGCTAGGGCGATCCAGGCACAGAGCAGGAGGATGGGTTCTGCGCAAGCCCGGAAACCGCCGAGGAAATCAACTGCTGGAAATCCATGGGAGCCTAGGGGGTCGCTCGCGAAGTCATGGCCGAGGTATGCCGTTCTGAGGAGATCTACGACGGCGCTGGACGGCAGGTAGGGCGTGATGTGTCGGCTCCATTCGGGAAGGCTGGAAAGGGGGATGGCCACGCCGGACGTCATCATCATGAGAAGGATCACCGGAGTCACGATCCAGGTGGAGACTTCTCCGCTCGGCAACAAGCCTGACAATGCGATGGCGAGCATGGCGAAGGTGAGCGTGCCCAGGATGATCGCTAGGACCAGTAGCGGAAGATTGTCCGGCAGGGGGCTGTCAATCGCAGTGCCTCCGACGGCGATCAGGAGGGCAATCTGGATCAGGCTGGGGATGCTTCCGCTCAGTGCTTCCCCTGTGAGGATGGCGCTGTCGGGCAGCGGCGTGCCCCGCAGTCGTTTATAAACCAGACGGTCTCGGCGTGAAGCCGCCGAGTAGATAAGATTGTAGACAACCCAAATAATGATAAACCCGATAAATCCCGGAAGCATGAAGACTCCGGCCTCGAATCCGGAAAGCTTTCCCTTGTGTTGTCGGCTGATGACGAATCCAAGGCTCAGGCCCAGTGGCAGCATCGCTCCGGTGAGAGCAAATCCCAGATCGCGCCAGTAAACTCGCTGGGACAGCAAAACTTGCGAGTAGGTGAAGCGTATCCAGCTCATGTCTCTACCCTTCCCGAGGTTGCCACTTCGAGGAATACGTCTTCCAGCGAGGCGCTCCGTGATTCGATTCCGCAGAATGTCACACGATTTTGATCCGCCCAGACCAGGAGCTGCAGAAGAACGGCTTGCGGCGAAGCCGTGATGACGCTTATTTTCCCGTTCGCTACTTCCACACGACTGGCCGGCAAAACGGGTATATCACAGGCTGTGACCCAGGATGCGGCGGGAAGGGAGATCAGGATACTGAATTCTTCTGCAACGACTTGGGCGACCGGACCTTGGCGGACAATTTTCCCTCGATCCATAATGGCAACTCGATCCGCGAGGAACTCGGCCTCTTCCATGTAGTGCGTTGTGAGCAGCACTGTCATGCCACGGCTCACCATACGTTTGAGAAATTGCCAGGTTTCCCGCCGGGCCTCGGGATCGAATCCGGTGGTCGGCTCATCCAGGAACAGGAGCCTGGGTTTACCTAGGATCGCTAGCGTGAGATCCAGCTTCCGCCGTTCCCCTCCGGACAGGTGGTCAACCTTGGTCCGAGCCCTGGACGTGAGGTTTACGAGATCCATGGCTTCGGACACGGACGCAGCGTGCGGAGTGAAGCGTCGCCATGCCCTGATCGTTTCGGCTACCGTCAGACCACCGAAAAACCCACCTTCCTGCAGCATGATCCCAATATTCGCAGATATCTCTGATCGCGCCGAGTGGGGGTCGACCCCGAAGACGGATACGCGTCCGGAGGTCGGTTTCCGGTACCCTTCGAGTATGTCGAGCGTGGTCGTCTTACCAGCACCGTTGGTTCCTAGCAGTGCGAATACTTCTCCTTGGTATACATCGAACGAGATAGAGTTTACTGCTTTCTTAGCGGCGTAACTGACTGTCAGGCCGCGGACCTTGATGACAGGGTCACTTCTCATGGGATGACCTGCAGAAATCACGTCGCGCACCTTCTCATTTCTTGCCCCGGATGACTTTGGGACAGACCTTGATCGGGATGGTCCGGCCCTGCAGTTCCTTATCCTGCGATACCGTTATGGTGCTCGGTGAGGCGTTCAATCCAGAGCAGTCTGGCGATCTGCATTTCCTCTCCTGGCACTATTCCCAGCCGATTGTTCATGAGGTGAATATGATGGAATGCCGTGAGGTAGTCACGTCGTGGCAGCCCTTCAGTACTCACCATGTGCCAGAAGTCCGTGGTGTAGCGGGACAGTATTGGCCCGGTATCCGGGTCGTCCATGACATGGTCAATGAACGTGCGCAGGCGGCGTGCCCGGCCGATGGCGGCCGGGTCCCTATGGTCGAGGGCCGGAAGTGATGGCTGCCAAGGGGTGTCGATTCGCGCACGGCCGGACCAGTACCAGGCGTACTGATGCAAAAAGGGGATGTGCATTTTCTGCGGGAGGCGGCGGATGAGCGCGTCGGTGTGGGCTGCGCCGATGGCTGTGCGCAGTGGGCGCAGATCGGGGCGGGCACAAGCCAGTGCGGCCTCGCTGCCGCGCTGCATGATTCGCTCTGCCAGGGCCACCCCCTGCGGGCCGCCAAATTTCTCATACTCGGGCTCGTAGAGGCGTTTGGTCACCATACGGTTGACCTGGCCGGTGGGAGGGCCAGCCTTGGCTCGCAGATTGTCTAGAGCGATGGTGAATGCTTGGTCGAGCTCTGCCTCACAGGCGGTGATGCTGCTCAGCGGTGCGTAAATTCGCAGCCTGAGGTGCAGGCCAAGGACGTCGATGTACTGCAGGAAGAACCATTGCACCCCGGGCAGTTCTGTTACGAATCGGCGCATGGTGGGTGCGACCACCCGCTCGACCAGATCTCTGATCTCGGTGAGGCTGGCTACGTAGACGCGGTAATAGAGCCAGTCATGGCGCATAACGCACCATCCCTACGAACTCGGTGGCCGCCGCGGATCCTTGCTCTTTTGCTGACCAGTACTCATCGCTCGATGGAAGTGCTTCGGAGATGGTGACGCGTGCCGAATCGTCGATCTGCCGCAGGGCGACCCACAGCGAATGTGGGTGGTTGAATCCCATCCACTGGGGCTTGCGGTATTCACTGCGCATGTGGGTGATTTGAGCGAGGAAGACCTCCTCGGGCAGGTGATGCTGCCGGCGCCAGCTTTCGGCTTCGGTGAGAAAGCTCGCCAGTGACTGGCCGCGCACCGGCCGGGGCAACTGATCCGCCGTCATCTGCCAGCTCTCCCGGCGCAGGACCACCCTGCCCTGCCGCACACGCGGTTGGTGAGGTGCGGATGGTTCTTCTGGAAGTTGGAGCATCCAGGGATCGCTGAGCGTGGCGAGAACCCGGTCAATGCCGCGCAGTTGGCTGAGAGGGACGGAACCAAGATAGGCGAGGGCCGCGGCGGCGCCGTCACCGTCGCGGATCTGGAGGGTGTCGGTGTCGCGGTCGTGGGTCAGGCTGAAGTTGCGCAGATCATGGGCGGTGCCGCCCCGGTCGGCCAGGTCGCTTCCCCAACCGATGCGGGGAAGCCCCCGCAAGGTAGGCCGCTGGTAGCTAACCCAGTCGGCGTGTGCTGACATCTGGTAGATCCGGCAGCCCGGATGCTGCGTGGTCGACCAGGTTGCGAACTCGTGGTCGAGGCGGTCGTGAAGAGCGGGGATGGTGGCCCACCTGGAGAGCAGTCCGTGGAATCCGCAGTGCAGCGTGTTCACGACGAGTGTGTATTGCCCGCGGTCGACGTGGGCCGGTGACGGGGCCGCCACTTGGAAGAAAACGGTGTGGCTGGCTCTGGCGAGTGTTCTATGGCCTTCGGCTCCCACGCGGAGTGCTCGCTCTGGCGTTCCTGCCTGCATGTACCACAGTGGTGAGAAGGCAGTGGTGAGGAATTGGTAGCAGAAGGAGAGGAGATCCACGGAGCGGCCACTGCCGTACCAGTGGGTGAAACGCTCCACCAGGCGGTCGTAGAGCTGCCTCCTGTGGAGTTGCGGCCGCAGGTGCGCGACGAGCGAGTGGAGATCGTGGCGTATTGCTGGGTTCAGGGGCAGGTGATGTTCTTGTCCGTGGCCGGCCGCATTGTGTAGCAGGCCCACGTGGGCCAGCCATTCGGGTGGTTGTCTGTCGAGATGGCGATAGGCGGCTGTGACCGCGGTGCGTGCTCGGCGCTGCATGCCGACGAGATCTGCCGTGGGCAGTTCGTCATTGAGTTGCTCTTCTACCGCGGCCAGGGTGCGGACTGCATCTGCAACGCCTCCTGGAGCCTGGTCGATGGCGTCGGCGAAGGCTCGAAAGTGCCGCCCATCTGGCAGCGGCCATGGGGTGACGGGATGAAGAATGCCCATGGTCACCAGCCGGGCGATGGTGGACTGGTCCACCCCGAGCAGTTCGGCCGCCCGCGCCACCGTGACGGGTTGCGGCGGCAGCTTGTCGAGAACCCAGCTGGCCTCACCGCAGTCCGTGATTTCATCCTCGCGCAGAAGAACGCCGTTGGCCCAGCTATAGAGCGGTAGGGCGGCGAGTGTGCGCGAGCCGAGCTGACGGATGCTCGGATTGCGTACCACGCTCAACTGGCGTGGGGCATCGGCGTGTCCGATCCAGGCGCGCAGCAGGTCTAGCGCCACTGCACGATTGATGGTGATGGCACTCAAGCCGTTGGGACCGCAGACCGCGGATCGTCCGAGCCAGTCGGAGAGGCCTACGGTGGTCAGAGTTCCAAATGGACTGGGCTTGAGCGTCCCCCTGATGAAATAGGCGGTGGCGCTGCGTGTCAGCTTTGAATCCCAGGTGGGTGCTGCATCGGCAGGGTATTTGAGCAGTTCTGTGGTGAAGGCGGGGCTGGCAAGGGCAAGGCCACCGCGGAGGATGCGGGGATCTCGGAGCCAGTTGAGCATTGCTGCTCCAGCCTTGGCGATCTCCCGCTGCGCTGTCTGCTCGGCCTGTGCCACCCGGTCGAGCCAGCCCTGTGCGGCTGCCGTCCACTCGTTGAGGCGGCCACGGGTGTCTGCGGGAAGATGGGGGGCCACCAACGCGGTGGCCTGGGCGGTAGCTTCAGACATGCGCAGGTTGTGAATGTCGCGTCGCAGCCGCAAAGCGGCCCGCCGCGCCGGCCTGTCCAGGTCGGGCGAGGGCACCAGCCGTTCGAGTTCGCCCTCCAGCGAAGAGGCCAGGAGCTGCGCACGATCTCGTTCGGCGAGGGCCTCGCGCACCAGTCGCATCGTCTCGGGGGTGCGCAGCGCGTCCAGGGCAGCCACCGGCAAGCCGGCCACCCGGGACACGATGAGCGAGGCACTTTCTGCCACTACAGGTCTCCTGGTGAAGGCAGTTGCTGCCACGGCAGCAGGTGCCGGGTTTCTTGCTGCCACTGCGGATCGTTCACTGGCCGCCAGTCGGCCCAATCACCCTCGTTGTGCGGTGTCGGCCGCGTACTGGGGACGCTGCCGAGGAGGAATTCGCCGACGGACGACTCGCGCAACGGGTCGAGATGGAAAGCCCTCTCGGCTGCTTCGCTGCTGCCGCTGCCGAGACCGCAGGGGGCAAGGCCCATCGCCGTTGCCACGAGGTACATCGTCTGGTAGAGGACACCAACGTGTTTGAGTGTCACCGCATAGGCGATGGATTGGTACTTCCAAGCCAGCCGCTGGAAGCGGGAGGTTATCGTGATCAGCATGTCCGGCACGGCGATGCCGCCGGTCGAGGTGGAAGCAAAGTCCAGCATCTCTTGCTGCGCCGCACGGTCGGAGTTGATCAGGCGTAGCCGGTGGCCGTGGGGGTCGTAGTGGTAGATGCCGGGCTCGAGCCCTTCGCACCGCCTGATCGTCAGGTATAGCTCCAGCTCATAGGCGGCGCCGCCGCACGGGTAGGGGCGGGTGCTGGCTTCGTAGGGCATGCCCTGGTCGGGACGGGGCCCATAGGTGCTCTTGACCCTTGCCACGCGGTAGAGGAATTCGCCGAGCTGGGTCAGGCTGACGGGCTGATCACCGTAGTGGCGGATGGACTGACGGTTTTCCATGACGGTCAATAGACCCGCATCTGTTGTGAGGAGATCCTCGAGATGCGGTCGGTACAGCTCAATTCCTTCGCCCGCCGGAGCAGGCTTCAGCACCGGCAACGGCTCGATCTTGCCGACGTAGGGGAAGCGGCCACCGAACGGCTCGTCCGTGCGGCCGAACCGACTGCGGGAGTGGAAGAGCAGGTCGTGGAAGTCCCACTGCCTGAGTGCTTCGTCTTCGTCTTCGGGGAAGATGACGCCGCTCTCGGTGATTCGGCCGACGTCTGCGAACCCGGCGCCGACCAGGTGACCGAGGAGTTCGGCCGCCACTGGCTCGGGCAGCGCCGGACTAGCGAGGGAGGCGGCTGTACAGGTGCGGGCGAGGGCCGTCACCACCGTGGCGGCGGGGGGAGCCTTGAGTACACATCGGTGAGCGGCACATGGCGACTCAAGGACCATTCCCCCCTCACGCCGTCGAAGAAAAGCGAACTTTGACAGGCGTACTGGGGTCTCCGGCTCAACGTCCGCAGGCTCGTACGGCCGGATGGGGGCAGTGGCCTCCATGGACATGAGGTCTTGACCCTCGAGCATGAGGCTGGTGGCCAATAGCGGTGCAATGCATTCTAGGACTCTGGCCAGTTGCTGCGTCTCACGGGCATTGAGCCCGGTGTCCAGTTCAGCGGTGGGCACCGGCTGATCGGCCAGGTGCTTGAGCACCTTGAGGATGCCGTCGGGTACCTTGTGCAGCCGGAAACCCACGCGCTCGCCCAGGGAAAGCAGGACCGCAGAGTCTTGCTGCTGAAGGCCGACCCCCTGTCGCAGCATTGTTCCGATGGTAAGTGCCGGTTGTCTGGGTTGGTTGAGTGTGCTCATAGGAACATCGCAATCGGGTTGAGGTCGCGTTCTGTCGCCGGCTGGTCGAGCCAGCCCATGTCCAGGGGGACGTCGAACAGTCGGCCAGGGGCATAGCGGGGCCAGAAGTGACGCATGCCGGGAACGATGACGCGGGCCACGGGAAGGCCGATATCGACTCGCGTCTGATCGAGGACCAGCATCTCCATGCCCTTGCTCTCGACGATCTGCTGGGCACGGTGGACGTCGTGGAGGAGGTCGTCGGTGGCGACGTCCGGGTAGTCGTCCACGGTGCGCGCGCTCGACTCGTCGGGCAGGAGATAGGGCTGGGATTTCACGGTTGCCGTGCGCCACCAGTCCAGTTGGTCTGGATCGTTATAGGCGTAGCGGCCGGTGCCGTCTGCCCGCATCCCGATCACCGCGGGCAGGAACTGGTTCATCTCCGACAGTGCCCGGCCGATGGCCACGCGGATGTCGAAATGGCAGCCGAGCGCGAACAAAATGTCCTGGGCCGGCTTGTCCATACGGTAAGAAACGGCGACCACCGAGGGGATGCCGAGGTCGTTGGTGACATCGAGTACCCATGTAGCACGGTTCAAGGAACGATAGCGGTCCTGCCAGCGGGCGAAGTACGGGTCATCGAAGGAGTCGAGGTCGATCCTGGGCCTCCGCAGCCGGTGGTACCACCACATGGCCACGGTGTCCCGCTCGACGAGTTCGAAGAAGCCTTGGAGTATCGCATCCTCCAGGCTTGTACCAGCAGCGCAGCCGTTGGAATTGGCTCCTGCATGGAAGGGCATGTCCTTGCTCGTGTAAGCGAAATACAAGCAGGAGGTGGGGAGGTACTTATGCCGCTGCTCCGTCAGGGACCACACGGGTGACCATTCCAGTCGCCTCTCCGGATCCATCTTGTCGCTGACCCAGTGGAAATGAGAACTGCGGGTGTTCCACTCCGCACGATCGGCGAACTGCTGCTCGCTGTAGAGGTGGATGGCGTTCGGGTCGATGGCAAGGTCAGGGCCCAGTGCTTTGTAGGAGTTGACGATGCGCGCCTCGTCGCCATGGAAGACACCCGAGTAGCGCTCGATGGCCTCGCCGAGGGCGCTGGCACGCGCTTGGAGATCGCTGATGCCCTTGCCGGCGCTTCTGCTGCGCAGACCGGCACGAAGATCTGCAGCATTGGCCATGGGCATGGCGAAGTTCTGATCGGCGGTGTATGTGTGCAGCCCTTCGACCTCGAGCGGCACCTTGGTCAGCCTGCTCACCGGTCCGCTGATCGGGCTGATGAGGTGCTGAAAGGTGTCGAGGAATTGCTGGGGGTGTGTCGCCCGGTGGCCGCCGTCGGCTGTGGTGGCTTTGGGACGGCTGACCAGTTTGAGCGGAGAGCGCTGGCGGGCCGCCTGCAGATCGGGGTCGCCGCATGCGGGACACTGGGAACGGCGGACGACCCGATGATGGTCCAGTTCGAGGGTGGCCGTGTCGAGGGAGATCACCTGTGAGGTGCTGGGGCCGGGGATCCCGGCCAGCATCTTGGCGGTCTCCAGTGCAGCGATTCTGGTGGCGATCTTGACCGTGCTGGGGACGTCGGCCACTGAGTGGACCAGTACCTCCTGCAGCGCTCCCCGCTGGTGCAGGTAGGACTGCAGCGTGTGTTTGTGGGCGAGCCGTACGCGCAGGCATTGGTAGCAGGCCGTGGTCGCCGCATCGAACACCGGTCCCACCCACAGGACACATCCGACGGGCTTCACCAGCAGCCATGGGCGGCCTTCGTCCATCAACTGGCGGTTGATCGCAGTCAGTTCCGGGCGCAGGTAGTCGTCTGTGAGCACAACGGTCAGCGCTGCGGACTCGGCTTCGCCGACCGTGATTCCGAATTCGGCGGCTGCCTCGGCAAACCAGTGGGCTTGGACGTCTCCGACCGTCATCAGGTGCACCGTGGCATCGCGGATCGTGCGTGCCGCCTCATCGCCTTGGGCCCCTAGCAACTCCCAATAGCCGGCTTCTCGCTCGTTGGTTTCGGGGTCGGACTCGACAACGTGGCCGGCCGCCAGCAGTATGTCCAGGCCCCGCTCGACTCTCTGGGAACTGAATTGTTCGGCCAGCTCACCGACGATGTCCGCACGTCGGTGCCGCCCCTGCAGCAAAGGTGCCATTGCCTCGACAAGTCCGCCTTCCAGGCGGACCTGTCGCAAGTGCTCGGAGGTGAGATACACCGCATCTCCGGTCACCGTGGTGCTCCGAACGTATCGTTTGAATCTCATCAATTTTTCCATAGAAATTCCTCTTCACGTAAGGCTCGAGGCCGCCAGGTCGGCGAAAAGGCCACCGTCAGCCAACAAGCCCTCATATGTGCCTGATTCGGCGATACGCCCTTCAGAAAGGACGACAATGCGGTCGGCGCGCCGGATGGTGGAAAGCCGGTGCGCGACTACGACCCGTGTGATCCCCAGCGCGTCAATGGCCGTGCTGACCTGATCCTGGGTCGCGTTATCCAATGCGCTGGTGGCCTCGTCCAGGAGCAGGATCTGCGGTTGTTTCGCCAGGGCTCTTGCGATCAGCAGTCGCTGCATCTGCCCGCCGGAGAAGCCTGACAAGCCGTCAGTCAGGTGCGTGTCCATGCCCATGGGCAACTGCTGGATGTCCGCAGCGATGCCGGCCAACTCGGCTGAGCGCCAGGCGGTGATGTCGTCGCGCTCCGGGCTGCCCCCCAGGATGAGGGACCGGATGTCACCCCGAGGGGTCTTGCTGTCTTGCGGCACGTAGCCGATCTGGCTGCGGACCGCGTCGAGGTCCAGCTCACACAGATCATGGCCGTCCAGCAGGATCGAGCCCTCATCCGGCGGTTCGAGTCCCAGCAGCAGCCGCAGCAGCGTCGACTTTCCAGAACCGGATTCGCCCACCACAGCGAGGAATTCGCCCGGGTCAACACACAGGTCCACGCCGTCCAGGACCGGGGTGCTGGAGTTTGCGTAACGGAACGTGACATTACGGAGGTCGGCACGACCGGTGATCCTGCCCGGCAGGACCGCGGTCGGCTTGACTTCGGGCGGGGCGGTAAGGATCGGAAGCAGCCGGGTGTGCATCGCCGGCACCCACAGCAGCACTTGGAGTACACCCGGAAGGCGGCTGACGACCAGGTTCAGTTGGACGGCCGCGAACGAGGCCGCCCAGATGCCCGCTCCCCCGATCCCGCGGGCAGCAATCAGCGGCAGCAGCGCGGACAACATCAGGGGGAGGGCAACCGTGATCAGGGCGGTGGAGATTTCCAGATAGCGCAGGCCTGCGTCATCCGAGCGTTTCTGCCGCGAAAAGATCTTCCACCATCGCGCGAACACGAGATCTTGAGCCCCATACACACGAACTTCGTCGATCCCGAGCAGCGCCGGATAGACCATGGACTGAACACTCTCGACGGCGTCATAGACCTCCAAGTCGTGCCGATGTTGCCTCCAGCACAGCCACGTCACTCCCGCAAGCAGCGTGACGGCGATTCCCACGGCGACCAGGCCGAGCACCAGGTCGACGACACTGAGCAAGGCGATGGCCAGGGCCGCGAAGACCACGTTGATCAGCGCGTCCAGACCCGACGAGCCCAGCATGAGCCGCAGTCGACTGACACCTGACGCGTGGTTGAACAACGTGCCGGTGGAGTGTTGCCGGAAGAAGGACAGGGGCAGGTGCAGCAAACGGTCCCAGACAGCCGGCTCGAAGCCGGCCTGCAGACCGCTCTGGGCGACCGCGAGGCAGTGATCACGCAGCCTGCCCAACAGCCAGCCGGCAGGAACAGTGGCGATGACGGCGGCACACAACCAGGCCACCCGGTCATCCTGTTTGAGCAGCAGCGCCGTGATCAAGAACAGGGAAGCAATGGGCACGACGAAAGACAGGAGAGAAACCACAAGACCACTCACGACCGTGCCAGTCACTGCCCTTCCCGAACCCCGCAGCGCGAATCGCAGCAGTGCCCACCCGCGCAGGCCTGCCGACGGCAGGCGCCGCTCCATCACCCAGCCGTGTCGGTCGAGTCGGTCATGGTCTGCCGTTGTCAGAGCACGCTCGAGCCAGGCGGAACCGGGGGCGCTGATGGTCCAGCCGCGGCGTGAGGGCAGCAGCACCACGGCCTCTCCCTGACACCCCGCAACAATGGGCATCCTGGGCAGACTGTCCAGCGCCTCGCGGACTACGGCCTGCCGTGCGCGCACTCCCACCCGGGCCGCGGCCAATACGATGGGATCGCTCTCGCAGGGCCGGCGCCTGGGCACATAGGCATCCGCAATTCCGAGGACCGGCAGTACCCGGTGGATTGCCGCCCGGCAGCTCGACCATTCAAGGACCGTGTGTGTCATCGGGCGGCACCCAGCAATTGCCGGTAGTGCCCCGGCCTGGTAGCGAGGCGGCTGTGGGTGTCCAGCTGCACAGCGCAACCACTGTCCAGCACCAAGATCAGGTCGTCGGGGCCGGCACAATCCAGCCGGTGCGCGATCATGAGCGTGGTGACACCTGTCCGGCGCAAGTTCATGTCGATCCGGGCCTCGAGCGGCCCTTCCACCGCGCTCATGGCCTCGTCGAGAATCAGCACCGAGGGCCGTCGGCACAAGGCACGAGCCAGGGCCAGCCGCTGTCGTTCACCGCCCGAGAAGTTCTGACCGTTGGCCTCAACCTTGGCTCCCCAGGCCCCCCCGCGGCGGGCGACCACCTCATCCAGGCAGGCAGTGGCAAGCGCCTCAGCGATCATTACTTCATCGACGTCGGCTCCTCCGAACCTCACGTTCTCCGCGACGGTCCCCTCAAACAGCGCCGGGTGCTGGCTCACATAGCCGATCGTTCCGGGCGGATAGGAGTCCAGTGGACGACCGTCGAGGACGATCTCGCCGCCCCACGGCCGTACACAGCCAGCAACGAGCCGGGCCACGGTCGACTTTCCGCTGCCCGTTTGACCAACGACGATGAGCCTTTGCCCCGGCTCCAACCGGACACTGAGCGCGGTCAGCAGGGGTGGCCGGTTGGTGTCGTAACCAAACTCGACAGCAGAAATCTCCAGGCGCCCAGGCGCATGGGACCCTGTTGAGCTGGCGTACCGGCTCCGGTCACAGCCCGCGGTTCGCTCTGAGCCGCCTGGTGCCGCGGCCGCGTCGACAACATCGCGATACGACGAAAAACTGCTCTGCAGGCTACCCGCGGCCAATCCGCTGCGGGCCGTCGTCCCTGAGGCGGCCTGAAATGCGCCGACCAGTGTGACGACCGAGATCAGGTCCGGGAGCGACAACTCCCCCCGGCTCACCGCGAGTCCGCCCCAGATCACCACCGCGACAGAGACGGCCGAATCTGCGGCGGTAGCCCAAGCCATCAGGCGCTGTGCCGAAACCATCGAGGCGTGTGCCAGGACGGTCCCCCTGGCATGCGCCTGTCCCCACCGGTCAAGGAGTCTCCTGACGCTCCCCTCTGCCTTGAGGGTATCGATCATGTTGAGACCACTGATCATTTCGCCGTCGCGAACGGATTGTTCGGCCAACAGCCGTCCTTGACGGTAGGACTCCTCCGTCGTGCCTCTACGCAGGAGGATCAGCGACCAGGCTGCACCCAGCCCCGCCAGCAGCGCTGCTGTGGGTGCCAGCATCAGCAGCACCGTGAACAAAATGGCCATGCCGGTGCCACCCACCAGCACCGGGACGACCGTGCCTGTCAGCTGGTTGGCAATGGTGTCCGATATCTGCACCCTGGCGGCGACGCCGCCGATGAAGCGGCGGTCGAAGAAGGCGGAGGGCAGATGGAGCAACGTCCGCATCAATGACCGGGAGCGCTCAGCCGACAGTCCACGCAACACTGCGGATTGCAGCCGTTGCTGAAGCCAGCTGGCGAACAACACGCCAACGGTCGCACCGACCATCATCACCATGAGCCGCCGGGCCGCAGAGAGGTCGGACAGCTCAAGTTTCATCACCGCAGCTCGCATGAGGAGGGTCGCACCCACCGTCAGACCGGAGGACACAGTCCCTGCAACGACTGCACCCGCCACCAGACCCCGCCGGGAGCGTGCCCAGGCCACCACTTCGCCGATCACGGTGTCTCGCTCGCCACCCGGCACGAAGTCCGCAGTGCACGTAAACGTCAAAGCGATCCCGCTGAACCGCCTGCGGAACTCAGCCAGTGTTATCCGACATCGGCCGCAGGCAGGATCGTTGAGGACGAAGGACCCATCATTGGTGACCTCGTCCAACACCACGAAATGATTTCCATCGACAAACAGAATCGCCGGTGCGCTGAGGGTCTGCATGGCCCGGATGTCGCTCGGGTCGTCGCCCGACAACCGGACACGTATGCCACGGCCGGCCAACCCATAGTGCTTCGCCGCCCGTCCCAGGGCGGCCGCCGTAAGGCCGTCCCGGCCTCCGCCACACTCACGTTGCAACTCCTCCCACACCACATGCCGGCCAAACCAGCTGAGGACCGCTGCCAAGCAGGCGGCGCCACAGTCCGCCTCTTCCACCTGACGCACATGCCGCGTTCGCACCGCTCGTTTCCGACCCAAACGCTTCCAGCCACTCATGGCGCCCCTCATACATCGCCGGCACAAGCCACGACAGACTGTGCGCCGAACTGCAGCCAGAGTTGAGCAGGGCTATTGAAGGCCAGATCGTTTCGCCACATCACAGCATCGCTGGGCGTACCCAACGCCACCTTTGTCTCGGCAAGCTTTCGAAGCACCAATTCGCCCTGCAGCAGGCCGAGGCGGGCGCCGAGGCAATAGTGACGGCCGTGACCGAAGGTCAACGACGTGCTCTGCACCCGATCCCACCGAAATTCCAGCGGGTCCTTGAACCGGCGTGGATCGAGATTGGCGGCCGCATAGGCGACCATCACCACATCGCCCGTGCGGACGATACCGCCTGCGAACTCGACGTCCTCACGGGCCGTGCGGACACCGAAGGTCGCAGGTGCCAGCAACCGGACCGATTCCTCAAACGCCGCCAAACACAAGCCAGGATCTTCCTGAACGCGCTTCCACTCCTCCGGCCGATCGAGCAGACACAGGATCGAGTTGGACAGACCACTCGTCACCGTATCGACCCCAGTCATGAACAGCAGCAGGACCAGATCGACGACCTCCTCGTGGCTTACCTGGCGCGCGGCCTTGGCAGCAGCAAGCCGGGAAATAACATCCGAACCCTTGCTGTTCGCTCGCTGCCGAACC
The DNA here is from genome assembly GCF_043200415.1 of Streptomyces sp. NPDC048419. NCBI lineage: Bacteria > Bacillati > Actinomycetota > Actinomycetes > Kitasatosporales > Streptomycetaceae > Streptomyces > Streptomyces sp. NPDC048419. The sequence goes on along the minus strand of NZ_JBICXT010000042.1, from coordinate 4,803 downwards.
AGGTCATCCACGTAGGAGCGAAGCAACCTGAACTGCCCAACAGAGATGGGATCAACGGACGCCGTCATCCCCAGGTATCCCGTACTGAGCTGGGCCAGCATGCCTTGCGCCCAGCCCGTGACCATCGGCCAATCCTCCTCCGGCAGATCGAGCAGCGCCGCCGTGACCAGCGAAGGGAGCGGTATGGCGACCTTGGAGACAAAATCGCCGCCCCCGTCGGCCAAGAGGCCAGCGAACAAGTCGTCGACCAGAGCTGAGGTCCGCTCCCTGAGCCGGTCGAGAGACCGTGCGCTAAAACCGCCAGAAAGCACTCCCCGCAACCGCCGGTGATCAGTGGACGCCTGGAAGGTCAGAGATTTCTTGAAAAATTCGACAAAATCTGGATTTTTCTTCCGAACCGGATCCGGAAATTTGGGTTCCACCGTCGTAAAGCTGGAGTGATTCAAGATGTCTATCACCAAGTCGTGGCGGGACACTGTCCACATGCCCGGGGCATCCGGGATCTGCGGGAATCGCACTACTGGCGCGCCTCGAGCCATCTCGGCAAAGAGAGCCGTACTGTCTCGCGTCCAGCCCTCCTGCAAGATAAACCAACGCAACAGTCGGCCTGCGATCTCCGATGGTGACATCTCCATGCTCCTCAATGCGATTGGCATCGCCGCCGCTACTTCTCTACTGCGAAGGCGCGATTCCGTTTCGCAGTTTGTGAATCATCCATCACTTAGCTTCTTCGGCTGGGACTCGACCGGGTAATGGAAGTACGGTTGTCGACCGGGGCTGGACCTGCGCCGTCAGGACAGCCCTGCACGGTGCCGATGCGTCAAAGTGTCTCCCGATGGGTGGCGACTCTGAAAGAAGCTCGCTGGTCAGTCAAAGTCATACTCGCCGATTCACGACGTTTAGGGTTCGGTACTGGCAAAGATTCACCAGTACCGAACCCGCCGGTCGATTCCGTCCCAGAAATTGACCCAGGAGGGAGCCAACTAACCTAAATCTGCTACCCCGTGAAACAGCCCCACGTGCCAGCAGTGCCAGGGCAACTCATAGTGCCGACAGTACCGAAGCAGTTACCGGCCGCCGCACCAGCCTGCGACAGGTCTTCGATAGCGATGTCCTCAATCTTGACGGCATCGATATCCGACGCATTGAAAGCGTCCTCAGGGTAAGTTACGATCACGATATCCACCTCCCTTCAAGATCTCTACAGACAATGAATGCATCACTTCGAGCTGATACAGGCGGCAGTCGAGGCCGTGGACGGGCATCCCGCGCATGCGGCGGTAGAAGCGCATCCCTTAGTGGCTGTATTCGCGGCGCCAGATTCCGTCAAATCTTCGATGCAGACATCCTCAAGGACATCGAACCCAGGTTCAACGACGATTTCGTTCATTGTTCACCTCTTTTCGGATGAATGAAACTCTGGCTAGCGTCAGCCACCGAAACAGAATCCCGACGCGACCGTGAAGGGGCAGGTTGCCGTGCTAACGGTGCCACCGCAGTTGGTGGTGTTACCGGACATCCCACCGGCCACATCGAGCTCTTCGATCGCGATATCGTCGAACTCTGGCAAAGGCTCATCAACGTTCATGTTCTCACCTCCCCGAGTGGCGCGAATAAATGCATGCGCGCCAGTTAAGTCCTTCGATTGGAATAGTCCCCGTTGGCGAGAAATGACATCCCGGGAATGGATGCACAGGAAGCAGTTACTCCGCCATCCACTGCATAAAGGCGAATCTGTCACGGGTGCTGCTTGAAATTACCTATCCCCGCACCTATTCAATGCAGCTCTCCAATCCAAGGCTGCAACCATCATGACCTCGGGTCGAGCGATTGCATCAGTAATTGCTACTCTCATCCGATACTTGAAACCGTGATGCCCGTCACATGCATCGATTCGATGCCGCGCGGAAGATACGTCCGGTTCACATAGCTCTTGGGTGACTATGTTCTATACATCCCGCCAGGTACGACTCACCTGTGATGTGCTGTCTGCCGGTCGGTGGATGTGCGGCACTACGGTGCGTGATTAGAACTCCGGGTTGTTGAGTTCGGTTGAACTGGGGCCGCGAGACCGGTGCGCGGTGAATAGGGCGGTGGCCCGCATCTGGGGCACGGCGGTCCGCTGTCTGCAAGCACAACGACCGGCGCGGCATGGTCGCCCGGATCTGTTATCGGCCCGGCGAGGAGCGGCGGCGGTTGCTACTGGAGCGCCCTGCGCCCCGCCCCTCGCGCCAGGCCCGGCGCCACAGATCGGCCGCAAGTTGGGCCACCACGAGCGCCTTCGCGCCTCGCCGGCCCGCGTGCGAGCAATTCCGTCACCCCTACTCGCTGCACAAAAGAAGGACTCCCCTTACCCTCATCGCGGCCCTGCAACGGAATTGGCGGCCTTCGGAGTTGGCATGACTACCTCCCCTTGCCGAGTGCATGGCCTGGGGCCGGCTCCGAAGACACTGAGTGCTTTCAGCGCTGCCGCTCCAGGGTGAGGATGGTTGCGGCGATTGACGACATTCCATTTGGACTGCACCGGGATGCGCGGAAGGCTCGCCAGGACTTCAGACGGGCCACACCCGCTCCACCGTTGCCCGCGCCGCCGAAAAGCTCGCGGCTGACGGTTCGCTGGGTTGGCGTGAGGTCGCCGCCCGGCGGCCCTCTGAGGGGCGTCGTCACCCACGGGCGCCATCTGGCATGTAGGCGCGGTCGGCAAGGACGGGGGCGCCCTGGCACACGCAGATCCGGATGATCCGGGTGGACGCGGGCCGCAGTCAGGTCGTGGGCGCGGCCGGGCAGCACGGGCGAGAACCACAGCAGCCAGCCGGCCGGGGCGGTCACCATTCATCCCCTGCCGACGATGTTTGTGCGAGTAGTTGGCACGGCCCTCGCCAACCCGGTTGCACTTGGCGAGGGTGCCATCCAGCAGCAGAACGCAGTCGGGTCGGCTTCACGCAGGGCACGCAGTAGGCCCTCCTCGACCTCGCGCTGGCCCGCCTCAAGGAGGCCGACTCCACCCATGTCCTGACCGCGGTGCGCGACCTGACCCGACTGGAGCTGATCACCGAGGCGGTCCGTGCCGCACTGGAAGAAGCCGCCGACACCTCCCCTCACCTGCTGGACGACCTGGTCGATGAGGACTGGGGACGCCGCTACGGCCGCCCGGTCCGCCTGGGCAAGAACCCCACCGCGCCCAAGACCAGGATCCTCGCCACCGGAAACGATGCCGTCCGGCTCCTGGAACACCTCCACCGGCATGGAGCAGACCGCACGTCCGGCTCTCGTAGGCCCTGCGCCAGATCATGGTGCACAACTACCACCGTGACGCCGCAGGACACCTGCGCTGGTGACGCTTTGGGCGGCAACCCACGCGGCGGCCCGACCAGGAAAGCCGCCCACGTCGGGGCTGTTTCATCGGGCAGATGCTCGGTGTAGGCAAGGCGGGAGTGGTCGTCAAGGGCCTGATGTACCGCGACTGGCCGAGGGCCTCCCGGCCGGCTGGGAGGTGCAGATCCCCGACGTGCCGGGCCGCGGGCCTGGCGACGAACACCCGCGCTGAGCGACGCCGCCCTGCTCGATTACTTCCTCACCCAGCTGGACAGCCAGCTGACAGGCCGCTTCGTCCTCTTCGGACACAGCATGGGCGGCCTCGTCGCTGCTGGCCCGGGCTCCGTCTGAGGCGGCATGATGAGGGTGTCAACGTCGCCGTGCAGACGGCGCGACCGCAGCGGGCGTCATGCCCTCCGGGCCCAAGCAGCGCGCCCTGCTCGCCACTCTGGGCGTCTACCCACCACAGCCAAGCAATGGCCGCCTTCCTCACCGACCGTCCCGCCCTCCGAGCCGCCCATCGCGGACTGACGGCCACACAGCACCCACGAGCCCAGCCCATGAGCCCTGCCGGATGCAACAGCGCCTTCAACCAACCGGCTGCATCGCCGACCTGTCATGACCGATTTCCGGCCTGCCCAGCCACCCGCCCCTGGGTGTTGGCCGGGTGGCCCGACCGCGGCCCGCGCAAGCGCCGGAAGAACGCGCCTTCGCCCGTCATCAGCCACTCCGCTGGAAGATCATATGCGAGTCAGCCACCATTTGCTTAAGTTTCCCCGGCGCTGGAGCCCTGCAGGCTGGCGAGGGATTCGACGATGCTTTTTCGGATTCGGAAGGCTGTTGACTGGACCTGCATGATCGGGAGTATTTCTTCAGGGTCGGCTGCCCGCAGTACGTTGCCTAGGGCACAGGCCGCGGCAGAGCTCCAGTCTGCATATTCGGCAAGAGTGGCGGATTCTTTTTCAATTCGTGTCAGTGTGTGGGCCAGCCATTCCGAGACCGGGTATCCGTCAGTTACTCGACGCAAGCGATCGGCTACAATCTTGTGAAGCTGCAGGAGGAATCCGGCCGAATGCTCGTCAGAGGGTGGGCGTGCATGGCAGAGTCGCGTAAGGGTCTTCAGGAGGGTTTTCGACCAGTAACGGATGAGGTCGACGTCATCGCTTTCAAAGACGGCCTCGTAGACGTGGTTCAGGGCCCCTTGACTGGCATCGAGGCTTGCGTAGCTTTCCAGCCGAGGACCGAAATGGTTCTTGATCATATCGTTTGCCCTACGTCAGGTTGACTCATTTTCCTAGCGAGAAAGGTTTCGCAGAAAGCGGTAGATTTTCCCTGGTATGGTGCCTGGCTTGGGTGTCCTCTCCGTATGCGGCCGGACCGTGGCGGGTGTGGACCCTTACCACTGTCGAAGGCCGGGGCAAGGGCAGCTCAGGCAGTTACTCCTGCGCGGGCAGCCGCGCCCAGTGGGTGGCCCTGTCTCCGGCGAGC
>NZ_JBICXT010000041.1:0-44446 GCF_043200415.1 Streptomyces sp. NPDC048419 | reverse complement strand
CTACCGAGAAGACCGTCAGCCGGGCTCTGGCCGCGGCACGGGCACCGGTCGAGCGCGGCGTGGCCTGCCTGAAGTCATGGCGGATCTTCCGCAGGCCCCGCTGCAGCCCCAACCGTTCGCCGCGCTCGGCAAGGCAGGCCAGCGACCTCTACCAGCCACCACCATGGCGGCCACCGCCGTTGACGACCCGACAGGCGTCGTACCCGAGGGCAATCCAGCAACCTAGGGAACGGCTGAAGGCAGGCCGCCAGACGGCTCGAACCTCCCACCCGTCCACCGCGCCTTTAACACCCGTCCCGGCCGTCCGTCCGCACCCTGCGTCGCGGCCTGGTCGGCGCCGATGAGGTCCTCGCCCTTCAAGGCCAGGCCGCTTAGGCGGCTGCGCTACTGGCTGGCGGCGTCCATCAGCTGCTGCCGCCGGCGAACCGCAGGATCAGGGGGCCGAGCGCGGGCTGCCTGTTCGTGGTGTCGCAGCAGCTGCCCAAGCTCGATCACCAGCGTGAGCAGGGTGCCACGCACATCGGCGCCTCCAGGGAGTGCCGAGTGAAGGCGTGGCTGGCGGTCGCGGCGGCGGCAGCGCGCGCGGGGACCACGGGGCGGGGTCGATGCCGCGGCCCGGTCAGCCGTCGTGGCATACGGCGTGTGGTGCGGAGCGCTGGAGTGCCGCTGACCTCATCCACGTGGCGCAGCACGGCGAGCCGATGGCGGGCGCGTCTTGCATGCGGGTCTCCTGGGAGGCGAAGGCCACGAAGACCTCCTCAACTCCGCAGCCCTTCGGGCCCTTGCGCGCCGGGGAACGCTGTGGATAGTCGAGATCGACCGATAGCAAATAGAGGCCTTGGCACGGATGGCGCTCGGCGAACTGCTTGAGCACCGCTCGAGAGACCACATGCTGTTTACGTACGGGCGGCTCACGCAGCGCGGCAAGGCGCTCCACCTCGGCGAAGAGGTCATTCGCACCCTTCGATTCGGACACCACCCCGCAGTCCTCACATCCCCCGCCCGCAGGAGGTATCCGACTTCCTCGCGGTTCTGAGCACCTCCTGCGACGGAGCGGTCGGCTCACCCGCCGTACGCACTACCGGCAGAACACTCCTGGCAGAGTTGCCCCACGGATCGGGTGGCCGTGCCCGTGCCGTGTCCGATGAAGCGGGAAACCGCGGATACAGGGCAGCCGCAACGTCCAGGCATGCGAACGGCCCTCAACCAATCCACCAGGTCGGGGCCGTTTCCGCTGTTCTCAGAGTGGAGGCAGTGGGATTGGGCCCCACGGTGACACCGCTCAAGATCCAACCTCTTTGGCGCCGCCTTACGGCGTGGATCAGCGGACAAAACGGGACCAGTCCTACTGCAGCGCAGCAAGACCCTTCTGCATGTCCTCGGTGTTCATCACCGGCTGGATCTCGATCTTCGCACCCAGTTCCTCGAAGAGCGGCTCCGCGATCGTGGGGAGCAGGGAACTGTCCTGCATGTCGAAGACAAAAGTGCAGGACCGCCCGCCCTCGCTCGGACCGAAGTAGGCCGCCTCGGGCTTGAGGAGTTCCGTCATCGACTGCATGACCTTCGGCAGGGTGCCGTTCTTGACCGCCTCACTCGACATCTGAGTATCCAGTTGCGCTCTCAGCATGACCCGCATCGCACGCGCTCCTTCCGCCCACCACGACCGGCGCGGTCCCGTCCGCGCTCGCTGAGCCCCGGTGATCTCGCGCTCAGCCTCTCCTCGAGGGATCAGGGCAGCAACATCTCCTCCTCCGTCCGTGTCGCAGGTCCCAATCGGGCATCATCAGATGTACGTGATCCGCGGAGCGTGACTCGGTCGCCGAGGCCGTTGTGTCAACTGCCCAGCTTGGGTCGGCCCTGGGCCGTAAGAAATGGCTCGGCAGCGACCAACAGCGACAGGTCCGCCACCGGCGTGGCCGGTAGTCGCCCGCTTGGGTTCTACTGACCGTTCTGTAGGACTGTGGCCCATGTGGTCAGGCGGACGTTGACTTCAACATGGGGCGGGGTACGTGGAGTTGGATTGTTCCTGACGGGCCGTGGGAGATCGCTAAGCCGCTGATCCTGCCGTCCAGAGTGCGGCCGCAGGGTGGCGGGACGCAGGACGCGCCTGATGAGACGCTGTTCGCAGCGATCATCTACGTGCTAGTCAGCGGCTGTGCCTGGAGGGCTTTGCCGCCGTGCTTCGGCATCTCGAAGTCGGCCGCTCACCGCCGGTTCCTAATCTGGTCCAGAGCCGGTGTCGGGGGCCGCCGTGCTGCACCGTCTGGACGATGCCGGCCTTGAGCTTTCTACCGCGGACGTGGAGGTCATGGTGCGCGGGCAGGGAGCCCCCGTTTTGTGGTGCCCGGCCAACCGGTCTTGGGGCGGGCACCATGGGGTCTATTTGATGGTAGTGGTGGTTTCGGCGGTGTCGTTGCCGAGGAGGGGTCGGGGGCGGAGGACCAGGTGCCGCCCGAGATCGTCACTGTGCCGGCACGGTTGGGCGTGGTGCCTTGACGGTGAGGGTGACGCTGTTGTCCTTGCCGGGGGACAGGGGCCCTTGACGGTGGCGTGGATACCCGTCAGCGTCACACCATTGATCTTGATGGTGATGCCGGACACATTCACCCCGGTGCCGGTGGCCTTGACGCCGGACAGGCCCGTGGTGCCGAGGATGCGGTTGACGCCCTGTGCGGGGGCGGGGCCGTTGTTGGTGATGGTCAGGGTGTAGGCGGCGGCGGTGTTGCGGGGGCCTGAGTCGGTCCGGAGATGCTGGCCTGCAGGTCCGTCTTGTACGGGCCGACGGTCAGCATGTACTGCTGGGTGGCGTTGCCCGCGCTGTTTGTGGCGGTCAGTGTGAGCTTGTAGGTGCCGCTGCTGGTGGTCGCCGAGGTCCCGGTGAAACTCCCGGTGTCATCGCCGTTGTCCGTGAAGGTCACGCCCGTGGGCGGGGTACCGGAGGCGGTCAGCTTCGGCGTCGGCTTGCCGGTTGTGTCACCTGCGGCGGGCTCGAGGGGATCGGCACACCCGGCTGCACCGTGGTGCTGGGGTTGTCGGTGAAGACCGGCGCCTGGGTGGCTGACGGGTTGACCGTCAGCGTCAATTTCACGGTCGCCGTCTGCCCGTTCGCGTCGGTCGCGGTGACCTTCACCGTCGAGGTTCCGGCGATGTCCGGAGTGCTGCTGATCGCACCGGAGTTGCTGTCCAGCGACAGCCTACTGGGCAGGCCGCTGGCACTCCAGGCGACCGTGCCCGTGCCGCCGCTGGAGGTCAGCGTCGCGCCTGGATAGGCGCTGCCCGCGGTGCCGTCCGGCAGGCTGGAGGTCAGTGAGCGCCGCGCCGTCCCCCCGCTCCTTGAGGGGTAAAGGGTTGGGGAGACTAGAGCGAGGATCGGGCGTACTGGCCAGTACGCCCGGCCGAGCGGGAAGACGCGCTACAGGCACTTCAGCGACAGGCCCTGTGGCGCATGCCACCGGGGGTGGCCGCTGCTGGACGATCACGGACACCCCATCGTGGCGACGAGCAGGGTAGACATGGTGGAGAGCGTCGACCTCCCCTGTGGCTACCGCCGGAAGGATCGCCCGAGCTGGCGAGCTTTCGGAAGCGGTGCAGAGCGGCAAGGGCCCGCGTCCATCCAGGAACTTGCACAGCGGCTCTGGGGCGAGCACAAAGGCCCATCCCCCCAACGGCCCGCCCCGACCCTCTCGCTTTAACTTGCCCTTATCCCCCTCAGGCATACCATCTATTTGCACCGTGAGTGCGTATAGTCTGCGTTGCAGGGATGGGCTCGCAGACCGCAATGCACTCAGGGCCTCCGTGGGGTGTAGGTCCTGCCGAGTCTCGCTTCCCGTCTGGCGTGCCCCCCACTCTGACGATGCGAGCGAGGGCGTCCGGTGCGGTGCGCTTAGGGGGACTGGGGGTGCGGCTAAAGCCAACCGCACCCCCAGTCCCGGCGCGGGGCAATCATCTTTTTACAGTCGACCTCGTATGGCAGCGCCGTGTGTGTCTCGACGACGGCCGAACGTTGACCCTCTGACGGCGCTTCATCTGACTCTGGTCTTGGTGATCAAGGTCAGAAGGGAAGAGGTGATCCACGTGGAGGGCTGGGCAGAGATCCGTCGGTTGCACCGGGCCGAGCAGATCCCGATCCGGGCGATCGCCCGGCACCTGGGCATCTCGAAGAACACGGTGAAACGCGCGCTGGCGCATGACGGCCGCTAGTACGAGCGTCCGGCGAAAGGCTCGGCCGTGGACGCGGTCGAGGTGCAGATCCGCGAGCTGCTGCGGGAGACGCCGACGATGCCGGCGACGGTGATCGCGGAGCGGTTCGGCTGGCAGCGAGGGATGACCATCTTGAAGGAACGGTGCGCGAGCTGCGGCCGGCGCACTTGCCGGTGGGCCCGGTCTCACGGACGACATATCGGCGGGGCGAGCTAGCCGAGTGCGACCTGTGGTTCCCCGAGGCCGACATCCCGCTGGGCTACGGGCAGACGGGACGGCCTCCGGTTTTGGTGATGGTGTCGTGCTACTCGCGGATCATCGCCGTGAGGATGCTGCCCTCGCGCCGGAGTGGGGACCTGATCGACGGGCACTGGCGGCTGCTGACCGCCTGGGGCGACATCGCATGCCGGCGATCGTGAAGCTGTGGTTGGACGCCTGACGGAGTTCGTCCCCTTCCTCGCTTACGACGTGGAGATCCGCAAGGCCATCTGCCCGACGACGGCAATAGACTCGGTCAACGCCCGCATCCGCCGTCAAGGCCCGCGGCCACTTCCCCAACGAACAGGCCGCGCTGAAATGCGTCTCCCTCGCGCTGATGAGCCTGAATCCCACAGGCAAGGGCCGACGCAGATGGACCATGTGCGGGAAAGGCACCGCCGAACGCCTTCCAGACCTCCTTCGACGGCCGACTCAGCCCAAGCAACTGCTGACCACTCAACAACCAGATCAGCCGTCAAATTGACACTCCCACTTCCGCTAGCCGGTCAGCGCCCACCCTATTCAGGGAGTTCGAATTTGCCAGTCCCTTCGTCTGGATTGTGGGTGGTGTCGATGCCGAAGACGGCGAGCGGGACCTGGTAATTTTGAGGGTCTTCGAGTATGTCGGCGATGCTGGTGGGCGTCGATGGCAGTGACGGTTGACTTCCTCCGAGACCGGGGATGGCGGGGGTAGGCCAGGCCCGGGCGGTGGGGTCGACTATGTGGCCTTGCTGGCCGTCGGCCGGGATGAATACGTATGTGGATCCGAATACCTTGTGCCAGGTGCCGGGGTGTTGTACCCCGCTGACAGAATATCCGGCACCGTAGACGGTGCGTCCTTGCCAGATGTCTGTGGTTTCTGCTCCTCTCAAGACGCGGAGGAGTTTCATCGTGGCGTGGGTTGCTGTGCTGCCGGTGTGGTAAATCCGTACTTCGCCATCAAATTCGATGGTTCGGGCGCTGTCGGCGTTATAGGTGATGAGGGCGCGCGAGTAGCGCGTCCCGCCGTCTATGGGTGCACCTCTCCCGAGTTCTGTGAACGTCCACCTTTTGCCGGTGCCGAACCTGGTTCCTTCGAAGGCCGTTCCGGATCCGTCAGAGCGGGTGATCTTCTTTTCTTCGATGCCGCTGAAGCCGGGGGCATCCACGGTGATGGAGACGGCCGCGAGGGCCTCGGCTGGAACGGTACATACTTCCTCGACCACGCCCGCAATGGCCTCAGGGGACAGCCACATGGCAGGATTCTGAGGGAACACGCGCGCGATGACGGTGGCTAGCTGTTCAATCACGGCGGTCACGACGGGAGACAAGAGTCCGGCTTCCAGGGCCAGCTGATCTTGCCCGGTGCCAGTCGCCAGCCTGCCGTCCGCCTTCTTCGCTGCGGCGGTAATACCGGGGACGATGTCGTCTGCGGCGATGCTTTTAATTTTCTCTGCGAGCCGCTCGCCCACGCTCGCCACTTCGGCAGCTCCCAAGCTTGCCTCAAGCTCCTGCTTGAATGCTTGAAATACACCCTTAAAGGCGCCGCTGATGAGGCCCCAGCCGGGAATGAACGAACCTGGGACAAATCCCATGAGCCCCATGACGAAGTCGAAATTGGCTTCCATGCGGGCGATCGTTCCCGCACCAATCATCACCATTCCGTCGGCCTGCATAGCTTCCACAAGAGACTGGTTTTTGCTCCTCGTTTCGTTGACAAATTTTTCGTAGGCATCTTGTGCGGATCGTCCTTGGAGGTAGCGCTTGAACCCCGCTTTGCCGGCGCCGACAGCTCCGAAGGCAGGAGCGAACGCTCCGGCATACGACCTGCCAACGCCGATACCAATGTCGAACAGCTTTTCCGCCGTGTCCAGGCTGAGAAGTTCTGCCTGTGCCCGTTGAAGCAGCGACTGTTCCCTCTCGAGATCCTCCTTCTTTTTCTGCTCCAAACCCTTCGCGTAATCTTTCACGGCCTGCTTGACGAGGTCCCTCATATGTCCGGAAAGGGCCGTTCCGGTCGATGCTCCGAGGGCGGCAAGTTTCCGATAGCTGGTAAAAACCTTGTGCGTCTGCTTGATGAAAGTGGTCAATTCTGAACCCAGAGCGGCCGCCACAGAAATACCCTGCTGCTGGCACAGAGCGTAAAATTCTTCTTCTGACGGCACACGCGGAGTCTTTGTGCTCAACTGGACGGCGGCAAAGCGAATTTGCAGGAGCTTTTCCAGGATCCCTTCGTAGGCCTTGACGTCGCCAGCGAGCTTCAAGCGAAGTTTTCCGGTGCGCCCCAAGTGGGTCCCGCGGACTTCTGCCAGGATACGGATCAGATTCTGAAAGTATGCGATACGGCCATTGATGGACGCCACCAGGCCTTGGGTACTGGCCGTGGTGGTCCCTTCCGGGTTGACCAGCGCGAGCATGGTCCGCGCAGCCTTCAAATAGGTCCGGCGGACTCCTTCTATGCGTTGCTCGATCGGGTGCGCACCTACCGTTGCGGCGAGCGCGGCTTCCAAGGTCGTAGATTGCTTCGGTCCGCCCACTACACGCTTGAGGTATTTGTGACGCCACTTTCTCGTTTCGAGGTAATCGTAGATCTGTGTCGCGATTTTATGGACCGCCTCCTCCCTGGATACCTCCTGGGCGCCCAGCCCGTCGGCGACCCCTTTAATCTCCTCCAGGGCGTCAAAGAATTGCGCGTCGTCGTCGGGCTCACTTCTGGGAGTAAAGAACTGTTCCTCCTCGCCTTCGTCCTCAACCGACAGCTCCTTCACCTCAAGCGGTGGCCGCGGTGTACTGTCCGCCCGCCTGGGTGAGGGCTCCTCCTGCCCTTCGCGCGACGGTGACATGGGCGGTACAAGGGTGCTCCGCTCCGCCGACGGGGTGGCTGTTTCCAATGGAGGAGGAGATGTCGGTCCACCGGACGGAGGTTGTTCAGTCATCACGGCTCCCTGTCGTCCACGCGGCTGGCATCGAGGTCCAGCGAGATGTGAGCTGCTCGGCTCGGTGTCGCTGATGCCACCCACGCCCCACCCCCTGACGTGCCCGGGGCGGGCTATGTCCCGGCGGCGACAAGCGCCCTTTCCCCGAGAGTCCTCTTCTTATTGCCGCAGCGGTGACCCTAAAGGGCAGCAAAAGGAGACACTCAGGATGAACATGTGGTTCGGTCGCGGGCGTGACGTTTCTTGATCCTTGCGGTACGCCCTGGTGTCCGCGTACTCGTCTGAGTGCGCCATCGAGTACGAAGTTGTGTGCACCAGTGCTCAGGCCACGTGTGTTCCGCTCGATGGCCTGGAGGCGGCGGTTCTTGAGCCGGTAGCCTGTTGCCGTTGATCGGGACGATCTCGCAGGGGCGCGGGAGGCGGTCGAGGACCGCCGTGGCGAGGACCTCGTCGCCGAAGACCTCCCATTCATCTGGGGCTGGCACTTGTTCCCCATCGTGAGTTCCTGCTGCTACCTGACTGTATCCCCCGAGGCGTGACTGCAGGTCATCGCGGGCGGTGCCGTTCCGCCGATGACGGGCCCCTGGCGGTTCCAGGCAGTGTGCGTCGATGCGTTCGCCGCCTCATGCGGGCTCGCGGGTTCAGCCCGGTGACCGTCGTCAACGACATCGGTCTCCTGGAGCGGACCATCACGGCTCTGGGGCGACCGGCCTGGGAAGTGATGCCCGAGGACGTCGACCGCGTGGTCGCTGACCTCGCGGTGAAGGGCCGCAAGACCTCAACTCGACGCGAGTACGTGCAGATCCTCAAGGACCTCCACCGGTTCCTGCAGGCCCGCAAGGCTCCCGAGATCGAGGCCGCCTTCGGCGTCCGGCTGGTCTGCCCGGTCGATGAGTTCCACGCATCCCGGCATGTCGGCGACGACTCCCCGGCCTTGGTGCCGCCGCCGACCCCGGAACGAGTGGCGAAATTCTTTGACTTCATGAAATAGCGGATCGCGAGCCCGGAAGTACGGGCCTGCCGCCCGGGCCTATGCCCCACATCCCCTTCGGCAAGTGCGCCCATACTCCTGCACCGCGGCCGCGGTGGATGCCCATGCTCGACGGCCTCGACCTGGTGCTGAGATGGTTCGTGGAGGACGTGCGGGCCAAGTTCCCCGACTCGCCTGTGCTGTTCGCCGACGAGGCCGGCGGCAGCCTCCATCGCAGGACGATCCGCAGTCGGCTGCGCTATCTCATGGAACTCGAAGGCCAGCCAGCAGCCGGACGGTTCAGCCCGCATGCCCTGCGACGGGCCTGCGCGACCACAACTACGAACGTGACGTCGGCCCTCCGCAACGTTCATCCAAGACGCCTATCAACGGGCCGTCGCCAGCCCCCTGGCCGAGCTGACCGAGGAGGACGCCACGGCATGAAGATCCAATGGCAGCTTCGGATGGCCATCGCCCAACGCGACGTCTGGACGGGCACCGAACCGCGGTGTCCTCCGCTTCGGTGTCCGCGCTGGTCACCAAGGAGCTCTCACAGGTGAAGATGACCACGCTGGCCGCGTTGTGCACCGCGCGGGAGTACACTCCCAACGACCTGACCGAGGTCGCCACCACCCCAATCGAGCGGCCCGTCGCACCACCACGTCCGGGCGCCGATCTTCCGCAGGCCCGCGCCCCCGGGGCCGCTCGATGCCGCGCTGTGGCTCGGAGAGCGTGCTGGGCAAGAAGCAACGGGACTGCAGCACCTGCGGTGCCCAATGGGTATTTTTGTACGCAATTGATGCTGGCAATATGCAGCAGTGGTCAGACCGCCAGCGGCGAGCAGGGTGCCGACTCTGGGATTTACTATCCCCCAGTCGGACCACCGTTCGCAGCCGATCACCAGCAGAGATAGGCCCGCAGCGAGCAGTACGCATCCGAACACATCAAAACTGGGAGACTGTTCTCCTTTGCTCTCCGAGATTGTGAGCATTGTCAGGAACATCAACGCCAGGACGAGTGGCAAATAGAACGAATGTGTAGCGCCAGCCAAGTTTCTCGATGCCAACAGCCAGAAGAAAAGGAATTTCCGTTCCGGAGAGAGCGGTAACGGCGCCGACCATCCCGAAACCCAACCGGACTCCGGGTCCTATGGCTGGACCAAGACCGCAGATGAGATCTTCGAACACCTCGACGGCTATTTACACAGAATTCCTGACTCAGGAGACTAGCGGCCCCCACCAACACCCACCATAAAGGACCAGGCAGCAAGCTGACGGGGACTCATGACCGATCGCGGCCGACGACTTCGAGCGTGGGTTCAGTGCCCATTTTCCGGAGTGTCTGCGTCGTTAAACGCAAGCCGAAGAAGGTCCAGCCCGCCCCACCCGCTCGATGACTGCCGCTGAGACCAGCCGATCGAACTACCGATCCCCTCGGTTCAGCCCCTTCTTTGTAATTGGCCAGTTCCTGCATGGCGGTGGGATACTGCATTCCATAGGAGGGTTCGTGCTGGCGCCGTGTCGCTCTCGGTGGCCAGTCGATTGCATATAGTGCTGGTGAATCGGAAGTGCTCACTGGATTCATGTCTTGATCACGCAGGGATGACCTTTCAGGAGGGCGGAAAATGTCTGGCGACCAGATTCCCGCGAGTGGCGGACCGCCTGATCTGCAGGGCGAAAAAGATCTTCCCCTGCTGGAGCCGGCAGAGGATGACACACCCGCTCACGAGGATGATACGCAGGCAGAAGTTCCAAGCCGCCGTGTGCCTAGGGAAGCCATCACACACATTGTGACCACGCTGCCGCCGGTACCGGACAGTCCCGAAGCAATGCTTGTGTTCCAGCGGGTGGCGTCGGGGCCCGTGTCTCCGTCGCTGCAGTCCCCGACACGACGGCAATCACCGGAACCTCTGTCACCCGATCCGAAGTCTCCGTCGGCAACACGATCCCCGGGGCCGCGTTCTCCATCCGGGGAGGAGGACTTCGAGGGCGTAGTCTCGCCGAGTGGTCCACGCTCTCCATCCGGGGGGGAGGGGGACTTCGAGGGCGTGGCCTCACCGGGAGTGGAAGAAAAGAGGCCCCCCGTCAAGGTGCCGATACGTGACTTGCGGTCGCATAACATCCGTGCGCTGAAAAGGGTCCCCGAAGGCGGCAGTGTGCGCTTTTCCATTCAAGAAATCCCCGGCAGTCGGGATTTGGCGATGGTGTTGCTCAGCCCTCCGGAAAAGTGGCCGAGCGGCCTCAGGACTGTGGCGACGGGGAAAATCACCAAGGCCCGGAAGGGCGAGCGCTGGTCGTGGGAGCAGCGAGGGGAGCTTGAAATAGAGGTGAGTGGTGGTCGCGTGGCAGAGTCCCAGCTCACCGAACTGCTCAACTTCACGAAAAAGAAGAAGACCTTCAGTCGTAATCCGGTGACTCAACCGCCCGATCCCACCGATGAACTGACCTTCCAATATGCGGGGCGTCACTATCGCGTCCATGAAGATGCGGACAAGGACCTGTATGTCCAGACAGGACCTGGACAGATCAGATATCTCCTTGACGCCCGCGGGACCACCGTTACACGCGATGCGGCCCGGCTCGCTCAGGGCTCCTTGTGGGGGGTAGACGGCGGTGCGCTTCACCTTGGGGCCCCCACAGGCGTATCGCCGGTCAGGCGGGAAGAGAAGAAGATTGTTCTGACTGTTCCCACCAGGCCGCAATCCCCTGCCATGCCGCTCACCGGTGCTCCTGCGGCGGAACGTGAGTTCTTGGCGCGAGCGAGCTCCTTGCTCGGCGATGTGGCGGCCGTGCGCGAGAGCGTGAAGGTCCTGGAACCTGAGCAACTGGAGCTGCTCAGCGAGGAGGTCTTGGTTTACCAACGCAGAGTCGAGGTGCTAGGCGCATGGCTGCGGCGGAGTAGTGCCCGTCGAGACTCTGAGGTGCCTGATCTGGAGCAGGTGCAGGAGGCCGCCGGCTGGACGCAAGAGCTCATCCGCGAGCACGGGAAGAAGGTCGAGCAGCTGACAAGCGCGGCCGACGGCCCAGCATGGCGGGAGCTGACCAAAATCGAGCGCCAGTTCACCCAGGCGCTGGAGATCTACCACTCTGCGGTCCGCGGGAAAACGAGTGAGGCGTCGCGGCAGATGCAGTCCACGTTCACCTCGGCGGTCAGGGCGCTCCGCGACTGGGAGGCTGGGCGCAGGCCGGCCGGGCGGCTGGCAGAGCTGCTTCAACAGGCCAAAGTCACACTGAGGAGCTATCAGGACA
This sequence comes from Streptomyces sp. NPDC048419, assembly GCF_043200415.1. Taxonomy (NCBI): domain Bacteria; kingdom Bacillati; phylum Actinomycetota; class Actinomycetes; order Kitasatosporales; family Streptomycetaceae; genus Streptomyces; species Streptomyces sp. NPDC048419. The sequence continues at coordinate 32,855 of NZ_JBICXT010000041.1, read as the reverse complement.
CCGGCCCCCAGGAGATTAAATCCGTCAAGGGAAAACTGCGCAATGAGGTAACGGTGATTGGACACGGGTCCTATACGCGAGGGGAGGAGACGTTCGTACCAGAGGGCTGCGAGATCCACACCATGGCGGAGTGGGATTCCTACGTTGCGATAGGAATGGGAATTGAAGCGGTGATAGGAGAGCTTCCAGGGCTACGTAAATATAAGGCCAGAAAGATGATTCCGAACCTGGCGCTGCACGCAGGAGACGCAAGTGAGACCGAGCGGCTCAACGATTTCCTGGAGAGCACGTCCCAGCCCGTCCTGCGAAAAGCGATCGCGGTGGGGACCCTGCCCCTCATTGACAAAGCTTCCAGGCCGCCCGGAGGACCCCCCGGTCCGGTCACTCTCGAATCCGGCATCAAATTGTGCGACGACACAGAGGGCGCATGCAGTATTTTCGCCGGGGTTCACCGTTGCAACGGCTTGCTCGCCCGCCTATCCGGCACGGTAATCCTTACCGCGTGCACCGTGCCGACCGACGCTAGTCGCCGGTTGTCGCTCAAAGCTAAGCGCGAAACCCCGCGGACGTTCACCGATCCCGAGACCAAAGAGACCACCACCGCAGGGCTTGAGCCATGGGTAGCTGATCAGATATACGAGCACCCAAAATTCGGACGCACGCTTGCCCAGGCCAAGAGTTGGGTGGGCATCTTCGAGCGGGGCGCCACGGAGGGCCAGGGGAATTCCTGGCGCGTACTGCCCGAGGAAAACAAGAAGGCGATGAGAGTCGCCCAACCGACGATCGTCGCGCTGCTCCAACGCGCAGAAAATCTCTGGATCATGGCCCCGGGTGTAGAACGCCCCTTCCGGCGTGCCGCTCCCCGCACATCAGGCAAGCCGGCGTGGCGGGCGGATACCCAGTCCGAATGCGACGCCCTCTCGGGTGCCACCGGCGACTTCGAGATCCACATCACCAACACTCTCGGCCAGACGTTCAATATCGGCCGTACTGGGCTTCACCCCGTATTCGTCTACGGTGGCCGTGGGCTCGCCACCGTCAGCGTGTCTGGGGGCAACGTGGAGGCTGACGGCGAGGCCACCGTCACCACCGTCTCCGGCGGGATGGTGAGCACCCGTGGCTCGGCCACAGTCGGGAGGGTCACCAGCGGGATCGTGAACGCCGACGGCTCGTCCACAGTGGGCATCGCCGACGGCGGCACAGTGAGCGCGAACGGCTCGGCCACTGTGACCACCGTCAACGTCGGCGCCACCGTCTACCTCGAGGGGAACGCCAGGGTCACAACTCTCAACGGCGGCACCGTGAACGCCGAGGGATCCTCTCAGGTCACCACTGTCAATGGCGGCGTCGTAAACGCCGCGGAATCGGCCACGGTCGTCACCCTCAACGTCGGCGGCACCGTGAACCTCAGGGAGGAGGCCAGGGTCACCACCAACAACGGCGGCACCCTCAACCCTGCGGCGTGAGATACCGGTGATGAGACCCAGCACGATCAGGCCCTTGCCGAGACCCCTGGGGCGCACTGGCACCTCGACGCCACAAGCCCCGCGAGGGAGTCAGGTTGACTAACGCGTTCGGACGGCGCAGGCACCGCCGCCGGCTCAAGCGCAACAGAAACGCACGCGTGGCATCCCGGTGGCGGCTCCATCACTGCGTCAGTATGTCCGCTATCCATTGAATTGAGAAGGGCTGGATGAGCAGTGACGGTCTTGGCGGCGGGGTCGGGAAAGAGTCTGACGGTGCGGGCCTATAGCGCGCTGGACCAAGTGCAGGTGCTGGATCTGGTTACGGCGGACCGCCTCCTGGGCAAACCCGCCGTAACCGCCCGGATGCTCGACGACGCCACCGCAGGACGTTGCCCTGCAGACCCGGAGCTGTGGGCAGGCCTGGAAGAGCTGGCCACCGATGTGCTTGTCTCTGCGGACGGCCAAATCGTGGGAGTCGTGTCTTTCGCGGTCCGTGCGCGGGGGGCTGAGGGCGTGCTGCTGTGGATGCACTGCCGGGAGGAGGACCAGCACCTCGCCGGAGTGTTGATCGCCCACACGCTTAGCCGCTTCGGGCGGCGGACGGTGCACGCCTTCAAGGCCACTACGGCGCTCTCGTTCGCCGGACTGCCAGTTGGGAACCGTCCGGGCACGCACAGGGCGTTGGAGTCGGCCGGGTTTTCCCGCCGCGACGGATGGAGTTACCTTCACCACCGCCTCGACATCCACCGCCGCCGCCCACGAGTGGTGAGTGACATCACGGAGACTGACCCGGCCACCTGGCATGTTCATATGCGTGACGGGAACGGTGCCAGCATCGGAATGGCAGTCATCGGCAGGCTCGACGACATGACCGCCGTTCTGGAATGGATCGCCCTCCGGGCCGGCGGGTACAACCTTGGCCACATCCTTCTCGAACAATGCCTCGCGCACCTCACCGACCGCGGAATGCGTGACGTCATCACCTTCCTCGAGGCCCCGGCCGGCACAGAGTGCCCGTACAGTCCTGCGCGGGAACTGCATCATCAGGCTGGATTCCGCGAGATCGACCAGCTTCACGCCTACACTCGTCGACCCTGACGTTCCGGTCGAGTCAGGAACTCACCAAGCAGATATACGCGCACTCGCTGACGGGTCTGTCCCCACAGGCTTGCCGGTCACGGGGAAGCCCGGGACAGGCGATCGTCCCGTGGCGGGCTTGGCCCCAGGTGCTCCAGTGGCCTCGGGAGCGTTTTTGGGGACACCACCTATAGCAGCGACGGGCCCTTGCCTCCTCCGTGATGGGGGACACGCCTCGTTGACCACGCGGCGAGCGTGAGCCTGGCCGCGTGGTGTCGGCGCTCGTATGCGTTGGGGCCGAGGTGGGCCTCGGCGAAGTGCCGGCGGCGGGTGTTGGAGCAGGCCGCCGGGCATATACCGTCCCTGTGCAGGTGCCGGCGCCGCCGTAGCCGCGGATAACCAGAGGGTCCCACGTTTCCGGGGCACGTGAAACTCCCGCCGGCCGCATTGTGCGCGCTGGCGCCGACGCACCCATCGACCCCGGCACCCCGGCTCGTGCAGCGATCGGCGAAGGCCCGGAAGCGCCGTACTGGACCCCGTGGCTGGAATCAAACACGGAGCGCCCGCCGGCTTCCGCCCACTGGCCCCCAACCGGCCACCTGACCCGCAATTGCCTGGTCCGCCCGTCCGGACTGACAGACAATGCCGGCGTCCTGCCCGCCGACGGGGCAGCCGCCACAGCACCGCGGCGTTCATGGGCCGCCCAGGGCCGCTTCGGCATCCGGCTCCCTGTCTCAACGCAAACCGATCGGGTGTTGGTACTTCAATCAGCATCAATGGAGAAACGCTGCTGAAGTAGTAAGACGAGCTCGAGAAGCCCTGCCCGCGCCGACACGCTCTGGAAAGGGGGCCCCGATCTCGCCGAAGGGGACGGGCGATCGCGTAGTGAGAGCGCGCGAGGTGATGGCCGCCGTCGCAGCATAGAGTTATGGGTAGTTACATCGGGGATGCCGTAGTCGATGTAGGCACCGGCGACATCCACGTGATCGCGAACCTTTGGTCAACTTCCGCCTGGGTTGATCACATGGGCAACATCGAGAGTGACAGTTCGTTTCAAAAGATGACGAGCTGGGGCGGCAACTTTACTGTGAGTGACACGCTAGACGAGCTTGCACTGAACGAGGCGCACGGCGGGAACCTGTCCCTGCCTGGTGGGCGCAAAGGGCTGTTCACTGTAAGACCGGACAATCTCCTGGGGTCTCTGCAGATAGAAATCCGAGGGTACGGAGCACCGCCATTTTGAGACTGGCAGCAACGGTTACAGGCGTTGAGCCCTTGGCCGACCTGGTCAAGGCGTTGACGGCGTGGGAGTAGATGAGGAAAGCCAGTCAGCCGCACGGAGCCGGAAAGGCCAGCTCCTTCGGCTCGTTGGCCCAGCACACGACGGCAAACTGACTCCTGGCCATCCTGGTACGCCTGACGGATCTGTCCCATACCAGTGACGCCACCCTGCAAGGCCTGCCTCCCGCGCGGAAGGCAAGTTAAGACCGTGTCCTATGTGGTGAGGCGGACGAGTCGTTTGTAGCAGCACAGGGCGGCGGCGAGTCCGAGAAAGGCCAGGTAGTTGCGGGGATGGCGTTCGTAGCGGGGGCTGAGTCTGCGATAGCCGGACAGCCACGACATCGTGCGCTCGATCACCCACCTGCGGCGGCCCAACCGTTCGCTGGACTCGATGCCTTTGCGGGCGATGCGGACTCCAATGCGCTTGCCGCGTAACCATTTCCGCAGGTCCGGTCGGCCGTAGGCTTTGTCCGCGTGGAGGCGCTGGGGCTTGAAGTAGCAGCCACGATCCGGGTCGTGTCTCGTTTGGTGACCCGCCACCATGGGCTTCAGGCCTTCGCTGTCGTGGGTGTTACCGGCAAAGACGCCGACGAGGAGGGGCAGGCCGTTCGCGTCCGACAGGATGTGCATCTTGGAACCCGGCTTGCCCTGGTCCACGGGGCTCGGACCTGTGTGTTTGCCCCCCTTTTAGCGCGGACGTGCGCGGTGTCCAGGACGACGCGGGTGACATCGACGAGGCCGGCGTCATCCAGTCGGTGCACTACGGCCTCGTGCAGTCGGCCCCAGACACCGGCTCGGGACCAGATCAAAAGCCGTCGGTGAGCCGTCGATTTCGATATCCCGAAGCACGGCGGCAACGCGCGCCAGGCGCACCCGCTCACCAGGACATAGACGATCGGTGCAAACAGCGTCTCATCAGGGGTGTGCTGCGTTCCGCCACCCTGCGACCGCACCCTGGACGGAGGGATCAACGGCTTCGCGATCTCCCACAGCCCCTCCGGAACAATCCAACTCCAGGTTCCTCGCCCCATGTACGGCTCAACGTGGTCGTGCCCCTTGGCGTGGTGTTGGGGATCAACTGGCGGTCGTGTCTGTGGTGTTGGGTAGTGCGGGGGCGCTTTTTTTGGGGGGCGTGCGCGGTAGAACTCGTCCATGCTGCCTTCGGGCAGGTAACGGCGGGGGAAGGCGATCCATTCGTCGTGCATCTCGAAGAGCACGGCGGTGACCAGCCGGATGAGCGCGTCGTCGTTGGGGAAGACCTGGACGACGTCGATCCCTTCGCTTGATCTCCCGGTTGATCCGTTCCAGGGGTTGGTCGACTGGATCTTCTTCCAGTGCCTGGGCGGGAAGTCCCGCGAATGCAGTCAGGTTCTCCTTCGCGCTCAGGAACATGGCCTTGACCTTGGGGAACTGGGTGGCGAGCATGTCGGCGACGGTGTCGAGCTGGGTGCGCACGAGGTCGGCGGTGGGCTGGGTGAAGATGGTGCGGATGGTCGCGCCGACCATCTCGCCGGAGTCCCGGTCGATCACGCCGAAGACGTTGCGCAGAAAATGGACACGGCACCGCTGCCAGCCGCGCCGAGCGTGACCTTGCGGACCGCGGCGACCAGGCCGGAGTGCTGGTCGGTGACGACCAGGCGGACCCCGGACAGGCCGCGCTCCCGCAGGGAGCGCAGGATCTCCTTCCAGAACGCCTCGCTCTCGCTGTCGCCGACCATCAGGCCCAGCACCTCGCGGCCTCCGTCCTCGGTGATACCGGTGGCGACCACGACGGCCCGCGAGACGATCTGGTGGTTGACCCGTGCCTTGCAGTAGGTCGCGTCCAGGTAGACGTAAGGGAAGCGGACATGATCCAGCGGGTGGGTGCGGAACGCGGTCAGCGGTTCGTCCAGCGCGCAGATCCGTGAGACCTCCGACTTCGAGATGCCGCTGTCCCCGCCCAGGGCTTTGACCAGGTCATCCACGCCGCGGGTGGAGACTCCGTGCACGTATGCCTCCATGATGACGGCGTAAAGCGCCTGGTCGATGCCGCGCCGGCGTTCGAGCAGTGAGGGGAAGAAGCTGCCGGTACGGACCCTGGGGATCTCCAGGTCCAGATCGCCGGCCAGCGTGGTCAGCACCTTCTCCCGGTGCCCGTTGCGGATGTTGGTCCGCGTCGGCGGGTGCTCGTTCCACTCCGCGCCGATATGGGCACTCGCTTCGGCCTCGATCAGCTCCTGCACCAGCCGCTCGGCGATAGCGCGGATCAGCTCGCTTCCGTCGGTGGAACGTAGTGACTCAAGCAGCCGTATCAGCTCGGACTGAGACAGGGCCATCGTGCACTCCTCGTGGTTGAACTGGGCGTTCACCAACGAGAGTTACGCGATGGCCCGCCCTCTGTTCAGGGAGCGGCACTCACCCGTGGAAGTGCGCCCCGGGCAGACGCCCGCGCACTCCCGGCCACTGATCCCGTACACACGACAAGGGACACCATCCCCGCCGGCCGGGTCTGCTGACGGAACACGGTCGCATACGCGAGGGAGTCGCCATGTCCTCGGCGTCCCTCGCGACGAAAGTGCCGCCCCTGTCCTCCCTCGCTGGCGTCGGAGGGTGCGCTGTTGACCGGTGACGATGGCTGAGGGGTTCCTGCCGTGGCTCGCGCCGGTCACGCCCGCGATGAAGCGGCGGTGCAGCGGCCGGAAACTCATCCGTGGCTCGCCCTCAATCCCGGCCTCCGTGACCGCGGCAGCCAGGCGGTCGTCGAAGAAGTGAGCAGACAGTGATCACCCTGCACCGCACCTCGGAAGACGCCGTTCGCGGCGGGTCGGCCGCGAACCTATCTCTGGTCCCCGCACGCAGTTGTCAGCAGTCGTATTGGCACAGCTCGGAGTTTCGGAGCGAGAGGCCATACCCCCTACAGATCAGGTCGTTTGGCATCTGTGCTCGCCAGTCGCGCCTTATGCCAGGCGGGGCGCGGTGAACGGGCGCCTACCCCTTTTAGCTGCGAGACAGCGTGGCCGGTCGGGCCGCTGGTTGAACGGCTGACCGGGTCCGGATAGCAGCGGTACGGAACGCCTCAACCTTCTTCTCCTGAGACGGGAACGGCACAGCGGGTACTTCGGGGCTCTCAGCACCTCAACGGATGGGAGTTGCACCATGCGACCAGTGACGCGCCGGACCGTGGCAGCAGCTGCGCTCGCCGCAGCCCTGGCAGGCCCGTTAAGCCTGCCCGCCCACAGCGCCCCCACCTCGCTGTACGCCCCTTCCGCCCTGGTCATGACCACCGGCCGTGGCGAGAACGCCAGCACGGCCGCGCCGGACCGCGCGGTCACGGTGAACTGCGCGTACACCACCACCGGGACGCACCCCGACCCCCGGCAGGCCTGCGCGGACTTAGACCGAGTGAACGGGAACCTTGACCGCCTGGCCACCCTCCGCAGCAATGAGGCAAAACCCCCTTGCACGATGGAGTACCGACCTGTGGTCGTCACCGTGCAGGGAGTATGGCGCGGGACCCGCGTGAACTACGAGCACACGTTTGCCAATTCGTGCATCAAGGACACTCAGGCAGCACTGTCCCTCGTCTTCTGAACGGGACCCCCCTTTGAGCGCGCGGACACTGACGGAGTCGAGGGCGAAGCCGACCAGTCCAACCCGCCCTGCACTCCGAGCGCGTCGAGGACGACGCGGCGCAGCCGGGCCAACACCCGAGCCTGGCTCCGCCGCGGCAAGTGCGCGTAGACCGCGGGCCAGGCCGGCCCGACCTCACCGCATATCCTCTGGGTCTTCTTACGGGGTGTGTGGCGCACGGCAGGGATCCTGGCGTGGACAGCGTGCCGATTGGAGTCATACGGGAGGCGCCCACGGCCGGCACGTCGAGAGCCGGAGGCCGTGAGGGAAGCCGCGGCAGTGGGCGTGATCTGCGGGATGTCGCGAGCGGGCTATCGATGCCGCATACCGGAGATTTTGCGGACCCTCCGCGCCATCGAACTCCTCGAAGCCGGGCCCGTGTTTATGCCGGCCTACACCACCACGTCGGTGGGCGTGCGCAGCCAGGGCGGTGGCCTCAGCTCCGGCGCCCGCGCGGCGTACCTGCGGAGCCTCGCTGTGCGCGGGTGCTGTAGGGGTGGGGGGGGGGGGGGGGGGGGGGGGGGGGGGGGGGGCCGCGCCCCCCCCCCCCCCACCACCCTCCGAGAGGCCCGCACCGACCGCTCGGAACTCTTCCTCGAACTGGGCCTGACTTTAGCGCACTAGATGACCGGTGGTGAATATGCGGGCAGGAATTGGCATATTCGGTGCGCTGTGCAATCTTCATCATTTAGAGGCATGTATGATATGCGGCTTCAAGCGTTGAAAAGGAAAGGATGCGGTGTTGTGGACCGCTCAAGCTGCGCCACGCTTAATGCGCTTGCCCTGAATATGTCATTTCCCTTGAGGTTCGAATCGCATTATATGCGAAAGGCTTTGCTGAAGTTCCAGGTAATCTCAAGCGCCATCTACTTTTGAGCATCCGGTAACCCCGCCCAACTGGGAGACCATCCGGTGATTCACCCGGGCCTTGCAGTAGGCGGCGTCCACGAACACGCAGGGGACGACGGTGTGAGACAGCGGCCGGTCCCGGATGAGGGCGACCTCCGGTATCGAGGTCCTTGCAGATGCGGGAGACCTCGGACTGAGATGACCGGTGGAGCGTTGACCGTCGCCTCGTGGTCGGCGGGAGGCGACGGCCGCCGTGCACGAGAACGCGCGTCGCCCCCTGACGCATGTCCTCGCGCGGGATCGTCCGTGCGGCCCAAGGGGCGTTCGGGAGCGCACCCCTTCTGAGATCGGTCGCACGGACGAGGCCTGGGAGCCTACGGTCGTTCGTCTCGGGGGCTTCGGTCTGCGGCAAGAGTGGTTGTCGTCCGGCATGGAACCTGGAAGCTTGAAGACTGGGCCGCCTATAGGCGCTCCCCGATACTGCGCTGCTGGGATTCTGAGCTGGGACAGACGCAAGGCAGGGTGTTCCCGGTGGTGCTGAGAGCGGAGCTTGGTGCGGTCCGCGCGTGTGCGGGCCTCCTCTGTGTTGAACGAGTCGTGACAGCGCCCAAGTTGCCGTGTGTGCTTGCCTGTAGCGGCAAGAGGGGGACGCTGTCGTTCAGCGCGGTGGGGGAGCTGCGAGGTGACAGTGATCGAGTACCTTCTGGTCGGAGGGGCTGGCGGGGCGCTGATCGAAGCGGTCGCCTTTTTCAATCGGCAGGCCTCGTTGTTGCTTAAAGCCCTGCTGCTGAGTTGGACGTATGTGGTCCGCTCCGCCGTGAGCCTCTTCGCCCCTACGGCCTCCCGTTCTCCCGGATCTTGACGTCCATCGCGCCCCTTGAGCTGGGGGTGTTGCCACAATCACTGGAACTCAAAGTGCGGGCCCGCTTCCCGACCAGAAGCCGTTCTCCACTGCACTCAATAACCCGACAGCCGTTAAGTTGACACTCCTTCCTTCGGCTGCGCCTCGGGCGCGGGCGCGGTGTAGAAGACGGATTTGCCTTGCTTGGTGCGCTCGACTTGGCTTTTGGCCACGAGCCCTTCGAGGGTGACGCGCACGACTTTCGTCGCGATCCTGCGTTCGGGGTGGGCCTGGCTGAGCGCTGCGGAAATCTCGGCAGCCGAGCGCGGTCCCTTCTGCCCGAGGAGGTGGCGGCGAATGAGCTCGACCAGAGTGGGCGTTGTCCTCTTCGTGGCGCCCGCCCCCTGGGTCGCGGGTTTGCTGTCCGCTGGCCTTCCTCGTGCGGCGTTGGACTCGCGTGCACTGTGCTTGCCGCCGGGCGCCGTGCCGGCCTTGCGCCGAGGAGAGGGCACCGCCGCACCCTGCGACTCTGCCGCAGCCTCGGTCGGCGTGGGTGCGGCGCCGAGCGCCTGCTGCATGTTCATCAGCACGGTGTGGTCGTGCTGCAAGGCGGCAAACTGCTCTTGTAGGGAGGCGATTTCCGCACTGACGCGTTCCTGCGCCTTGACGTTGCGCTCTAGGTCGCTGGTGACTTGGGCGGCGTACTGCGATGTCAGTTCTGTGGGGGTCGTGATCTCGGACATGGCGTTGGCCTCTCCTCGGCGTATGGCCCCTGATGTTGCGGGGCTGCAGCGGACTGGGGTGACGCCCCGGTCGGCTGTCTCGCTCCGGCTAGGACGCTGCAAGTACCGCGCGTTGTCTTGGTGTACAGATGGTACAGACAAGCAGTGGGAGTTGTTCTTGCCGTGCTTCCTGCCTGCGTCCACAGTCCTGGCACGGTGCCGGCCAGAGGCTGTATCCGGGACGCATCCGCCCCTGCGGCTGGGGCAGCTGCAAAACCACCTCGTCGGTCTCGTGGATGTGATGCCCTGCCCTCGGCATGCGTGAGCTGCGGCCTTCGGCTGCGGCGGCGAAGTCGTCAAGGACGGCGACGGCTGCCGCTGGGATGCCCGGCACGCCCATTTCGCGCCCCGGCGCTTTCCCCGCCTGGACTTCGCGTAGTTGTCCGCCGGCACCGTGCGGACGGCTCGGTCGCCCGAGTCCTCACGAAGATCATTCGCTCGGTTCTGATCATCGTTCCCGACCAGGTGCCGGCGCCGCCGAAGAAGCCGAAGGGCCCCGATGGCGATGATGCTCCGGTGACCGGGCGATACGCCTGGCGAGAGACGCGCCGACGCCAGTGCTCGCGGCGGTCCGCGTCGGGCATGCCAACGCCGAGCACAAGCAGTGGCGCCCGCTGCAACGCTTCCCCGGACGCCGCGAGCACTGCCCCGACACCCACCAGGCCATCGCCGGCCCGGTCTGCGACCGCGCCGCTCAGCGGGCCAGCCGACACAAGCCGAGCCCCGGGCCTGTACCCTCAACACAGCAGCCTGCTGAATCACCCACCAGCCAAACCTCCAGGCCAGCATGGCCGAACACCAATAGCCGACAACGTCGTACGTCGTGCTGGGACAGGGCCATCGCGTCACCTCTGACTTCAACCTGCTTCTCTACTGGGAGAGTTGTGGCTGCCCCTGCCCACGACCAGGGGGCTATGGGAAGATCGCTGTTACACCACTCGGTGGCACACCCTCATTGCGTCACCCCCAGGGCCTCGGCGGGCTTCTCCGCCCGGCGCGTCGGGACGCCAGTCGGCAAAATCTTGCCCTCAACTCATCAGGAGTGGCAGGCACCTTGACCAGCCATGGAGCTCGAAGAGGAAACAACCAACGACCTGATGTCACTGGGACTGGCCCGCTACGAGGCACGGGTCTACCTGGCACTCGTCCGTCGTGGTTCCTACAGCCGCCGAGGTGGCCCGGGAGGGCCGACGTGCCGCGCCAACGCGTATACGACGTGCTGGATACGTTGGTACGGAGACAGTTGGCCACTTCCCACCCGGGGCGAGTGGCCACCTACTCGGCCGTCACACCGGAGTTGGTCCTCACCCGGCTGATGGCTGTGCAACGGGAGTCCGTCGAGCGGTTGGAGCAGGTCTCGCAGGGGCTGGCCAATGTCTTGCAGCCGCTGTGGTCCCGGGGGACGAGGACGGCGAGCTCGGCGGTGATCTCGTCGGTCAGCTCCAGCGAGCAGGGTGTGCGGCTGGTACGGGCGGCGTTCCGCTGTCACGGCCGTGTCGCGGGCTTCTTCGCCCGGAAGCCCACATTTCATGCCTCAAATTCTGGTCAGGTAGCGTTTGCGGCTAAATTGCGAGGGCCAGATCCTGAGAGCAGGAGGCGAGCAGTTCAAACAGTTTCAAAGATCTAGCGCATTTTTGAGGAGGACCTATGCCGACGCCTCAGGAAGGTGACAACACCATAGCCCAGACGGTTCAGGACTCGTAGATGGAAATCCGCCGCCGGCGGGGGATATCTTCACCACTCTTTTGACGGAACTGGCTTTGCCAGAAGAGGCAAAGGAACCCGCAGTCGAATTGCCAGCTGATTCCGGGGCTTCGGAGCTGAGCGATATGGCATGATCGCCCGGAAGAGCACGTCCACGAAAATTACGACGTAGACGATCCCCGCCAGGTGGCCACGTCGATGAAGTCGGCGGCCCACCTCTCGCTCGGCCGGGACGCGGTGAAGTCGCGCCTGAGCGGGCGGCCGCCCGCTCAGGCCCGTCATCGCGCACGGCGGTTCGGATCTTCTGCCGTGACGGGCGCCCTCCAAGCCGAGCTCGCGCATCAGCCGGGCGACCGTGCAGCGGGCCGCGGCTGTGCACTCGCGACAAAGCTGCCGTCAGACCTTCCGGACTCCGTAGGCGCCGTGGTTGTCGGGATGGTGGCGTGGAGCTGAGACGCCGTCGCTGTGTGGATATATGGTGGGTGATGACGGGGCCGTAATGTGGATGGCTCCGGGAGTTTCTTGTGGAAAGGTAGTCTCCTTGGTATCCGAGAGGATGGGAAAATGTCTAATGAACATATTCCCCCAAGGCTGTCTCCTGAGTCACAGCAGGATGATATTCCCCAGCTGGAGCCAGACCGGGATGACACAACCGCTCCGGTAGGCGGGGCACCTCGGCAGGCACCACGCCTCAGCCTTGCGTTCGTCAGGCAGATGATCACTCACGTCGTCGCCGAGCTGCCACCGATGCCCGACAGCCCGGAGGCAATGGTTGTGTACGAGCGGGTGGCATCGGGGCTTGCGTCACCGGAGCCACGGTCCCCTTCGGGGCCCAGATCGCCCTCCGGGCTATCACCAGAGCCGGCGTCACCGGAACCGCTGTCCCCGGCAGGGCCGCCGTCGCCGGGGCTACCGCCAACGACGCCCACGTCTCCGCGGCCTGCGTCACCCTCGGTGATCAGGGAGGACTTTGAGGAGGGTATCGACCAGCCGGAGCGAGAGCCGCGATCGAAGGAAGCAGTGAAGCTCGGGCTAGCCCCGCGGAAAGAGGAAAAAAGGCGAGCTCCAGCTGCGCTCAAACTTCCCCTAGAAAAACTCCTAGACAAACTGCGGACGCATAATTCTGAAGCATTGAAGCGCCTTGAGTCGGGTGGCAGCATTGACTTCTCTATACAGGTCCTGCCCGATGGTAAAGGGTTGGCCATGGTTCTTCTTGCCCCTCCGGCTCAGTGGCCGGAGGATCTCCAAACATCTGCTCAGGGCAGGATTACCATGGCGCGAAAGGGTAAAATGTTGGGGCGAGACCGGGGAGAGATCCAGGTAGCAGTGACGGGTATCGGCGTCACCGAAAAGCAGGTCACGGATCTGCTTACCTTTACAAAAAAGAAGAAGACGGTCACGGTGTCCCAGTGGTCCATCCAGCAGGAGGGGCACAGTTATCGTGTGTATGAGGACCCTGACGGTGATCTGTATGTTCAGCCGTCGGCGGGGCAGGTCAGGTACGTCCTCGACGGGCAGGGAAGCACCGTTAAACGCGAGGGCGCCCAATTCACCCAGGGCTCCTTGCGGGGGGTCGGCGGAGGCCGCCTCCGTCTCGGACACCCCACCGCTGTGGGAAGCACGGCCCGTGTGGGCCCAGAAGAGAAAAAGAGGGGGCTCGCAGTGGCCACCGGGACGGAATCGGCCACCGCGCCCTTGACCGTATCGGCTGCCGAGCCGGTGGAACGGGAGTTTGCGGAGACGGTGGGCAGGTTGCTCGACCAGGTGGCGAAGGTGCGCACGGCGGTCGGGGAATTGGCCGATGAGACGGAGGAGGAAGTCAGCCTTGAGGTTATGGTCTACCAGCCCCGGGTGGAGGAATTGCGCGCGGCGCTACGCCACCGACCTTTGACACTTGGCGAACGGGAAGCGGATTCTGCCAAGTGGGCCAAAGAACTGATACAGACGTGGAGGGGCCCGGTCGCCCAGCTGATGGAGGCGGCCCATAGCCCGGACTGGGAAACGCTGACCCAATGCGAGCTTGCCTACGACGAGGCAGTAAAAACCTACCGGCTCGGGGTCAACGGACGGGAAAGTCCCGCCGCGCGGCAGATCCAGGCCCGCTTCACCACAGCGGTCGCCGAGCTCCGCACCTGGCAGTCCAAGCGGGGGCGGGTCAGGATGATCGCTGACCTGTTGCAGGAGGCCTCGGTCACGCTCAAGGAGTACCAGGACGCCGGCCCGCTCGAGACCAAAGCCACTGGCACGCTGCGCCCGGAGCTGGTGATAGTCGCCCACGGCGATTACCAGACGGGGGAGCAGGAGACGTTCGTCCCGACCGGTTGCACCATCCACACCCTGACTGAGCGGGACTCGCCGGCGCTGTCGGGGTTGCGGACGGCGGCGGTCGTGGATGATCTCACCCCGGTGCGCGAGTATCACGCTGAATCGGCGATCCCGAACTTCAAGCTGAACGCATTGGGGAGCGGAGATATCAAAGGGATGAACGAGTTTTTCGAGGCCACCTCAAGGCCGATCCGGCGGCGAGTGATCGCGGTGGGCGGCACCCCGGTCACCGCCAAGGCCTCTGCCCCGCCCGGGGCCGGCCCCGGGCCGACCACGCTCAAAGACGGGATCCGCATGTGCGAGGGCACGCCAACGACGTGTGCCCCTGCCGCTGGCGTCCACAACTGCACTGGCCTGCTGGGCCAGCTCTCCGGCACAGTGATCTTGACCTCGTGCACCGCGCCCGCCCCGACAGGGCGCCGTGGGACATGGGAACAAAAGAACATCTCACCGCGGACCGCCACCGACCCCGGGACCGGTGAAATCACCGTCGTCGGAGGAATGGAACCGTGGGTGGCCGATCAAATACGTGCCCACCCGCAGGTGGGCAGCACGCTGGCGGTGGCCAAGCATTGGATGCAGGTCTTCCAGCGCGGGGCCTCTAAGGGCGATGGGCGGACCTGGCGGCTGCTGAGCGAGGAACGTCGAAGAGATTTGGCCGTTGCCCAGCCCATCGACGAGCTGCTCAACCGTCAAGACAACATCTGGATCAAAACCCCCGGCCTGGAACGTCCCATCCAACGTGAGGGCAGGCCCCGCGACAGGAGCTGGCCGGCGTGGCGTGTGACCACCCAGGCTGAATTCGACGCCTTGATGGGCACCACCCCCCCTTGCGAGATCCACATCACAGACACCCTCGGCGAAACCCTCGCCATCAGCCGCAGCACTCCGCACCGCATCTTCGTCTCCGGTACTCGTGGAGCCGCGATCGTCAGCGTGAGCGGTGGCACCGTGGAGGCCGAAAGCGCGGCCACGATCGCCGCCGTCTCCGGTGGGCGCGTAAACGCCCGCGACCGAGTAACCGTCACCACCGTCAGCGGCACCAGCACCATCGTGGAGGCCGACGGCGAGGCCAGGATCGGCACTGTCTCCGGCGGGTCGGTAACCGCCCGCGGAAAAGCGACCGTCGAAACCGTCACAGGCGGGTGGGTGACCGCACACGGACCCACCACGGTCACCACCGTCCGCGGCGGAATAGTCACCGCCAAAGGCCTGGGAACCGGCCCCCCGACCATCATCACGACCGTCAGCGGCGGTGGCGTGACCATCGGCGGCAGCGCCAAGGTCGACACCGTCAACAACGGCGGCACCGTGAACGCCGAGGGCACGGCTACCGTCAGAATCGTCAACACCGGCGGCACCGTGAACGCCGATGACACCTCTACCGTCACCACCGTGAATGGCGGCACCGTAACCGCCCGCGACTCGGCAACGATCACCACCCTCAACAGCGGCACCGTGTACCTCAGCGATTCGGCAACGGTCACCACCAACAACGGCGGCACCGTGAACCACGTCTCGTAGGACGCTGTTGTCAACCGATCAAGATGACTATTGGTTCGCCGCGGATGAGCTCGGCGGGCTTGAGGTCGTGTTCGGTCAGACGCGGGGATGGGGGGCGGTCGTCTTCATGTCCTGCACGGTCGCCTCGGTCGTGTACACGTCCGTGATCAGATTCGGCACCGGACTGTCCCGCCTCCCCAGGCTCCGGCGCAAGTGTGGGAGCTTTCCGTGGGATGGACCTTGTGGCCCATCCAGAAAACCCCGTTGGCCGCCCAGTGGGCGTCGGGGCGTACGGTGAGGCCAGGCGCAGATGGCTGGGCGGGACGCCGTCGTCGGTCTCCCGCTTCGGACTCGTATCGCCAGGCTGCCCTTCGGGAACGCTGCCCGGGCCACGCCACGGTCTGTTCCGGATCTGCAGCAATCCCCTCGGCTGCCTCGAGCCAACGCCACCGCACGACGACCACACGGATCTGTGTCCGTGCTGGGGGCGACGTTCGTGGGACGGTCCCGCAGTACGGAGCGGTGTGGTCAGTGGAGACGGTCCGCAGAACCGGCCTGGACGACGCGAAGGTGTCTCGCTACACATCGCCACGCTCTCCACGGTCATCGAGCGTGAAATCCGTCCGCGGCGCACACCTCGCATTGCCACGGCCAACCATGCGCGAGCGGCATCTGGCATGGAACAAGAACTTTGCGGCTGCCTGCAGCGCCCTCCTAGAGGTCTGTGATCATCGGCACACAGCAAAGCACCGCTGTCCGTGCAAGACCCATAGCGCGGTCCTTTCGGGCGGAGGGATAGTCGGGATGCGAGATCATTGCCAAGAAGGCATCCCGAGAGGGGTACCCCACAGCCGCGAGAGCGTCCCAGTCATGAATGGTCTGATCTCCGATGAACACGTGGCGAGGTTTACCAGACCATAGAATGCGCCCACCAACGCCCTCCAAAAGCGGCTTCACTGCATTTTGGTAGCGGATGTATGCTTCGGGCTCGTCGCTGAACTTCAGTAAATTGACCATCACAATTCCCCCCTGCAGGTCACTGCTCACGAATTCTTCCATCTGCTCCTGCGACGGCTCGATGAGCATATGCGCGTACCCTTCCGTGCGTGGCGGCAACCGACTCCTGCGAGCGGCCGGTCCGGAGACCGGGCCGCAAGCGACCACATTGTTGCACTCGAAATGCAATGAGTGTCAACCGGGCGTTGCGAGGTCCGCCGGCCAGAGGGCTGGTCTGGATGGGCGGACGGCCCGTGTCGCGGCCGGCGCGAACCGGCGGAGCCTCGCCGTCGCCGTCGCCGTCGCCGTCGCCGAGGTCGTGTCGGGGGGTGGGGTCGGGCTGAACGGGCGGCGCGGCAAGCTGCACCGGCCTTCGCGGATGCCGGGTCGGCTGTGATCGTGGTCGGGCATCGTGATCGGCTGGCCCGGTTCGAAGTCGAGCACCCGGACGCCGTACTCGGGCTTGGGGTCGCTGCCTGGTCGTGCTCGGTCGCGCCCAGAGCGTCAGCGATCTGGTGCGGGACGTCACCGAGGTGCTGACCTCGATGTGCGCCCGCCGGTATGGGCGGCGGACGGCGAAGCCACTCCGCGCCGCGGCCGTGGCGATGGGCACCGCGCGGGCGGGCCGCCGAGTGAAGAGGTTCCGGTCCCGGCTCCGTGGTCCAGGCATACGTGTTCGTCCTGGATCCGGACGCCCGCCAGGAAGCTGCGCTTGGGTGGCAATGCGGCGCGTGCCGCCGGCAACCGGGCGGTCGGCTGGGCGACCGCGTCGTTGTGGTCGCACCGGTCCGGGGAGACATACGGGATCGGTAGGAACGAGCTGACCGAGTGGCGGCCGTGGTCGCTGCCCGCGCTGCGCAAGGCGTGCAGAGAAGCCAAACATCGGCCCCCGGTTCACCGGGCGGTGGGCGAGGGGTAACAGAGAATTCCAAGAAGACGTACGACGCGGGCCTGGCGAATGCCGCCGCCGCATTCGACAGCTGCGCGCCGAAATACCCGGGAAGCCGAGACTTGACCACGGTCGGTCTCCACAAACTGTGGCATCGGTGAGATCCGGCCGACCAACCGTCGGTCGGGCAAGCCACACGAACCGGAGCTGTTCCGCGGCGGTCAGCAGATGAATGCCCGTCGCCGTGCGCACCCGGGCGCGTCAGCAACTTTGTGTAGGTGGAAGCAATCAGCGAAACGTGATGGCCTTTGCCTTCTCGCGTAGTTCCGCTCGCCTTCGATTCGTGGAGAGGTCACCGCGGGGAACCCGCCAACGCCATCGCCCCGGCAGGCGCTCAAGAGCGAGCGAAAGCACTGTCATGCATGCGTTGAAACCCGCTCAGCCGAAACCTGAACTTCCTTTGGAACGAAGGTTCACTCCACGGCTTCCTGTGCTTCTTCGGTCAGCAGCCGCTCGAGCATGTCGATGGCTCGCGGCCGGTGCCGCGTGTCAAGCCGCACTGTGTACACAAAGCGGTTCAGGCACGGATTGACCAGAGGCTTCGCCACGACGTCGGTCGCGCCTCGCGGCAGGGCCAGGCGTGGCAAGAGCGCCACACACAGCCCAGCGGCGACGAAGCCCAGGATGGTGTTGAAGTCATCGCCCTCGTACTCCATCTGCGCGGCGAAGCCGGCCGACTTGGCCATCTGAGCGAGCAGATCGAGTCGCAGCGCCGCCTCCGGGGCGGCTATCCAGGTCTCTGCAGCAAGGCTCGCCAGGTCAATTGCCTCGCGGGAGGCAAGGATGTGGTCTGCCGGCAGGACCGCCACGACCGGGTCGCGCACGACCAAGGTCCGGCGAAGCGTGCGCGGCGGCACGAGGGGGATGAAGTCGTAGTCGTACGCAAGGGCAAGATCCAGATCACCTCGATTGACCCGGGTGTAGCTCGGCCCGGGCTCGAGCTGGACGAGACTGACCTGAACATCCGGAAATACCGTCTGAAACTGGGCGAGCGCCCTGGGCACGATGCCGGTGGAGGCCGAAGCGAAGGCGCCAAGCCGTATCCGCCCCGCCGTGCCCGCCCGCACTGCACGAAGTTCCAGCGAAGCAGCTGCCAGCGCGGTGCGCACCCCCTGCTCCGCCTCCAGAAGGATGCGTCCTGCACGCGTCGCCCGCACCGGACGACGTTCCAACAGCCTCAGTCCCGCCCGCCGTTCGAGCTCGGCAACCTGCTGGGACACCGCCGGGCAGCTATAGCCCAGCTCCTGGGCCGCCGCGGCGAACGAGCCGTGACGGACTACGGCTTCAAGAGTGGCCAGCAAGCGAGGGTCAAAGGTCTGCACAGGGTAAGCGTGGCTTACCCCAAGCGAGGATCAAAGGTCTGCGCGTGGTTAAGCGTGGCTTACCCACCATGAAGATGTCATTTCTTGTGCTTAATCTCGCTGGTTCGCAAGATTGGTCGTGCAGGACGGAGCCAGGGCCAGGCCCCAGTCAACCTGCACATGGCGCCCCGTTGGGGTGCTTCCTCACGCCGCGGAAGCCGGCATCGCCATGCGAGCCACGCGTCCCAGACGACGGCACCAACGAAAGGGCCTCACATGGGCATCCCCCTCATCGGAATAACTACCTACCTTTCACCGGCACGATGGGGGGTATGGGAGCTGCCGGCCGCGGTGCTGCCGGCGGCGTACTCGCATGGCATTCAGGCTGCTGGAGGCCTGGCGGTGCTGCTGCCTCCTGACGCCCCAGCAGCTGCAGCAGACCTGGTCTCCCGACTGGACGGCGTCGTCCTGGCCGGCGGCGAGGACATCGATGCGGCGCTGTACGGAGCCGTCCGCCACCCGTCGATGGATGCCCCCGCGCCGGCACGTGACACATGGGAGCTCGCCGTCCTGCGCGCCGCCCTCGAACTCGACCTGCCCCTTCTGGGCATCTGCAGAGGCATGCAACTGATGAACGTGCACGCCGGTGGCACCTTGATCCAGCATCTGCCGGAACACGTCGGGCACGAGGGCCACAACCTCCAGCCCGGCATCTTCACCCCCCATGTAGTCACCACGATGCCGCACACACGGATCGGCCGCGTGTACCCGGACGCCACCTCAGTGCCCACCCACCACCATCAGGCGATCGACCGCCTCGGCGACGGTCTGACCGTGACGGCACGCGCCGAGGACGACACCGTAGAGGCCGTTGAGTTCGCGGGCCAGACCTTCCGCCTGGGTGTGCAGTGGCACCCCGAAATGAGCCCTGACCAGGCGGTCCTTGACGCTCTTGTGGCAGCAGCACGCGCCCCGGCCAGCACAGCCCCAGGAGAGGCCGAATGCGAATGCACAGCGGCCACTCTCCGCGAAGTTTGGGCGAGGCAGCACGTAGTACCTGACGCATGGAAGCGACATCGGCAACCAAGCTACTGACCCAACCCTGCCCCGTGGGGCGTTTCGCATTATGTTTCCCACGCGCAAGCGCGATCAGTGCGCAACTCATGCGATTCTGTCGCCTTCGTCAACCATTGGCCCAACCTGAACGCACACGGCCGCGACCAGGCGCGCCACGGCGGACATACGCACCCGTCGTACCCGGTCGGCGGTCGGTGCAGCGATAGGTCACCGCATGCCTGGCGCCCACCCACGACGCCCGCAACGGGGCCTTCGCCGGTAAGGCTCCGCTCGGTTCATGCGCCGTTGCCGAGCGGGCGCGCCGGTCCCGGCCGTTCCTACACCCCCCCCGCGGGCGGTCGGGACCTGGCGACGGTGATTTCCTGCACCGCCGCACGTCAGACCTCGCTCACCCGCCAGGACCGGGCCGCAGCCACGCCCCTGCCCTGATCGGCCGCGGCTGTACCGCAGCCGCGGCAATGCGCTGGACCGCGGACACCATTCAGGAGATCTTGCAACGCATTGACATATTGCACATATAGTGCAATCTTTGGTGAATCGGGCATCCCTTCGGAGGTGGTGCTGAGGCAAGCCCTCGCGTGGGATTCCCGAGGCGCTGTGACGGCCAGGCATGCCAGCCGCCCATAGTGATTGTTGGCTGGTATGCGATGTGGTGCGGTGTGCAACTGGTGTGCTGCGGAAAGCGGGCTCCCGTGTCGAAGGAACTATCTACGCGGCAGGTGGCTGGTGCGGCGGCACGCCCTTCGGGGCTGTCGGACTCTGTGGCGGCTTCTTGAGGACTCCCGGAGACGCGCGCGGCTCCATGCTCCGAGTGGACGTGGGAAATGGTTAGCGAACCATGGATTGCGATTCTCCGTCTCCGGGATAAAACGTTGCCCCCTGTGTTGTCCAGTAATAGGCATGTAGTCGCACGTTACCCTCTCGATCTCTCCACCGTTAGGTACTCAAGGTGGTGACCAGTTCCCACAGGGAGAAGAGAACCGTGACCTTCGTACGATATAGTCGTGAGGACAAGATTCAACATGTGCTTCAATGGGCGGCTGGATGGAAGGGTAATTCAAGAGGCGAGAGCATGTGGTCCTACTCGCTCATGCTAGGAGGCTCACATGCTCTGCTGAACGGATGGCTGAAAGACCCCGCAATAGTGGCCGCCCTCACACGGGAAGAGAAGAATCTCGTGGAAGAGGCGCGCGAAAAATCAAGCCGAGCGAAAGGTCGCAAGAAGTCCCGCCTGGAGTCTTTTTCAGGTGTAGATCATGAGGGTCAGGATTGCTGCGGCGAGTGACGTGAGCTTGTTCGTCACTGGTGCGAGGGTGCCGGAAGATTCGGTTGCGTCCAGGGGAATGGTGTACGGGTTCGACCTTGGCGAGGGCAGGGGAGCTTCCGTCCCCTCTGCCATCGCCAAGGCAGAGCCGAGCAGCCACGGCCCAGGGCGTCAAGGTCGTTCGTACAGTGGCGTGCTCCACCTTGACGCCCTGAACCACGCCTGCTCCTCGGTGTGTAGGCCGACGGTAGACGGAAATAGGAAGCTGAGGGAGGGTGGTGAGTTGCGGGTGAAGGGCGTCAGTCTCGTCGAGGAGCCCCTCAGACACGGCGTATCACTCGTGTGCTCCACGACGTTGCCTAGGCAGAGTCAATAGACTGATCACTGCGGTTGCTACGCCTAGCGCTGTCAACAAGGTCACCAGGGAAAACTCGCTGGCCTGGCTAGCGCCGTCGCCGGCAACCACTCCACCACTTGGCGTCCGGGTAGGTTCCAAGGGGCTCACCGACGGTGAAGCTGGATTCGTGTATTGCCAGTGCGGTCGTCCTGACTCGATATTGCATGTGATCGACCGGCCGGAAACATCGGTGGTGGTCTTGCCGAGGTCACTCTGGCGACAGAACTCGCCTGCGCTATAACAATTGCCCTCGTCAGAGAGGATGCTGCACGTCGCATCTTCCGCTACCCCCAGAACTCCGGGCTCGGCACCCGCTGGCGGAGCAAGTGGCTGGATGCGTCGAGTAGCAGCCGGGGGAGCGGCCAGTGTGGCGGCGGTAGCAGTTCCCCCACAGGCTACAAGCGCGAGGGCCGCAAGGAATCTAGCGATGCATACGGCCAAGCGGCGACGGTTCATATCTCGGAATCTAGGATGAATGAGATCAATCGGCAGCCCAGACTGAGCTGTTTGCGTTCGATCGCCCCGGGACAAGTCCCGATGGCCGGCGGTTTCTGACAACGAATAAGGCCTCCAAGACCCGCGACGTCTCCTCCGAACTGGCCTATATGACCAAAGCGTTGAAGGCGCCCGCGTTGCGAGATGCGGCCGCCCGGCTGGCCGAGCGGGTTCGCGGTGAGGGCTGGAGCCATGAGGAGTATCTGGCGACCTGCCTGCAAGCGCGAAGGCGCCAGCGACAGCCACAGCGCCGAGGGACGCGCCCGCGCAGCCCGTTTCCCCCTCCCGCGAGTCGCTGAAGGACGTCGACTTCGACCATCAGCGATCCATCCAGCGCGAGGTCATCGCCCACCCGGGGTCACAGTCAGGCCGCTCGGTGATCTTTCTCAGGCCGATGCCGACCCTCAGGGGGAGGGCACGTTGTCCATGCTCGTTGGCCAGATCGACCACATCATCGGTGTCGACACCCACCGGGACTATCACACCCTCGCCGTCGTCGACCCCAACGGCGGTGCACACGCCACCGACGCCTTCGGACATCGGCGCATGCTGGGCTTCGCCCGCACCCAGGCCCCCGGCCGCCGGGTCTGGGCCATCGAGGGCACCGGCAGTTTCGGCGCCGGGCTGACCTGCCACCTGCTGGAGACACAGCGAGTGGGTGGTCGAGATCGACCGGCCCAAGCGCCCGGCACGCCGCAACGGTGCCCAAACCGACGAGCTGGACGCGGTCCGTGCCGACCGGGACCATCTGGCCCAGCCCCGCCGTGGCGGCGATTGCGAAGCCATGCGAGTATTGCTGACCCCCCGTCAAGGCACCATGGTCGCGCGCACGAAAGCGATCTGTCAGCTCAAGGCCCTCCTCGGCGCAGCGCCGGAACAGTTGTGCCAGCATTTCCGCGGCATGACCACCGACCGACAACTGGAACGCTGCGTACGCCTTCGCACCGTGCCAAGCCACAGCGCCGAACACCGAGCCACCGTCCGGGCCTTGCGCATCAGCGCCCGCCAGGCCCTGTTCCTCGAGACCCAAGCGACAGACCTCGAGACCGAGCTGGAAGAACTGGTGCTGGACGCGGCGCCGGCGCTGTTGGACCAGCCCGGCGTGGGCATCTTCTCCTGGTCCCACCCCAGGCGATTGCGCTTGCGTCCCTGGCTGGGACAGCCCCGATACCCGCCAGCTCCGGTCAGATCACCCGGCACTGCCTGAACCGCTCCGGAGACGGCCAGCTGAACCGGGCGCTCCATACCATCCGTGCTGTCCCGACTACAGCACGACGCCCCCACCAGGGCTTATGTGGCCGCCGCACAGCTGAGGGCAAACCCGACCGCGAGATCAAACGGGGCCTGAAACCAGCCGTCGCACGTTTCGTCTGCTCGAGTCCACCGCACCGCCTAGTACTGCAACGGTGCTTGCCGTGACTGCTGGCCAGGTTGGTCGTTGGTCTGGATATGGGTGGGGACCTTGCTGAAGTCAGGTTGTGGGCGGGTGAACTGACCGCTCTGCACGAGCGGTTCGTGCACAGGTTCAACCGGGAGGAGCCGCGTCAGTCGGCGCTGGCTTATATGCGGGGGCTGGTTGCGCCGCTGGAGCGGAAGAACGGCTGGACGCTGGCCGAGGAGGCCGGTCATGACGGACCGGACCGTATCCAGCGGATGCTGAACCGGATCGAGTGGGAGGCCGACGAGGTCCTCGACGACGTGCGCGAGTATGTGGTGGAACACCTCGGGGACCGGGACGCCGTCCTGATCGTCGATGACACCGGTTTCCTGAAGAAGGGCGTCCGGTCGGCCGGGGTGCAACGGCAATACTCCGGGACCGCGGGACGCACCGAGAACTGCCAGATCGGCGTGTTCCTCGCCTACGCCACCGGCCGTGGACGCACTCTGATCGACCGTCGGCTGTATCTGCCCACCTCCTGGACGGACGACCGGGACCGCTGCCGCCGGGCCGGCATCGACGACAGCGTCGCCTTCGAGACGAAGGTGGCCATGGCCAAGACGATGGTCCGCAATGCCATCGCCGACCAGGTCCCGTTCGGCTGGGTGACCGCGGACGCCGCCTACGGCTTCAGCAAGGGCTGGCGCTACGAGCTGGAGCAGGCGGACGTCTTCCACGTCATGGCCACCACCCGGCACGACACCGTCGTCACCCGCTGGGCACTCGACCACCCGGTCCACGACCTGTTCCCCGGTCTGCCGCGGCAGAAGTGGAAACGCCGTTCCTGCGGACAGGGAGCTCATGGCCGGCGGATCTTCGACTGGGCCCGCGTCGAGGTGCGGCCCTGGCACCGCGAGGACCGCCGGCACTGGGTTCTCGCCCGCCGCAACGTCAGCAGGCCCGAGGAGATCTCCTACTACATCGCCTACTGCCCCGCCGACACGACGCTGGACGAGCTGATCCGCATCGCCGGAAGCAGGTGGGCGGTCGAGGAGTGCTTCCAGACCGCAAAGCAGGAATGCGGCCTGGACGACTACCAGGTCCGCCGCTATCCCGGCTGGCACCGCCACATGACCCTCGCCATGGCCGCCCATGCCTGCCTGACCGTCCTGCGGGCCCGACAGCTGGACACGGACAAAGCAGAAACGGATCCTCCCAGCTCATCCACCTCAGCCTCGCCGAAATCCGACGCCTGATCCACCGCCTCACCGACCGCCGACCGGCACCGATCGAGCACATTCTGCACTGGTCAACCTGGCGCCGAAGTCGCCAGTATCAGGCCCGCCTGAGTCACTACAAACGACGCGGACACAGCCCCTGAAAACTGCCCAGCACTCAGAACAACCACCGTTGCAGTATTAGACCTCATTTCATTTGGTGAGTCGGCGGTAGCAGATGAGGTTGCAGGCGATGCTGGTGAAAGCCAGGAAGTGCTCGGGTTTGCGTTCGTAGCGACGGTGGAGTCGACGGCATGCGGCGAGCCAGGACATCGTGCGCTCTACGGTCCAGCGGTGCAGGCCCAGGCGGGTCGAGGACTCGATGCCCTTGCGGGCAATGCGGTGCCGGATGCCGCGCCTGCGTAACCATCGCCGCAGGTAGTCGTAGTCGTATCCTTTGTCGGCGTGGAGCTTTGCCGGCCTGCGCCGCCGGCGTCCCCGCCGAGAGCGGATCGGCGGTATGCCCTTCACCAGCGGGATCAGCGCCTGGCTGTCGTGGAGGTTCGCCCCCGAGATTCCGACGGACAGGGGCAGACCGGTCCGCTCGGTGACCAGGTGGATCTTAGACCCGTATTTGCCCCGGTCGACAGGATTCGGACCTGTCAGATCCCCTTTTCAGTGTCCGCATGTTCACCGAGTCGATCGCGCAGCGCGACCAGTCCAACTCGCCGCGGGAGCCGAGCTCGTCGAGCACTAGCTTGATCTTTAACGTCTGGCGTCGAATGGTGTGTCGAACTTGATCACCTGGTCCGGTAACTGCCGTACACGGGGGCGGCCTTCGGCTGAACATGTGCTCCGACCAAGGAACACACACGTCCAGCACGAAGGCCGTGAGGATGAGTCTGCTGCATCACTACGCCGGGCGAGAGCCGTTGGAGCAACTGTCATGCTGCCGGGGCGAGTATTACGCCTGCCTGACCGCTCGTTCGGACGCGTTGTTCGAGCTGGCTGATGCTGTTCTGTGCGGCGACGGACCGGTGAGATCGCTGGCCGAACTGTCGCTGGTGGGTGAACACCGCCGCGGCCATGGAGGACTCTACGCGGCGGTGGCCCGTGGACGCGTCGATGCCGGCCGGCTGCGGCGGGCACTGGTCGAAGTGCCGCTGCCTCGCGCTGCCGATGGCCGGCTCGTCCTTGCTGTCGATGTCACCTGCTGGCTGCGGCCCCGACGCTCACACCTCACCGGAACGGATCCTGTGTCACACCTATGGCCGGGGCAAGGACCACCACATCCCCGTCCCCGGCTGGCCCTATTCGATCATCTGCGCACTCGAGCCCGGCCGCAGCTCATGGACCGCACCGCTGGACGCACTGCGCCTGACACCCGGCGACGACACGGCCACCATCACCGCCCGGCAACTGCGCGATCTGATTCAGCGGCTCATCGCCGCGGGACAGTGGCAGGCGGGCGACCTGGACATCCTCATCGTCGCGGACGCCGGATACGACACACCCCGCCTTGGCTTCCTCCTCAAAGATCTACCGGTGCAGGTGCTGGCCAGGATGCGATCCGACCGTGTCCTGCGCAGAGCTGTCCCGCCCCGGCTCCCACACACCCAGGGCCGGCCACCCCGGCACGGCAGCGAGTTCGTCTTCGGGCAGCCTGACAGCTGGGGCACCCCGGACACCGAAACGGTCACCGACACACGTCTCTACGGAACCGCCAAGGCCCGCTCCTGGAACCGGCTGCACCCCAAACTGACCCACCGCTCTTCCTGGGCAGCCGACGACGGCACTCTCCCGATCGTCGAAGGGACAGTAATCCGCCTGGACATCGGTCACCTGCCCAGCGGAGCGACACCGAAGCCGGTCTGGCTGTGGTGGTCAGGCACCGATGCCACCGCGGCGGACGCCGACCGTCTCTGGCAGGCATACCTGCGGCGCTTCGATATCGAGCACACCTTCCGTCTGTTCACACAGACCCGCGGCTGGACCTCCCCGAAGATCCGCACCCCGAGGCAGCCGACCGATGGACGTGGCTCATCCTCGCCACCTACACCCAACTGCGGCTCGCCCGACCGCTGGCAACCGACTTGCGTCGGCCCTGGGAGAGACCAACGCCGCCGCACAGGCTCACCCCCGCCCGAGTCCGCCGCGCCTTTCGGCACATCCGTCCCAAGGTCAGCTGCCCGGCACAGGCACCGAAACCCTCCCGCCCCGGCCCCGGGCGGCCTCCAGGCAGAAAGAACACCCGACCCACACCCCGCCACGACGTGCACACACCCCGCAAAACACCGACGGCGAAGCAGCGAACGAAGAAGTCAACCACCCCACGACCACGCCGCACAGGTTAAAGATCAAGCTAGAGGTTGTCCCGTATGGGGGTTGAGTTATCCGCTGAGGGCCACGTTGTGCAGGCGTGCAATGCCGAGCATGGCCAGGTGAACGCCGTTCCCCTTGAGCCGTTACTGTAGTCCCGCAGGGCCTTCCAGTTCTTCAGACGGGACAGGGCGTGCTCGACACGCGCTCGGGAGCGACGGTGGACCGCGTTCTCGGCTTCCTGCTGCAGACTCAGACGCTCGTGGCCTCGCCGTTTGCGGTGCGGGATGAGCAGTCCAGTGCCCTAGTAGCCGCCGTCGGCGATGGTGGGAACACCGCGGCATGCCCGGTCCACTCCGGACTCGCTGAAGGCCCGGCAGTCGTTACGGCTGCCGGGCAGCGGGTTACCGATCGCCACGACCAGGCGGCTGTTGGCGTCGATGACCACCTGGAGGTTCGTCGAGTAGCGATAGTTCTAATAGGTCATCGGTGGCCTCGGGCACGTGAGTGCAAGGGGTGCCATGCGAGGTGGAAGTCTGCTGCCATTCCGGGACTGGATCCCCGTGGTCAGACTGGCTCCGCCTCGCACCTCGCCCTGCCTGGCGGAGGCCTTCGGTAGTTCCGGGGCCTTGATCTCTCGTGCAAGACCGGTCCCGTCCGGCAGGAACTTGGATATCACCGGCTTTCATGTCCTCAGCCCGCCGACAGGGGCCACCTCTCAGCAGTTCGCGAGCCCGTGAGCTCACCAGCAGACCGAGGTCCCTGTCGGTCGCTGGAGACACGAACGGCTCATGAGATGGCGTGCCTGGAGCACTTCTATTAGAGCGCCGCGTGCTCCGCGTGGGACTGACCTGCAGATTCGTACGGAGGTACAGGGTTGAACAAGATCTTCTGCGGCATTGACTGGGCGGAGGGGCACCACGACATAGCCTTGGTCGACCAGGACGGAACCCAGGTGGCCAAGCTACGGATCAGCGATGACAGCGCCGGCTTCCACGCGCTCATAGAGCTTCTGACCCGGCACGGTGACACTGCAGAGGATCCGATTCCTGTCGCCATCGAGACGCCGCGCGGGCTCCTCGTCGCCAGCTTGCGGGCCACTGGCCGTCAGATCTACGCGATCAACCCACTTGCCGCAGCCCGCTATGGCGATCGCGGCAGCGTCTCCCGAGCCAAGTCCGACGCGGCGGACGCCCGGGTTCTGGCCAACATCCTGCGGACCGATCGGCACGCCCACCGTCCCTTGCCCGACGACAGCGAGGCCGGGCAGACCGTCGCCGTTCTGGCCCGCGCACACCAGGACGCGATCTGGGACCGGCAGCAGATGATCAACCGGCTCCGGTCACACTTGCGCGAGTACTATCCGGCCGCCCTCACGGCCTTTCACGGCACTGGCAAACCCGGACTCGACTCACCACGCCCGCGTGATCCTGACCGCCGCCCCCACGCCGGCCGACGCCGCCAGGCTGACCCGCAGTCAGCTGCGCGCGCTGCTCAAGCGCGGCGAGCGTCCACGCTGTGGAGTCGAAGCCGAGGTCGAGCGGCTTCGGACAGTCTTCCGCGCTGACTACCTGCGGCAACTGCCGCAGGTCGAACAGGCCCTGGGGCACCAGGCATTGGCGCTCATCCGACAGGTCGACGCCGCCTGCCTCAGCGTCACTCAGCTCGCGGTGGCGACGGAGGAAGCATTCCTCGCACACTCGGATGCCGACATCATCACGAGCTTCCCGGGGCTGTCTGTGCTGTCCGGGGCACGTGTCCTCGCCGAGATCGGGGATGACCGCGAACGCTTCGCAGATGCCAGAGCCATGAAGGCATACGCCGGAGCGGCCCCTGTGACGCGAGCCTCCGGTCGAAGCCACGTGGTCGTGGCCCGGACCGTCAAGGACCAGCGGCTGGCCTCAGCCGGGCACATGTGGGCCTTCGCAGCCCTCCGAACGCAGGCTCCACGAGCCCACTATGACCCAGGGCGAGCTGGCGGAGAACGCCATACCGCAGCTCTCAGGAACTTGTTCAACAAACTGCTCGGCTGCCTCTACCACTGTCTGCAGCACCGTACGGTGTTAGACCCCGATCGTGCCTTCGCACCGCCTTGGACCTTGCTGCCTGAGCACCTCCTTGACCAACCAACGACATGAGATGTCTTGCTCGAGGCTGCGATGCTCCGGTCCCGAGTAGGCACCAAGGTGCCGTCGACGATGTACACGGTGTCTTCCCGCTTGCGGCGGGCCGGCGAGATCGCCAGCAGCGGCGCGAGGTGGTCCAGAATCCGGTCCGCGGCTGACTTCGAGATCCCGAACAGCGGCGCCATCTGCCGCAACGTCAAGTTCGTGCGCCAGTACGTGGCCACCAACAACACCCGGTCCTCCAGCGACAACCGCCATGGACGTCACCACCACGTCGCCGCACCAGTGCGACGAGCCGGTCGAACTCTGCCGGCTTCAACCCGACGAACGGCTCGATCCACTTCGGATCATCAGCTGAAATCACCCCACCCATGAACCGGACAACGCTTCAACTGCCACACCGGTTACGGGACAACCTCTAGTTTGAGGCGAATCCGTAATCGTGACAAGCTTGGGTGAGCCGAAATCACAGATCACCCGACGGCAAGTACGCATGTGAAATGCATTCCTCTGAGTTGCAAAGTCTGCCCAATTGGTCACTTGCCCGCGATCTGCCACCAGCACTGTGCAACTGCGCCCAAAGTTTCAACGGGAAATTGTATAGACTACTTCAATGGTGAAGGCCTTATATATGAACTTTCGACCTGGTCCATGCTCCGGATCGAAAACACAAACGCGTTCTCGAAGGTTTGAGGTTTGATAGCCATGGATGACTCTCCAGTGAGTGCCATCCGCGGCCATGATCAGACTTCCGGAATCGATGGCGGCGCATACCTGTGTGAAAGTGGGGCGGCCGCTTGATGTGACGTTCACCGCGAGGCCGGTGAAGTCGGGAGAGCCATTATTCGTAGTAAGATCATGGTATGCGTTGCGAATCCATTCCTGATCCGAGGCCTGCATCCGAGAATGCACTACGATGATGGGAACGCGGGGGGCACCGGCGGCCCCACTCCGCTGGGGTGATGCTGCAGCATACGCCGCTCGGTATCCCTCGTCGCCTATTACCCAATCTAGGTCGTCGGCGCCGTTAGACATCGCAAACAGATGGGCGCGCTCATGCATGGTTGTAGTACTGCCCAGAGACCTTGCCGCAGTTGCGGTGGCCGCCGCGTAGCAAAGGAGCCCTTCTTGCTTCACGCCAGCCGCTGGACGCCACCCTACGCTATCTACCTGCGCGTTCCAGACTTCTTCTACAGTGGCTGTGGCCTGTGGACTGTTCACGGTGAACGGGGTGCCTGACAGGTCAAGTTTGCATATTGGGCATAGCAGGCCATCTTCTAGGCACGCTGCATGGAAATGTTCGCCGTCAATGCATCGCTTAATATTGGCAGTAAAGTCCACCAACTCCTCGAGACATGCTTTGCATGTAATTGCCTCACTCCTCGAATCCTTCCTGCTGCGAGAAGAAGGGCGGGTAGGCGTTTGATTTGTCTTTTCTTCCGTGATGGTGTCCAGCGGTTGCCGCAGTTCTGCTGTGCGCTCCTGGAGAGCACCTAGGAGCTCACGCAGGCCTCTTGGCGCCGGCCCGTTTTCACTGCGAAACCTCGCCACTACGCTGCGAAGATCTTCCATGGTGGGGGAAGTGCCGCGGCCGCGGGTGCGGCCGCGCCCGCGCCCACGGATGGATCCCATTGGTGGTGAGAGCGTTGTGCCGGACCTGGTGGCGCTGCTGGTGCTCCCGCTGGTTGGTTCGGTGGGGGCCGTGGGTGGGACGAGCACGGGGTCCTGTGATGTGGTGGCTTCGGTGCCCGGGGGTGGTTCCGGTGAAGTCGACATGCTCTCTGTTCACTCCCGACTAGATAGAGGTGTCCGTATGGGTGCATGCCCGTGGGAACGATTTATTCGGGACACGTTTTTTAGCACCTATCTCATGGTTCCCCAGGTGTAAACGCCCGTCAAGATCGGCTAAGGCTAGGGATTCGGCATCATTAGGCAGGGGATTTCTCCCCATGCGTCTCCCCTTCGGGCCACCGAATGGTGTTGGCAGGAGGCTGGGCGATAGGGCCGGTCTGGCCTGCCCGCGACGCGACGGCCCCGGCCTCGGCGGCCACGAGGTTGAGCGAAGCTCGCATCCGGCCCCGTTCCCGCACCCGCCGACGCCAGCGTGCGGCCTGGCCGGGGCGATTGCACTGGGCCAGCTCGCCGGGCCGATAGACCGTGCGGGAGACCGGGTCGATGGAGACATAGGACGGCCGCAGTCAGTTGGTCCGGGTTCGTGTCCCGCATCGAAGTGAGGTGCTGCTTCAGCTCCCCCGTCCACACACGGTTGAGGGTGTTCAGTCAGGCGTTCACGCTCGACCACACGCTGGCCGAACTAAGCTCTCCAGCGGATCGAAGCCTCTCGCAGGCGCGGCCGCTGACAGCGACTGGCTGGGCAGATCGACTTGATCATCGTCCGCACTCACCAGCGTGCCGCCGGAACCGGCGGAAAAGGGAGATCAACAGGTCGGATGAACCGGCTGCCGGGAGGGCGGTCTTCAGGCGCGCACCGCACGGAAAGCCACCCACCACAAGGCAGGACGCAGTCTCCCTCGTTTACGTGGGAGATCAGTTCAAGAGCCTGTCAACACGCCGTTCGCATCGCCCTTCGCGGTGTCCTCGGTGGCCGTTTTCGGGATCGGCTTGTCGTTCTTCAGGGCCGTCCACACCTGCTCGGCCTTCGCCTTGGCCACGATCAACCGGTTCGGGTCCGCCGGGGCGTACTGGACTGGCATCGTGACCATGGTCATGTTCCTGGAGCTGATGCCCT
This sequence comes from Streptomyces sp. NPDC048419, assembly GCF_043200415.1. Lineage (NCBI taxonomy): Bacteria > Bacillati > Actinomycetota > Actinomycetes > Kitasatosporales > Streptomycetaceae > Streptomyces > Streptomyces sp. NPDC048419. Next base: position 1,150 of record NZ_JBICXT010000041.1, on the reverse strand, counting down.
TCAGCCCGTTCGCGAACGACATGAGCCTATTGACCGAGCCCAAGTCGGAGTCGGTCGTCACGGTCTTGGTGGCGGTGTTGGCCAGGTCGTACAACCGCTTGGGGTTGCCGAACAGGTTGATGTTCTTGAACTGCTTGGTCAGGGCTTTGATGAAGGCCTGCTGGAGCTGGATGCGGCCGAGGTCGGAGCCGTCGCCGACGCCGTGCCGGGTGCGGACCAGGCCGAGGGCCTGCTTGCCGTTAAGACGATGGGTGCCGGCCTTCAGCTTCAGATGGCTCCTGGGGTCTTCGATGTTCTTGGTCGTGGTGACCTTGACGCCGCCGAGCTCGTCGATGAGTTTTTGGAAGCCGGAGAAGTCGACCTCCAGGTAGTGGTCTATGCGGACGCCTGTCATGGACTCCGCCGTCTTCACGGAGCAGGCCGCGCCACCGGTGGTGTACGCCAAGTTGAACATCACGCCGGACGCGGGCGGGTACGTGTGTCCCTTGGTGTCTGTGCATCGGGGCCGTTCGATGAGCGTGTCGCGCGGGACCGAAACCACGCTTGCCTCCTTGCGGCCCTCGTAGACGTGCAGGATCATCGCGGTGTCCGAGCGGGCGCTGCCATTGTCGGGGCCGCCGCCGAGCTTCTTGTTGCCGCCGGAGCGGGAGTCCGAGCCGAGGACGAGGATGTTCTCCGAGCCGTTGTCGATCTTCTGCGGCCGGTGAGTGCCGAGGGCCTGGTTGATGTCGACGCTCTTGATGTTGCCGTTGAGCGTGAAGTACAGGTATCCGGTGCCGGTGCCGCCCAGGACCACGATCCCGGCGGATATCCAGGCCACGATCAGCAGGCCCTTCCGCTTCCCGCACGGCTTGCGGCGACGGCCTTGGCGTGGTTGCACGAGCTCCGAGCTGGACCCGCCCGGCATGTCGGGCTCCGGCGTGCTCTTGGCGGACACTGTGCTCCTCGGTTCTTGTCCGGCCGGTTATCCTCTGCTTTCAGAGTCAGTCATGGCTCTTAAGGCTCTTACCGCACCATCCTCACCCCGCTAAGCGCTGTCCCGTAACTGGTGGCGACAGTGATCCTGTAGCGCCGACCGGCGTCAGCCGAAGAGGAGATCGACGTCCTTCTCGGTGCAGAGCTGCAGGACGACGACCAGCTGACGGATGTC
>NZ_JBICXT010000040.1:0-51924 GCF_043200415.1 Streptomyces sp. NPDC048419 | reverse complement strand
ACAGGCCCGACGGATCCGCATCTTTCCACCGAATCGGCCGAACACGCAGGCCAGCGGACCGCCCGGTCGCCCGCGCGGCCCATCCCCGGCGTCAGGTCCACAAGCCGGCCGGGCCTGGCCACGGTGACGTCGTGCGCGGTGAGGAAACGGGCCATCTCCGCCCCGTAGGCACCTGTTCCCTCGATGCCGACCGCGAGGACGTCGCCGTGCGACCGGAGCCATGCCAGCAGCCGCCCGTATCCCTGCGGGGTTGTCTCGAACGCTTCGGTGGCCAGGTGTCGGCCGATGCCGTGGGCAGACCCCCCTCTGGGGAACTGCGGCAGGCGGTGCTTTCCGGCGCCGGCCGCGCGCCTTGATCCGGCCCGCTGTGTCCTGGGCAGCCTGCACCTTCGACGGCAGCGCCTGCCAGGTGCCGCCCGCCGGCCGGGGATGACCGCTCTACCGGCCCCCCCACGGGCACTACCGTGAAGCAAGACGGCTCCGGCCGATCCCCTTGCGCGTCGCCACGCGCCACCTCCCCTGCAGTCAGCCGCCCCCCAACACCCCTGCTCACGGAGGGGGATCCGACAAACAGCGCATCGAAGCAGGCCAGCGCGCTCAGACAGTCCGAGGCCTCGCCTGTTACGCCCCCACAGCCATCACCCGTCGCTGACCGCTCTGAAGCAGCTCGCTGGCCTTTGCGCCGAGTTCATCGGCGCGATCGGGAGCCGGTCCCGGTGAGGGGGACGTGCGCCTCACCGGCGAACCGACCAGTGGAAGAACGCCCCCGCTGCGTCGCCCGCGCGCCTGAAAGGCCTCGGCCCTGCGCCGGCCGGCCCTCCAGATCACGAGGAGTGTTCGATGAGCACTCCCCTGAACCGCACGGCATGCAATATCGCGGCAGGAAGACCGAGGACGAGCCGCACCCCCTGCCCGCAGGCCCGTGCCCCGTCGAGTGCGCGGGCCGCGTTCGGCTCGGCGGGCAGGGCGCGGTGCACCTGGTCGAAGACGCCGGCCTCAGCCGCCGCTCCATGCGCCGCCAGCAGGTCTGCCCGGAGCCGAACCTCAGCTCCAGCGGCAGGAGTTGCCAGGCCTTGTCGTTGCACAGGACATAGCGGGTTCCCCGCAGACCGCGCCGGTCCGTTACCGGCGGCCGGCTCCGGCCGGGGCGGCAGCGGCGGCCCGATCAGCCCCGCCGTCGTCGTTCGCGGCCCACGGCCGCGTGCTCACCCCATCAAAGGCGGCCGGACCAGACCGGTCACGCCCGATCAGGGCAACTCGGCAAGATCGTGTGACGAGGTCTTGGCGGTCGTTCACTCCCGCGCGGGCGAGGGGACCCGAAAGCAGGTACCGAATTGGCGGAATTCATACCGATATGACTGAGTGTCAGTGACCGGAAGGATCCGGGAACTCGACATGCGAGTAGAGCGGAGCGGGCATGACGGCACAGCGGGGCAATACCCGGTCCGGGCGACTGGCCATGGTCGTTGCAGTGGTCGGCACGTCGACGGCGCTGGCCGTCGGTCCCGGATCCGCCGCGGGCGCGAAGACAACCGCCGCCGAGCCGGCTCCCGCGCACACCTTTCCGACGGCGGCTGCGGCACCGGCGTCCCGGGCCGCCCCGGCACCGGCCACACCGACGCCTTCTGCACCCTTGAATGCGGCAGGGCCCTCTTCGGGGAATGGCCCTGTGCCGTTCGGCGCGTTCCTCGACTCCGGGCCCCTTGGTGTGGCCCGCATGGCCCAGCTCAGCCGATGGCTGGGCGGCACCGAGCTGAAGGTCGCGCACACCTATCTCCCCGGCAACCACTGGCGCGACATCGCGGGCCCCCCCGGCTTCCTGCATGTGTGGGCGCACTGGCGGCGCATGAAGGCCGACCGGATGCTCGTGCTCAACGTACCGATGCAGGAGCACAATGAGGACCACGTCTCCGATGCCGAGGTCCGAACGCTGCTGCACCAGGGTGTGGCCGGACGCTTCGACCAGTACTTCCGCGTCCTGGCCGAACGGCTGGTGCATCTGAAGGTGCCGGACACGGTCCTCGTGCTCGGCTGGGAGATGAACGGCACCACATACACGCATCGCTGCGGACCCGATCCGCAGGCCTGGAAGGCGTACTGGAAGCGGATCGTTACCCTCATGCGCGCGGTGCCGGGCCAGAGGTTCCGGTTCGACTTCGCGCCGAGCCGGGGCCGGGACGCCATTGCGTGGACCCAATGCTATCCAGGTGACGACACCGTCGACATCATCGGCATGGATGCGTACGACCAGCCGACGGGACTACCGTTCGACGAACAGGTGACGGAGCCCTACGGCCTCCAGCAGCAGGTGGATTTCGCGAAAGCCCACGGCAAGCCCATCTCTTATCCGGAATGGGGCCTCTTCCGCAACGGTGACAACGCCGCATACATGCGGCGCATGCTCGCCTGGATCGACGAACACAAGCCCGTCTACAACACGCTGACCGACTACTGCCCGCACGGAGTCTGGAGTTGCCGGCAGAACCTGAGGTCGTCCCAGGTCTACCGGTCCGCCCTGTACGGCCGCACCGAGCAGCCGGCCACACCTGCACCCACCCCGAAACCCCCGGCGCACTGCTTTCGGCCGGGCCTGGGCGACTGGGTCGCGTACTGGACCGGCGGCAGGCTCTGTCTTCGCAGGCGTTGACGTGATGAGCCACAGCCGGCCTTGGTGATTCTGCCGCGCTTCCTGCCGGACGCGCTCCACCCGTCCGTGGCTGTCCCGGCAGACCCTGCCACGCGGCCCGGCCGGCCATGCCGGATCCGGCACTGCGGGCCTCGCCGGCTACCGGTTCCTGGCCGGTAGCGGACCCCGATCCTCGCGATGCGCGCCGAACGATCCAGGGCCTCACGTGGTCCGGCCTTCCCGCGGACACCTCCCACCCCCCGCTTCTCCCCACAGCGAGGCCAGGCCGTTCCCGGTGGCCGCCGCTCCCGGCTGGCGCCACACTTACCGTCCATGGAACTGATCGTCTACAGTCCCGGGGGCAGCCAGCCGGACCCCACACCCAGCACGCCCTGCATGCACTACTCGGCCACTGCGGGTGCCTGGTGCCTTGACTACATAGACGGCTCCGGCGCAAAGAGACAGGCATTTATCCAACTCGGCCGGGACCGCAAAGAGGACGCGACGCTTGACGCAATAAACCTACTGGCCGCAAACGGAGCCGACGTCGGAAACATACACGTCCGATGGATGACGCACCCCTAGTACTCCAGCCGACGACCACGACCGGCTCACCATCGTCCCACTTCCCTTACAGGCACCCGACTTGAACCCAGCAGCGTGTGGCCGGCCACTACTACGGCGCCCCCCCCTTTTCGAACCCACACCGCCCTTCGCCGGCGACGACCCCCCGCACGCGCCCTTCGCCGGGGACTTCGCCCCCCTTCAGCGCCGCCCCGACCTCATCGACGGCTGTCGTGCCGGCACCGGGCTCAGCCTCACCCGCGACGTGACAACAACCCCAGGACGTCAGCGGGCGCCCCGCGCCCCCACTCCGATGACGTCAATTGAGGTCAATGCCGCTCAGGTGCTGCCCCGGCGGGCCCCGAACGGCAGAAGGCGGCCATCGGGCGGAGCCAATCCCCCGCCGACGCCCGCCCCGCCATACACGCCTTTTCCAACCATCCCGGTCCACCCCTCACCCAGCGCAGGTCATCCCCGCCATGCCCCCTTTTGCCCTCGCCGGTATGCAGACGCGGACCGCGATGTGGTCGGCACCGGGCGTAAGGGGGGCAGGCCCCCGCCAGTTCACCGAGCGCCCGGGCCCGTTCAGGCATTGACCGTGAGGGACCCCATGCCGCACATAATGCACATATGGACATTCGTGGGTCATTTCCCAAAGCAATGCGGCGGCTCCACGCTTTGCTGAATCCGCGGACCGTGGCGGGCCAGGTCTTCCTGCTGCAGTTGGCGCTCGTGCTGCTGCTCGTCGCGGTGGCCGTGACGGCGCTGGTGCAGCAGGACCGCCGCCAGGCGACGGCTGACGCACGTGATCGCTCACTCGCTGTCGCCGAGGCATTCGCCAACTCCCCCGGCATCGTCGAGGCAATGACCAGCCCCGACCCCACCGCGGTGCTGCAGCCGCGCACGGAGAAGGCCCGCAAGCGATCCGGGGTGGACTACATCGTCGTGCTGAGCCCCTACGGCTTCCGGTGGACCCACCCGGACCCACGGTTGATCGGGAAGCACGTGAGCAGTTCCTACCAGCAGGCGCTGAACGGTGAGCCCTACCAGACGACCTTCGACAGCAGCCTGGGCCGGGCCGTCGATTCCACGGTCGCCGTCTTCAACGACAAGGGTTCCGTGGTCGGCCTGGTCACCGTCGGGGTCACGGTGAAGCGGGTGAGCAGCACGGTCAATCACCAGATGCCGGTGCTTTTCGGTTCGGCCGGCGCTGCCCTCCTGCTGGCTGCGGGGGGATCCGCCCTGGTGAGCGGGCGGCTGCGGCGCCAGACCCACGGACTGGGCGCGGCGGAGATGACGCGCATGTACGAACACCATGACGCGGTGCTGCACGCGGTACGCGAAGGCATCCTGATCGTTGACAGGGACGGACGGCTGCTGCTCGCCAACGACGAGGCGCGGTGGCTGCTGGACCTGCCCCCGGACGTCGAGCGGCGCCGCGTCAGCGATATCGCGCTGAGCCCGACGATGGCTGCGCTGCTGGTGTCGGGGCGCACGGCCTCCGACGAGGTGCATGCGGCCGGCAATCGCCTGCTGGCCGTCAACCTGCGGCCGGTGAGCCTCCAGGGCGGAACGCAGGGCAGCGTGGCCACGCTGCGGGACACCACCGAACTGCGCGCCCTCGCCGACCGGGCCGACCTGGCGCGGGGACGCCTGCAACTTCTCTACCAGGCCAGCGTCAGGATAGGCACCACACTCGACATCACCCGCACCGCCCAGGAACTGTCCGAGGTGGCCGTGCCGCAGTTCGCCGACTTCGTCACCGTCGAGCTGCTGGAACCGGTCCTCAACGGCGGAGAGCCGGATGCGGCAAGCACCGAGATGCGCAGGATCGCTGCCGCCGGCGTCCATGACGACCCCCCGCTCTACCCGGTGGGACGACTGATCCGGTTCGTCGCCGACAACCCCGTGGCCTCCACCGTGGCCAGCGGCCAGGGGGTGCTCGTGCCCGACCTCGCCGCCTCCGGGGGCTGGCGCTCCCAGGACCTCGAACGTTCCCAGAAAGTACTGGACTACGGAATCCACTCCCTGCTCTCGGTCCCACTGCAGGCCCGCGGCGTGGTACTGGGCATGGCCGAGTTCTGGCGCGCCGAGCAAGGAGCCTTCGATCCCGATGACCTGGCGTCCGCCGAGGAACTGGCCGCCCGGGCGGCCGTATGCATCGACAACGCACGACGCTATACCCGGGAACACACGACAGCGGTCGCTCTCCAGCGCAGTCTGCTGCCCGGGAAACTGCCCGAACAGTCCGCCCTGGACGTGGGACACCGTTACCTGCCCGCCCAAGCCGGCGTGGGCGGGGACTGGTTCGATGTCATCCCGCTGCCCGGTGCGCGCGTGGGCCTGGTCGTCGGCGACGTCGTCGGCCACGGTCTGCACGCCGCCGCCACCATGGGACGCCTGCGCACCGCGGTGCACAACTTCTCCGCGCTCGACCTGCCACCCGACGAAATCGTGCAACTGCTCGACGATCTCGTCGCCCGCGCCGACCAGGACGCAGCCACCGACGGCACATCCACCGCCATGACGGGCGCCACCTGCCTGTACGCCATCTACGACCCCATCTCCGGCACCTGCCAGATAGCCACGGCAGGCCACCCGGGGCCGGCTCTCGTATCCACCAACGCCACCGTGACCTTTCCCGACATCCCCGTCTCCCCGCCCCTCGGCGTCGGCGGCGCCATACCCGTGGAAACCGCCGAACTCCACCTCCCCGAGGGCACCCGCCTGGTCCTCTACACCGACGGCCTCGTCGAAGACCGCCACCACGACCTAGACACCCGCCTCGACCTACTACGGCAAACCCTCACCGCCACCTCCCCCCACAACACCCCCCAAGACACCTGCCAAGCAGTCATCGACGCCATGCTCCCCACCCGACCCGCCGACGACGTAGCCCTGCTCATCGCCCACACCCACCGCCTAAACCCACAACAGGTCAAAGACTGGGACATCCCCAGCGACCCCGCCGCCGTCCCCAACATCCGCGCCGAAGTAACCCACACCCTGGAAACCTGGGGCCTTGAAGACATCTCCTTCGCCACCGAACTCATCGTCAGCGAGCTGGTCACCAACGCCATCCGCTACGGCTGCGCCCCGGTCAGGCTCAGACTGCTGCGCGACCAAGAAGCCCTCATCTGCGAAGTCACCGACGCCAGCAGCACCGCACCCCACCTACGCCGCGCCACCCTCACCGACGAAGGAGGACGCGGCCTCTACCTCGTCGCCCAATTCTCACGACGCTGGGGCACCCGCTACATGGACCGAGGCAAAACCATCTGGACAGAACAAGCCATCGGCGAGAAGGACGACGCGGCAGTGGCGTCTGCGGACGCTCTGCTGGATCTGTGGGACGACACGGAACTGTAAAGAATCCTCCGTCTGCAAGACTCCGTTGGCAAAAGGGCAAGGCGGGCAGCGAAGCTCGACTGCCGACCGGAAGTGGATCAATCGACCTGCAGTTTCACGCCCCGAGGCGATCTTCCCGGCCGGTAGTTTCTCCCTTTCCCAACGGAGTCCTGCAAGCGGGGGATTCCCGCCCGGCCTACGTCCGGCGCCACTTGCGGGGCACCGTCGGGCGTGGAGGGATGCCCCTACGCCTTGCATAACGCCGCCCCGTACTCCACCCGGCATTCCTAGCCGGAACCGGCCTCGAACTCACTCCACCCCGCATCAAGGATCAGTCCAGCCACCGTACGGGCCCTCCGGTGGCTGGACAGGCCCTCGCATGACTGTGACCATGAAAGATGTGAGGAGGCTTCGCAGCGGGTCCTGGGCTGTTGCCCGGGCGGTTTCCGCGAAGGTTTCGGCGCAGTGGGACGAGCACCTCACACCCTCAACGGGCAAAGGACGCTGACGGGACGTGAATCGGGTTCCTGGCGCGGGAGACTGGCGCATTTTGAGGAGGGCGGAGTGATGACATCCCCGGCAAGCGGAAACCGGGGGGCTCAGAGCACTATTGGCCAGGCGGTCCAAGCCTTCTTGCAAGACAACCCGCTTCCCGAGGGGGACGCTCTCCCGGCCCTCTTGGCCGAACTGGCTCCACCACCCGTCCCCGGCCAACATGAGGACGTCCACGAGGAGAAGGTGACAGGCCCTTCGGACGCGGAGGAGGGCCAGGCGGTCGCCGGCGACGGTTCGGGCGCGCTTTTCAGTGGTGAGGAACGCGATCAAATTGCACGCTGGGCCGTCTGCGCCCTCGTGACGTCGGAGGCTGCCAGCGTCCTCACCCCCGACGACATCAGGAAGGCGACACTCGAGGTATTGGAGGAAGCCGCCCGCATCTCGGGCCAGGAAACGTAGGGGCGATCCGCGACCTTCTGGGTACTCATTTGAGCTCAGTCCTAGAAAGGAGGGGCTGTGAGCCTACCACCGGATGGTACCGCAGGCACTGATGGATCCGACCGAGAAAGGATCATTTCCCGCTACAAGGAAGCTCTGGCCACATACATCGACAAGAGCGAATGGTCGACGGCCGGCTGGAGAAAAATGAGTCAGCAGGCCTTCCACGAAAAGGCCGAACGGGAACTTCGTTCCTCGATGGAATCCGTGAGCGATGAAGCCGTGGAGCTTGCCATGGCTACCGCATACGATGACGTCGCCAAGGAAAGAGCAGAGAAGATCCTCGAAGGCCTAAAAAGCCTCAAGGAGACGTGTGATCTAAAAGCAGCTCAGGTGCGTGGCATGCGCAGGCAGCTCGAAGAGGTTGAGAGCTTCGAGTTTCTCAGCGCGCTCAGCGCAGGCACCTCCAAGCTGTGGATCGCTAGCCTGCTGGATAAACTCGACGAAGATGCCAAAGAGCTGCAAGAGACGAGCGGGCTCATCCACACCTGGGCTGGCGAGCTTTTCACCGCCATCAATCTGCCCTCCAGATCGGAAACCGAAGAGGACAGCGGTCGCGACCAAGGTGCGCACCTTCGGGAGGTCATCCAACGGTATGAGGAGGGGTCCAATGAGGTGTTTGCAACCTTCGCGAGAGTCTCCCGCGATCTCCACGACGCCCTCAGCGAAGGGAGCCTCAAGATAACCGAAGGGGCTGTCTACAACTACTTGAAGTCAAAGGACAAGGGCGGTGAGAAACTGGGGAAGCTGGGAGAGGTGCTGCAGGCTTCGATTCAGTGGGCGAAAGAGATAGCACCGACAGGATTCAAGTGGATTGTATCCACCGTCGATCTTCTGAAGAATGCTGCAGACAGGTATTACGGGGAGCGCAAAATCACCCAGCAAGTGCGCGAGTATCAACTCCAAGGTGCGGAGAGAATAATCGCGGACTTGAACAGGGAGCCGGCGGCGATAGCCAAGGCTCTTGCGGACACCATGAAGGCTAATACGGCGCTTCTCGTCAAGTCGATCGGGATCATCGGGTCCGATATCCCCGGCTGGGGCGTAATTTCTCCGCAGATTTCTGTAGCAATATCCAAGATCGCGAAAGAAAAAATTTCACGCGCCGAGGCGCTTACCTCGGCGACACGGCGGCAAGTTCAAGACTTCAGGGACACGGTCCACAAGGAAGTAAAGGAGGAATTCGAAGAATGGATGAAAGACCTCAAAAAGCAGCTCATCAACCCTAAAGGGGCGATCCAGGTGGCCAGACCCGAAGCGCCTGAGGAAGGAATTGACCCGCGCTGGTTTACCGGAGCATTCGAGAAGGCGGTGTACGGCACGATCACCCGCATGGTGATAAGGACGTTCAATTTTACGCCCGGTCAAATCGTCACCGGACAAGACCTGGACGAGAGCCTCAAGGGGCTCAAAGAAGCCTTTCTTCCTCGTGAGTACTTCATCGTTGAAACGAAGTCTGCCCGCAGAGCTCCGGCTGGTCCGAGCTCCCCCCTCGATCTCCGCGACGGCTCGGTCAGAGACGACGGCTTCCTGGGAGCTGCCGGCGGCTCCCAGGCTGAAGACGAAGAGGAGCCCAAGTTCTTCGACGCACGCGAGAGCCTAGGGCGCGAGAGCCGAGTGCCCGAGAGCCCAGTGCCCGAGAGCCCAGTGCCCGAGAGCCCAGTGCCCGAGAGCCCAGTGCCCGAGAGCCCGGACACAGAGAGCGATGAGGAGGAGTCCGAATTCTTCGACGCACGCGAAGCCCCTGAGGACACATAAACGACCGAACTACTGCAAGTAGATCCTCAGCATTTTGAACAGTGAGCTTCTTCGAGTTGGCCACCGATCGGGTGACATGTCGGCTCAGTGAATCTCCAGGGTGGGTACGGCCTTGACCGTTAACGTGAGCTGGTTGGGGTTGCAGCGGGCGTGGCGGAAGATCCTCCAGGTCTTCAGCCGTGGGTGGCCCTTGTCGGCCAGGACCGGCAGCCGAGGCGGACGCGGGTGGTGATGATGGGGTGCGTGCCGGGCCGCGGTGAGGTCATGCGCGCGGCCCGGCAGGGCGGGCGAAAACCAGAGGACTCTTCCGGCGGGGTCGGTGACGACCTGAATGTTCATGCCGTTCACGGCGGAGCCGCAAGCCGCCCGGCTCGGTGTTCACCGTCCTCAAGCACAACGCAGGGATCACTCCCGGCCCCCGTGCGCTCCGGAACCTGACCACGGACGAGCGGCAGGAGATCTCACGTGATCTTTGTGCTGGAGGGTCCTACCGAGCCATCGTCGGCCTCCTGGGGCGTTCGGTGTCGACGATCAGTCGTGACGTCAGCAACAACGGCGGACGCGACGTCTACCGGGCGATCACCTGCAGGATCAGGCATTTGACCGCGCCCGGCGCCCGAAGCACTGCCTGCTCACCCCCAGACCCGCGCTGAGGTAAACGGTGCTGACCCTGCTGAGGGGGGTGGTCGCCGGAACAGATCGTCGGGCACCCGCGTCAGCATCACGGTGACGACCCGCGGGTGGTCGCCGGAACAGATCGTCGGGCACCCGCGTCAGCATCACGGTGACGACCCGGGAATGGAGATCAGCCACGAGACGATCTATCGGTCGGTCTACACCACCCACTGGAAAGTGATCCCCCGTGAGCTGTGCAAGCCCCGACTCGACCGTCTGACGCCGATGGGCCGGATCAGCTGTTGCGGGCGAAGAGCTTGCGCTTGGTGGAGCCGGAGGAGCAGAGCTTCTTCTCGGCGGCCGTCATCTTGCGGGCGTCGGCCACGACCGCGTTGTGCTTGCCGTCCGTGCCGTCCGGAGCGGGGCCGGTGACCACGTCGGGCACGAACCAGTAGTAGTGGCCCCACTTGCGGTCGTCGTAGTGGGTCTGCCAGGTGCCGGATATCTGCTGCATGACCTGGGCGCGGGAGATCCAGCCGACCTCTCCCGGCTGCACGGTCACCGTGTAGGAACTGGTCTCCGTGTGCGAGCTCTGCCAGGTGTAGTTGTACGTCGCGGTCACGCTGGCCGTGATGATGCCCTCGATGCCGCCGCCGACGGTGATCGACCCGCCCACCGAGTGGGAGGAGCCCACGGTGTCGGCCCACGACAGCGACTGGGAGGCGGGCGACGAGGTGCAGTTGTAGAGCAGTTCGGAGACCTGGCGGGGCTGTCCGAGGTAAGCCTCGCCGAGCTGCGGCGAGTTGAAGCTGCACTTGCCGTCTCCGGACGCGCAGTCGGCCATGATCTGCTCGGCGGTGGGCTGGTCCTCGGCCGCAGCGGGCACGGCCGCCGCGACGGTGCCGAGCGCGGTAGCCGTCAGCGCCAGGACCCGGCCGCCGTACCGCAGTGCGCGGTTCATTTTCATCTGTGGTGCCTTTCAACCGTACGTGGGGGGACGGTGACCACGGAGCACCCTGATTGGGGCGGGGCTGTGGTCACGCTTGATGCCCATGAGGGTCACGTAAATGATGGCCCGGCTACACCAAGAACCGGTAAAGTTGTAGTTGATTGTGCAATTGACGAGTAGTCAAATTCCTTTAATGTTCTTTGGATTGCCCTGAACGTGCATGGCGTCAGGAGGCTGTCATGTCGGCCGAGCAGGAGAAGAAGGCACCGCGACTTCCACCGCGCTGGTTCATCCGGCTGGCCTGGCATGCGTCAAGCCAGGTGAGTGTCTGGCCGGGGCAGGAGGCTGATCTGGAGCTGTGCGACGGGAGTGGACTGCATGTCTACGACACCGGCGCGGACGACTCCGACGGCCGCCCAGTCTCCCGGCGTCGGACCACCTCGGCGTCCGCTGGATGTCGTAGGAACGGCTCGAGGATGCTGGGGCGGCCGGTCCAGCGGCCGACCAGTAGCTCGTCGGGATCTTTCGTGCCTGCCAGTCGGCGGACGGTGTTGCGGGCCAGACCGAGCTGACGGGCGATGGTTCGCACTCCGAGGCCGTCATCTAGGGGAGCTGGACGAGGGCGTGGTGCTCCGGATGCGGTCCGACAGGCGTTCGGACCGGCCTTGCTCCGCGATGGCCGACGGTCCCGGCCGCCATGTGGGTGCGCGATCGGTTGGACGGCCCTTTCACGGATGGCGACTTCGCTGACTCGTATCCGGCTGATGGACGGCGCGGGCTGTCGCCTGCCCAGTTGGAGCTGTCGTCTGGACTGGAAGTACTGAGGACTTTCAGCGGTGGCTCTCAAGGGTGAGGACGGCCTTGGCCGCTGTGGTGAGCCATGTGGGGCTGCAGCGAGCTTTGCGGAAGATCCGCCAGGTCTTCAATCGGGCCATGCCGCGTTCGACCGGGTAGCGCATGCGGGCATGGGCCCTGTTCAACGACGTCTGCCGGGGATTGAGTTCTTTGCCGGGTCGACGCCGGATCGGAGTGACGATCGCGCGCTCGGCGCCGAGGTAGCCGAGGTCGGCCAGGACGGGGATGCCGAGTCTGCCGGAGGTCTCACGTCTTGGCCGCAGTTCGGCGCCTGAACCGGGGTGAGCTGGTCGCCGAGACCCTGCGATGTGCTATGGAAGAGCTCGCCCTGCAGGGCGAGCGGTGGCTGGTCGCCTTTTTCGTCACCTCTGACTGGGCGGACCGCTATGGCCGGCCGGTTCACCAGTCCGGTCAACTGCGTTGGCCGGGAGCGAAGTCGACCCGGGACCGGGCCAGCCGGAGGCGACCGAGGATAGGAATACTGGCAAGTCGTCAGCTGGCGGCCGGCGGATCCTGCCTCGGCACGGGTGCCGTGGTCGACGATGGAGATCGTCACCCTGCATGATCCCGCGGCCCGCTACAGCCAGAAGGTCATTGCAGCCGGCCAGCGCGACTGGACCAGCTATCGAGACCATCAGACCGGGACCTGTGATGAGACGAGTCCGCATGTCATCGTCCAGGCGGTCACTCGCCCAGCGCCGCAGCAGGACATCGGTACCGTCGATGACATCCGTCAAAGGCTGACCCACCAGGGCTTTCAGCCTCTCGAGCACGTCGTCGACGGCGGCGGCGGCGATGTTACCCCAGACAGCATTCACCAGACATTCCAGAAGTGGGACATCCCCCTGCTCGGTCCGGTCCGCGCTGACCCGCAGGCCGCCCGGCGGCCGGGGGGGTTCACGAAAAAGGACATCGCCATCGCCTGGGAGGCCCGCACCCTGACCTGCCGCACGGGACACCAGGCCGCCCTGGAAAGCCACCTTGGGCGACGGACACCTCCGGGCTGTCCGTCCTCTTTCCCCGCAGGGCATGCAGGGAATGCGAGGACCGGATGAAATGCACAGGCAACCTCGGCGGTAAGGGACGCCACATCGTCCTGCTGCCCGAGCCCCAGCAGAAGATCCAGACGCAGGTGAGAAAGACCAGAAGACCATCAACTGGCAGAGGCACTATGCGATCTGCGCGGGCTGCGAGGCCACCGTCTCCGAAACCGTCCACGCGCACGGCCTGCGGCACCGCCGCTAACGCGGCCTGGCGAAAACACACGTCCAGCACGTGCTCACCGCTGCCGGGGCCAATATCATCCGCCTGAGCGAACACTTCCCACCAGGCACTACACCAGCATCGCCGCCGCGGCCAACCAGCTACTTCCAGCGGCTCTCACCTACCGGTACACCAAGGACCCGAACCCCGTTGGAGTCGCCGCCTGGTACCTGACAGCCGTCGACTTCCGCACAGGTGTCACGAGGTGGAAACGACTCGTCGGGACCGGCTTTCTCTACGACAACAACTGGGCACCGGTCACGATCGGCCCTGACGGCACCGCGTACGTGGGCGTCTTCAATGGACTCGCCTCCGTACACGACGGCGACCCGGGCCTGTAGCGGAACTGGCCTCGCCGCCAAGCGTGACGGCCGCGACCGGCACGATCGTTTCCCGACGGACTGACAGCCTGTCATACTTGGCGTCCGAGGTCTCACAAAAAGGGTCCCCGCACGGGCTCGCGCAGTGAGCAGGAGCCGCAGATTCGCTACTTCCGGATGAAGGTGACTCCCTCGGGGTGGTCTGTAAGACACCTTGCTCAACAGGCTTGAGGCTCTGCCCGTTTCACAGCCGGCCTCACGTCACCCGATCCATACCTTTCTTCGTGGGCTGATCCGGGTCATTCGTACGATCGGGACACCCAGGGGTGCTGGGTATGGCTGTCACTCGATAGCCGTGGTTGTGGCTTCCACTGAGCATTTTCAGCGTTGCCTCTCCAGGGTGAGGACGGCCTTGGCGATGACGGTCATGCGGTTGGGGCTGATGCGTGACCTGCGGAAGATCTGCCAGGACTTCAGCCGTGCCATGCCGCGTTCGACCGGTGCCCTCGCCACAGCCAGGGCTCGGTTGACGGTGCGCTGGGTGAGGGTGAGTTCACCGCCTGGCGGCCGTTTGAGTCCGGTGGTGACCCAGCGACCGGCGCCCTGGTAGGCGCGGTCGGCGAGGATCGGGACGCCCTGACGCTCGCAGATCCGGATGATGCGGTGGGTGCGGGCTGCGGTCAGGTCATGGATGCGGCCCGGCAGCGCGGGCGAGATCCACAGGACCTCACCGGTGGGGTCGGTGACGACCTGGACGTTCACTCCGTGCCGGCGGTGCTTGGCCGAGTAGTCGGCTCGGCTGTCGCCGACGCGGTCGCACTCGGCCAGAGTCCCGTCCAGCAGGACGAACTCCGGATCGTGCTCGCGCAGAGTCTTGAGCAGGCCAGGGGCCCGTTCGGCGAGCAGGCCGGTCACGGCGGTGACATACGCGTGGGCGGTGCCGACGGATATCCCGAAGCCGGATGCGATCCGGGTGAGGGTGTCGTGGCGGCGTAAGTACACCAGAGCGACGAGCGCCCGCTGGTGCGGCGGGAGTTTGCACCGTCGGTCACCCTCACGGGTGACGATGAGCATCGTGACCCACTCGACGAGGGCATGCGGAAGGTCGAGTGCGGCAGGATAGGGAACCAACGAGGCTCCTGTGCCGGTGGGTTGAGACTTCGAACACCTCCCCCAACGGCACGGGGGCTTTGTACGTTGCGGCCCTCACCTCAACCTCACCGGCGTCACCCGATCAGTTGCCACGCTGAAAACGCTCACTGATTGGCCGCCCAGCACCCCGCGACGACTCGGCTGCTGATTGGGATGCGCGAACTGAACCGCTCGTATGGATGCGTCGGCGAGGTCGTGTGCTGGGAACACGCCCCACGACAAAGGAGGACCGGGTGCCGGAACTGTGGGCGGGGACGGACGCGGGCAAGGGCGAGCACCACTGCACGGCAATCGATGCTGAGGCGAGGAAGCTCCTCTCCCGTCGAGTCCGGAACGATGACGCGGTTTTGCTGCAACTGCTCGGCGATGTCCTGGATTTGGCCAATGGCGGTCCGGTGACCTTGGCGGTAGATCTCAACGCGGGCGGGGCTACCTTGTGGCTCACTCTGCTGGTCAGCCATGGGCAGCGGCTGGTCTACATCCCCGGACGCACCATCCATCACGCCTCTGCCGCCTACAATGGCGACGGGAAGAGCGATGCGAAGGACGCCTTTGTCATCGCCGACCAGGCCAGGATGCGCCGCGACCTCCAGCCCCTGGCCGGGACCAGTGACATCGCGGTGGACCTGAAGATCCTCACCGCCCGCGGTGATCATCCAGACGCCGGCCTGATCGGAAAGTATGGAATCCCGGCAGGATCACGACCGTAGGCCTGTCCCAGATAAATCGCCGAGAATTTGGCGAGGGTCCCATCTTCGATCATTTGCCGAATGATCCGATCCATCGACGCTTCGTTCGGAGACCCCTTTGGATAAAGGGCACCGTAGTGCTCGCCAGTTCGGTACTGGCCAACGACCGTCAGTGTGCCGCCCGATTTCTGGGCATACGCCAGCAAGATCGTCGTGTCGTGCACGATGGCGTCCACGTGCCCGTGGGCCAGCGCGGAGATCATGTCCGGGGCGCTATGAAACGCTGTCACCGGTCCGGCCGGCTTCAATCGGCTCTCGACGAACTTCTCACCCGTTGTTCCCGCGAGCACTCCGATGCGGATGTGATGCATCGTGCGCGAGTCGATGGCCGTGCCCCTCTTCGTGAGCACCCCTTGGCTGGCAGAGAGGTAGGGCGGGGAGAAGTCGACCACCTTCTCGCGCTGTCGAGTGATCGTGATTTCCGACAATGCAAGGTCGAAATCTTTCGTCTTGCCCGTCACGATCTCGGCGATCGGCTCGTTCTTGACCTTCACACGATCGAGCCCTGCACGGTAGGCAATGTTCGCCGCCATGCAGTACTCATACCCATCCCGGATCAAACCGGGGGATTTGCCATTCCACCAGCCCGGCGCCGGGAGACTTGCGTCGACAGTCAGCACTCCCCTCGACGTCGGAGCGATCTTGAACTGCCCGTAGCGGCCAGATACCTCGCAGTCCCCGTACGTCGGACTGGCCTCGCGTGCCCCTCCGTGAGTCATGCACGCCACCACTGTGACCGCAATGGTGAGGGCTCCGATAGCGGCCCGAGTAGCGATCACTGCTGCGATGGTCATGGCGCCTTCCAGAGAGTTCCTTCGGCACGGGAGCCTGCCTGTCACGGCAGGCCAGCTGTACACCGCACCTCATCGCACACAAGCCAGTGCTCCCGAGGACGGCTGGCATGTCCGGACTTCACAGCGCAACTTGGAGGCCCACGCGACGGCTTACCTTCGCACTACTTCCGGAGAGAAGGTCCGATTTAGGAAATATTGCACTATATATGCAATATGTCAATAGGTTGCAAGCCCTCCCGACTGATGTCCGGGGTCCAGTGCAGGTTCGGCGCGCTCGCGGTGAAGCCGCGGCCGCAGGGCTCGGGCGGCTGTGGCCCGGTCCTGGCGGGCAGCGAGGAGCGGCAGCGCGCACCACCAGGTCGGCGCACCGACCCCCATGGGATCAGCAGACACACTTCCGCCAGTTGGTTGAGACTCGAACACCTCCTCCAGTGGCAGGGAAACCTCGTGCGAACCCGTCGCCCGATCGGTGGCCCGTGTCGGCGTACACGTGAACGTGGCCCTGGCAAGGTTTCCGCAAAGCGGGGGGTGGCAGTCCGCCGGCGACGCTACGTCATGGGTAGCGCCACTGTAGACGAGTGTGAACCTCACAGGGATCATGTCTCCGCACCTTGATGCGCTGCGGGTCGAACGAGTGCGCGCGGCGGGCGGTGCAGTCCGCATGGCTGCCCGCACCCGCGAGGTGACGGTGGCGTGTCTGGACTGCGGTTGCGGATCTGCGCGCGTGCACAGCCGCTACGGCCGCGCGCTGGCCGAGTTCGCTGGCGGCGGGCACCCGGTGGTGATCGGGCTGTCGATGCGACGCTTGTTCTGTGACGGTCCGACCTGTGGTAGGCGAACGTTCGCCGGGCGGGTCGAGGGGCTGTCGGCGCGCTACCAGAACCGCAACCGGCTACGGCGCGGCCTCTACCAACGGGTGGGGGTGCCTGACGAGACGAACTCGATCGAGCCATTGAGCCGGACTTTGCCCCCCGGTCAAGAGATTGTAGCCTGACATAATCGGACATCTTGCCCTGCTGCACTTGCAGGAGGGGCGGGGTGCGCAGCCATCAGGTAAATGATCTATCACGCGGGGTGCACAGTGCCTGGACCGCTAGCAGCCACCGGCGCGTTGCTGGAGTTGAACTTTGAAGAAGAGGCGATACTGATCCCGCCGGTCTGGCCGCTGGAATCCGTAAACAATGTTCTCATCAACGGACTCCCCATCATCCCTTACTCGGAATTTTTGGTACTTATTGAAGCGGGGCTAGAGGTAGGGTATGAGCTCATTGAATTCCCCAATTCCACTCCCGGTGTCGGTAAAATTGAGATACTCGCCCCGGAGATTTTCATGTGCCCTACCATAGAAGGGCCGGGCGGCCCAGTGACCACAGCCGGAGAGTCTCCCGCAATACTCATACCGATAGTCCCGCCCATTGCGATGGAGGGCCCCATACCCATACCGATCGAGATCCCTCTGGAGGGATTGGTGACGCTAACGCCTGATTGCTGGGAAGTCCTTACCCCAGAGTAGATAGGTGTCCGCCTTCGCTCTGCAGTCCTCCGGCCGACTGGTTCCCCGCCCTGTGCGGAGGACCGCGTGGCGGCAGTCCCCCCAGGGCCTGCGCAAGTTCCCGGAGTGCGCAGGTAGCCCGGGTCGTGGCGGGTTGGGGTGGACAGCCGAGCGGACTCGGGGTTCGTGATCATTGTGGTGACGAAGCCAAACGATCATGAGGGTTCCCGTGTCCGCTGCTCCATCCTCTCCGATGCCTGCCGTGCTGATGAAGCTGGGTCCGCTCGGCCCGGACGATGTCACCGATCTGCGTCCGTACCTCGAAGCGGTGCCCGATGCGCGCTCCAGGCGGGGCCGGTGGTATCCACTGGAGTCGATCCTGTTGGTCTGCGCGGCCGCGGCGGAGTCGGGGGCCCGGAGCATCGATGAGCTCGCCGAGTGGGGAGCCCGTGCTGACACCGGGGTGCTGCAGCAGTTGGGCGTGCGCCGGCATCTGCTGCGGTGGCGGCATGCCCCCTCGCGCTCAGCGATCGGCCGGGTCCTCGAGCGTCTCGACGGTGATGCTCTGGACGCGGCTGTTGGCGCCTGGCTGGCCGAGCGTCATGGTGAGACGGCTCGGGCAGCCGAGCCCGGCACGGGGCGTCCCAAGCGGCGTGCGGTCGCGGTCGACGGCAAAGCCCTGCGTGGCTCGGCTGGCTCGAACAGCCCTGCAGGCACCTGCTGTCCGTCGTCACTCACGAGCGGCCCCTTACGCTGGCCCAGGCCGAGATCGGCCGCAAGACCAACGAGACCACGCACTTCAAGCCCTTGCTGGCCCCACTGGGCTTGGTCGGGGCGGTGATCACCTTCGACGCCCTGCACTCGGTGAAGGCCCACGTCACCTGGCTCGTCGAAGCCAAGCAGGCTGACTACATCGCCATCATCAAGACCACACCGCACCCCGCGCGATGGCCGCCTTGCCCAACCTCGCGATCGGCACCCTCAAAGCCGCAGGAGGCGCCAACATTCGCCAAAACCACCCGCGCCATCCGGGACGGCCCGCAACGAGCCCTCCTACTCCTGGGCATCACCAACAACCCGGCCCTACCCGAAACTTGATCAAGCCCTGAGTCTCCACCGGTCCGCAAGGCACCGAGTGATCTGGTACTGCGTGCGCGCATGGTCGAGCTGAGCTGGTCGGCAGCAAGTCCGGGCTCTGGCAAACGGGTTGAGGTGCAACCGAGACGGTGCGCCGGTGGCTGCATCGTTTCAACCGCTTAGTCCTTGACGGGCTGGGGAATCTGGGCGGTCAAGGCCGCAGGCAGTGATCACCGACACGGAACGCTCAAGAATCATCGGCTTGGTCAGACACCGGCACTGGGTCTTGAGACCCTTGCAGGCGGACGACCAACTGGCCGCGGCGGATGAGTCCGGACGGGCGGAATGCGCCCTTGACGCATGGCCGCCGAAGGCCCGGCGGCGGGAATCGAGGTCCCTCGCAGCCAAGCCCGCCGAATCCTGCCGTCCGACGGGGTGCGCCGGCGCCGCACGCGGTCCTGGACCCGGTCGAAGGACTCGGAGTTCGAGGGGTCATCCGGATCGGTCGTACACGGCAGACCCTGACTCTCCTCCGCCCGCAAAATTGATGGCCTGGATGGCCGGGTTGGAGATCGTGACGGTCTTCGCCACATATGCCTCGGTCGGGCTAGTACTCCAGTGCGGTTTCGTGACCCATCGAGCGGGTTCGACGACGGTTCGTCGTCGGTAGTGGCTGCGTCGGGCTGTTGCCTGGTGGCGCCGACGCCAGTTGGACCAGTGCAGCAGCCTGGTCGCGGTCACGGCTGGTGGGCTGAAGACGGCGGCGAGTAGGTGGCGGATTTCCGGAAGCCCAACTCCGCCTCCATCGCCCGCTGTGATCACACTGTCGGCCAGCCTGCTAGCGGGCACTGACGAGCAGTCCGGACCTGTCATTGGGCCGGACTGCTCACCGCGTGCTACTTCTCGCTAGGCCGTTTGCCCCCCGGGTGGAAGTTGATGCGTTCGCTGACGACGGGGAAGCCGGCCTTGGTGAAGTTCGCGGCCATGGGGAAGTTGCCCCGGTCCGTCGCTCCGCTGACGAACTCCGCGCCCTGTCCGACGAGGAAGTGGGTGCATTCCACGAGGAGGTCGTAGGCGAAGCCGTGACCGCGCTGTTCCGGGATGACTCCGATGAAGCCGATGGTCGGTCCGGAGGGGTTGTGAGCCGGGATGTGGATGCCGGCCAGGTCGCCCTCCGGCGTGTGCGCGATCTGCCACCACTCCCGCGGGGAGGGGCACCAGTGGAAGAAGTCGAGTTCCTCCTGCGCGGCCTGATCGAGGCCGCCCTCCTTGATGGCCTTGAGCGCGTGGGTGTCCAGGGTGACGGAGTGGATGCGGCGCAATGCGTCGAAGAACACGGTGTCGTCGGGTTCGGCGCTGAAGCGCAGGCGTCCGGGCCGTTCGGGCAGACCTCGCTCCGGGGTCCAGCGGTACAGGAAGCGTTCCACCAAAAGTTCGTATCCGGCGGCTCGTGCGGCGGCGAAGCGTGCCTCGGCGGCGGGGCGCAGGTCGGGCTTGTCCCGCCAGCCGCCAGGCAGGTTGATCTCGAGTTCGACTTGCCAGGGGGCAGAGCGCAGGAGTTCGGCCCCCGCCTCCTCCTCGCCCTCGGCCACATCGAACCAGTTGATGTTGACGGGCTCCGAGTCGTCGGGGCCGCCCCACCATGCGCCGCGTGCGACGACCTCGCCGTCGCGCAAGGCGACGCGCTGCCAGTCGGGGCGGAACCGGGTACGCCGATGGCCTTCACGGGCTCCCAGTGGGTCGGGGAGAGCGTCGAAGAGATGGGCGTCGCTCGCGGAGAGCGCGCGGATGACCGGATCGGTCATGGATTCCTCCGGGATACAGGCTGCTTGAAGCGCTCCCGGTCAGAAGTTACGAACCACGCCGGGACAGCGGAAATAGGGAGCGCTGGAAAGGTGTGAACCGCACGGCACTCGCCTCCTTCCGTCCATCTCAGGGCGTAGAGCCACACGGTACGTGAGCTTCCGCAGCTTCGTCCACGGTTTCGCAATCTATCCAGCGGGTTCGCCGGCGGTTCGTCGTCGGTAGTGGCTGCGTCGGGCTGTTGCCTGGTGGCGCCGACGCCTGTTGGACCAGTGCAGCAGCCTGGTCGCGGTCACGGCTGGTGGGCTGACGACGGCGGCGAGTAGGTGGCGGATTTCCGGGACGGCCAGCGTGATGGGATCCCGGCTGCGGGCGAGATGGTGCGCGTCGGCGGGCCGGTCGGGGGTCGCGTCGGCGGCGAGGGCGGTCAGGAAGGCCAGGGCGAGCATGGCGAGCGTGATGTGCCGGTGCCAGGAGGTCCAGTGCCTCACCTGGTAGTGATCCAGACCGACCTGGCCCTTGGCGGCCTGGAAGCACTCCTCGACGCTCCAGCGGACACCGGCGACGCGGACCAGCTCCGACAGGGGCACGTCGGTGAGGGACCAGCACAGGTAGAAGGCGAGTTCGCCGGTGTTTCGGTTGCGGCGGATCAGCAGGTGGCGATGGCTGCCGGGACCGATGTGGATCCAGGCCCAGTCGTAGTACCGCGGTCCCTTCGCGCCGTTTCCGGCGCTCTGACGGTGCCAGGCTGTGGCGGGCAGGCGGCCGGCGACGGTGTCCGCGCGGACAAGGGTGCGGCCGTGGTTGATGCTCACCCGCATCGAGCAGGCGACAGCCAGGACATAGCCGGTGCCGCGTGCCTCGAGGGCGGCGCGGAGCTGGGGGTCCTGGCCGTAGGCTTCGTCGCCGGTCACCCAGGAGGCGGCGACCCCGGCGTCCACCGCGGCGGCGACCATCTCGAAGGCCAGACGGGGCTTGGTGGCGAACTGCACCGTCTCGGGTATCCCGGCCGCGGTGCGGCGTTCGGGATCAGTGGACCAGGAGTGTTCGGGGAGGTAGAGCCGTCGGTCGATCAGGGCCCGTCCGCGACTGGTGGTCAGGGCGAGGAACACGCCGACCTGGGCGTTCTCGATGCGCCCCGCGGTGCCGGTGTACTGCCGTTGCACGCCGGCCGAGGACCGGCCCTTCTTCACAAAACCCGTCTCGTCGACCACGAGAACGCCGCCGTCAGCGCCGAGGTGTTCGGCGGCGTAGGCACGCAGGTCGTCGCGGACCGCATCGGCGTCCCAGCGGGCGTAGCGCAGCAGACGCTGCATCGGCCCAGGCCGCGTATGGCCCGCCTGTTCGGCCAGCTGCCGGCAGTTCTTCCGCTCGACGCTCGACAGCAGCCCGAGCAGATAGGCGCGGGCCGCGGCGCGGGGCTCAACTCGCCCGAACCTGCCCGCGATCCGGGCCATGACCTGGTCGAACATCGCCCGCCAGCGGGCAGGGTCTACGCTATGGCCTGCGGCCACCGCACGATCTTCAGGAGTCCACACAACCCCCGATGATCACGCGGTGGCCGTACCCGTTCCCAGCCGGGTCCGCGACAAGATCGCGAAGTCAGACTGGAGTACTAGGTGTCCTGCAGCGGGCCAATGCCGCGGGTCTGGGGGTGTGGAGCCTGATGGTCGTGGATGAGGCCCACAGGACGAGTGGTGATGGTCTGAAGCCGTGGGCGGCCGTGCACGACCAGACGCTGCTGCCCGCGGAGCGGCGGCTCTACATGACCGCCACGGCGCGGGTGTGGGAGGCGGAGGGCGAAAGGCCTCGCCTGGTGGCGTCGATGGAGGACTTCAGCCCGGTCTTCGGTCCGGTGGCCTACAAGCTCACGTTGTCGGAGGCGATTCGGCGGGGCATCGTGGCGCCGTATCAGATGCTGTGCCTCGATATCCGCGACCCGGACTTGTACGCGGCGTTGTCCAGTGAGGCGCCGGGTTCGGTCGCGGCGCGTGGAGCGCCGTTGGCGGCGATGCAGACGGGTCTGATGCAGGCTGCCCAACAGGAGCGTTTCCGCCGGGTGTTGTCGTTTCACAGTCGGGTGGGTGAGGCGGAGGTGATGGCGGCCGCGGTGCCGGTGACGGCGGGCCGGCTCGCCGAGGACGACCCCGACACGTTCCCGCCGGCGGAGCAGGTGTGGGCGGAGTGGTTGTATGGCGAGCACGCGCCTGGACATCGCCGTGCGGTGCTGGATGAATTCGCGTCTGATTTCCTTGGTGGTTCTGGGTTCGAGGGTCGGGATGTGCGTGCGGAATTGCAGATTCTTTCCTCTGTTCGGGTGCTTGGGGAGGGGCGTTGATACCGCTGAGTGTGATGCGGTTCTTTTCGCTGATGCGCGTGGGTCGATGGTGGACATTGTGCAGATGGTTGGGCGTGCTCTGCGGTTGAAGCCGGAGCGGGGGAAACTGGCGACGTTGGTGGTTCCTGTCTTCCTTGGGCCGGGTGAGGACGCGAATGAATTGCTCACTTCGGATGCCTATGGGACCCTCAGCAAGATCCTTGGAGCCCTGCGAGCGCACGATACGGAGACGATCGAAGGGCTCGCTGATCCCCGTCTGCGCAATGCCCGTTCGGGCGCGGCGGAGAACGGTGAGGAGGGCGTTGAGGACGGTGCGGAGCAGGGCCTGGACGACGTCGACGACGGCCGGGCGTTGGTGTCTGCTCGGGCTGCGGAGGTGCTGCGCTTCAGCGAGGAGCGCGACCCGGCGGCGCTGGCGCAGTTCGTGCAGCTGCGGGTGATCGACCCGGAGGGCGTGTATTGGCGGCGCGGGATCGAGGCCGCCACCCGGTGGCGGCGCGAAACCAAGGCGACGGAGCTGCGGGTGCCGTACACGTACGTCCCCCCGGAGGACTGGGGCGCGGTCGGCGACCATCCCCTGGGAGTGTTCATCGCTGATCAGCGCCGCTACTACGCCGCGGGGGGTCTGGAGGCTTCGCGTGTGACGGAGTTCGAGCGGCTGGGCATGGTCTGGTCCGTCCACGCCTCCGCCTGGGACGCCGGGCTCGAGGTGCCCGCTCCTAGGCCGCCACACATGATCATTTTCTGCCGCCGACGTCCGCGGTGTGGCAGGACATGGCGATTGGGGTCTGGGCCAAGAACATGCGGGCTGCGGCCCGGAAGACTCTCGAGAACGCCGCGCGGCGCGCCGCCGGGGAAACGGGTGTCTCCAGTGCCGGGGAGCTCTCTGCCAGCCGTATGGAGGCGTTGGAGGATGTCGACCCCGGGTGGTGCCCGGAGTGGGACGTTTCTTGGCAGCGGGCGTATCGGCTCGCTCGCGCCCATGTGAAGGCCGGCGGTGCGCTGCCTGCCGGGCTGCGTGAGGTGGTGGTGCAGGGCGAGGACCTCGGAGCCTGGATCGCGCAGCAGCGCGCCGCGTGGGGCCGGCTGGTGCCGGCGCAGCAGTTCCTTCTGGAGACCGTCGGCGTCGACCCGGACGAGGGTGGGCCGGTGCGTCCGGTGACGCGCTCGCAGGACGACCGGTGGGCCATGAACCTGGCTGCCGCCCGACGACACCTCGTCTCCCCGACATTCTCACCATGACTGCCGCCGGACTGACGGCGCTAAGCAAGGCCCCCACATGGGTCGCGATCATGATCGCGCTCCCGCCCGTCCTCACGGTCATGGCTCGGGTCTTCAACAAGGTACTCGACGGCATCTCCCGCTTCTACACGGTCTCGATGCGACGCCGACAGGAAGACAGACTCCTGAGCGGAGCCACCGACGTCGGCACCGGACTCGGCTACCTAGCCCGTGTGCAGAGCGAGACTCCGCTCCTCTTCCCGTCTCCGGCCATCGAAGCGGCCCCCGCCTCTCCGCCTACCGCCGAGCCGCCACCCAGCACACCACCATGATCACCGCAAGCCGGGCTAGGGCCGGTGATCACCGCACTCGCCCAGCTCAAGGACTGGTCCCTGCACCTACGGGAACGGACGGGAACGAGTAGGTCCCCCATTTCAGGGCCCTGCGGCCAGTGCGTCAGGAAGCTTCGTAGCGCGAACGGCCGACCGCGCGGCACCGCGCTGCCCGGCACAAGAGGGCATCGTGCCGGGCAGCCGTGTTGGGTGGGCGGCGCACCCAATTCCCGAGGGCTCAGGTGGGGGCTCGACAACCGACTGCATGGTCTGGCGCTGGGCCGGCGGGACCTGGAGTCTTTGCTCCTGGCGGGAGTTCGTAGCCGACCTGATACCAGCCAATCGAATCACCGGCTTCCACGAATTCAACCGCTTCTCCGTAACTGGCCCGTCCCCGCCGACGGGTGGGATACTCATCGACAGGAGAGTCCCGCGCTGCGGTCGCGTAGCCCCCCGTGGCAAGTCGATTGCATACAGTGCAGGGGTGAATCGAAAAAGTGCTAGCAGGGTTCGCGTCTTAATCTCGTTGGGGCCGCCCCCTTCAGGAAGGCCAAGAATGTCCGACGACCAAATTCCCGCGAGTGGCCTGCCTCCTAACCTGCAGAGCGAGGACGAAATCCCCACTCTGGAGCCGGCATGGGATGAGGAATCCGCTCAGGAGAGTGATACGCCGACAGAGGTTCCAAGCCGCCGCGTGTCCCGGGAAGCGATTGCACGCATTGTGGCCACACTTCCGCCGATACCAGACAGCCCCGAAGCAACACTGCTATATCAGCGGGTGGCGTCAGGGCCGGAGCTTCCATCGCTGCAGTCCCTGACATCACGGCAATCACGGGATCCTCTGTCGCCGGAACTGAGGTCTCCCTCTGCAACAGGATCCCAGAGTCCTCCGTCCGGAGAGCCTGGGACACCCTTCGATCGGGTGTCATCGGGGCCGATCTCCCCAGGGCCACGCTCCCCATCCGGGGAGGAGCAGGGATTCGAGGGCATCGCCCCGCCGAGAACGGAAGAGAAGAAGCCCCCCGTCAAGCTGCCGATACGTGAATTGCGGTCGCATAATACAAGAACACTGAAAAGTGTCCCCGAGGGTGGCAACGTTCACTTCTCCATTCAGGAAATCCCCGGGAGTCGGGATTCGGTGATGGTGCTACTGAGGCCTCCGCCCAAGTGGCCGCGCGATCTCAGAACAGTGGCGACGGGAAAAATCACTAAGACGCGGAAAGGTAAGCGCTTGTCGCGGGGGAAGCCAGGGGATCTTGAAATAGAGGTGACCGGTGGTCGCGTGACAGAGTCCCAACTCACTAAATTTCTCGATTTCACGAAAAAGAAGAAAACCTTCACTCGTCCAACGACTCAATCCCCCGCCCCCACTGATGAACTGATCTTCCAATGTGACGGGCACCGCTATCGCGTCCACGAAGACGCGGACGGCGACCTGTACGTCCATACAGGGTCGGAACAGATCAGATATGTGCTAGACGCCCGCAAGGCCACCGTCACACGCGATGCGGTCCAGCTCGCTCAGGGCTCCTTGTGGGGAGTAGACGGCGGCGCGCTTCACCTTGGGACCCCCACAGACGTGACGCCAAGCGGGCGGGAAGAGAAGAAGAATCCGACTGCGCCCACTAGGCCGCAATCCCCTGCCACGCCGCTCACCGGTGCCCCGAAGGCCGAACGCGAGTTCTTGGCTCGGGCGAGCAGCCTGATCGGCGATGTGGCTGCCATGCGCGAGACGGTGAAGGTCATGGAACCTGACGAGCTGGAGTTGCTCACTGAGGAGGTCTTGGTTTACCAGCGCAGAGTCGAGATGCTAAGCGCATGGCTGCGGCGCGGCAGTGCCCGCCGAGACTCTGAGGTGCCTGATATGGAACAGGTGCGAGAGGCCGTCGGCTGGACGCAAGAGCTCATCCGTGAGCACGGGAAGAAGGTCGAGCAGCTGATAAAGGCGGCCGACAGTCCGGGATGGAATAAGCTCACCGGAATCGAGCACGAGTTCACCCAGGCACTGGAAATCTACCAGTCTGCCCTCCGCGGGAGCACAAGTTCTGCATCGCGGCAAATGCAGATCACTTTCGCCTCAGCGATCAAGGCAATCCGCGAATGGGAAGCTGGGCGCAAGCCGGCCCGACGGCTGGCAGACCTGCTTCGACAGGCCGAAGTCGTACTGAGGAGCTATAAGGAAGCTGGCCCCGAGGAGATTAAAACCACCAAGGGAAAACTGCGCGATGAGATAGCGGTGGTCGGACACGGATCCTATATGCCGGGGGAAGAAACGTTCGTACCAGAGGGCTGCGAGCTTTTCACTATGGCGGAGTCGGATTCATACGTGGCCATAGGAATGGGAATGGAAGCAGCGGTAGGAGAACTCCCAGGACTACGCAGACATAAGACCAGAAAGATGGTCCCGAACTTCATGCTGTCCGCAGGACATGAAAATGAGACCCTGCGCCTAAATAAGTTCCTGGAGAGCACCTCCCGGCCCATCCTACGAAAGGTGATCGCGGTGGGAACCACACCCCTCATCGACAAAGCATCCAAGCCACCCGGAGGGCCACCCGGGCCCGTCACCCTCGAATCCGGCATCAAATTGTGTGACGATAAAACGGGCGCATGCAGCATTTTCGACGGCATCCACCACTGCAACGGATTGCTCGCCCGTCTGTCCGGCAAGGTGATCCTAACTGCGTGTACCGCGCCGAGTGGCGCTGAACGCCGTGCTTCATTCATAGCCAGGCGCGAAACCCCGCGGACTCGTATCGACCCCGAGACCAAGGAGACGACCACCGCATGGCTTAAGCCGTGGGAAGCCGATCAGCTATACGAACACCCAGAATTGGGACGCAACCTTGCCCCGGCTAAGCACTGGGTGCAAATCTTCGAGCGTGGCGCCACGGCGGGCGAGGGAGATTCTTGGCGCGTACTACCCAGGGAAACCAGGGCTGCAATGGAGGTCAACCTACCTGTAATCGGCGAGCTGCTCAAGCGCGCAGAGAACCTCTGGATCATGGCCCCGGGCGTCGAGCGCCCCTTCGCGCGCGTCGCTCCCCGTGTGTCAGGAAAATCGGCGTGGCGGGCGAATACCCAAGACGAATTCGATGCCCTCTCCGCGGCCTCCGGCGACTTCGAGATCCACATCACCGATACTCTCGGCCTAACGCTCAATATCAGCAGTACTGGGATGCACCCCGTATTCATCTACGGTATTCGTGGAGCCGCCACCGTAAGCGTGTCTGGGGGCAACGTGGAGGCTGACGGCGAAGCCACCATCACCACCGTCTCCGGCGGCATGGCGAGCACCAGTGGCAGGGCAACAGTCGGGAGACTCACCGGTGGGATCGTGAACGCTAGTGGCTTCTCAACAGTGGGCATCGCCGACGGCGGCACCGCGAGCGCCAATGGCTCGGCCACTGTGACCAGCGTCAACGTCGGCGCTACGGTCTACCTCGACGCGAACGCCAGGGTCACAACGGTCAACGGCGGCACCGTGAACGCCGAGGGATCCTCTCAGGTCACCACTGTCAATGGCGGCGTCGTAAACGCCGCGGAGTCGGCCACGGTCGTCACCCTCAACGCCGGCGGCACCGTGAACCTCAGCGACGAGGCCACCGCCACCACCAACAACGGCGGCACCCTCAACCAGGCAGCATGAGAACCGGTGATCTGATCTATGCGCTGTTTCTCGGATCCCATCGGCTGCCCGCGATGCGGATCAGCTCGTCCAGCGTCGTGTCGGCGGGGCAGTAGGCGATGTAGTAGGAGATCTCCTCGGGCCTGCTGACGCTGCGGCGGGCGAGAACCCAGTGCCGGCGGTCCTCGCGGTGCCAGGGCCGCACCTCGACGCGGGCCCAGTCGAAGATCCGCCGGCCATGAGCTCCCTGTCCGCAGGAACGGCGTTTCCACTTCTGCCGCGGCAGACCGGGGAACAGGTCGTGGACCGGGTGGTCGAGTGCCCAGCGGGTGACGACGGTGTCGTGCCGGGTGGTGGCCATGACGTGGAAGACGTCCGCCTGCTCCAGCTCGTAGCGCCAGCCCTTGCTGAAGCCGTAGGCGGCGTCCGCCGTCACCCAGCCGAACGGGACCTGGTCGGCGATGGCCTTGCGGACCATCGTCTTGACCATGGCCACCTTCGTCTCGAAGGCGACGCTGTCGTCGATGCCGGCCCGGCGGCAGCGGTCCCGGTCGTCCGTCCAGGAGGTGGGCAGATACAGCCGACGGTCGATCAGAGTGCGTCCACGGCCGCTGGCGTAGGCGAGGAACACGCCGATCTGGCAGTTCTCGGTGCGTCCCGCGGTCCCGGAGTATTGCCGTTGCACCCCGGCCGACCGGACGCCCTTCTTCAGGAAACCGGTGTCATCGACGATCAGGACGGCGTCCCGGTCCCCGAGGTGTTCCACCACATACTCGCGCACGTCGTCGAGGACCTCGTCGGCCTCCCACTCGATCCGGTTCAGCATCCGCTGGATACGGTCCGGTCCGTCATGACCGGCCTCCTCGGCCAGCGTCCAGCCGTTCTTCCGCTCCAGCGGCGCAACCAGCCCCCGCATATAAGCCAGCGCCGACTGACGCGGCTCCTCCCGGTTGAACCTGTGCACGAACCGCTCGTGCAGAGCGGTCAGTTCACCCGCCCACAACCTGACATCAGCAAGGTCCCCACCCATATCCAGACCAACGACCAACCTGGCCAGCAGTCACGGCAAGCACCGTTGCAGTAGTAGATCGTGGACGGCCGTCGCGGTTCCAGACGTTGTAGCGGGAGTTCTGCACTTGACGATGCGGGCGGACAGCCGCATCCGGCGCCCAGGAAGCAGCGCGTGCAGAACGCGGGCGCCGATGTGTCCCATCAGGTCGGAGCGGTTGCTCGGCCCTGAGGCCGCGGTCGTTCCGACCAGGCTGACCACCGTGTCACGGGCGGCTTTCAGAGCGACTGTGAAGCCGGCTCGGTCGGGATCGCAGCCGGGCAGTGCCCCACCGCGGTTACCATGACCGAGCGCAGGGCCTGGTAAGGCGTGAGCAGTCCCCACATCTCCTGGTTGAGGCCCACCAGGTCCTTCCAACGTAGAACTCGGCCTTTGAGCAGGGTGTGACGGAGCGCCAGGTAGGTGATCCGATCTCCCAGCGCTCGTGGCAGAGACGCACCAGGTGATCGGCTGGATCGGTGCGGTGGTCGTTGAGCATGGTCAGCAGGCGGTAGGTCCCGCCGAAGTCGCCGCCGTCGGCGGTGCGGGAGTGGATCTCGGCCTCGATCACCCGCAACGGGAGGCCCCCTATCCGGGTCAGGTAGGAGCCGTCGGGCAGCAGCGCCAGCACCGGCGGTCGTCGTGTGCTGGTGGCGCGTAGCAGGAACTGAGTCCCTTGAGCTGCGATGTCTGCGAGCAGACTGTTGCTGTCGACGGCGCGGTCCGCCAGGAGGAGCATGTCCGGGGTCAGGTGGCCGATCAGGTCGTGGGCGTAGTCGGTCTCGCCCTTGGAGGCGGGGCCGAAGACCGCTGCGACAGGCCGCGGGGTGCCTGTTTCGCACAGGGTCATGAGCATCAGCCGGGGGTGGCCAGCCGGGCCGTAGCGGCGTTCGGTGCGACCGAGCCAGGACTGATTGCGCTCGTGGTCGGGGACGGACAGGCTTCCGCAGCCGTCGAAGGCGACCGTGCGCCAGCGTCGGTAGCGCACTCCGGGTGTGGACGGCTGGGCCAGCGGGCCGGCCAACACGTGGAACAGCCGCTTAAGCGGGGCCACCCCGACCCGCCGACGCAGATCGCGAAGTGCCTTCTCCGAGGGCTGCGGCACCCGGGCAGCCAGTCCGGCCCCGAGTTTGCCCCACACCAGTCCGATGCCCAGATGCTCGAACAGCCCAAGCGCGAGTACGAAATACACGCCGACGCGAGAGGGGAGGCTCCGAAGTCGTCGCTCGCGGGCCCCGCTCTCATCCAGTACCGCATCCACCAACTCGGGCGGGATGACCTGCGTTAACTCACCAATGTGACCAGGCCGCGAACACGTCATCGGTTCTGCCCAAGACAGACTTGGCCACTGGTCCTCTGCTTTCTCAGGAAGATCTTGGTCGATCCCCTGGATAGCAGAGGCCCCTTCTGTCTCCTGCCTCGCTTGACACCGCCAACAGGGCCTTAACTTCGTGGCATTGGTCGATCAACTGCCAGCGATGGTGAAGGTTGCGGTGCCTGCTTGTGGGGTGTGGACCACGTCGATGCCAAATGCGTCGAGTGGCATGGAACGGGGTAGTGCCGTTCCGAGGATGTCGGTGATGGGCCTAGTGACGAGCCCGGTCGTGGTCCGGACAGTAATGAGTGTGGTGGGCGCGACGAACCGGACGTGGCCGTCACGGCCGATGAACACGTACGTGGGTCCGGAGGGGGAAAGAGTGGATCCGAAGGGGGCGAACCATGCGCCCTCGCGTTCCGTTTCTGTGGCGGTGATCTCGTATCCCGCGCCGTGCTCATCGCGGTAGGGAACCTGGCCTGCCCAGGCCGCGGTTGTCTCTGCCCCACCCACGACATGGCGGAGGATCATGCTCATGCCCTGGGGAGAACCCTCGGGATGGAATATTGCCGCCGACCCTTGAAAGAGGATAAGTTGCCCCCCCGTTGCCGTGAGTTGTATGTCGGCGCGGTCGAAAACAGTGCTTTCCTCATCCCCGTGGATACCGTCAAGCTGTGCCAACCTCCACTGGCGGCCGCTGCCGAAAGTAAGCCCAACGAATCGCGTACCTAGACCCTTCGTCTCAACGACGCCCGTCTCCTCCTCCGGCGCTGCTGGAGTGCCATCCGCCTCCTTTGGCCTGCTGGGGATCTTTTCCTCGATCTCGGTCCGCAGGGCCGCATCGTACCAGTGCACGAAAGCTGGAAATGTCAATAGAGCCGATCGTGTTCCTTCGTGCATATCATTGAAGACGTTCAATGCCTTCAATGCGTCATTCTTCTTCTTGATTGCGATAAACTTATCGACTAGCGCCGAGTATCCTGCTTTGATGGGGTCGGGGTCAGCACCCAAACCACCGCTACCGAAGCAGCTGCCAATGTATACTCTGGGAATGCCGCGATTGTTATTCAATAGTCCTGCACAGGTGTGGACAGGACGCCGGCACTTGTCCGGTGTAGTGCAGAGTGCAGTGTCTTCCTCAATGAATGTGACGTCTTCGCTTTGAGGGTACTTTTGCATTTGCTCGTCAAGGGAAAGCTCCTCCGCCTCGCTCGGGCGACGCCGTCCGCTGAGCCAGGCCCTCTTTCCCAATTCCAGCTCGTGCGACTTGTATGGAGTAATTCGGATATTGGGGATTTCGGCCCCCTGTTCGAAGGTTGCTCGGGTTTTATGCGTTAGTGGGTTTGCGCAGATCGCCATGATCTCGTCCATCCCCACGACCCATCCTGGATTGGCATAGGTGTAAACGGTCATACCGAGCGGGACGAAGGTGTTTTCGCCTGGCGAGTCAGCCCCATGCCCCATGAAGGCCCGCGCCTCTTCCATAAATACATACGGGCTTGTACCGTATTCCTGCGATGCAAGCAGCTCCGCGCACTCGCCGCAAGAGACCGCTTCCCCTCCCTCTATTACTGCTTCGCAGCATCGAACGTGACCGAGATGAGTTCCCCCGTCAGTGTGACGAAATACAACGAGGGAGTCCGTATTCTTGATGAGTTTTCCGCAGAACTGACATGCATATGGAGAGGATTTTGCGAATTCGCCTGCGCTTTCGGCGGCCGATCTGACAACGCCTGCCCTTCGCTTCTCTTCGCTGAGCGTCACACGCGCCTTTTCTTCGGATGTCAGCTTGTCATACTCCACATACTCCGGCGGCCGCGTCGTGGCCGGTATTACGTTCTCCCGTCCGTGTTCTTCGCAGTATGTCTGCCATGTCCGGCGCATCACACTGAGCTTGGCAAACTCAATTTCGGAAATGCTTTGAAGTTCAGCGGTGAAGACATCTGATACCGCTTGTCGAATCTGCGGTACATCGGTGGTTGGGTAATGGAAATCGAAGCTGGGAGTTGGAGCGTCTACCTTCGGTGTCGGGAGGGAGGACGGGCTAGTAGGGGGGGCGGACGGCTGAGTGATGGGAGTTGGAGTTGGTGGTGGAGGTTGCTGGCGTGGAGTCTCCCTGGCGGGGGTGGTGCTCTCAGTGTCGGCGCGGGGTGCGGACTCTCGGTCTTCCCCGGGAGGAGTGGCCATGATCGAACTCCTTGAGCCTGGTGCCGGTCGAGGCGTCGCCCGAACGGGTGGGAAGAGGGATTCGCCGACGTTTTATTCCGTGACATCGCTCCTTTCATCCAGTATGCGCATCATGCGTGGGTATGCGTACCCAGGAGGGCGCTCAGAAGCCAACTCAAAGTCTTGATGATCTTGCTTCTGTCCTGGTCGGGGGCTGAGGCCGGTGCGGTAGCGGGTGATCTTCGCTCTGCATGGCGTACGAGAGGGGTAGGGTCGCGGTCGGTCCAGCTCATGCAATTTCGGATTCCTCGAGCGTTGGCACTGGCAGCGGGCGACGTCGAGAAGGTCGAAGAGCTTGTTGTAGGGCCGCGAGCAAACCCTTAACCTCGATCTTTCGTGACGGTCTGCCGACGGAGTCGGCGGACCGTTTGGCGTTCCGTGGCTGCTGGCGGGTAGGCCGGTAGCCCGACTGGCGTGTCGGGTGGGCGCCGGGTTCCACTGCTCCGGAGACGGTGGTGCTGCTCGCAGGGACGGCAAGGCTACTGGTCAGACTGGAGTGGCCAGTTGGTCGAGCCGTTCCAGGGCGCCGATGATGACATGGGTCCAGGGCCAGTGGCGGGCGAGGCGGAGAATCCGGCGACGGCCGGTGGTGACGAGTTGGCTGGCCGGGCTGAACAGGCGGAGCCGCAGGCGGCGGGGTTCCCAGAGCCGGGCCTGGCCGTTCAGTGCAAGCATCGGCATCCAGGCCAGCAGGTCGAGTACGATCTGGACGATCTCCAGCCAGACCCGGTTTTGCGCGGTGTCGTGCAGGGGCAGGTTCCGCAGGCCGGTCGCGCGGGCAGCCCGAATGCGGTCCTCGGCCCGTGCCCGCAGGCGGTGGCGGAGTTCGAGCCCGGCGATGGGCAGGCCGGTGGTGCTGGTGGCGAAGCATGTGATCCGCATGCCGTCGGCGTCCGTGATCCTCAACTGGGCACCGGGGTGCGGTCGTTCCTTCCGGACGATCAGCCGCATGCCCCTGGGCCAGCCCTCGAGCATGCCGCCGGTGAGTTCGGCGACCCAGGCCCCGTCGCGGATCTCTCCGTCGGGCTCGACGGCCGGCGTCCATGCCGCGGGCGGCACCTTGAGTACGGCCTGGTGAATGGTGTCGGTGATGGTCATGCCGACCGAATACGACAGCCACCGCCCGCGTTTCGCGAGCCAGGCCACGAACTCGTGGGTGCCGCCCGCGGAGTCGGTGCGGATCAGCGTCCGGCGCCCGCGACGGTAGGACTTGGCCAGCTGGGCCAGGGCCAGTTGGGTGGTGGCGATGTGATCGGCGGCGGTGTTGCTACCCGCGTTCCCGGGCCGCAGCAGAGCGGCCACCGGCTCGCCGGACCCGCCCGTCCCGTGGTCGACGAAGGCCATCAGCGGGTGGTGGCCGAAGGTCTTCTTCCAGGTCGCAGCCGTGTCTTCCTTCTCGGAGTGCGCGATCACCAGGACGCCGTCCAGGTCCACGGTCACCGAGCCGGTCGCATCCGGCGCAGTCTGCCCGGCCAGCTTCCACACACGTTGCCGCACTTGGGACCGGGCACCGCGGATCGCGTTCAAGGCGCGTTCGCCGCCCGCCGCGAGCGTGTCGATCAGCCGGGAGACTGTCGGGTCCGAGGCCACCGGCCCGAACACGGCCGGCTCGGCCCGCAGCATGCCGACGTCGGCCAGGCAGTCGCCGCCGAGCGCGACCGCGAGCGCCACATCCAGCAGGATCTTGCCGGGATCGTGCACCGCCCGCGGCTTGCGCCAGGGCGCCAGGGCGCCAGAGCCGCAGATATCGCAGTATCCAGACCCACCTTGCGGACCGTCTTGACCAGCAGCACGGCCCCGGCCTGCGAGACCACTCCACGACCGCTGCCCTCACCGTGGACACGCGGGTACGACCCGATACGCTTCTTCACCTGAGAAGTGCTTCTTTCCACGGCACGATCTGGACCCTCGACAAGTCCTATCATTCCAGGTCAGGAGCACTTCTCGCGTTTGTGATCAAGCCTCGGACAGACCACCTCACGAAAGCCCGAGGCTAAGCAGCAGTCTCCACCTGGGGACCATCCGTGGACACGCCCAAGCCGCCTACGCCGATGCAAGACTGGGACCAGCCACTTCGCGCGCAACCGAAGGGGTCCTCCGGAGCCGTATGCGCAGGTTCGAATCCTGCCGGGGGCACCCAGTACGAGGTGCCCAAAGACCCCGTCAGCAGCGGAAACGCTGAGGCCGGGGTCTTCGCGTATCTACAGCCGTGTGCAGCCGTATGCCGCCCTGAGCGGCCCTATGTCGGGCTCTGTGGACTATTTGTGGACAGGATCTTGACGCATCGTTCCAGGTCAGCCCCGGAAACGGCGAAGACCCCCGGACGAATCCAGGGGCCTGGAGTTGAGCCAGGTAGACAAGGCCGCGTGCCGGAGGGCGAGCGGTGAGGCGACGGCGTCCGGCGGGAGCGCCAGCGTGCGTGCTTCCCGCCAGACGCGGAAGTAAGTGGACGAACCGACCACTCCCCCGCGCTCGTTGGTGAACAGCCGCCCGTCAGGTGGGAGGCCGATCCCACACCCCGAGGTGCTCGGCCGTCCTCCCCGGATGCGCCCCGTTGCGCGAAGTGGTCGACTCGAAACGAGGCAAGTCTCGGAGTCATCACGGAGAGGAGCCACAGCGATGCCAAAGGTATCCAAACTGTCCGCGACGAACGTCCAGGAATTCGGGCCGGTGACCGACCGCCGCGAGGATATGAACGGGTACACCGTCGAATTCGTGTCCTTCTCAGCCGACGCCGACCTTGTCGGGCCGCTGCAGGCGCTGCCCGGTGGGGCGTGCCAGTGTCCGCACTGGGGCTACGTCATCGCCGGACGCGTGCGCTTCGCCTCCGGGGGCCAGGAGGAGGTGTACGAGGCCGGTGACGCGTTCTATCAGCCGCCGGGACACCGGCCGTATGTGGACTCCGGCACCGAGCTGCTGCAGTTCAGCCCAACCGAGGAACTCGCCAGCACCGAGCGGGCTATCGAGGAATGGATGAGTCGTCAGCAGGGCGGTACGCCGTAGGCCCGGCCGCAGCCGTATGCCGCTCTGAGCGGCCTTACGTCGGGCTCCGTGGACTATCCGTGGGCAAGATCTTGAGGCATCGTTCCTGGTCAGCCTGGGAAACGGCGAAGGCCCCCGGACAAATCCAGGGGCCTGGAGCCTAGCGTGGCTCACACACGCTGCTCACGCGCGATCATTCGTATTCCCGCAGCAACTCTTCGATCTTGCGATTGGCGACCTCCTGCCGGCCGTCGATGCACTTGGCGTAGCGGCCCAGCAGGACCTCAACGCTGTTGCCCGCCCGCTCGGCAACCTCGGTCGCGTCGACGCCGGAGTTGAGCCAGGTCGACAGCGCCGAGTGCCGAAGGTCGTACGGGCGGGCCGCGAGCGGCGAGGCAGCGGCGGCCGGCGGGAGCGCCAGCGTGCGAGCCTCCTGCCAGATGCGGAAGTAGGTGGACGAGCCGACCACTCCCCCGCGCTCGTTGGTGAACAGCCGCGCGTCCTCGGCTGTTCCGAACGTGTCGAGGTGTTCTCGCAAGATCGTGACGAGCTGAGGTGGGATCGGCACCGGCCGGACCTCTTCAACAGCTCGATTCTTGAGGCCGCGGTCGTCGTGCGTCTCGCCGGAATCAGTCCAGCGCTTACCGGCACTCGGCCGGGTCCGATTGAGCAGAGCCGTTCCCCAGCCCCTTTCCGGCAGCTTCAGGTCGGCTGCCTTGAGGGCCACCACTTCGGCCGGGCGAAAGGCGCCGTAGTACATGCAGGCGAACAGTCCGACGAGTCGACGCCCGCGGGCCCGGCGGTGTCCACCGATCTATGAGACTGCGGTCAGCAACGCGCGAGCCTGTTCAGGATTGGCGACCACTCGGGGATCAACTTGCTTGACCACCTTCGGCTTCTTCCAACGCATGGCAGTGTTCGGGTTCTCTTTGAACTCGCCCAGGTCCACCGCATAGTGCATGGCGTTGACCAGTGTCCGCCGCTTGCGTCGTACGGTTTCCGCCGCAGCAGCCGTCCCGTCGAGCTTGAGCTTCAACGAGTCCAGCACGGCTCTTCCGATCGCAGCGTCGCCGAGATCCGCGAGAGGTCGCGAGGCCTTGGCCACCCAATAGAGCGTGTTCGCAATCTCTGTCGGCAAGTCACGATCATCAGGGCCGGGCAGCACGAAAGCCCAGTTGCGAAGCGCCTTCCTGATCAGGTCATCCGCGGGTCGCCCCGGGCGGTCGTCGAGGAGAGCCACCGTACGGAGGTCAGCGAGTCATTGATCGAGTTCCGCGTGTTCGGCGCAGCATGCGGCCACTTCATAGCAAGGTACTTCAAGGCGAAGGCGTACCACGTCACCGACGGCGCCTTTTCGATCAACGAGTCAGGCAGCCCGGTCACCGTGTCGAATTCTTCCCCGTCGCGCATGGCGCGGATCAGCTTCGAACGGTGATTGTCGGCAAGTCCCTTGGTGCGGAAGTGATCGGAGAACACGTTCCCGGCAACGATCCATCTGACGTCGTACGACGGCTTCTTGGTGTTCCTCTTCCGTACGCCCCAGACCTTCACGTCGAGCGACTTCACACCGCCGCCCTTTCCTGGCTGTTCAACCACGCGGTGAAGTCACTGCGCCACACCCTCAGTTCACCATTGGGCAGCTTGAAGGCCCGCGGAGCCTTACCCAATTCACGCCACCGGTAGAAGGTCCGGCGTGAGATTCCCTTGAGCTCTGCAAGGATCTCGTCGGTTGTCATCAGCTCATCCCTCACGTCGGTTCTCCTTCCAGGGCTTCGCGGGCGGTTTCTCGGTTGAGTTGGATGTCGTGGGCGATGGTGGCGGCGAGGGCGGATTCGCCGGGGGTGTGGCCGTGAGGTTTTTCAGCGTGGCCACTGATCGGGTGACGACGTAGCCGTCCGCAACGGACAAGGCTCCCGTGCCGTTGAGAGAGGTGTTCGACGTCTCAACTCGCTGGCACAGGAGCCTTGTTGGTTTTCTATCCTGCCGCACTCGACCTGCCCCATGCCCTGGTCGAGTGGGTCACCATGCTCATCGTCACCCGCGAGGGTGACCGCCGCTGCAAACTCCCGCCGCACCAGCGTGCTCTCGTCGGTCTGGTGTACCTGCGCCGGCACCGCCCACGCCTACACGGCTGCGGTGATCGGCCTGCTCGCCGATCGCGCGCCCGGCCTGCTGCGCGCGCTGCGCGAAGCCGACCCCGACTACGTCCTGCTGGACGGCACCCTCGCCGAGTGCGACCGGGTCGGCGACAGCCGCCCCGACTACTCCCACAAGCACCGTCGGCACGGGGTGAACGTGCAGGTGGTGACCGACCCGGCCGGGCGGTTGCTGTGGATCTCACCCGCCCTGCCCGGCCGCGCCCACGACCTGACCGCGGCCCGCACCCACCGGATCATCCGTATCTGTGAGCGCCAGGGCGTCCCGATCCTCGCCGACCGGGCCTATACGGGAGCCGGTTCGTGGGTGACGACACCCCTCAGACGTCCGCCGGGCCGCGAGCTCACGCCAACCCAGCAAACCGTCAACCGCGCGCTGTCCGCGGCACGGGCACCGGTCGAACGCGGCGTGGCACGACTGAAGTCCTGGCGCATCTTCCGCAGATCCCGGTGCAGCCCGAATCGAATGACGTCAATCGCCGCGGCCGTCCTCATCCTGGAGCGGCAACGCTGAAAGAGCTCCGTGTCCGGCGTATTGCCAGTCGGCCAGGACGAGGACGGTGTCCGGCTCGCGCTCATCGAGGCCGAGGGCGGCGCGTTCCTGGGCGGCGCGGTAGTCGGCGCGGGTCTGGCGCAGGGCGCCGAGGGTGGTGGAGTAGCTGCGGGACTTGGTGGAGAAGTGGCCGCGGAAGCCGAGCATGTGCGCCCAGGCCCACAACCGGCGGTCCGGGTAGAGCGGGTCGAGCCGCTTGCAGGCTTCGATCAGGCGGCGGGCGTGGTCGGGCACGTGGTGGCGGTCGAGGTCGGCGAGTTCGGCGACGCGACGGTCGAGGGTGCCGGTGGTCTCGGCGGCCTTGGTGGCGTACTTGGCGACGTAGGAGGCCACGGCCTGTTCGGTCAGGTCGGAGCCGTCCCCGAAGGCCTTCACGGGGCGCACGTCGAGTTCGCGGCCCCAGCAGAGGGTGCGGGCGGGTTGGTCGCCCGTTTCGTCCAGGCGAAGGCTCGTATAGGGGTGCCGGACGGCGGCGTGGATGGCGTCGGTGACGCTCGCCCAGGCGGGCGGGGCGTCTTCCGGTCCGTCCGGTCCGTCGAGGCGGATCACGGCATGGAAGTGGATGGCACCGCGCTTCTGGAACTCGGCGACCTTGCCGAAGGAGATGCGGCAGACCTCCTTGAGTTCCCGTTGAGTGATCCCGGCGCGGGCGGCGATCTCGCGGCGCCGCCGGTTGGTGAAGCGCTGCCACAAATCACCGGCATGGTTGTTGAACAGCGCCGCGCCCGCGTAGTCGTAGGTATCCGCATCGAGGGCGGTGCCGAGGGCGGGATCATCCTCGCGGTGGCTCCGGCCGCAGCGGCAGCGTCCATGGTCGGGCCGGTTGTGCACCGCACCGAACGACGGGGCGGTCAGGGTGGCGAACACCCGCGGGTGATCGCGGACCGTGGCGGTGATGTCGCGGCGGTCGTCACCGGCGAGGCCGGCTCGGATGAGGTGGTAGGTGTCTCCGGCGTAGGTCCAGGCGCAGGACGGACAGCGGGAGGCGCGCCGGTTGCCGCACGCGATCCGCAGCCGGCCGCCGGGTTCGGCGTGGGTGCTGTAGTGGCGCAGGGTCTCGCCGGTGCTCTTATCGTGGCGGGTGGTCCAGCCGCGCAGGTGGATGGGATCCGCGCAGCCGCCGGTGCGGTGGACCTGGTGCTGCCAGCGCTCGAAGTCCGGGGCGGAGGCCACCCGCAGCAGGTCGCCCAGGACGCTGGGGTCAAGGTCAGGCACGAGCAGCCTCCCGCACCAGGTCCAGCAGGCCGGAAGGCGGGGTCCACAGACCGCGAGCGCCGGGCCAGGAGACGGGGCGGGCCAGGTGGTGGACTTCGGTGCCAGTGCCACTGGCCGGGGGCGGACCACAGTGTGCACATGCCGTCGTCCGGATGGCAGTCGTCGAGGCGTGCCCAGCCCAGCACGGCGCCGGTCGGCTGCGGGCGGGTCAGGAAGGGGCGGGCCATGACCGCGTACCGGGCGGCCGGGTCGAGGTGGCGCCGGCGTGGATGAGCAGCCAGCCGCGGTAGTCGGTGGCCCAGCGCCGGTTCTCGACCCGCTTGGTGGCGTAGACGATGCAAGACGCCCAGGGCTGCCACAGGGTCAGGGCCCGGACTTCGCGTGCGGTATGGGTCATGTCCAGCACCACCCGTTGTCGCAGCCTTCGTCATCGGTGTCGAACAGCGGCAGTTGGCTGCCCGCCATGAAGAGCTCGCGCAACGGGCGGCCGGTGCGCGTGAGGTAGACCGGACGCTTGCCCTTGACCGCGAGGTGAGCGTTGATGGTGTCTTCGACCCCGCAGGCGCGGGCGAATCGCGCTGGTTCGTGCTCGTGCATGGCCTGCCATTCGGGGATCTTGCGCATCGGGCAGAAGTCACAGGAGCTCTTGGGCGGCACCGGCAAGCCGGCCGAGCGGATGATGCGCGGGCAGTCGGCGCGGCGAATGCCGAGTTCCAGGAGGGGATAGACCAGCCGCTCGTAGGGTATCGCCTTGGACTCGTTGGCGCGACCGATCACGTCCAGGCTGATACCCACGGCGACGGTGGCGCGATTGTCGGCGGTGGCGCCATGTGCCCGTAACCAGGCACCAGTGACGAGGATCTTGAATTCTTTGGTGCAGACCCGGGAGCCGGGCTTGCCGTTGGCGAGGAAGACCGGGATGGTCTGCCGGCTGCCCTTGCTAGTCATGATCCGCTGACGGATCGTTTCCGTCGTGCCCTTGGCCTCGCGATGCAGTTCGATCAAGTCGAGGCCATGAGCGGCGGCGTAGGGGGCGGCGTACCGCGTGATGTAGCGCAGGGTGTGCGGGTTTTCGCTATCGGCCCCGACGTTGGCGAAGAGGAAGGTGCGGAAGTCGATCCGTTCTTGGGCCGCGAGGACCAGGGCGGCGGTGGACTGCCAACCGCCTCCGAAACTGAAGGTCCGAAGCTCGCTCATGCGACCACCTCCACGTCCGCGGTGGTCAGGCGGGGGCGCATGGGCACGGTGCCGGTGCCGTGGCAGGTGCGGCAGTCGACGTGGAGCACGAGGCGGGTGCCGTCGTCGTGGCGGGGGCCGCAGGTGATGGTGGCGGTGGCGAAGCCGTCGCAGTTGGGGCAGATCCGCGTACGGGTGAGTGTGGCCAGGGTGGGGCCGTACATGATGGTGGTTCCTTCCGGATCGTTGGTTCGGAGTGGGACGGCGCCCGGAGCGGACGAGACTTGGCGGTTGAGGCCGCTCCGGGGGCCGGTCAGCGTCGGGTGTCGCTGGCGAGGATCGAGCGGACGACTACAGCGACCACGGCGACCGAGGCGCCGGTGATGGCGATCGCGAGCAGCAGCGAGACCAGGACGGCGCCGACGACCAGGACCACTGCGGTGCCGCCGCCGACCCGGAGCCGAGAAGTGACCAGTTCAGACACCATGACTGTCGGCCAGAGGGTTAAGGAGCTGCGCCGCGCCGCAGGTATGTCCCAGAGCGATCTTGCCGCCGCGATGGGACGCTCCGAGAGCTGGGTTTCGCAGGTCGAAAGAGGTGTGCAGCCTGTAGAGCGGTTGTCGGTCCTTCAGGCTCTCGCCGATGCGCTCAATGTGCCCGTGCGCGACCTACGGCCGGACGCCGCTGCCCCAGCAGAGGTAGTCGAGCCGGAGGAGCAGGCGTACAGCAACGACCTCGACGGTCTGCGGGTAGCCCTTACCGGACACCCCGCACTGGGAAGCCTCTTCCAGCAACCCCCGGCCGAACCGACTCCATCGCTCGCCGCCTTCCGTCAGCAAGTAGACGAGGCATGGACTCTCGTGCACGCCTCGAGCTACGCCGCCCTGAGCGATCACCTCGCCAAGCTGCTTCCGAGCATCGAGGCCGCTGTACGCCACGCGCCGGCGGGTGAGCGCACTGAGCTTCACGCCCTACGCGCCAAGGCGTACCAGGTGGCCGCAGCCAGCTTCACTCGCCAAGACCAGGCGGATGCGGCATGGATCGCGGCCGACCGAGCACTACAGGCAGCGGAACTCGCAGGGCAGCCGTTGGAAGTCGTCGCGAGCTTGTTCCGAATGGCGCACGCCTTCATGCGGCAACAGCACATGGACCAGGCCGAGCAGGCCGCGCAGTCCGCTGCAACAGTCATGGGCCCGAGGACAGAAGCCCCCACCTGCCCGCCGGAAGAACTGTCGCTCTTCGGCGCCATGAACCTCGTCCTTGCAGTGATCAACGCGAGGGAGGGCAACCGGGGGCAGACTCACGAGCACATCGACCGAGCGCGCGGTATCGCAGCGCGGTTGGGCGGTGACCGCAATGACTTCGACACGGAGTTCGGGCCCACGAACGTCGAGATCCATGCCGTAAGCACGGCGGTGGAATTGGGGGACGCGGGGCTTGCGCTAGAGGTGGCCGAGCACGTTGACGCATCGGGCCTCTCGCCTGAGCGCCAGTCACGTTTCCTGCTTGACGTGGCGCGGGCACACGCGCAGCGGCGACACGTCGGCGAGGCCACAGCCGCACTCGTGGAGGCCGAGGACCTAGCACCCGAGCAGATCCACGACCACCACTTGGCCCGCGAGGTCATCCGCGACTTGATCCAGCTCTCGGACCCTCGGATTCCCGAGTCGCTGCGCAACTTGGCCGAGCGAAGTGCCGTCATCTAGGCCCGCATCAGGCAACGTCCGTCCGCCAGCGCTTCGCTGAGTCACCGCGGGCTGCATCTGGGTGACCTCCACAGCGGCCTGGTGTGCCGAGGACGTGGCGAGGTGGGCCGATGCGTGACGATTCGGGCTGTATGTATCGCTTCGGCGGCACAAATGATCACGCAGAGGGGTGCCCATGTCCACCGAGGAGAACAAGAGGCTAATTCGCCGGTTCTACCAGGAGATCGACGAGGGCAACGTGGAGGCCATGGCCGATCTCGTGGCCGAGAACTACCAGGACCACTCACCGCCAGCCTTTCCGGGACTCGCACCCGGTCGCGAAGGTCTCAAGCAGGTGTTCCGTCTGTTCTCGGAAGCTGCACCCGATGGGACTCATACGATCGAAGACCAGGTCGCGGAAGGCGACAAAGTCGCGACCCGGCTGACGGCCCACGGCGTGCATGAGGGAGACCTCCCGGGCATCCCTGCCACTGGCAAGCCGGTCACGATGACCGCGACGGTGATTCACCGCATCGAGAAGGGCAAGGTCGTCGAAAAGTGGTCTGACAGGGATCTCTTCGGCTTCCTTCAGCAGCTCGGTGTCATCCCGACGCCCGGCGAGACGTCGGGATAGCCCAGAGCGACACTGCGATCCAAAACGGGTCCGTCAGGCAGAAAGTTCGATGGCGCCCTGTTGGTGCTGTGATACGCCGCGCTGATCCCGCGTTGGGGGCGTCCCCGCCAAGCTTGTGCTGGTGACGGCACGAGCGTCGGCGCGAGACAAGACAATGCCCTCGAAGCCCTGTCGAGTCTCAGTTGATGGTTGACGGGTTGGCGTCGGGTGATGCTTGACGTCTGTCCTAGACATCGTGACTTACTGTCTGCCATGGCGGACCGTTTCTCTGAGATCACCTCCGTGGAGGAGTTCATCCGGCTGCGGCAGAGCGAGGAGCCAGCGGAGTACAACCGCTCGGCATGGGCAACCTTGCCGCTGGCAGTCTGGTGGGACCTGGTGCGCAACCATCCCGACATGCGGTTTTGGGCTGCGCATAACAGAACTGTGCCGCCGGAGATTCTGGCCGCTCTGATCAAGGATTCCGACTGGCGGGTCCGGGACCGGGTGGCCAGCAAGCGCAATTGTCCGTCTGAGCTGTTGGAACAGTTGGTCGACGATCCGCATGACTCTGTGCGCAGGCTCGTTGCAGGTCATCCACGCTCGCCGCGTTCAGCAGTTGCGCGTTTGGTTGACGACCCGTGGCCGATCATTGCGGATGAAGCCCGTGCCAGGCTGGCCAAGTGGCCGTCCACGGAGTCGTCCGAGCCCTCCTGACGCGGCGGTCACACGATCTTCCGGCGGTTGTGTTCGCCGGAGTTGCGGACGACCACCTCCTTCCTGGTGGTGCGGGGAACGGTGGTGATCAGCTCGGTGCCCTGGAAGATGCGGATGCTGGTCTCGTCCAGGTGGGCGGTGACGACCTGGCGGGCATGGCCACGGCCGAGCTGGATGCGCTG
Organism: Streptomyces sp. NPDC048419; assembly: GCF_043200415.1. Lineage (NCBI taxonomy): Bacteria > Bacillati > Actinomycetota > Actinomycetes > Kitasatosporales > Streptomycetaceae > Streptomyces > Streptomyces sp. NPDC048419. Next base: position 8,179 of record NZ_JBICXT010000040.1, on the reverse strand, counting down.
TCCGGCGACCACGAACCCCCCGGTGCTGCTGACGGTGCGCTCGGCGACCTGTTCGCCGGGCGGTGGCAGCAGCGGTGAAGGGCCAGCCGGACGGCCACCCTGCAGACGGTTGCAGGCCGACGGCGGCAGCGGGCTGGGCAGGGTGGCCTTGAGGACCCGCTGTTCGTCGAGGACCTGAAGGGTCCGCCCGTCCAGCCGCAGGGTGACCCGTTGTCCGGCGAACGGCCAGCCGATCAGGACCTTGTCGCCGCCCAGACCGACGTAGCCGACCGCATTGACGGTCCGGTCCACCTCCACCGCCTTCGCGGAGTCGTCGACCGGGCCGGGATCGTCCGACCAGGGCCTGGCCGGACGAGCGTCCCCGCTGGCCAGCAAAGCTTTGAGGTCCCGGCCGGACAGCTTCGAGGGCAGCGTCTTGTGCCGTGCCCCACCGATCAGCACATGCAGCCGGTTCACGTCGATCCGCAACGTGACCGTGGTGCCGGCCAGAGCCGGGCCGAACCAGATCTGCTGCCCGCGCAGGCTCAGATTTCCCGAAGCAGGAACCTGCCGTTCCAGCTCGATCGCACCGATCTCGCCCTCGGCCAACGGCCAGGCCACCGGCGCCGGTTCCGGCGGCAGGGGATCCGGTGGAGCCGCGGGAGTGACCAGGTCGAGGCGGGCGGGCAGGACCACCGGCAACGCGTCCTGCTCGGCCCGCGACCGGGGAATGAACCGGCTCGCCGGGACAGCCATGTCCAGTGCCTGGTGCGGCCGCCGCTGGTTGTAGTCCTCCAACCACCCGTCCACCGCTGCCTGCGCGGCCGCGAAATCTGCGAACGGGTCGCAGCCGTCGAGGAGTTCGCGCCTCAGCGTCTGATGAAACCGCTCGATCTTTCCGGTGGTGGTCGGGGACTGCGGCTTGGTGAGCCGGTGGGCGATGCCGTTCTCCCGGCAGATCCGGTCGAACATCGTCTCTCCGGGCCGTCCGGAGCCGAACCGGGCGGTGAACTGCTTGCCGTTGTCCGTCAGGACCTCCTCGGGCACCCCGAACCGGATCAGGGCTTCCCCGAAGGCCCGACACACCGCGCGGGCGGTGGCCCGCTCGACCACCTTGGCGATCACCATGAACCGTGAGTGGTCGTCGATCCCGGTGACCATCTTGCACTCGCCGCCACCGGCGAGCAGGATGCCGCCGACGATGTCCATCTGCCACAGTTCCATCGCCGCAGACCGTTCCCACCTGCGGTAATCCGACCGGCGCCGCTTACGGACCCCGGGCTCGACCAGACCGTTGCGGACCAGGACCCGGTAGATGGTCGCCCGCGACGGGACCGGCGCGATGCCCCGCCGCTCCAGCTCGTGCACCAGGCGGCGCGGACCCCAGCCGGGATGCCGGCGCCGCAGTTCGCAGACCACCGCCTCCACCTCCCCGGCGATCCGGTGCGGACACGAGACCGGACGGTGCGAACGGTCCGCCAGCCCCGGCAGGCCCGACTGCTCGTACTTGCGCACCCAGGCATGCACCGACTGCCTGGAGACCCCATACCGGGCCGCGACTTGAGTGACCGGAACCCCCGCGGCAACCTCCATCACCGCGTGATACCGCTGCTCGACCACGCTCAACTCCACCAGCACGGCCCCGGCCCTCCCCATGCGCCCAATCCAGGCGCACAGCCAAACCGAGGCAAGCGGTGTCAAGCATCAGGTGAAGCCACTGCGTCAAGCATCAACCGAGACACGACAATGCCCTCGAAGCCCTGTGCGGTAGAACTTTCTCTACATCATCAAGGCTCGCTGCGCTCGCGCGTCCGGTGGCCGACGGCACTTGTCGATCATCGCCAACCCGACCGCCGCACACTCCGCCCCAGCGCATCAACGGCCGCACCGGCCCACACACCACCGCCACCACGATCCGGCCTCAGGAGAGGAAAGACGCAACAGCAGCTCGACCCCAACGCCCCGCTTCCGGGGCCACGTCGCACCACTTTCCACCCGGTTGCCTACACCAGTAGGTCGGATCAAACCGAGGGCCGCGCCAAGCGCGGCGGCGCCGGCCGGTCGCCGCCGCGCCGCCTCCATGTCTTCGCCACCGGCGCACGTCGCCGCCCGCCCGTCGCCGCCCGCAGCGGCCAAATTCCAACACGGGCAAGGGGCGGATGTGATTCCTAACGGGCAGGTCAAAGACGCTTTGTGTTACCGAAAGAGGCCGGATCGTGGTGGCGTTGGCATGCGGGCCGACGCTGCCAGATGCGCGGGCGTCCATACGGCCCGCTGATCCCGCACCTAGCCGCCGGCCGGACGGCGGATGCGACCATGAGTGGGGAGAACCCCGTCGTGGCCGGGACGGTCGGCTCCAAGACTTTAAGGTCTGCCGACCTGCGGGGCCCCTCCGAGAGCATGAAAGGGGGCCGAGTGCCTGCTTCGCACGGTGAGGATCAATGACCCTCTCCATTGGTACAAGTGTAATGGCCCCCTTTCATGCTCTCGCCCCACAGATCACCAGACCTCAAACTCTCTCCACCGACCTCGCGGAAAATCAGGCGGAAGCGTTTCACTGTCGCCAGCGCAACTAGGTTTTCTTCGGGTGGAGATGAAGACCCTCCCAAGCCGAAATGTCGCGATCGCTCAAATATTCGGCGGACACCGTGCGCCAGCTCTCCTCAAGCATCAAAGCTCGCACGTCCTCGTTGAAATCGACAGGCCGTGCAGTATCCATCATCTTCCGAATACCCTGCCTGATCTCGTCATCTGAGGCACTGCCCCTGGTCGGGTCCACTTCCTCAAGCTCACGCCGATAAGCACGAAACCTGTCGTCGTCATCCAGGAGAGACTGAAGATTACTCCTGATGCCAGCCCTTTTCGCATTAGCTTCATCGGAAGAATGCTTAAACCAGCGCCCGAGCTCATCTCGAATACTGATTACCAGGAAGCTCTCCAAGAGCCCCAGCGAAATCAACTTCTCCGCCTTTTTTCTCAACACTGTCAGAAATCTTTCAGCGTCTTGCAGCCCATAGTCCGGCAATCCAAGTTTCACGCCAAGAACGACGCCAGCATCCACAAGGAAGGACTGGCTGTTCAATTCGGCCGTCAATGCCTGACGAAGCCGTGAGAGCAGTTCGCCGGATGCCCCAGTCACCTTAGCCGGTGGCGTCAAATCGTCCATATCGCAACCATAGCTGCACACAGCGCATATCGTGCCGCGAGCATAGGGTCGCTGAAGGATGACTAGCGGCCCGCAGGGTTCCCTGGGGCCGTCTCTGGGCCGTTGAAGGGTGCTCAACGACAACCAATGCTGACAACCATCGACAGCCAAGCCGCAGGTCGCAGCGTTGATCGATTACACAGCCGCAGGTCAGGGACCCGGCCTTTCACTTCTTCGGCTACTGATCGCACTTGCGCGCCCATTCGAGACTCCGCCGACCGTACACAGACGTGGCATCACCGCGTGGAAGATCCAGGACGTCAGTGACCGCTCCAGAGACCCATCGCTGCAATCCAGATCAGCATCGAGGCACCAAAGGCCGCCGAGCAAGTCCGAATGGCAGGAGCTACGGGTACATCAGTCGCTTCCAGGATGACGGCTCCAAGACCAACAACCATGGAGACGAGGATCCCAATGATGAAGATGAGCGCCACCGGCTCAATCACCTCTCTGAAGGTGGTTGAACCGGACCGGTCGTAGGCAGGCTCAGCTCAACCACGTACCAACATGGTTAGAGCCGAGTCCCTGCCCGACAGTCGGGGGCTCAGCAGCAGATCGCGAAGACCTGCGTTTGATCGCACTCAACAACGCGCGTTGAGCAGTACGAGGAGCCCAAACTCCTCAAGCTTATGATGTTGCTCCTCCGGGGAGCACACCCTTCCTTGTCTGGTGGTTGTTCCCATCAAAGAACTGATCACTGTCGGTTACAGCGCTATGGGACCACCATCCTGATTGACTCGACGCCTGGCCGAGTCCCCTCAGGTGGGGGACGGGGCAAGCCACCTGGGCTCGCCACACTGTCCACCGCAGAGCTTAACACGGCCTTGGATGCACCCTGTTGACACACATCGAGCCGAAGCCGTAACGACATGCCCTGCACGTACCCGTACGGGCGGGGAGTGACAGGGAAGAACGGGGAGCATCGGCTTGGACCCGGAAAACGCGCAGTTCAACGTCTCTGCAGGTAGGCCGACATCCGCATACGCGATCTTCCAAGCTGCGTTCGTGGTGACCGCCACGCACCTAACGCGGCAGCGACTCAAGCGGCGCGTCTCCGGGGTCATGAACCTTGCGCGGACGAGAACCCGCAGGGCGAGTCTCAGAAGTTCCACCCATCTACTGAGCGCCCGGCACACTTCAGGCATGACTGCCGAGCAGGCGACTGTGGTCGCCGCCTTTATAGGTGTCGTGGGTGGCCTTGCCGGCGTCTACATCGGGCGTTGGCAAGTTCGGGCCGAGGCGGTAGTGGAGCACGAGCAGTGGCTCCGAGGACAACGGCGGGAGGCGTATACAGCGCTTCTCGCTGCCTGGGACGCGAGCGTCTTGAAGCTCGTCGATCTGCCCCCGGATGGAGAATACTGGGCTCACCTGGAGGCCACATACCAGGGAGATCCAGTCGAGGCCATGGAAGAGAAGATCTGGAACGAGTCCCTCCAGATCAAGGAGGACCTCAAACAGCACCTTGAGCGGGTACAGCTATTGGGCCCCGACACCGTCGATGCCGCGTGTGCCACCCTCGCCGATACTGCGGAGGCGGTAGTCCAAAGGGTTCGTCGGGTTCATTTCCCATTGAACGAGGCCGCCATCGAGGAGCTGGACGAGCTGCGAGACCGAGCCGATGAAGCACGCACAGAGTTCTTCAGTGCCGCTCGCCAAGAGATACACACACCTCCGAGTCCAAGACGGCGAGGGTGGGCCAACCGGTACCTGGCCCGCGTCCGGCAACGGAGCTAGCGCAATTGGCGCACTGTGCGGCCGGGGCCGTCCGAGGGCAGCCAATGACGACAGTTGCAGACCGCTCTCCGCCTGCTCAGTGAGGGCACGCTGGGTACCGTCGCAGGCGCCAATCCCTGAAGGTAAGTTGAGGACACAACGCTCGTACGGATGTCCAGCATGAACGCGCCACCGCCTTGACTAACTCCGCACGGGAAAAGGGCATTTGATCCGAGCCACCTAGCTGTACGGGGCACTTGAGCTGTGCCGTAATGGCTTCTGTGGATCACAACTCGCTGCGCAAGCTCGTCGAAGGCCAGCTCCTCCGCCTCGAGGGCAACGCCTTCCAGGACTGCATGGATCGACTCGGCCAGGCCCTCCACCCGGGCGACTACCAGCCCGTTCGCGCCGCTGGCCCAAAGGGCGACACGAAGAACGATGGCTACTGCCCGAAGGCGCGGGTGTTCTTCGCAGCCCACGCAACGCGCGGCGAACGGATGGACAAGACCAAGTCGAAGATCCGGAGTGACTTAGACGGCTGTCTCAGGGAGCACCGCGACGTCAAGGTGTGGCGCTTCCTCACCAACGACACGCTACCGGGTGAAGTTGACCAGTTCATTGACAATGAACTTCGCCCTGCTCACCGCGATATCACGATCGAGGTATGGAGCCTAAAGATCCTGGCCGAAGAGATCTGCAAGTTCCCTCAGAGGGGCATTGAGAGGATCATCGACGTCATCTTCGATGAAGCACAACCCAAACCAAACTCGGCGCAAGTGGTGATGCTAAGTCACATCAAGTCGGGGCGTGCCCTGTGGCCGATCCTCTCCATCTCTCAAGCCTGGATGCCGGCCGACGAGCCGGACGACTGCACCCGGGACGAGCAAGACCTCATAGACAGTGTGATCCAGACGTTCACAGACTGGCTGGAGATCTCCGAAGACGTGGAAGTGTCGAGAGCAGGGGTCCGCGACGCTCAGCGAGGTATCGACGAACTCCTGAGCGAGCTGCAAGGTAAGGGACTTGCCCTGTACGCAGGCACTGGCGACAGCGGCAACCGCTGGGCGATTCGCTTCCCGATGGCAATCTTCAAAATCGCACGAGAAGGAGATAGATAGATCAGGTGCGCGGCTCGGTCACCACGGACCGAGCGGGTGGAGCCGCAGACCCGCCCGCCGACTTTCCCGTGCCACATCGGTGCCAGATCTAGCGGGGAATCACGGGGAACGGCGGTGGCCGGCGGTTGCCTAATCCGTTGTCCGTCCACGCCGACGTCTCGCAGGTCAGAGTCGCACACTGCTCACCTCGCTCCTAAAGCGGGCGTAGCACCTACCTGCGATGCCGGATGTACCAACCCGCCACCAGCACGACGAGAATGGCAACGACGAAGGCCCACACGGTCGTTGCGCCGTGGTATGAGCGGTAGGCGATTAAGGCAAGCATGTCCAGGCGGATACCCCGGGCGGGCGGCTTCAGCCGACCCGTGCTGCCCGCCCCCTGTCGAATGCGTGTCAGAGGCGTCGAGATTTCACGCTTTGCCTCCGAGAAGCGCCAGGTCAGAGAGGATGCGTCATTGATCTCGCTAGGCGCCTTCTAAGCCCTCAGCCCAAGCCTCTCAGTAGACCCCAGCAGGCCCCTTCGCGCCGCATGGCCGGATCCGCGCCCTTGTTGACGCTTCATGTATGTGTCACACAGTTAGGACGGGATGTCTCGACGAGGGGGACTCTGCATGCCTGACCTGGGTGATAACAGCGGTGAGCCGTCGGGCTGGGCCATAGAGCGGTTCGGGCGGCATGCCTTTGAGCGATAGTGTGACTGTCATCACACTCTGGGGGTAGGCGTGGCACTGATCTCGAAGAAGAGTCCTGAGCAGCAAGCTCAAGCAGCCGCGGAGAAGGCACGGAAGCAGCAAGAGGCCGAAGACAAACGGCGCGCTGATCAGCTTGAACGCGAACGACAGGCGTTCATGAGCACGCCGGTGGGGCAGGCTCGCCAGTCGTTCGAGCGCGGGGATCTTGTGTTCCAGTGCTCAATAGACGTAATGAGTCAACAAGCCATCATCGTCGCCATGGTTGGCAGCACCACAGCGCAGAGGACCAGCGATCCGGTGGTCGTCCTCAACGCGGTCTGCCATGAGGGGTGGGAACTGGTCAACGGCTCGTTCGTGTTTGTCGAGCAGGGGCAACAGAGCCGCGACAAGTTCATGTCCTCCGGTCAGAACGTCGCGATCAAGGGGGAAACGGTCGGCTACTACCTCTTCAAGCGCTGCGAGGAGAACCGCCGCAAGGCGAATGAACCGTGGGCACAAAACGCCACAGCTGACGGCTGATCCTCGCCAGCTCGTCACGGCCGAGAACGTAGACTATTTGCGGACGAGTCTCGCCCTGCGATGCACTGAGAAGTCAGTGACCTGCGCATACGCTCCGTACTGAATCGCCCTCCGGATCCGTGTGTACCAGCATGTTCTGACGTCCACGGTTGACATCAACGCCGTCGGACGGCGGCGACTACCATTCCGTTCTTCAAAGCGTGGTACGACGAGGCGGTACCGAAAACCGCTACCTGAGGAAAGGGAGCAAACAACTTCGCTGACGCAAAGTGGTGGTCGTCTACCTCCTGCCTCTTGTGGCCACCTCAATGTGGTGTGGGTTTATGGCCCTCGCATAGCGACTTCGGTCCAGCAATAGAGAGGCTCAGCTCGCCCCGGCCCCCCGGTCGTTTCCACGTCACCGAGATCTCGGACAGCTGAGATCAACAGCCTCGTGCACAAGCGGCGGAATCAGCAGTCGGCCACCGCGACGTAGTCCCTCGACCTCAGCTTCGACGGCGACGGACGCTGCGCAGCCACCGACCGAGCGCGAACGCCTCCCGTCCTCTCCTGGCCCCCGAGCGTCAGGCGCGCGCCGCGTGACCGGCCGCCGGCGCGGGCAGGTTGAAGCACTGCGGTGCCGAAGCCGAAGCCGCTCCGGCTTGGCACCGCAGTGGTGTTGTTTCCTGCCGGGTCTACTTGGTGAAGGCCGCGACGCCGTTCGGGGTGCCGAGGCCCGTCGGGCCGTCGTAGCCCTTGCCGGCCTTGCACTGGTAGTCGTTGCAGGAGCCGTTGGTTCCGTCGGTGACGTCGTTCAGCTTGTCCGGGTGGGCATAGGGGTAGGAGGCTGGGACGTCGCCAGCGGCCGGGGTGCCCGCAAGGGCGTAGACGCCGGCGATGAAGGGTGAGGAGGCGCTGGTGCCGCCGTACTCGTTCCAGCCGCTGGCCTGGTAGGTGTCGTAGACGGCAAGACC
>NZ_JBICXT010000039.1:0-53545 GCF_043200415.1 Streptomyces sp. NPDC048419 | reverse complement strand
AACGGTTCCAGCTTCGGGCCCCGACGGGGAACTGACGCACCAGCAGCAGAAGTCACACACCTACTAACGATCAACTACTGGCGCAGGACACTAGCGTCGTGCGGGCCGCGGGAACAGGCACAGCAGAAAACGGCTCACGTTCTACAGGCCGGGCTGGTCCGTCGCGACGCCACCCCAGCGTAACGAGCAGCAACCCCGTTTACGGGGTGGGGGAGTCACACGGCCACGCGCGCGATCACCGCTGTCCCCTGTTCGTCGGTGTGTCCAGGCTGCAGCAGGCAGGCTTCCAAGCATCGGTGGCAGTCATAAACCCCGTTGAGGCCGGTCGTGATCTCTCCTAGGTTGAGCCCCGTGTCGATCGAGGTGCCCTACCAGCCGCTTCCGGTTCAACAGTCAGACGTGCGGTATGCCCATGGCCCCGATTCCGCCGTGCAGTCAGGCGTACCGGCCGGCGAGACCATCGAGTTCGACTGGAGCGACAGCGCGATCTACCCGGGAACGTCACGGAAGTTCTGGGTGCATGTGCCCGCGCGATATGACCCCTCGGAGCCGGCGTCGCTGATGGTGTTCCAGGACGGATGGTGGTATCTGGACCCTGAAGGGGAGGTCCGCGGCGCGATCGTTCTGGACAATCTCGTCCACCGCGGTGACGTCCCGGTCATCATCGGCGTGTTCGTCGACCCGGGTGTCTTCCCGGACGCTGAGGATCCGAAGAACCGTAATACCGAGTACGACGCCTACGACGATCGGTACGTCAGCTTTCTCCTGACAGAGATCATTCCTGAGGTCACGAAGCGCTACTCGATTTCCGAGGATCCCGAGCGGTGGGGCATCTGTGGTGGCAGTAGTGGTGGGAACTGCTCCTTCACCGCGGCGTGGCTGCGCCCGGACAAATTCCGCCGGGTGGTCGGGTACTTGTCCAGTTTCACGCAGATACCAGGCGGCAACCCATACCCCGAACTCATCCCCCGTGTCCCTCGCAAGCCGCTGCGCATCTTCATGCAAGCGGGCCATCGTGACCTGCGCTGGAACGAGCCCGAGGCCAACTGGCTCGCCAACAACCTGCGCATCGCGGCCGCGCTCGCGGAGGCCGGCTACGACTTCCGTCTTGTCCTGGGCGATGGCGGCCACAGCCCCAACCACGGCGGTGTCCTGCTTCCTGATGCCCTCCGCTGGCTGTGGCGATCGGAGGATCACGCGGACTGACCGGTGGACTGAGGCGAGGCGACTTCGTAGAGGGCAGCTGCGCCGGATCGGGGCCCACAAGACGTTCGGGCCGCGACCAGAACGGTCGCGAACGAATTCAAGGTGGCCACAGCCACAGACCGTACCGCCCGCACGAGGCGCCGCAGGTATCCCGCGACAGCACTGCCACGACAAGACCGGGTGCGCCTGACGCAACGGCTCGGGCATCGGGAAGGCGTTTCCATGGCACCCGAGCCGTATGGCGTCGTCCCCCGGCGAGGTTCAGATCGCTCAGCCGATGGTCCACCGCTGATATGGGTCATTGCGGTCGCACACCGTCGTCCGGTAGAGGCCGCCGGGGGTTTGGTAGAGGCAGAGGCGGGTGGCGGTGTTCCGGAGCATGACGGCGCTTGCCGGAGCGGGTTGGATGACTTGCCACAGTTGGTTGTTGCCACCGTTGCACCCGATGGTGTAGACGTCGCCGGCCGTGTTGCTGTCGAGGCAGTGGCCCCATGTGTAGTTCTGGAGTGTCGAGGAGGTGTTGGTGGTGCCGGTCCACCGCCAGTACTGGCCGGAATAGCCGATCCCGCAGGGCTGGGACCACAGGTTGTAGTAGTAGTTCTCCTCGATGCACTCCTTTTCGTGGTAGTTCGCGAACCGATCGAGGCTGGTCGCTGCGGTCTCAGCAGAGGTGGCCGTTCCAGCCGTGGCCAGAGTCAGCGGCATGGCGAGGACCACGGCCGACCCGACGACCGCCATGGCGCGTCTGATTCTTGTTCCGAAAGTGGGCATGATGGATGCCTTTCAATCGTCGTCCGGCTCTCCTCTGAGCCGGCACCGGCTGGCTATGTACGTGACTCACGTCGTTTCGGCGTGCGGCTGGGCGTCGCACGTTCGCGCGAATACCGGATGTGTGTGACTTTGGGCGTCACCCTCACGTCGAAGCAGGCATGACGCCGGAAGGGGGGGGCCGCCTACTCGTAGCAGGGAGCCCCGCACAGCACAGTGACCGCCCCTCTCTCGCCGGCCATCGCGGAGGTGTGGTGGGTGACAGCTGTGGGCGTCGTGCTGGTCTCCCACGGCATGGGTGCGGCCATGGCCTGCGGTCCAAGGGCAGTGAAGGCCGCGGTGGCCACGAAGGTGACGGCCAGAGCGCGCTTGCGCAGATCCATCTGAACTCCTTTACGGTCAGGTGGGGTTCGGCCGCTGGACCCGTCCCGGAGCCCGAGGCCGGCTGTCAGTCTCACCGTGCGCCTCGCCCGCAGCCAAGGCCTTCGCCCGGGAGTCGGCACATCTCCCTACGATCGCCGCGATCGGCGGACCGTGTTCCGCGCAGGCTCGGCAACGGCCGTTGTGGCTCCCGCACTTGTCGACGTTGATCACGGGGCGTACCGCGAGGTGACGTCCGAAGTCGTCGACAAACCACTCCCGTTGTCGGCCCGGGTCCACGTCGTGTGGTCGCGTAGACGGGGCGACCGTTGATCTTCGTCTGGCAGTGGTTTCAGTGGTTGTCGTCGATCAGTGCGCGCATGACCGGCGCTGGCCGCGCCTGAAACTGGCTCCACTCATCAAGCCCTCTTGGAATCGATCATCTAGGCTGGCGCGGTGACTGATGAGCAGGAGCGGGTGCAGCCGTCGGGAGTGTGGGCCACGGCAGTGGGGGTGGCCCGAGTACGGGCGTTGGAGAGCGAGCGGGAGAACGCGCTGTTCCGCGACCCGCTGGCACAGGCCTTCGCCGCCGCCGGCGGCCTGTGGCCCTCCTCGCCGCCTCTGCCCGATGACGAGGCCGCCCGACGCCGCTGGCTGGCCGTGTCGTTCTCCATCGTCATCAGAACGAAGTTCCTCGACGACCTGTTGCAGCAGGCCTCCGAGTGCGGGGTCCGGCAGGTCGTGCTGCTCGGCGCAGGCATGGACAGCAGGGCCTTCCGGATCAACTGGCCCGAGGGCACCCGGCTGTTCGAGGTCGACACCGCAGCGCCACTGGACTTCAAGGCTTCGGTGCTGCGCCAGGAGCGGGCCGTCGCGCGCTGCGAGCGGATCACCGTCGCGGTGGATCTGCGTGAGGACTGGCCGGGCGCGCTGGCCGCCGCGGGGCACGACCCGGCCGCGCCGACCGTATGGATCGCCGAAGGGCTGCTGATCTATCTGCCCGAGGACGCGGTGGAGCTGTTGCTGGCGCGGATCAGCAGGCAGTCGGCGGCGGGCAGTTGGATGGGGTTGACGTTGGGCTCGCGCGGCGTGATCGAGCGCTTCGGCGCGGACGCCGTGCCGGGATCGGCGGCGTCCATGTGGGTCTCGGAGATGCCCGACGACCCGGTGGGCTGGCTGGCCGGGCACGGCTGGCAGGCCGAGAGCCACACCCTGCGCGAGCGCGCCGCCGCCTACGGCCGCCCGATCAGCACCCCGCCGCAGCGCGAGGAGCGGCCCGGCGGGCTGATCTCGGCGGTCCGCCGGTAGAGCGCCTCCCGGTTCCCTCGATGATCGATTTCAAGGGGGCCTGATGAGTGGAGCCAGCTCTCTGCGCAGCCGGCCAGTCATGCGCGCACTGACCGCCTACGACCACTGCAGTCCGCCCGAAGAGCGCCAGGGTAGACGGTGGTGTGGTCGACGATCCGTCGCCGTGAACGAGATGCTGCCGCAGTTGGACGAGCTGCTGTTCGCGGTGTCACGCGGCGCGCCAGGACTCCAGGCGCTGAGCGACGGTACGCAGGTCGGCCTCCTGCGAGCGGACATCCTGGGCGAGCGCGTACAGGTCGTCATCCTTGACCTGGAGCGGCTCGCCGGAGACCTGCATGTACTGGCTGGCGCAGGCCCACCCGACGACCAGGTTGTAGTCGGCGAAGGGGCGCAGCAGTAGCGAGGTGTGCAGGAAGGTCGCGGCTCGGGCCGCGGTTTCTTCGTAGTACAGGACACCGCGCTCCCGCTCGAACTGGTGCCGGCCGGCCATGAAGCCGAGGGCTCCCCAGTCCGTGATGGGCACGTTCAGAGGGGAGATCGCCGACTGGATCTGCAAGACCCAGCCGACATCGACCCGGATGATCGGGCTCACCGCTGTCCCGCGGGGAAGTGGGCTTCGATGCCGGGCAGCACCCGGGCGGCTTCCGCGGCTGCCCCGTCCACGAACGCGAGCCGGTCGGCTTCTTCGACCGTGACGTCGTGCACGTGCTGCTTCAGGCTCCGGCCGGCCAGCGTCGCCCTCGCGCGCAGCCGCGCCATCTCAGCCTCGGTGAATTCCACATTGAGTGCAGGCATAGCCAGACAGTACCGCAGCCGGTACCGAGTGCGGTACCTAACGAGGGGAGGCTGTGACGCGCCTCCCGTGCTCGACCTGGGCGGCGCCGTGTCCGCCGTCCCAGAAGCGGGGAGAAGGGCCGTCGAGATCGGCCTGGTGGAGGAGATCGGCGGCGCCGCGGCGGCCCGCCGGCACGCTATCCAACATGTGCCGGGGCCATCCGTCTCGAACCTGCCGCCCCACCAGACCTGTTACGACACTCGCACACAATCCGAGGGACGGGAAAGGCAGCCGCAACCCTCCCTCCCCATCGCAAGCGCCTCGCCGCTGCCCGCCCGACCCACGATTCCGTGACCGCCGGGGAGCAGGGACACGGACTGAGGCACGGACTCACGGGGGTACTGGTCACCCAGGGCCCGGCGCCCGGACGCCGACCGGGGAGCGGGACACAGCCGCCCGACGTTTCCCGGGTACGGGACTCGGCGTGGCGCAGTGCGTGCTGGAGGATCGATCAGGCGGACTCGAAGTGCTCCTCGCGAAAGACGATCGGCCGCGTGCTGGTCAAGCTGCCCGTCGTCGTGGAGGGGCAGCCTCGGAGGGTCGCACCCGCGGGCGAATGCAGCGCGGCTGCGTGGGAGGGGCCCTCGGCATTCGGACAGCAGAGAACTCACATCGGAGCGAGCCGCACCGGCCGAATGGGGAGCGAGCATGCCAGCGGTGATGGTGGAGTTGGAAGTTGAGGCTGGGTACTGGCGGCTTCTTGTGGCCGGGGGCTCGCCAAGGCCATTGCCCTCGCCATGGCACGAGAGGGCGCCAGCCTCGTCGAGGCGGAGATCCAGGAGACGACCCGCTGGCCGGCGCGGCCAAGGAGATCGAGGCGCTGGGCAGCCGGCGCCCGCTCGTCCGCGGCGACGTCTCCTCCGGCGAGCAGGTGGCGCGGATGTTCGCCAAGGTCGGCGAGCGGATCGGCAGCGTCCACATGCTCTTGCTCGTCGCTCGTGGTGGTGGCGTTCGCCCTGACACCCCAGTCGATCCCGATCACACGACCGGTCGCGGGCAGGTGCTCGCTCTCGACCGCGACGGCGAAGGAACCCCACCAGTGACCGACCGCATCCCGGTACACGCGCACGCTGGACGGCGCCTTTGGAATCTCGCGCGACCGCACCGGACGCACCACGATCCCGCCGGGGAGATGCAGCCGCCCGTTCTTGGGACGGAACCCGCGCCGGGTCTAGTTCAGGCAAGGCTGTGCCTCACCCTTCTTCTTGAAGGTCGGCATCCCGGCACGCTGGCGTACCGGCACACGCGCTGATATGTCCTCGCGCGCCTTGGCCCGGGACTTGGCGAAGTCGCGGATTACTTGCCGGCCGATCGCCGCTGCAGCGGAGGGCCGTCCGCCCCAGGGCATGTCGGCCGCGCATGGTGCTGGGGCCGATACCCCGGTCTCGACTCGGCCCGCCTCAAGAAGAATCGAGCTAAGGAGGCATCAAGAGCCAGGTCGCAGCACATACTTGGCCTTGCGGGGGTGTCTCGCGGTGCCTGACGGGGAGTGGCAGGGTGAGCAGTATCGGCGGGGGGCTGGACCGGGCCGAGGTGAAGCTCCGGTGGGACCCGAGTTCGTACGCGGAGCCGCCTCGGCATCTCGACATCATCGCCGCGACCTATTCGGTGGACGATCCCTATGGGCGTCCCGTGTACGTCGTCCACACCGAGAGCCGGTCGCCGGACGGCACGATCAACATGAGCCGGCACAGCGAGACCGGGATGGGCTTGGGGTTCGTCGAGGCGATGGTGCTGGAGTTCGACCGGATGTCGCCCGCTTACGGGCGCGTGGTGGTCGGAGTGGCGATCCACCAGGATGGCGGTCCCCGTACGTTTGCTGACCTGTCGAATGCCGGGGTGGTCGTCGTCGAGGGGTACAAGGAGCTGCTCGTAGACGATTTCGCGCAGGTCGCCGACGCGACTGCGGCGACGGTGGCAGAGTTCGGCAGAGATGCGTCCGGAGCGTGGCGCTTCCGCGCGATGGTCCGGGGGTTCGACGCCGACCCGGTGCTGTTTGCCGCGGAGATGGGCAGCACCCGGCAGCAGTGATGTCGAGACATCGCGGCCCCGCTGCCGAGTCACCGAGCGGGCAAGCGTCGACGGCACCCCGCGACCCAGGTGCCGCCTGCTGCGGACCATGCGCCGCCGCCGGCGGCAGACTCGGCCGATGACCCATCGGCCGGTGCCGGCGTGCCCGCGTCGCACGAGGCCCGCGAGCCATCCGCGCCCGAGCACACCAGCCCGTCCGACGACACGTGCCCTCTACAATGCAGTCTCAGGTGACGCTTGGTCCCGACCTGCCGGCCGAGCGTGCGTAACGCGGCGTCGGACGACCGAAGCCGCCCGTTCTGGACGGCGGCGATTTGGCTATTTCGCGAGTACGCCGGGAAACTCGGCTGGCACAGTCGTGATGTCGGGGCGTAGGTCGACGGCGACGACGCGGGCGCCGCGAGCGTGGAGGAGCGCCACGGTCTCCTTGCCTACGCCGCGCGGGCTCCGGTGACGAGGGCGGTCTTCCCAACGAACTCGTCGGATTGGGATGCCTTTTGAAGCCGTGTGCAGTGGTGCGGTGAACGGGCCAGGTGGGCCAGCTTGTTGACGCGCTCACGGTGGCGCGGCGCTCATGGCAGACCGTGGTGGACGGCGCGCGGCCGGGCTGTTCAGTGCGCGGTGAGCCCGCCGTCGACCACGAGTTCCGAGCCGGTGACGAACGAGGAGTCGTCGCAGGCCAGGAAGAGGATCGCGGGTGCGATCTCGTCGGCGCGGCCGGCTCGGCGCATCGGGGTGCGTTGGATGTCCGGCTGCTGGTCGCCCTGGTCGTCCAGGAGGTCCTGGATCATCGGCGTGGCGATCACCCCGGGATGCACCGAGTTGATCCGTACTCCCTGCCGGGCGTACTCGACCGCGGCGGTCTTGCTCAACAGGCGCACGGCCCCCTTGGACGCTTGGTAGGCCGCAGCCGCACCGCTTCCTACCAGGCCGAGCACCGACGACGTATTGATCACCGACGCGTTGCCGCTCGCACGCAGGAGCGGCATCGCCGCCTTCATACCGAGCCATGTGCCTTTCTGGTTCACGTCGATGACGCGGTCCCAGGCCTCTTCCCGCGTGTCCTCGATACCTGGCCAGTCCAGGATGCCGGCGAGGTTCACGAGCACGTCCAATGTTCCGAACCGGTCGCGTACGCCGTTGATCACTTCGTCCCACTCCCGCGCAGAGGAGACATCGAGGCGGGCAGCGACGACCTCCGCGCCGCGTGCCCCGATCCGGTGCTCCAGGTCCCGCAGGGGGCTCTCGGCGACATCGGTGATCACCAGCCGGGCGCCTTCGCGGGCGAAGAGTTCGGCGGTCGCTGTGCCAAGGCCGCCGGTCGCGCCAGTGATCAGAGCGACCTTGCCGTCAAGGCGTTGTCCTGTCATGGATATGGACCTTGATTCTCGTTGATGCCGGCTGATTGGCTGACTGCTGTGGCGGGGACTTCTTGGTCCGCCGACGGCGGATTCGCTTCCCGGTGACCGGGGCGGCCGCGGCCCGGCCCCCTCTACGACGACTTCCGCTCCCGGTAGAGCACGAGGTGCTCGTGATAGAGCACTCCGTCCCGGATGTCGCCGGTGGCGGTGAACCCGGTGTCGTCGACGTAGTCCAGGTGGCTGCCGGTCACCGTGTACCTGCCGGTGTACGCGCTGCGCCGCTCACCGCGGGCTTCGTCGTAGCGGCCGTCCGGCAGCAGCTCCTGACGGATGTGACCATCCGCGCTTACCCACATCCCGACCACGTCGACGTGCTTGCCCTCAACCATCCCGGCCATGGCGGACTCCTCTCCTCGAAACGGTGCGGTCCTTCCCGCTCCACCGAGTCTGGGCAGGTCAGCGGCCATCAACCAGGACGCGTGCTGCCTGGGTGCGGCACACCCAGGCAGCACACCGCGCCGCCGCCTAGCCTGAACACATGGACGACAACCACCTGGGAGACTTCCTGCGCACACGCCGCGCCGGCCTGCGGCCCGAGGACGTCGGCATGACGAGCTACGGGGCCCGCAGAGTCGCCGGACTGCGCCGCGAGGAGGTCGCCGTCCTGGCCGGAGTGAACGCCGACTACTACACCCGCCTGGAACAAGGCCGCGAGCGCAATCCCTCACCCCAGGTGGTCGACGCGCTCAGCCGCGCGCTGCGCCTCGACGCGGACGTCCGCGCGCACTTGTACCGGCTGGCCGGGGCCGCACCGAACGACCGGCCCTCCCCCCACGCCGCCGAGCGGGTCAGCCCGGCGCTGCGACAGCTGATGGACGGCTACCCGAACACTCCAGCGTTCGTCATGAGCCGGACCCTGGACGTCCTCGCCCTCAACGCCCTGGCCGATGCCCTCTACGCCCCGTTCAAGCCGGCGGACAACTTGGCCCGCATGACCTTCCTCGACCCCGCGGGGTGCAGCTTCTACATGGACTGGGACCGGGCGTCCCAAGCCACCGTCGCCAACCTTCGCGAGGCAACCGGATTCGACCCGGACAACCCACGGCTGCGCGAACTCGTGCGCACCCTCACTGAGGAGAGCGCGGACTTCACCCGCCTCTGGAACGCCCACACCGTGCGCGGCAAGACCCAGGACGCCAAACACCTCCTCCACCCGGACGTCGGCCACCTCACTCTCACCTATCAGGCTTTCGATGTACGCGAAGCGCCCGGCCAGCAACTCGTCATCTACCACGCCGAACCAGGCAGCCCCAGCGCCCAATCCCTCAATCTGCTCGGTTCCATCCACGCCACCCGGCGCCAGCACGACCCCCGACCACACCGCTAATCAGGCGACGGAACATGAAGATGGGCGGCAGCCCGGGCGGAAGGACGGCGATTCACCGTGGGCGCGGGGGGAGTGGTGCGCAGGTGGCGCTGGAGGGGCGGGGGCCGGTGGCCCAGGCGGCGAGGAGGCGCCGGTCGACCAGATGTAGACGCTGTTGATCCGCGATGGCGTGCGCGGGGGTGGTTACGAGGCCGATGGCGACCGGAACGGCGATGTCGGCGCCGTGCATCGGTCGGGTGGTGCCGTTGAGGATCTGCAGGTCCAAGGTGCCGACGGCGGCGTCGGCGTCGCCGTGGCGGCGGTGCTTGCACCGGATGACCCAGCGCCGGCCAAAGGGGTCAGTGGCGGTGACGACGGCGCCGAGGTGAGGCGCTGTGTCACGAAAGACCCCCGGTCGTTGGTCTGCCCTGTATGAAGCCTCGATCCATCAAGAACTGGCTGCGCGGAGGACTGCTCGTCCTGGCCATGCTGCAGACGGTCGTCTCGGTGTGGCAGTACGTCTTCCCCCGCTCGTTCTACGACGACTTCCCGACGGTGAACCTCGATCCCCCGTACAACGAACACCTGGTCTCCGATGTTGGCGGCCTCGGACTGGCGTTGACTGGCATGCTCTACTTCGCCGCCTGCGTGCTCGACAGCAAGGTCGTCATGTCGGCCCTCGTCGGCTACCTGATCTATGCCGCCACGCACTTCGCCTTCCACGTCCGGCACTTCGACCACTTCTCGCTCAGCGAGGCCTTCGGTGTGGGCACTGGGCTCGGCATCGAGGTGGCTCTTGCGCTCGTGCTCCTCTACGTCGGTTGGCGCTTGCACCGGGCGGAGTCCCTCTCAGGTGGCTAAAGGGTGTTGCACAAGGCCGTGATCATGCGGTCTTGAGCGGCAGGATGGCTTGCCGGGTCATGGGGCGAGGGCGAGTTTGTTCATGCGGGCGACGGCTTGGACCGCGTGGTGAAAGCCGTCTCCGCGCTGTCGGCGGGTGCGGAGGATCTTGTAGCTCTTCATGCGGGAGAAGACGTGCTCGACGCGTGCGCGGACTGCGCGGTGGGTTGCGTTGTCCTCTTCTTCGCCGTTCAGTAGTGCTCGTCGGGGCCGTTTGCGGTGCGGGACGGCCAGGCCAGAGTCGCGCCTGGCTCTGGCATTCGCGCTGTTGCCGGGCGCAGGCCGGGCCGTCGCCACGACAAGGCGGGTCTCGGCGTCCACGATGACCTGCACGTTTGCCGTCCACGGTCCACATCCGGTCAGAGGCATCGGCCGAGTAGGAAACCGGCTCGGGAGCGAGCAGCGGTCCCGGTGAACCTGGAGCGGGTCTTGGTAATGAGTCGTCAGAAGTAGACGCCCTGCGAAGGTCACGAATAGGTGACTCATGCACGTAAGTCACCACGTTTTCTTCACAACTGACGCTATGGTCAACGCTTCAACGACCTCTGGGGGACAGATGAGTAACCCGTACACGATGCCGCCACAGCCACCTGTCAGAACGGCCCCGAAATGGGCGCGGAAGCGGTACGTGCTGCCCGCGCTGGGACTCGCCTTCTGCATCGGAATCGGCGCAGGTGCCGGTGACCAGGGCAATGGCAACGATGCGAAACCGGCGGCCCACAGTGTGCAGCCGACCGCCACGGTTACGACGACGGCCACGGCCACCGAGACCGCGACGCCTGCCCCCGCGCCGACGGTGACGGCAACGAAGACGAAGACGGTCAAGGTGAAGGTGACCGTCACCGCGAAGGCGGCCGCCGCGGGTTCGGGCGGCAGTGGGGGTTCATCCGGCGGGTCGTCCGGAAGCGGGAGTTCAGGCTCTTCGGGCGGTTCCAGCAACGCCGGAAGCGGCGCGACAGCTCTCTGCAATGACGGCACGTACTCGTACGCCGCCCATCATCAGGGCGCATGCTCGCACCACGGAGGCGTAGCGGTCTTCTACCGCTAGAGTCTCGGCGACGTCCGCCCTGCGCGTGGCGCCGGGCGGCGGCCAGCCCAACGCGAAGTCGCGGTGACCCCGGTGGTTCGCCGTCGGGGCTCCCGCGGGGCCGGTGTCTGTGAGATGAGCCCTCGACGCTCAACCGGCGGTGGACACGGTCCATGCCCAAGGCCTACGAGCGACACCTGGTGCCGGTCTCGGTCCGTCCCTTCGCCGCCGACCAGGCTGCGCGGACGGCAGTGCTGCGGCCCCGTATGATCCTGGAACTCGCCGCCGGCGCAGGGACGTTGACTCCGGCCTGCTCACCGACGTATGGCCGGCGTCGGTGCGGATGACCGACCTCAGCGAGGTGATGGTCGCCGCCGGAAACGCCACAGGAGCCGGCGCCGTCTGGTGGCAGGCAGACACCTAGGAACTGCCTCTCGAGGACGAGGACTTCGACCTCGCCATGTGCCCCTTCGGGGTGATGTTCGTACCGACGATCCTGCCGCGTACAGCGAGGCGCGCAGGGTCCTGGCCCCCCGGGGGACGGTTCCTGTTCAACGATTCGCTTCCAGCGCATCCTGCGGAGGGTGGTCGAGGACCTTGACCGCTCCCCGGCTCTGTGCGGCGATCGTCTACCGGCTCGCCTTCGGCGTCGACATCATCGAGACCGGCACCGGCTGCTACCTCTCGCCCGCGCTGAAGACCGGCAGGATGCCAGCGCAACGGCCTGACCCGGCAGGCCGGTCAACCCTCGGCCGCCAGCTCGTCGACCGCGTCGAGCAGCGCCTCCACCAGCTGTTGATGACGTTGCCGTTCCACACGCCGTGACGGGCTGGACAGCACGATTTCCTTTGCCTCGCCCAGGGCAGTCGGGCCGGCGCCGAGCAGCTCTCGCGTGACGATGGTCGAGTCCATCACGGCCACGCAGCGCTCACTCAGCAACTGCTGCACAGCGTTCATCCCGGTATCCGAGCCGGCGCGGCGCCGCGTCCCAGCTTCTGCAGACTGTCGTTGACGGAGCGTCCACTCTTTCGGTGCCCCCTTTGCGCTGATGCCCCCTGGTCCTGCTCACCCGCGATCCAGCCCTCATGGGCCGCTGGGGCAACCGGCGTGCGATCACGATCGGCGCTTGGCTTGCCAGTTGGGTCGTGGTGGCGCTCAACGCGGCCTTGTTGGACAGTGTTTTCGCGGGCTGAGGCCCTTCGTCCGTTGCCCAGGAACATCGAAGGATTTTCATCGCCGCACACCTCAACGTCCGCCCGGTTGGGAGCCTTTAGATGTGGGTTCATCAGTGCTGAAGTGTTGGGCCTTCAGCTGTACTTCGCCGTTCGTGGGGATCGGGTTCCCCATGTAGTCCTGTGCCTTAGCAGTGCCTGCTGAGCCGCGTCCTCTAGGCGCTGGCTCAGTTGCTGGATCCGGATCAGGTCCGTGGGGAAGGACGTCTGGAGACCGCAGAGATCGTCCAGTGATTCGTGTATACGGCGAGGGGTGGGGGTGCAGGCCAGGAAGCGCTCCAGTTCCTCGGAGGCCCTGTCCCATTCCTGTGCGGCGCAGTGCACGATCATGAGGTTTCCCTTCACGTTCGCGGCGGTTGGGCCGTCCGCGGGTGCCTCGGCGCAGTACATCTGCGCCGCTGCGCGCAGATGATCGCGGTGTTCCGGGCTGTGCAGGAGGCGCAAGGCGATCCCGTAGTCGAAGCGGTACCAGGCGTTGTTCGGGTCGAGTTCGATGGCGCGGGTGTAGTCGGCGAGGGCGTCGCCGTAGCGGCGCATGGCGCAGTAGGTGTCGCCACGGTTTGCGGTCATCCAGGCGCTGTCGGGGTCGAGTTCGATGGCGCGGTCGTGGTCGGGCAGGGCGTCGTCGTAGCGGCCCAGGGCACGCAGGGCGAGCGCACGCACAGCGAAGGGGAAGGCTTGGTCCGGGATGAGTTCGATGGCGCGGGTGTAGTCGGCGAGGGCGTCGCCGTAGCGGTGTGTACTGCGATGGACACGGCCCCGCCCGAGGATGGCCGAGACTTCGTCCGGGTTGATGCCGATGGCGCGGTCGTAGTCGGCCAGAGCGTCGTCGTAACGGCCCATCTCGTGGTGGGTCCCGGCGCGGTTGGCGAGGTGCCAGGCCTTGTACGGTTCGAGGGCGACGGCGCGGTCGTGGTCGGCGAGGGCGTGGGAGAGCTGCCCCATGGCCTGGTGGATGCGCCCGCGCTGTGAGATGGCGTCGGCGTAGTCCGGTTTGAGCATCAAAGCGCGGTCGTAGTCGGCCAGGGAGTCGACGAGGCGCCCCGACGTCCTAAGCGTCTCGGCGCGGTCGACGACGTACCAGGCGTTGTCCGGTTCGAGGCCGATGGCGCGGTCGTGGTCGGTGAGGGCGTCGTCGTAGCGGCGCATGGTGCGGTACGTCTGGGCGCGGCTGCTGAAGGCCCAGGCGTTCTCGGGGGCGAGTTCGATGGCCCGGTTGTGGTCGGTGAGGGCGTCGTCGTAGCGGCGCATGGTGCGGTACGTCTCGGCGCGGCTGCTGAAGGCCCAGGCGTTCTCGGGGGCGAGTTCGATGGCCCGGTTGTGGTCGGCGAGGGCGTCGTCGTAGCGGCGCATGGCACGGTACGTCTCGGCGCGGCTGCTGAAGGCCCAGGCGTTCTCGGGGGCGAGTTCGATGGCCCGGTTGTGGTCGGCGAGGGCGTCGTCGTAGTGCCCCATCACCTGGTAGGTCAGCCCGCGGCTTTCGACGTACGAGGCATCGTCGGGTGCGAGTTCAACAGCCCGGGCGAGGCTGCCGAGCGCCTCGTTGTAGTACCCCAGAAGGCGGCTGGCCTCGCCATGGCCGTACAGCGCGCGGGTGAACCCGGCGTCCAGGGCCAGCGCCGACGCGTAGTCGCTCAGGGCCTCGGCGTAGCGGCGCGCGTTGCGATGTTCGCGGCCCCGCAGGGTGTACGCGAGCACGCGGCCTGTGTTCCCGAGCGCCGGGGCGGCCAGGAGGAGGGTCAGTGTGGTGACGAGGCCGGTGGCGTCCTGCTGGGACGCGGCGGTCAGCCTGTCGCCCGACCGCGTGAGGTTGTCGTCCGCACAGTCGCGGCCGGCGAGGGCGATCATCTGGGTCCAGCGCCGAAGAACCTCCCTGCCGTGGTCACATGCGAGTACGACATCGTGGAGCGCCTCGGCCAGAGCGGCTCCGGAACCGGCGCACAGGCGGTGATAGATCTCATTGAGCCGGTGCTCCCGCCAGGCGGCGTCGTCCCAGAACCCGCCTGGGGCCAGCGTGTCCTGCGCGGCCTGGCGTCGCTGCCCGTGGATGTCGGCGAGGAGGGTGTGCTGCTGCTGCCAGCGCGTGGGGGACTGAGTCCGCTGCAGGCGGAGCATCGGATCGCGCACGACGTCGTGGTAGCGGCAGCGGCCCGCCTGATACGTGACGAAAGGCAGGCTGCGCAGCCAGTTGTAGTGATCGACCGCCGCCGCGGGCACGACCGCGCGGTAGACGTCCTCGTCCAGCTGGAGCGGCAGCGCGCAGACCAGGGCGGCTTCTTGCTGGTCGGGCTCCTCCACCCGTCTCAAGAAGCGATCCACCGCCGTCTCGGACGGATCGGTGACCTCAGCCGGGTCCTGCGGCCCCCTCAGGGCGAGCATGTCGACCAGAACCGGCAGCCGGCCCGTCAGCTCGAGGACGACCCGGACGACCTCCTCGTCGGTCACACCGCGGCGGGCCAGCAGCTGCCGGGCCTCGTCCTCGGTGAACACTGCCAGCGGGACCTCGGCCACGAGGTCCAGGTGATCACCCCACCAGCGGGCGTCGAGCCGCCCCTGGCCGCAGAGCACCGCCAGGACGTTCATCGGGAGCCCTGGGTAGTCCTCGCCCACCAGGACGTCTCGCAGCCACTCGTCCAGCACCGGGGCGGTCCGCTCGTACACGTCGAAGAACAGCACGACCCATGGGCGACGTTCGGCCACCTCGGCCAAGTCCTCGAGAAAGACCGGCGTCAGTACCTTCACCGGGGACATCACCAGCTGGATGTCGGAGTGGCTGCGCAGCCGGGCACTGAGCGCGACGCGCACTCGGTCGGCGCTCTGCGCCAGCTGCTGCGGATCCATCGCACCAGCGATCGGGCCCAGCCCGGGCAGCAGCCCCAGCCCGGCCAGTCCGGCCTGGGCCGCCACCGTTGCGGCCGGTGACGCCGCAGGCGCCGACCCGTAGCCCGCGCCACCGCCCGCACCGTCGACTCCTCCTGGCAGGGGCGCCTCGGCTTCGTGACGGCGCTGCTGATAGGTGGCCAGCAGCTTCTCGAACCCCTTCAACGGCGCGCCCTGGTGCCTGAGCTGCGCGCTGATCGCCTCCATCGCCTCGACGACGCTGTGCACATCGTCGTCGAGACGGGTGGTCGCCGCGCCCAACTCCCGTGCCGCGTGGTCCCATTGCCGGACCAGCGACGTCTTGCCGACGCCTGCCTGTCCGTGGACGTGGAAGAGGTAGTCAAAGGCCTCGTTCCCGGGCTCCCGCGACAAGTTGTCGCGGAACATACCCAGTTCGCCGTGCCGACCGACGAAGCTGCTTCTCCGTCGGCGCCTGTTCACGTCCTGCCGCGACGGCTTCTTCTCCGGCACTGGCACCACCCCCGTCCCGACCATGATGCCGCTTCACTCGGAGCTCCGCGCACGCAGGTGAGTACTTCAGCGTGCGTTGATCGAGTCCCGTGGCTGCCGAACCGTCAGAAGCCAAGTCCGAGCTCGAGAGCCCGCCGTACTCGTCCGAAGCCTCAATCGCATGGCGGACCGCCCGAACGGGGTTGGAGAGCCGATGTAGTGTCGCGGTCCTTCGGCAGAGCATCGGCGAGGTGTTGTCCCCGCGAGCACCTGGCGGCTGGGCAACCGCCCTGCAGGTCACCGGCATCGGCTGAACGGGTCCGGTGTCACAGGCCGTTCTTATCAAGGATCTTCATCAGCTTGGGCCTGCGCTTGAGTTCGGTACGCAGTGCCGCAAGGTGGCGAGAGAATTGCTCGGGGTTGCCGAGCCGTTCGTGGCACTCGCGGATGCTGCGCAGCAGCCGGGCGACCTCGTGGTACGCCTGATCACCGGTCGACTGCTTCAGCGGCCCCAGTAGGCGCAGGTAGACGCCGAGCGCGTCGGCCGGGCGGTGGTCCCTCATCCGGTCGGCCAGGCTGAGCAGTTGGCGGTCGTCGGCATGTCCCGCGGCGGCCTCCCAGGCTGCGTCGACCTCGCCCTCGTCGAGCAGTACGTCGACGAGTATGCGGGCGGGATGCCCGAGCCCGGGGACGAAGCCGCCCCGGCTGCCGCTTGCCCGCAATAGCTCCAGTGCAGCCGCGCGCTCGTCCTCCCACCGGCCGCAGGCCCGCGCGGCTGACCGCAGAGACCGGTAAGAGGCCAGGGAGGCGTGGGACCGGAAGCGGCCGCGTCGCACGGTGAGGGCGTCGTCGAGCCGCCCGGTCTGCCCGTAGCGCGCGCAGACCCATTCCACCAGCTGGTAGTCCATGTCGCGTCGCTTCCCGGCGGCTTGGAGCCCGCGCTCGGCCCACTCCAGGGCGTCGTCGGCGCGGCCTGCCTCGTCCAGTTCTCGCGCGATCCGCAGGTGGGTGGAGCCGTCCGGGGCGAGATCGGCGGCGTAGGCGGCGATCAGTGCGTCCACGTCGCCCCGCGCCTTCAGCAGCCGTTCCCTCAGGCGTACCGCCTTGTCGGTGGGCTCGCTCCGCCATGCCTCGGCTGCCAGGTCCAGCGCCCGGGCCAGGCCCGCCGGGCCGAGCACGTCGCGGTAATCAACCGGATCGGCTGGTGTCACCTCCCCGAGGGGGCCCAGCAGGTGCCCGACGAGCCAGCGCGCTGTCGGCTCCGGATCCGGGCAAGCCGCCCGGCATGCCCGCAGGTGCACCGCCGCGAGATCATGCACGGGCGAGTCAAGTTCCAGAAGCTCCTCCGCCTCGTCCGCCAGTTCATAGACCTCGCCCATCCGCCACAGCGCCCACCGGGCCCCATCGACCGCCTCCGCGGTCCGGCCCGCCGCCATCAACGTGCGCAGGACCGATACCGCCTGCGTCACCTGCCGGGCGTAGGCGTCGACCTCGTCGGGATCGGCGTACCCGCCGCGGGCCAACGCCCCGGGATCGAGCAGCCCTTTGACTCGGTCACGGACCTGCGTACGGTCGGCCCGCGCGACCTCGGCCCGCAGCAGCAGGCGGTCGCGCAGGTGGGGGTCGGCAGCTACCTCCTCGTCCAGCAGCGCGAACAGGGCGTCCCGGTCCAGCGACTGAAGCCAGGGCGTGATCCAGTCCTGATCAGCGGGCCGCACGGCGCCGGGGGGCGGTGCCGGGATCGCGTCCGCGGACGGCTCCGGGGCGGCCGGGGCGGTCTGCCGCAGGGCCGCCAGGCCCACCGCGACGCAGTGTTTGCAGAAGTGGCCGCCGGCTCCGTACGGGCAGTCGCATGCCCCCGTCAACCCGGCCTGCCGCGTGATGACGAGCTCGACGTGGTACGTCTCCCGACCCGGCACAGTGGCGCGGAGCGTGCCGTCACCGATGTCCAGGTCGCTCACCGCACCCGCGTAATCCTCACCGCGACTGAACGACGTCGGCCCCGCCGCGGCCCTCAAGTCGCTCTCGTCGAAACTTAGTTGGATGTCCGTAATCCGCGCCACCCCTCCATTCAAACCGATTCCGGTACCCGGCGGTGCCGGCGTTGAGCATTGCCTGGGTTGTCCGCAGTCAGTTACCGGCGTCGCCTTTGGCTGTCAGGGGGCCCGGCTAGCCGGCCGAGGCCCGCCGCCTTCAAGCGCAATCTCAGTGGCCCGCGGGTGATCCTTCGATCGCCATCGCCGAGGGGAGGCGCGCGTGGATGGTTTTGCCTCTCCCATGGCCAGGAGTGAGGTTCACCTCGCGGACCACGAGGTGGACCGGCACGACGCGCCGGCGACCCCGGAGGCTCTGCGATCGCCGCGTCGTCACCGGACGAGCGGTCGGTTGATCGCCCAACTCGTGGAATTCTTCGACGCGATGGCAGGCGGTGAAGACCACTTGAAGTGACTGCCCAGGTCGAGATGCCACACCCGGGGCGGCGCGGCCACCGAGCACCGGGGCGTGGTCAATCCGTGGTTGGTTCGTCGTTCCGGGATGGGAAGGCGGCCGAGCGGGAGCCGACCAGCAGCAGGCACAGGACCGCCACACCCGCGATGACGCCGGTGAGGAGAAGGAGCGGGTTGAGGGGGCGGGTGGCGGAGGCGGCGTTCCGGGTGTCCAACGCGGGTTGTGCCGCCCGAGGTGCGGCGGAGGTGGAGGTGGTGGCCGTGGGGGAGGGGGACTGGTCGTCCTTCTTCGACGCTGCGGGCGCGGCGGCTTTGGCGGTGGGGCTCATGCGCATGGACGGAGGCTTTGCCGGGGCGGGTCGGGTCGCGGGCGCGGCGGATGTCGGGTGCTGGTGGGCGGTGTTGGTGGGGGCGGCGGCAGGTTCGACGACAAGCTGGGCCGTCATGTTCGGGTGCACGGTGCAGACGTAGCCGTACGTCTCGGCGGTCGCGAAGGTGTGGCTCCAGGTGCCACCCTTGTCGAGCATCGGGGAGTGGATCGACGCGGGGCCTGAGGTGGTCTTCACGTCGTGGGGTGCTTGGTCCTGGTTGGTCCAGGTGACGGTGTCCCCGGCGTTGATCGTCAGGACGCGGGGGCTGAACGCGTAGCCCGACATGAGGGCTTGGTGGGTGGTGGCCGCCTGGGCCGGGGGCGCGGGCAGGACGGGCGGCGGAGCCGGCCACGAACAAGGTGGCAAGCAGGGCGCGCGGGACGGTCAGGCGGGGCATGTGAACTCCGCGGCGACGAGCAGCCGGATGCGGGCTGCGGGGCGGGTGCGAGGCAGGGTGAAGCCGGTCGTGCGGCGCAGGGCGCGGTAGTGCACACCGAGGGTGCCGAGCACGAGCAGCCGGTCGGCGGTGCGGTCCACGACGCGGAGCGAGAACGTTGATTGGACGGGGGCGTCGCCCAGGGCGAGTTCACCGGCCACGCGCAGGCGGGCGCCGTCGTCCTTGGCCGTGATGGCCGTGCTGACGAAGGTGAGCGATTTGCCGCGCAGAAGTCGGCCGCCCAGCTCCAGGCTCAGTACGCAGTCCTCGGCGGCGGGCGTGACGGTGAGGGTGGCGTCGAGGGGGGTGAGACGGTGGCGCAGGATGGGCAGCGGGCCCAGGTGACCGGTGAGTTCGGTGATGCAGTGGTCGGGCGCGGCGGCGCTGTACGAGCCGAGCTCGGGCAGCCATTCGGGGCCCGGGCGGGGCGTGGGCAGGGTGGCGGTGGGAGGTGTTTCGGTGGTCATCTCGGCACCTCGGTGGGCGAACGAATTGACGGGCGGGGAGAATGAGGCGGGCGGTGGGCCGGCCGAAGGTGACTCGGCCGGCCCGCCGTGTCCTCTGAGGGCAGCGGGCCGGGTCTGGTTCAGGAGGAGTTGGTGACGTAGTCCTCGGTGGGGGCGAGCAGATGCTCGGCCCAGACGGTGTGCATCTTCACGTAGGCCTCGGGGTTGAGGATGTCCGTGACCTGCTGGCCCAGCGACTCCTGAAGGTGCGCGGAGTTGATGTGCTGGAGCAGCACGCTGAGGGTGTCGTCGGAGACGCTGCCGGCGCCGTTCACCGCGGAGGTGAGGATCGACTCCAGCCAGACGTTGTGCATCTTGATGTAGCTGTCGAGCTGGAGCGCGTCTTGGACCTGCTGGCCCGGGGACTCCTCCAGGTGCGCCTTGTCGATGTGCTGCAGGATCGGCAGCAGGACCTGCTGAACGCTGACGCACTGCTCGTCACCGCCGTCGTCCCCGCCGCTGGTGCCGCCGGTGCTGTCGCCCCCACTGGTCGACCCACTGGTCGACCCGCCGGTGGAACCGCTGGTCGAGCCGCCCGTGCTGCCGCCCGTGGTGCCGCCGGCGGACCCTCCGGTCGAGCCGCCCGCGGAGCCGCCGCTGGAACCGCCCGTGCTGCCGCCGCTGTCGTCGGCGACCACGGTGACGGACGCCGTCATGTCCGGGTGGACCGCGCAGTAGTACTCGTACGTACCGGTCTTGGTGAAGACCCTTGCAGGTCGGCGCCCGGCTCCTCGTTGCAGATGCGCTAGGGAATGGCGACCGTCTCGCCCTGTACCTCGACCTGAAACGGCAGCAGCGGCGTGTGCCTGGCACCCGGCACCACGGACAGGACATCACGCACGTCATCGGCGAGGCAGGACGGAAAGGCCGCCGCCAGAACATCCGCGGCGTTCGACGGATCCTGAGGCAACTGCACAAGGCGAGGACAAGCAGCGAACCTTGCGGCCCGTCCGCCTCCACCTCAGCGTTACGGGGCAAGCCTTAATCCGAGGCGTTTGGATTTCGTCCGGCTCGCTGCGTCTGGTACTCACCCCTACCTGCGTGCAAGCTGGTTCCCGCGCCATGGGCAGGACAGACCCTCCGGCGCAGGGTCAACGTGTTCGAGCACCGATTCGGTTCCCGCGTGACCTAGGCGATTACGGAGCGAGGGATTCAGTCCGCCGAAGCGCACGCCATGCGCACCGATACGTCTAACCCTTGTCGAAGGTGACAGTGGTGTGAGGGGGTGCTACGTCTTGTCCGCTGCCCCGAGCGGCTGCATCGGGTCGCGGATCAGCCGGGCCTGGCATGCACCGCTGCACGACGCGCCAACTCGTCTGCAGGACTGCGGCGCCGACGGCTGTGGAAGCCCGCGCCCGCTCCCAACTGCGAGCGTCCCGGCGCGCTGTGCCACCACTGATGCGTCGGGCTGTAGTCGCAACAGCAGGATGCCGAGCCGGCATTGGTCACGGAGGCGTGGTCTACCGAGTCCGAGGGCGCGCTACGAACTCGCAACCGGTTGACGAAGTGGAACGTCGCTCCGTATGTTAACCGGAACGATGTTCCGGATATTGCCAGGCGGAACAGCTACGCCCTCCTGCCCGCTGCCCACCTCACGTGGCCCCTGGTAGACCCAACCGAAAAGGCAAACGCATCATGAGTGTCTCGACCCGCACGCCGGCCCCTTCCAGCTCAACGACCCCCGTCTTCTCGGTCAGTCCGTTAGTGCTTCCGACTCCCGGCCGCGCCGTGGACCTGCAGCTGCGGGTTTCCGCACCCATGTCCGGTGACGATCTCCCGATCCTCCTTCTCTCGCACGGCCACGGCAACTCGAACGACCTCTCCTCGCTGAACGGCTACGCGCCGCTGGCCAACTTCTGGGCGGCCCATGGGTTTGTCGTGATCCAGCCCACCCATCTGAGCTCCAAGTCGCTGAGCCAGATCCTGGACCACGGCACTCCTGAAGCGCCTCTCTACTGGCGATCACGGGCCACGGACATGAAGCTGATCCTGGATCAACTCGATGACATCGAGGCCGCCGTGCCCCAACTCCTCGGTCGCCTGGACCGCACCAGGGTCGCCGTGGCGGGCCATTCCATGGGCGGCCACACGGCGAGTTTGCTGCTGGGCGCCCGGCTCACCGATCCGTACGACGGAATGGAAGTCGACCTGGCCGAGTCCCGGATCAAGGCGGGCGTGCTGCTTGCCTCGCCCGGCAGGGGCGGCGATGCCCTTACCGAGACGGTGGCCCAGACCTATCCATTCTTCCTGACCACGGATTTTTCTACGATGGCTACACCCACCCTCGTAGTCGTTGGCGACAAGGACGCTTCCCCGCACCTCACGGTTCGCGGGCCCGCATGGCACGCTGACCCGTACTACCTCTCACCGGGGCCCAAGTCCCTGCTCACACTGTTCAATGCGGAGCACGGACTCGGTGGAGTCTCTGGATACGATGCCGCCGAAACAACGGACGAAAGCCCCGAGCGACTCGCGGCAGTCCAGCACCTCACCTGCGCCTACCTCCGAACCACCCTCTACCCCGGCGATTCCGCATGGGCCAAGGCGCGGAACGTACTGTCGGCGAGCGTCAATCCACTTGGACAGGTCGAAGACAAGTAGCTGCTGTCGGTGTAGCCGACCAGTAGCGCGAGGGCGGGTGTCCACCACCAGGAGAGGACGGGACCTGACTATGCGTTGCACAAGGCATGTGCGGCCGCAGTTACACCCCCCACCCGAGTAGGCCGACCCGGCAACGGCCTGCAGTGGTGGTCACCCCCACCGGTCGCCTCACTCACCCGGGCTCAATCCAGTGGTATGCGGCCCGATGACGCCTCAAAAGAGCGCCTGGTCCATGAGTTGGAACGCCGGGAGCCTCCATCACGGCACGGGGTGCCCTTGTCCGCCCGTCGTCGTCGTACACCGCGGCGGTCGAATGGCATCTCGTCGGCGCGGGCTTCGCGCTCCGCGGGGATCTGGCCGGATCTCGTGGACGACGTGGGCCGGGCGCCGCCCGGCGTGGCCGAACAGCAGCACCTTCGAAAACGCTCTAGTGGCGGGGCGACGTGCTGGCTTGAACCAGGACTCGTGCCAGGTCGGTGCTCTCCGGAAGGCTGTCGAGCGGGAGGGGTTGCGTGGCGACAACACCCTCGTGCAGCACGAGGAGTTGGGTGGCGAGGGCAGCCGGGTGCGAGCAGCCCGCTGTGGTGGCGAGTTCCTTGAACAGGTTCAGCAGCCAGAGCTTCTGGTTCGCGGCGATGCGGTGCGCTGGATGCGAGGGGTCCGGGATTTCGGCGAGTGCGTTGATGAAGGCGCATCCGCGGGTGTTGGTTTGGGTCCAGGTCCGCAGTGCCTCGAAGGGGGCGGTGACGGCCTCGGTGGGAGTGTTGCTGGCGTCGACAGCAGCACGGACGAGGGAGCGCCATCGCTGGTCGCGGCCCGCGAGATAAGTCGCCACGAGGTGGTCTTTCGAACCGAACTGGTTGTACAGGGTCCGCTTGGTCACTCCTGAGTGCTCAGCGATCAGATCCACGCCGACCGCTGTGATTCCGCGGTTGTAGAACAAGTCCTCTGCGGCCGCCACGATGCGGCGGCCGGCCGGCGTCATAGGCCGCGCTTCCTGCACTGCGGGTCCCTTCACTGATCGGTGTACGGTGAGAGATGTTCACAGATCAGTATACCTACGAGGAGGTGCAAGCGATGAGCGCGTACCAGTCCATGCGAGCGGTGCGAATCACAGGGCACGGAGGGCCGGAGGTTCTTGAGCTGACGGAGGTCGCCGTCCCCGCCCCGCGGGCGGGAGAGGTACTGGTCCAGGTCAGCGCAGTAGCGCTGAACAACACCGACCTGTGGACCCGGGAGGGCGCCTACGGCCGTCCGGGAGCCCCGAAGGCGATGTCGGGCTGGCGCGGCCCGATCGACTTCCCGCGTATCCAGGGCGCCGACGTGGCCGGCAGCGTCGTGGCCGTCGGGACCGGAGTGGAGGGGGGCCTCGTCGGACGCCGAGTGGTCGTCGACCCCGCGATCTACGACACCGAAGGGCCGGACGCCCACCCGGTGGGCCTAATGGGGAGCGAACGCGACGGGGGATACGCCGAGTACGTGACGGCGCCGGTGGAGCGTGTACATGACGTGACTGCATCGCCGCTCACGGACGACCAGCTCGCGACGCTGCCGACCGCCTACGGCACGGCGCTGGGCATGATCGAGCGAGGCCGGCTGCAGGAGGGGGAAACCGCCCTGGTCTCGGGAGCGTCCGGCGGCGTCGGCCTCGCGCTGGTGCAGATCGCCTGTGCGCGTGGCGCAAGGGTGCTCGCCATCAGTAGCGGACCCAAGATCGATGCGGTGCGCGAAGCAGGCGCGCACGAAGTCATCGACCGCGCAGGAGACGTCGCCGAGCAGATCCGCACTGCCGCCCCGGAGGGCATCGACGTCGCACTCGACGTCGTGGCCGGCGAACTGGTCAGCGAGGGGCTGCCGCTGCTGCGCGAAGGGGGCCGGTGGGTCATCGCCGGCGCACTCGGTGGCTACGACGTGGCCTTTGACGTGCGCCGCCTCTACCTGCACAACGCCCAGGTCATCGGATCCGCGATGCACACGCCCACACACTTCGACCTCCTCATGGACCTGGCTCGTCGGGCAGAGGTCCAGCCCGTCGTCTCGGCGACCTTCTCCCTGGACCAGGCCGCTCAGGCCCAGGAAGAACTCTCCCGCAGGGAGCATGTGGGAAAGATCGTCATGCACCCCTGAGTTCCATCCGACGGATCACGGGCAGAGCCATGAGCGGCCCACCCCGTACTTGGCAGATCTGGCAGCACGGCGGACGGATCCTGCGCATCATCGTCGGCGAGCGCCTGATCCGTCCGCTGACCGCCGGCGACGCCGTCCGGAAGGACATGGAGGCCAGGTTCACGGTCTCGATGCCTCTCATGCGCTAACCAGCCGACCCAACAGGTAGCCCGGCATCATGCGGCCCCGGGCTACCCCTTGCTCACGGCGTCCGCGACGAGCGAGCACACCGCCCGCGTGCACCTCCTCGTTGTTGCGCCCTTGCGCATGACGTTCGCCAACTACAGCGGACCTTCGCCAGATCATCAGAGACCGGACAGTGGGGCGGCAAATGGCTCCGCCTTAGGTGGGTTTTCCTGCGGCGCTCGTGGTCCTGCCGGCGGATCGCATGTACGCGGACCAGCCGCCGGGCGGGGTCTGGCCGACCTCGAGGGCACGCAGCTTGGCGAGGACGGCGGGGTCCTGGGCGTCGAGCCAGTCGACGAACTGACGGAACGACACGAGGCGTACATCCTTCTTGTCGGCGATCCGTTTGAGGGTCTCTTCGACAGCGTCCATGTAGATGCCGCCGTTCCATTCCTCGAAGTGGTTGCCGATGTACATCGGCGCGCGGTTGGTCTCGTAGGCGCGCTGGAAGCCGGCCAGGTAGGAATGCGTGGCCTGGGTGCGCCAGGCCGGGTAGTTGTACGAGGGGGCGCGGGTGGAGTTGTACGACTGGTTGGCGAGGATGTTGTAGTCCATCGACAGGACCTCGAAGCGGTGGCCGGGGAACGGGATGCCCTGCAGGGGCAGGTCCCACACGCCGTGCTTCTTCGAGGGCCAGCGCTGGACGCCCCCGGGCGAGGAGGCGTCGTAGCGCCAGCCGAGCTCGCGGGCGACCGGCAGCAGGTTGTCCTGGCCGAGCAGGCACGGGGTGCGGCCGCCGATGAGCTCCGTGTCGTAGTCGAAGGGAAGCGACGGGTGGTCGTGCCAACCGGTGTTGGTGCGCCAGGTCTTGACGAACGTACGGGCCTGTTCGATTTCGCTGCGCCACTGGGCGGGCGTCCAGTTCGCCACGGATCCGGAGCCTGCGCAGAAGTGGCCGTTGAAGTGGGTGCCGATCTCGTGCCCGTCCGTCCATGCCTGGTGGACGTACGTGAGCGTCTCCTTGAGGTGGGCGTTGGTCAGGTAGCCGATCTCGGAGGCGCCCCGGGGGTTGTTCGGCGGGTTGTAGAGCCGCTTTCGTTCTTCGGGGAGGAGGTACAGGCCGGAGAGGAAGAACGTCATGGAGGCGTGGTGCTGGCGTGCCAGTTCGAGGAAGCGCGGGAACAGGCCGGTGCCGACCTCACCGGCACCGTCCCAGGAGAAGATCACGAACTGCGGTGGTTGCTGGCCCGTCTCCAGACGCGCGGGCGCGGCGGGCTGCCTGGGCTGCCGGCCGGTGTGCGCGGTGGAGCCGTCGCCGATCAACCGGGGCAGGGCCTGGTCGGCGCCTCCTGCGGGCGGTTCGGGGTGGCGGCCGGGGTTTGCCGGGGTCCGGCTGTGGGGCTCGCCGTGCCCGCATCCGGCGAGCGTCGTGGCGGCGGCGCCGAGGCCGACGCCCAGGCCGAGGCGTGCCGCGTCTCGGCGGCTCAGGTCACTCATGGGCATCCCAACCCGCGCCGTGCGAGGGCGCGTTGTGCGTCCCCCCACGGACAATTGGAACTATTGCACCATAAGATAGATAAAATGATTAACGTCATATTTCTGACGGCGTGGCACGCAAAGGGCTGCTCAAGAGCGTGTGTGGTTCCGGCATGGGCGCGCTGGGGCGGGGGAGGGCCGAGGCCCCTCGAGGACCAAGGCGGTGTCGTCAGGGACGGGGCTGATGTGTCAAGCCGGTCCCCTCGGGGCAGGTGGACCGGCGCTCGCGCCGACTGCAGGATCACGAAGCCGGTGGTCGCGGCCAGGGCCAGCCAGGGAGCGATGCCACTCAGCGGCAGGGAGCAGCCCGTCCGCGCTGAGCACGTCGACCAGTCCGATGGCCCTGACGGCCGGCATCGGCATGCTGTCCATCCAGGCCATCATCGGCCGGAGCCGGTCACGACTGCGGTCCAGCTTCACCCAGCCACCGTAGACATGGAAGAGCTGTCCTCGTGAGCGCCGGTGTGCCCGGGCTGAGCGTCATCTTCGACGCCGAGTTCCTGACTGCCACCAGCGGCGGCATGTCGGCCTTCGGTATCACTGGCTGCGCTCGCCGCCTGAGGACGGTCGCTCAGCTTGTACTCAGACGCCCTTGACGCGTCTCGTCGAGGTGCGTGGGCCGCCGTCCCGGTGATTGGCTAGATTGGGATACGGGCGAGCAAGGACCGATGCCTTGGGCGTCAGAACCGCCCATGGGCTCCGGCGCAGTTGTAGCGCCTGCACCTTCCCTCACCCTTGTGCGGCGAGAGAGCGGCAGGCAGCAGTGATGCACGACGGGCCGATGCCAGTCGGGTTGCTCCCGCCCAGGCGAAACGAGGTACCCCATGGACGAGCGTGCACGGGGGAAGACGGCGGAGTGGGCGCCGGTATCGCTGCTGTCCGGCGATCAGCTCGAGAGGCTGGCGGCTGTCGGATCGGAGTATCCGGTGCCCCCGGCGAGGTTCTCTTTCTGGCAGGTGACGCGTTCTACGACTTCTTTGTCGTGCTGGAAGGCACCGCGGAGATCATCGATCGGCACGGCCAGCCGGAGGAGCGGCTCGTCGCGTCGTACGGCCCCGCGGAATTCCTGGGTGAGATAGGCATGCTGACGGGCGAACGCTCACGCTTTGCCGGCGTGATGAAGACTCCGGGCCGACTGTTGCGGGTGCCGTTGGAGCAGATCCAGACGATCGTCGCGCAGGACGGTGATCTCAGCGAGTACATCCTGCGGACGTTCCTCGTGCGGCGGGCGAACCTGCTGAGGAGGGGCGCAGGGGTCACGCTCATCGGCTCCCGATATGACGAGCGATGCCGAGTCCTGTTGCACTCGTTCTCGCGCAGCAGGACGGCCGTGGAGTGGCTGGACCTTGAGGATCAGCCGCAGGCGGAAGTGATCCTTCGGAGGCTCGAGATATCCACGACCGACCTCCCCATCATCCTCATCCCCGGCCGGCCGCTGATGCGCAACCCGCAGCCGGCCGACATCGCTGCGGAGTTCGGCGAACCGCCCGATGCAGTCGACGGTCAAGAGATTTCCGAGCTGCTCGTCGTCGGTGGCGGCCCGGGCGGGTTGGCGGCCGCGGTGTACGGCGCGTCCGAAGGGCTTCAGACCGCCCTCCTGGATGCGGACGCCTTTGGCGGTCAAGCCGCCACCTCATCAAGAATTGAGAACTACCTGGGATTTCCGGCCGGTCTGCCCGGCGCCGAATTGGCGGCCCGAGGGACTGTTCAGGCGGCGGGTGACGTGGTGGTGCCAGCCGGGCCAGGAACGGCCTTCGAAGTGGTCCAGGCCCAGGCCGCAGGTTGGACAGCCAGTAGTCGGTGGGAAGCTCGACGCCTTCGGGCCATTCGACCAGCAGTCAGCAGTCAGCAGTCAGCAGTCAGCAGTCGGGCAGGATCCCGTCCCACCAAGCCCCGTTCGGCCGAGGCGGCGGCCTTGACGAGGCGCTCAACGGCTCTGCCTGCCAGGCGGACACGCGCGGGGGCGAAGCGGGATCGTAACTCTCCTCGCGAGCCCGGCCGCCAGGTGGTGAAGGCGTCGTGCTCGAGTCCCGCAGCCAGGGCCGACACTGAGCGTGCCCGGTGGCGATGTTGTGGCTGGGGCCAGCAGCCGACCGTCCCGTTGCGGGCGGGCGGGCGGGCGGGCGGGCGGGTGGAGGAGACGTGTGTCTGCTGGAGGCTACAGACGCGACGGGCCGCCGCCGCGGCAGTGTCCAAAACGGAACGGGACCTGCTGTCGGCGTGCTCCTTTGAATGCTCCACCAAGTAGACAGTCATGTGCACCACGGCTCAGGCCACGTCAGTGCCCCGCTGGACGGCTCGCGGTGAGCGAAGAGGGCCGTGCGAAGCCGAGAAGAGGTCATGGCCTGGTCGGGCGGCTGTTGTCGGGGGAGGTCACTCGCTCGGCCTGGTGCGGTCGGCGGCGAGGCGGGCCTCGAAGCCGTCGAGGATGGACTGGAGGCCGAATTCGAAAGTGTTGTCGGGCGCTGCGACGTACTGCGAGGCGGCGGGGGTGCCAAGGCGTGCGCGCAGCCGCGGGTATTGCTGGGCGGTCTCCGTAGCCCGTGCCATGGCGTCGGTCATCAATTGCTCCGCATCTGCGCCGTTCTTGCTCAGCCGGCGCTTCAGCGACACCTCCGCGGCGGGGCCGAGCGCGCTGCCGAGTACGAAGGTGAGCACGGTGGCGGCGGCCCGGTCCGCGTCGGCGGCGGTGAAGCCCGCCTTTTCGTAGATGGCGAGGCTGAGATCGTCATGGCGGGCCTGGCCGGGTCCGTGCATGAGATGGCTACCGAACGCCTGGCCGAGCCAGGGGTGCCGGGTGAGCATCGCCTGCATGCCGGCGGCCTGGATGGTAGCGGCCGTGCGCCAGTCGGTGGCCTCGAGATCGGGCTGCTCGATCTCGTACCAGATCGCATCGCTGGCGAGCCGGACCAGCTCGTCCTTGGTCTTGATGTGCCAGTAGACGGCCGTGGCGGCCGAGCCGAGCCGTTTCGCCAGGCTGCGCATGTTGAGACCGTCCAGCCCCTCGCCGTCCAGCAGCTCGATGGCCGCGTGGACGATCCGGTCTGCGGTCAGCGTGTCTCTCGGCATGGGCGACACCTTAGTTGAACTTAGTTCACGCGAAGGCTTGCACTTTGTTCAAGTGGCGGCCTACGCTCCTCCTCGTACTTAGTTCAAGTCGGTGGAGGGGGAGCAATGCCACAGGAGAAACTGTCGGACTTCGTCGAGGCGCAGGCCAAGGAGTTCGGAGTTCCCGGTGTCGCCGTCGGGGTGCTTCTGGACGATCAGGAAATCCACGTTTCGCACGGGGTGACGAGCCTCGCCAACCCGCTCCCGGTCGATGAGAACACGCTGTTCCATCTGGCATCCGTGTCCAAGACCTTCACGGCGACCGCGCTGATGCGACTGGCCGCGGAGGGCAAGGTGGACCTGGACGCGCCGGTGCGGCACTACGTCCCCGAGCTCAAGCTCGCCGACGAGCAAGCCGCGGCACAGATCACCCTCCTGAACCTGCTCAACCACACCGCGGGCCTGGACTGGAACCTGATCGACGACGGCAAGGGCGACCGCTCTCTGGCCGGACTCGTGGCGAAGCTGCCCGAGCTGCCGCTGATCGCGCCGCCCGGCGCCCGCCCCTCGTACAGCCAGGCCGGATACAACCTGGCCGGACGGGTCATCGAGAAGGTCACGGGCCTGCCCTTCGAGCAGGCCATGGCCTCGCTCATCCTGGAGCCGGTGGGTCTATCCGGCACCGTGTACGGCCTGGCCGAGGTGATGGTCCGTAAGTTCGCGGTGGGCTACAACCGCAGCGAGAACGGCGAACTGCACCCCGCCCGGCCGTGGGGGGCATTCAAGGAGGGCGCGCGCGCCGACAACCCCGGCGGCGGCCTCGCTTCCTCGGCGAGCGATGTGCTGCGTTGGGCGCGATTCCAACTCGGTGACGGAGACGGCGTGTTGCCCGCAGCAGTGCTGCACCGCATGCGGGAGCAGACCGTCAAACTGCGTGCCAGCTCGCTCGGGGACGGCTTGGGCATCTGCTGGTTCCTGCACGACCTGGACGGCATTCTCGGGATGGGACACGGCGGGTCGGGCAACGGCCAGTTCGCCGAGCTGCTCATCGTGCCGGAGCGCAACTTCGCGGTGGTGTGCCTGGCCAACGCCGGGCCGGACGGCTACCACTTCAATCAGTCCGTCGTGCAGTGGACGCTGGAGCACTACCTCGGCGTCGTCGAGCGGGAGGCGGAGCCGGTCCCGTCCGACCAGGAGCAGGCTCAGGAAGTCGTCGGCCGCTACGAGATCGACGCCATGACCCTCGACATCGCCGCCGATGGCAGCCGCCTTACCCTGGCCGTCGATATCAAGCCGGAGATCCGTGAGGCATCGGACGAGGAGATGCCGCCAGGCTACCCGGCCGCAGCCATCGGTTTCCTTGCCGGCGACGGCGACGAGTACGTCGTCACCGAAGGCGGCCTCAAGGGACAGCACGGCTACTTCTCCCGCGACGACAACGGCGCGGTCGTCGGTGCCGATCTCGCTGGCCGGCTCTTCAACCGGGTCGTGCAAGCACCCTGATGCAGCTGGTTCGGGGCGGTCCCGAGCGGCCGCCCCTGTGGCCGCCCGACCGACGACAGCAGGCCGGACGCATTCCGCTGGATCTCCTCGGTAGCCTCGCTGCTACCACCACGGTGGCCGCTGGGACTTGGGTCTTCCGCGCCGTTCGCTCGCGCCGGCTTTTGGCACGCAGCGCCACCCACAGGCCCGTGGGTCAGCGGTCGGTGGTGTGCACGAGGCCTCCGGGCAGCGGGACGCGGCCAGCGCAGCGCGATAAACGCGGAGACGTCGATGGGCTTCGCCGGGATACTGGGCGCCCATGGATGAGGTCGAGGTCGTTGTCGCCCATTCCGAGCGCGCGACCCTGCGCGTCGGCGACGTGTTCCTGAAGGTGGACGCCGATCAGGCGCGCATCGACGTAGAGGTCGAGGCGATGGCCCTGGCGCCGGTGCCGACTCCGGAGGTCTTGTGGCGCAAGCCGCCCGTGCTCGCACTCGCCGCGGTCCCCGGGAGGGCGCTGGGCCGGCTCGGCGAGCCGTCGACCGCGTCGCCGACGGCGTGGGCCGCGGCGGGTGCCGTCATCCGGACGTTGCACGACGCGCCGCGGCCCGCCCGGCGCGGCCGGGCCGGCCGGGGCCTGGAGGAGTTGGCGACGGATCTCGACGGCGAGTGTGAGTGGCTCGTGGCGAACGGCGTGCTGCCCGCCGGCCTGGTCACCCGCAACCGCCAGGTCGCCGAGGCCGCGCTCCGGCCGTGGACTGCCGTGTTCACGCACGGCGACCTGCAGATCACTCACGTATTCGTCGACGACGACGAGGTCACCGGCATCATCGACTGGTCCGAGGCAGGTTCCGGTGATGCCCTGTTCGATCTTGCCATCTTGACGCTCGGACACGAGGAGCACCTCGGCGACGTCATCGCCGGCTACGGCACCGACGTCGACCTCGACGTGATCCGCGCGTGGTGGTCGCTGCGCAGCCTGCTGGCGGTGCGCTGGCTGGCCGGGCACGGCTTCGACCCGTTCGCGCCGGGCTGCGAGGTCGACGTGCTCAGATCCCGAATGTGAGGCTGTGTGGGCGGCTACCCGTCGCATGCCGGTCGGCAGCGGCCGGCGGCGGGCGGACCGGCTGGGCACCGCGCTCACCGAGGCGCTCGCTCCCGGCGAGCGGGCCGGCACGCGCGACGGCGCTGTCCCTGCCGACCCGCCTGGACGCGCACTTGAAGGTCATGTAGGCGCGGGCCCAGGTCAACACCGGCCCCGCGAGCGGCAGATGCCCCACGAGGCGGCCGCCGGAGCCCTGGCGACGCCGTCATTCCCTGGCACACCCGACAGGGTGGGGTGGGCTCGAGTGGGCTGCGCCGCGGCACAGGCTGTGGCACGGTGGGGGCTGGCCGGCCCGTCGCTTCCCCCCGTAGCGGTGGGCCGGCCGTCGTGCCCGGCGGGTCAGCGGGTGAGGGTGACGGTGATGGGGGTGTTGTGGCAGGCGTCCAACTCGCCGGCGAGGGCCGCCTGTTCGGTGGGATCGATGGTCAGCTGGTGCCGGGTTCTTGGTCGGTGATCCGGTCGATCGGGCAGCCCGTGCCCGGGGCGACCGTCAGCGGCAGAGCTACGATGTCCGGCCCTGGCAGGGCACCGAGCCACCACATCCACGCCCCGGAGAGCCCTTCCGGCTCGCGTGCAGCCAGAGCTCAAGCCCCTCATCAGCGGTCCGTCGATGCCTCCGGGGCCTGGTGACACCCCCCGGATCATCAACGACAGGAGGGGGAAGTCATGCCGGACCCGAAGGCCGGAGGCCCCATTGCGGAGCCACGAAGGGGGTGACGGGGGGTCAGACAGGCGGATGCACTGTCGCGTTCCGTTCACGCGCACGGATCAAGCCTGTCAGGCTGTGGGGATGGTGGCGGAGGGCTTGGTGTTTCATGTTCTGCCTGATGGTGGGGACCCTCGGGGCAGCAGCTTCACGTTGCCTGCCACCTGGCTCGCGGCAGAAGGCGGCGGGCAGGTCGACGTGCACGTGACCACGCTGGTGCCCGGTGCTGTGCGAGGCAATCACTTCCACGTGCGGCGGCGGGAGTTGCTGCTCGTCGTGCACCAGGAGGCCTGGTCCGCCCACTGGGACGAGGCCGGCGACGGCACGCCCGTGCACAGCCGGACGTTCGGCGGACAGGGCGCCGTGCTCGTCGAGGTACCGCGGCTGGTCTCGCACGCCGTGCGTAACGACGGTTCCCTCCCGCTCCAGATCACCGGGTTCAGCGACGGCATATACGATCCCGCGTCACCCGACGCGTTTGCCAGGAGAGTGGTGGCCTGATGAGTGCACCGCCGGTGCGATTCGCGACGTTCTGTCACATCAGCGAGCTGGGCGCGCCCGGGTACCAGGAACTGCACCGGATGGTCGCGGCCAGCAGACCACTCACCCTGTGGGCACCCTCCAGCGCGCTGCTGAAGGACCCCGAGTGCCGCATCGCGCCCGAGCAATTCGTGAAACACGTTGAGAACGGGCACATCCGGATCGTCGCCCGCCGACGATGGCTGATCGACCGCGAGGCACGGGACACGCACCCCTGGGCGGGGGCCCGTTGGGACCCGGCAGTTGACGGCGCGATCCGCAGCATCATGGAAGAGGATCTCGGGATCGCAGATCGTAGCCTGCGCCGCGTGGTGGCGGCCGAGGACGAGCAGGGCTGGCAGTTCGCCGAAGAGGCCGTCGAGCTGGATCCGGAAGGTACGCGCGCCTGGGAGGCGCTGCTCGCTTCCGACGAGGCCGAGCAGGTCATCCCGCCCGGCACGCTGGAGACCGCCCGCCGCCACGGTGGCGACGACCTGCGCCTGCAGGTCGTCGCGATCCTCCGAGACGCGTTCAACCACGGCAACGCGGTGCGGGAGTCGGATGCCGAGATCCCGTTCCTCATGCGTAGGACGGACCGGGCCTTCGTTCAACGGATTGCGGCGATGCCCGCCCCGGTGCTCACTGCCCGGGTGCCGCGGTCCACGCCGTCCACGGACAACGGGGCGGTTGCCGTCGATCTCGCCGAGGTCACCGGGCAACTACTGGACGTTCTGCGCAGCTTGGAGACTCCGCGGACCGACGTCGCCAGGTTCGTCGGCAGCCCCGGCCATGCGGCTCTCGTGGCTTGGGTGGCCGCGGTCTGCGAGCGCATTAGATCCGGCGGCGTCGGCGCGGCGAATGTGGACGTCGCCCGGGAACTGGCCGCACAGCTCGCGCAGGGCGGCTTCCCTGGGCTCAGCCTGTCCGAGCTGGGACGCCGCTGGACAGCAGGAGAGTCACTGGCGGCGGCAGTCGGGACGCTGGACCTGTGGATCACCGCCAGCCCCTTCGCCACCGGGAGCCCGGGCGTCAACGACGTTCTAGGTCTGCTCACCGCGGCGTTTCCCGTGGGACGTGGGCTGTGCCGACGCGTCGGCCTGATCCCCGGTCACTTCGACGGCGAGCAGTGGCCCTTCCTCTATGCGGGCAGATCAGCGACCAGACGTTCGGTGCCTGCGCTGCTGCAGCAGTTGGAGGACCGGTCCGACTGAATGCCGGTTCGGTACGGGGGCGCGGGGCCGCCCCATCAGAGGGCGATCCCGTGCCGTTCCTTGCCGCCGTCACGGCGGGCTACTCGATGTTGATCTTCAAGGTGCTGGTCGTGTTGCGGACGTCCTGGGCGTTGCCGCTCATGCGCAGGTTGCCGTGTCCTGCCCACGCGGAGGGCCGTGGGCGAAGCCGTCCGTCGACTGGGTCATCGGCTTCGCCTGTTGGTGACGAGCCGGAATGCCCTGGCCGTGTCACGGGTCGTTCGCTGGCTCAGCTTCTTCGATAGTACGTTCTCGATCTCCGCAGGCAGCTGGCCGGAGTGGACCCAGGTGATGAGCGATTCGGCTACCCGGCGCAGCTTGATGTTGGTGTGCATGGATGTCTCGCGGATGATGTCCCAGGCTTCGTCGGGCGTCACTCCGCCCAACGCGACGATCACACCCAGCGCCTGGTCGATGACCTCGTGGGAGTGCACCGCCTCCCGAAGCTGCGCGATCTCGGCCTGCAGTTGGAGGATGGCTTCGGAGCGGGTCGCCGGCGTCTGGGGCGCGTCGGCCGGCTGGTTGGGGCCACGCATCACCGAGGGCTCCGCTGTGGGGGGCACGTCGCCGTCGCCGCTTGCGTGAGGTGGGGGAGGGTGCCGGTGAGGGTGAGCAGGCGGTGCACGGCGGGGCTGGTGGCGCGCACGACGAATGACTTGGCCATCTTCTGGGCGCGGTGGTGCATGTGGAGCAGGACGTTGAGGGCGGCGCAGTCGCAGAAGCCGACGCCGGAGAGGTCCAGTTCCACGCCGCCGGTGGCGCGGGTGAGCGCCTCAGCCAGCGCCTGCTGCAGGATCGGGTTGCCCTCCAGGTCGAGTTCGCCGCAGACCAGGACCACGCTCCGGTCGCCGACGGCCTCGACACTGATGGTGAGCGGCGCCGGCAGGGCCGCCGACGCCGGTAGCGGCGGGCGCTGGAGTTCGGTGCCGCAGGCCGTGCAGGGCACGTCTTCCCGGGGGAAGGCCGCGTGAGGGGACATCGGTGCTCCCGGCGCAGATTGTGGTCGGCCGCTTCCAGCATCACCTCACCACCCGTTCACGTCAAGAAAACCATGAAATGCGGTACGTCCTTTTGAATGCGTGAATCAGGGACCGTATCCTGGGGGGATGGAGCGAGCGCCGGAACCTCACGCAGGCTGGACCTTTTTGACCAATCACTCCCGGGTGTTGGCGGCCATCGCCGAGGACCACACCACCCGGGTCCGCGACATCGCGGCCCGTTGCCGGCTCACCGAACGGGCCGTACAGAAGATCATCGCGGACCTGGAGGAGGGCGGATACCTCACCCACAGCCGGGAAGGCCGCTCCAACGTCTACCGGATCGCCCCCGACCGGGTCCTGCGCCATCCCGCCGATGCCCCGGCCACCGTCGCCGAACTGCTCTCGGTCCTGATGAGCCACGAGGCCGGGCATACCGCCGCCACCGCAGACCACGACGCCTGAGCTGAGCACACGGTCCGGGTGGCAACTGCCTTGAGGAGCCTCGTTCCTCGAGTCGGCGGTGGCCGTGGCTCCTGCCGCCGAGCTGACGGCGGTGTTTGCCTGAAGACCTGCCGCCTGGAGATCCCCTGCATCCCCCGCTAGGACGCGAGGGCATGTCCCTTACATGAGCGCATCAAGGCCAACGTCCTCGGCTACGTCGACGGGTGGTGCAGCGCCGGCGCAGGGTGCCGTTGCCGCAGTTGGTAGCTGAGTGCGGCGAAACGGCGATCAGGTGGTGCGTACGCGCCCAACCTTCCCGGCCCCCACCCGGCTTGCTGCGCCGGTGGGCGGACGGCTCC
This sequence comes from Streptomyces sp. NPDC048419, assembly GCF_043200415.1. Classification (NCBI taxonomy): domain Bacteria; kingdom Bacillati; phylum Actinomycetota; class Actinomycetes; order Kitasatosporales; family Streptomycetaceae; genus Streptomyces; species Streptomyces sp. NPDC048419. Next base: position 17,742 of record NZ_JBICXT010000039.1, on the reverse strand, counting down.
AGGCCGTGATCCCGGGCGGGGCCAGGACCTGGAGCGAAGGCCAGAGGGCGTGGGCCGGCTATGCGGCTGGGGTGAGTTCGGCGCGGCCGAACAGCAGGGCGTGGCCGGAGGGGAGCTGGCGCAGCATGCGGGTGAGCAGGTCGGGACCGGCCAAGGCTGCCACGACACCGAGGACGGAGCCGGTGTCCCAACGGGTGGGGCCCACAGGGGCGCCGGTGCGGGCGGCGAGGTCCTGGACGAAGGCCCACCCGGTCAGGGGGCGGGGGTCCGGGATCTGAGAGGTGAAGATGCGTGCGGCCTCAAAGGGCAGACGCGCGGCCAGCTCGACGCGTTCGTCGCCGGTGATCTGGCGTCCGAGGCCTGCGACGACGAGACGGACGGCTTCCTCGGCCCGTTCCCGGGTGGGGTAGGCGCCGTCGTAGCGAACCTTGTCCAGCATCTGCTCGTAGGTCATCACGGGCGGGTGCTGGCACGATGCACGCCGGTCGGACATCACGGGGGTCGTTGCCTTTCTGCTGCGGAGGTGCCCGCGCCCGCAGGGGCCTATGGACACCAAGGGGGGTCAGGTGGGCTGTGGGTGGCCGAAGAGCAGGTCGTAGCCGGCGGGGAGCTGGAGCAGGATCTGCCCCAGCAGCTCGTCGCCGGCAGCATCGGCGACCGTGCTGAGGACGGCGCTGACGTCCCAGGTGGCGGTCTGGTCGGTGGCTCCCTCGATCCAGGCGGCCGTCGCCCGCACGAACCGCTCCGGTGAGAGAGGTTCGGCGGATTGCAGCGGGTTGAGCAGGATCAGGGCGAAGCCTTCCGGCAGCCGAGCGGCCAACTGCGCGCGCACCTCGCCGACCAGGTGCGCGCCCAGCAGGGCGAGCACCACGCGGGCCGCGCGTTCTGCCTCCTGCTGGCTTCCGTACTCGGCGCGTTCTGCCACCTGGTCGAGGAACGCTTCCCGCCGCAGGGTCATACCGGCCGCCACCCTTCTTCACTGCGGTGGTGCGGAGGACGGGGTGAGGGGGGAGATCAGGTGCCCGTCCTCCGCCGTTGTTCGGGACTCGTGGTCCGGCTCAGCCGGAGATTTCCCTGCGGTCGGATGTGCCGCCGATGGCGATCTTGCGGGGCTTGGCGCGTTCGGCGATCGGGATGCGCAGGGTGAGCACGCCGGCGTCGTAGTCGGCCTTGATGTGCTCGGTGTCCAGCGTGTCGGCCAGCACGATCTGGCGGGAGAAGACGCCCAGCGGCCGCTCGGACAGTTCCATCTGCACGCTGTCGGTCTTCGCCGCGGGCCGGCGCTCGGCCCTGACGGTCAGCATGTTGCGTTCCACGTCGATGTCGATCGCGTCCGCGCTGACGCCGGGGAGGTCGAAGGCCACGACGTACTCGTCGCCTTCGCGGTAGGCGTCCATCGCCATCGCGGCCGGCTTGGACCAGGTGCCCGGGCCGATCAGCTGCTGCGTCAGCCGGTCGAGCTCACGGAAGGGGTCGGTGCGCATCAACATGGTGAAACACCTCCACAAGGTTCGGGCAGTTGCTGCCAATGCGCTGCACTGAAACCGTTGTAGCATGTCATCCAATGGATGACAAACAAGGTTGTCGTCCAAAGGGTGACACCTAAGGGAGGTGCCCATGACCGCAGCCGACCGGCCGGCCACACCCAGCGCCGACGCCCACAACCCGGCCTCGTTCCTCGCCGCCGCGGCCGCCCTGCACGCCATAGACGACGCCCTGCGCGCCGCCCGGCACGAAACCCCCGGCGCCCCCGATACGCCCGACGCCGGCCCGGAACAGGCGCTGGCCTCCCTGCTGCTGCGGCAAGTACGTGAGCGGCTCGCCGGCTGGGAGACCGGCCTGATCGAAACGGCCCGGCACGCGGGCGCCGGCTGGGCCGACCTCGCCCACCCCCTGGGGGTCGCCAGCCGCCAGGCCGCCGAACGCCGCTACCTGCGAGGCCGGCCCGGTCCCGCCGGAACCACCGGCGAACAACGCGTCCAGGCCACCCGCGAACGCCGCGCCGCCGACCGCACCAGCACCGCCTGGGCCCGCCGCAACGCCGCCGGCCTGCGCCGCATCGCCGGCCAGATCACCGCCCTCACCGATCTTCCCGCCGCCGCCCACCGCCCCCTCGGTCAACTTGACGCGGCCCTCGCCCAAGATGACCCCGCCGCCCTCATCCGCCCCCTCAACGCGACCCGCGCCCACCTGACAGTCGGCCACCCCGACCTCGCCGCCCAGCTCGACACCCTCACGCTCCCCGCCGCGGCTCCGGACGCCGTCGATTGACGCATGCACAGCGATCTGTACGACGTCGGATCCCGCGCGGCAGAACCGGGCCGGTCGGCCCCGCCCAGCTGGGGCAGGCAACCCGTCACGACACTCTTTCGAGTCTGAGCATCATGGGAGACCACTCGCGAGGCGTTGAGAAAACCTGTCATGGCGGTGGTAGACATTGATTCGTCGCGGGGTTACTCTTCTCTCGTAACCCAGGAAGTCGAAGAGGGCGTGGCAGACAAGAACTGCCATGCAAGCAGGTCCAGCAGGACGCGGCCCGCAGTGGCCGTGCGCAGTACCCGCGGTATCCAGCAGTGCTACCGAGTAACCGAAGGAAAAGGAGCGAGACGCCATCAGGATCGCCCGGGCGAGGAAGGATGCTCGCCCCGGGTACGCAAGGCCCCGGATTGGAAGGTGGTCCCCGGTCACGCATACGAGATCCCCGCACCCCCGCCCTCCCAGGCGAAGTGTGCGGACACACAAGCCCGGCATCGTTGGCCGGTAGATGGTGTTGCAAGCTCGGGGCCCGGGCGCCAGGACGGCGCCCGGGCCCCCCGACGCGTCCCCGGAAGAAGAGGTCTATGCCCCCTGTCAGTCCCCGCCCCGCCGATAACTTCGACGACGACGACTACCCCGCCTACACCATGGGCCGGGCCGCCGAAATGCTCGCCACCACCCCCGCCTTCCTCCGCGCCCTGGGCGAACACCGCCTGATCACCCCGCTGCGCTCCGACGGCGGCCACCGCCGCTACTCCCGCTACCAATTGCGCATCGCCGCGCGCGCCCGCGAACTCGTCGACGAGGGCACCCCCATCGAGGCCGCTTGCCGCATCATCATCCTCGAGGACCAGCTCGAAGAAGCCCAGCGCATCAACGAGCAACTGCGCGCCCAAGGCGACGGGACGCAGCCGAAGACCTCGGCCTGATCAGGGCACCGGATACGAGCTGAACACCGACCGCGGGCAGGCAGAGCCCGCCCAGCGGTCGATGGGATGCGTGTGGTCATGCCGCCGGTCGCGGTGCATGGCGAACTGCCCTTGGCCGAACGACTCGCCAGCCTGGACGGGAAGTACGACATCCTCGAGTACGGCGACAGGACACAGGCACAGGTCGACGCCCACGTTGTGGCCGAGGCTCTTGGGCTCACTCAGCATCGTCGTGTTAACCCGAACCCACGAATCCACTGTCCTGTAGCACGCCGGCGGACCCTTGGGCTCGCGCTGAGGGACTTGGGTTTCTGTGAACCCACGGGGCTCTCGACCTCGATACTGGTGGGCTCGCCCATTCAACTGTCGCGTGTTGGCCTATCAGGCTCTGGAGCTGCTGCTGACCGTGACGACTGGCAGGGGGCCGGGGCTGGTGTCAGAGGGATCCGGTTGGATGAGCCCGTGACTGTCCATGACGTAGCCAGCCGGCTTCCCACCATCGCCACCCTGCGGGACCTGTGCCGCTCGCTTGCGATGCTCGACGATCCTGAGCCCGGACTGGGACAGCCGGTACTCCTCCTTCAACGCCACTTGGGCTGAAGGCGAGGAGATGGCCTCGATGCGCAACGGGTCGGGAGACGAGTATTCCATCGTGTTCTCGGCGCCCGGGGTCTACGTCCGCGGCTTCGGCCACGAATCGCCGATGAGCCCATATGGCCATGATGGCGAGCCCTGGCCGGGAGTGATCGACGATGTTCCCGATGTTTTCAAGCCCTTCGTCGACGAGGCCGCGTTCACCGACGAGGACGGTGTGCCCGTCGTGACGGCCTGCTTGTGGCGGGAGATGACGGATGATCAGTGGCACCACGGCACGATCGACTTCCCCTTGGATCGCACCGACCCTGATGGGGCGACGGGCCTGTTCCAACTATTGGTCGATCGCTCACCCGAAGCATTCCAGCGCTTCGCCGAGGACTATTACGAAGTCTCCGTGGAGCTGGAAGCGGTGCGTGACCTGTATGCCCTGCGGCCGCTGAACCAGGAACTCGTGTCGTCGTTGAACGTAGAGGTCACCCTGGCGGACCTGGCCCAAGACATCTCCGAAATCGGGTATGCGCAGACCCACTGAGAGTCAATCCGTCTGCCCACTGGCACGTTATTGCTGAATGGGCCTTCGTATTTAGCGGTCGCTGGTTCCCCGAGGGGTCCAGCCCGCTGGCGATCTTGCGTGGTCTCAGGCGGCGTATCGGTCCCATGTCCCGCTGATCTCGTGGCGGAGCCTGGTGGTGGGCTTGTCGTGGTAGCCGAGAGCATCCGCGACAACAGAGGGCAGGAAGTTCGAGGAGTTGCTGGCGGATGGCGGCGCGTGGTGCAGCGGCGGCAGGGCCCCGACTTCGTTCAAGAGCGCGGGCAGGTGATCCGGGCGGGTCGGCTGGTCGGCCCGGCGGCCCGGGAAGAGTCATCGGGATGCGGGGTCGGTGGCGGTGTTCATGTTGTCGCGGTTCCCGAGGTGCTCCAGCAACGGGGCAGCGACCGGCGCATGGACGGGCGAGGCCGCCGAAGGCCGATCGCTGCATCCGAGTCAACGCCCTCACTCCTGGCCCCGTCGAAGCTCCTGGTGGCGAAGAGTTGCGCGCCGCCTTCCCGCGCGAGGGTCGCTCGGACGCGGCCGATCCAGTGGCACCTACCCCGCTGGGACGCCCCGGGCGTCGCGGAGAGTCGCCGCAACCGAGCTGTACCTGGCATCGAACCAGAGCGCCTGCACCACCGGCGCCGAACTGCTCGTCGACGGCGGCGCCACCCAGCTCTGAAAGCCAAGGTGCCGCGGTGGCGGCGCCTTTCACTGCGTTCTTCGCTCACCGAAAGGAGCCCAAATGTACCCAACTTCCCCGGCCGGCAAGCTGCAGGGACCATCAGTCACATCCTTGCCCTGCTGGCAGCCTGAGACGCTGATGGTCTGTCCGACGTGTTCGCCGACGACATCGACCGGTTCGTCCCGGCGACAGCGGCCTTCCCTGGACCGGCGCCCGCTCCTGTCGCGAAGAGGTCTCCACATACTTCCGCACCCTGTGGCCGGTCTTCGTCGAGGGTGCGAGTGAATCAGAGATCGGCTAGATCATCGTGGACGGCGACGAGGCGGCCCTCTTCGGACGGTTCACGCACACGGTCAAATCGACCGGACGGCGCTTCACGACCCCCGTCGCCTTTCCACCTCACAATCCGCGACGGGCACATCGAACGCCTTTACCTGTTCGAAGACACTCTCGCCGTCGCACAGGCAATGGCCCCCGTGGATTGCACGGTTTCTATCCCTACGACGACGGAGGAGACAAGCGGTGAGCTTGAAGATCATCGTCACGGTGACGCGCGCACCCGACGCGGCGGGGGACAGGTGCTACGCCGAGGACACGACCATCGACCGGGACTCGGTTGACGGGCTGCTGCCGGAACTGGTCCACGGGCGCTGACCCTCCTTCGCAGGTGCCGGACCGGATTACGGGACGAGTCTGCATAGGGCTGTTGTTATTCGAGGTGGCTGCGGACGGGTGGGGAAGCTTCGGCCAGCTTGAGTGATCCAAGTTCACGCTGGTGGACGGCCGGGCCTCCGTTCGCAGGCGCGCGTGCGACGCCGACGCGTCTCGCGTCGGTTCATGAATCGATGCTAACCATCTCAAAAGGTGTCCTTGATCTAAATTACCGGCCAAAGCGACATTCCGGCTGTAGACATAGACGTGTCCGACCAGGCAGGCGCATCAGGCGCCTGCCATGAAAGGAGCACGGAATGCGGGTTTCCCGTCTTGCCGCCGCGCTGGGCGTCGCAGCCACCGTCCTGATGGGCGGCGCCACTGGCGCCAGCGCCGCAGCCTATGCGCCCTCGGTGGTATCTCATGCCACGTACGACCGTGATCACGAGCACGGTCACCACGGGCGGGGCGACCGTGACGACCGCTGGGGCAAGCACGACCGTGACGACCACCGGGGTCACCACAACCGTGATGACCGCTGGGGTCGCCACGACCGTGATGACCGCTGGGGTCGCCACGACCGTGACGACCGCCGGGGTCACCACGTCCGTGACGACCGCTGGCGCAACCACGACCGTGATGACCGCCGGGGTCACGGCGGCTGAAACCACCGGCCACTACGGTCTCCGCTGACCGGCCTCGGGGGTGCCCTCCACTGTTGAGGAGGGCACCCCTTTCCGATCCGTTCCGATCGCAGCGTCGCCCTGGACTACCCCGACGTCTCACCGGGCGCGGGATGGCACCGAGTTGCTGAAGGAAGCCGACGAGGTCCCTGTCCGACCGCTATTCGGCCAGCTTGCCGTTCTCGATGCGGTGAATCACTGTCGCGGTCATCGTGACTGGCTTTGCAGTGGAACACGTACACGACGCCGCCCCTCAAGGACGCCAACTGGCAGGCCGTCCGCGCCTGTTACCGCCTTGTGCGTCAGGTCGTCACCCAGGCCGACGGCCGCCTTCAAGTCATTGCCACCGACCGTGCGCAACTTGTCTCCACCCCATGGTCCGCGACGCCGTTGTGGCCAACTGGCGCGACGGAGACGCCCTCATTCCGGCTCACCGGCTTGCCCATTGCCCCCTCCCGGGAGCTGTGCGCCGGCCGCCGGCGGTGGCCTGAGGAGAGGCGGCCCACCAGACGGACGCTTCGGACCTGTCCCGTCTCAACTGATCTGGTCCGAAGCCGCGGCTGTGACCTGCGGCGACCAGAACGGTTGAGACACCGGGGCGGCTGAGAATCTCAGTTGATCTGGACCCTGGCGTATGAATACTGGCTGTTGACTCAGTTGTTCTGGTCTGCTTCCGGCGTTTCGAGTTGGACTAGTGGAAGAGCGTGCGAGAGATGATCATGCACGATGACCAGGTGGACGTGACCGCCGAAACGGTTGCGACGTTGATCCAGGAGCAGTTCCCTCAGTGGAGCGGCAAGGCGATCCGGCTCCTGCCGTCGACGGGGACGGTCAACGCCATCTTCCGCATCGGGAACGATCTCTCGGCGCGTTTCCCACTGCGTCTGGCCGATGCCGCCGAGACGCTGGCGTTTCTGGAACAGGAAGCCCAGGCGAGCGCGGAGCTGGCGCAGGTGTCTCGGTTCCCCGCCCCGGAACCCGTCGTCTTGGGAAAGCCTGGAGCGGGATACCCCATGCCGTGGTCGGTCCAGACATGGCTGCCGGGAACGGTCGCCTCGGATGCCGACCCGAGTGGGTCGGACGCTTTTGCCGAGGACCTTGCGGTCTTCATCGCAGCCCTCCGGGAGGCCGAGACACGGGGGTGGCTCTTCGACGGCGAGGGGCGTGGCGGCGTTCTCGCTCACCACGACGATTGGATGGCGAAGTGCTGCGCGGAGAGTGAGGGGCTGCTCGACGTGCCCCGGCTGCGCCAGGTGTGGAGTCACTTTCGGGCGTTGCCACGCACGGGTGCCGACGTGATGAGCCATCGTGACTTGATCCCCGGCAATGTCCTGGTCGCGGGAGGCCGGCTCAGCGGCGTACTCGACACTGGCGGCTTCGGCGCGGCCGACCCCGCGCTGGATCTGGTCAGTGCCTGGCACCTGTTGCAGCCGGGTCCGCGGAAAGTGCTGCGGCGGACACTGGACTGTGGCGATCTGGAGTGGGAGCGCGGCAAGGCATGGGCGTTCGAGCAGGCGATGGGTGTTGTCTGGTACTACGTCGAGACCAATCCGACGATGAGCAGAATGGGGCGCCGGACACTCGACCGCATTCTGGAGTCGACGGAGTGATGCGGCCCGGGTCATGGGCGGTGATAGAGACGATCGCTTGCCGCGCCCACTCACAGCAAAGTAGCCACACCGGACGACTTGGTCGTCGAACAGTGGACTCGTGCTCGTAGCGGATGCAGTCGGAGATCAAACAGGCGGCCGCCCGCCCTGACCCCCTTCGGCAACAGTGGCCTACAGCACCGGCCTCTGCTCGCCCGTGAGATCTCCCCGCCCCGTGAATCGTGATTATTCACAGCCCGAGGTCCACTTCGATACACGGCCTGATAGAGGGCCCATAGCCTGGCCGCACCAGATCAACTATCCGGGCCCCACGGGGTGAGCCCATCGCTAGAACTGGATGAAGGTGACTCTGATGTTGAACTACGGACTCGACATGACCGGCGTGGAGCACGGCCTTGCTCTGCCTGATTTGGTGGCTGAAGGAGATGAACTCGACGCCTTGGTGTCAGGTCAGGCTGACTGGACCAAGCCCACACCCGCCGCGGGGTGGACGATAGCTCACCAGCTCGCTCATCTCGCTTCGGCTGATGCGAACGTTCTCATCGCCATACGGACCCCGGACGCCTTCGGCGCGGTCTTGGAGCAGGCGGAGGCCTTAGGCAGTCAGTCCGCCGATCTCGACGCTGCCGTGGGAGCCGCCAAGCCGCGATCGGCGTTGCTGGAACAATGGCGCGCCGGCCGGACCGAGGTGGCAGCGGCGCTACGTGGCATCTCACTGGACCACGGGTTTCCGTGGTACGGCTCGCAGTTGACCGCGGCGCTCATGGTGCCGCTTCGACTCATGGAAACGTGGGCTCACGGGCAGGACATCTTCGATGCACTGGGTGTCTCGCGTCGTCCCACGGGTCGGCTCCACCATGTTGCCTCCTTGGGAGTGGTAGGGCGGGAGTTGTCGTTCTATGCTGCCCAGTTGCCTGTTCCGGCGGAGGCGTTTCGAGTCGAGTTGACTGCTCCCGACGGCCAGGACTGGGCATGGGGCCCGGAAGGTGCCGTGCAGCGGGTTCAGGGCAGCGCCCTCGACTTCTGTCTTCGAGTCACCCAGCGCCGGCCTCGAGCGGAAACTGACCTCACGGCGGTCGGCAAGGATGCGCAGAGGTGGCTTGATATTGCTCGCGTTTTCCTCTGAAGGGCTCCCGTGGCGTGCCCGTACGCGTGGTACTGGCCCTTCAGGGCTTTCGCCAGCCCTGGCCTGACAAGCCGGAACGAGGATCCTCCGGCGCGGTCGCCGCTGTGTGGCTGTGCCCGAAGACGTCTATTGGGTCCGCGACCTCCGGTACTCCTCGACCACCAGGTCGGTCAGCTCGGCCACCGATGTCTCCGACGTGCGCTTGTCGAAGGTGATCTCGCCGTGCTGAAGGAGGTTGACCCGGTCGCAGACCTCGAAGACCTGGGCGTAGTTGTGGGCGATGATGATGACGGAGACCTCACCGCGGGCTTTGAGGTCGTTGACCAGGTCGAGGATGAGTGCGCCTTCCTTGGCGCCCATTGCGGCCAGGGGCTCGTCGAGAAGGAGGACCCTGGCCTCGGAATAGACCGAGCGGGCCACAGCGATGGCCTGGCGCTGGCCGCCGGAGAGCTTGGCGACCTCGACATCGACCGAGGGGATGTTCACCCCCATCTCGTCCAGGTGCTCCTGGGCGATCTTGCGCATCGCGCGGTTGTTCAGCAGCCGGGTGGGGCGGATCTTCTCGCGGTTCAGGAACATGTTGTGGTAGACCGTCAGCTCGTTCACCAGCGCCAGGTCCTGGTACACCGCGTCGATGCCGAGCGAGCGGGCATGGTCGACCGACTTGAGCGTCACCTCCTCGCCGTTGAGGAGGATGCGGCCGGCGTCGGGCCGGTGGAAGCCGCAGAGGATCTTCAACAGGGTTGACTTTCCAGCGCCGTTGTCACCGACAAGGGCGAGTACCTCACCCTTGTGCAGGCGCAGGTTCACGTCCCGCAGCGCCGTGACCGCACCGAAGCCCTTGGCCATGTGCTCCACGGAGAGCGCCGGTGATGGTGTCTGCCCGGTCATCGCGCTCATCGGCGGCCTGCCCTTCGCAGTCTGGTCAGGTACACGTTGAGCACCATGGAGAGGATGATCGCCGCACCGAGGATGATGTTGAACGGGTTGGCGTTGATGCCGATGAGGTTGAATCCGTTGCGCAGCTCCGCGAGGACGAGCGCGCCGAGCAGCGCGCCGACGACCGTCCCTGAGCCGCCGGCCAGCGCCGTACCGCCGATGACCGCGGCGGAGACGGCGGTGAACATCGGGGACGCGCCATCCGCACCCGCAGAAGTCGGGTCGATCGAGTCGACGCGGAATGCCTCGAGGATGCCGGCGAAGGCCCCGAGGGCGCTGGTGACCATGAAGTTGCCGAACTTGATGCGGCCGGTCCTGATGCCGGCCTCGCTCGCGCCGAGCGGGTTGCCGCCAGTGGCGATCGTGTACAGGCCCCAGCGTGAACGGGTGAGGACCACGTGGAAGTACGCGACGATGATCAGGCACCAGATCAGTTCCGACCAGTCCGACTGCCCGAACCAGCCTCGCACCCCGTGTGCCGCCTCGGGGATCTGTGCCGGGTACGCGTGCGACGTGGTCAGCATGATGCCCAGGATGAAGAAGAGCATGCCGAGCGTGGCGACGAACGACGGTACCTTGAGCACGACCACCACGAAGCCGTTGACGAGACCGATGACGGCGCCGGCCAGTATCGAGCCGATGATCGCGACGATCGGGTACGTGCCGTAGTAGTCGATCATGTAGTGCATCAGGAACGGCGACAGCGCGAAGACGGCGCCCACCGACAGATCGATCTCCCCGCTGACCAGCAGCAGCACCATGCCCGCAGCAATGATCGCGTACGGTGCCGTCTGCTGGGAGAGGTTGACCAGGTTGTTGCGGGCCAGGAAGTCCGAGTTGTTGGACCAGAAGTACAGCAGCAGGCCCACCGCGACGATGAAGATGGTGGCCTCGCGGCGGATGACGAATGCCTCGAAGGCCAGGCGCAGCGGGCCGTGCCGCCTCACCGGCGGGGTGCCGGCTGTGGTGGTCTTCGCGTCGGTCGCGTCCTGCACGGCCCGCTCGCTCATGCGTGTGCGATGGGGCGGGAGCGCTTGACCAGTTGCTGTTTCGTGCTGGAGCCCTCGTACCGGGTCTTGGTCTGCAGATAGGGGTCGACGTTGTCCTTGGTCACGAAGAGCAGGCCGGTGTCGGTGACACTCGGGATCACCAGTCCGCCGGACAGCTTGTACATCCACAGGTAGAGCACGCTCAAAAAGCCCTGCAGATAGGGTTGTTGGTCGATGGTGAAGTCGAGGTCACCCGCTTTGATCGCGGTGAGGGTGTTCGGGTTCAGGTCGAAGCCGCCCGCGACCACGCCCTTCTGTTTGAGGCCGTACTTTTTCACGACCTTGCCGACGCTCTCCGTCGAACCCGCGTCGACCGCGAACAGGCCCTTGAGGTCCTTGTGTCCGCTGACATACGCGTCGATGGTCGACAGTTCCTGAGGAAGCTCCGCGCCGCTGGCGACCGACTTGAAGTTGATCGACTTGCCGGATGCCTTGATCGCGTCGGTGGCCCCGTCGATGCGTGGCTGGATGTTGAGCGCGCCCGGGGTGGCGATGAACCCGACCGCGTCCCCGCCGGAAGGCATCAGCGAGGCGATGCGGCGGCCCAGCTCGACCCCGGACTGGTAGAGGTCCTGCCCGACGTAACAGAGCCGGCTCGTCCCCGGATTCCCTTTCGCCCCGTCCGCGTTGTACGAGAGGGTCGGGATTCCGGCGTTCAGGGCTTTGTCGACGGGCGACGTGAAGGCGTTCTTGTCGACGACCGCTATGGCGATGCCGTCGGCCTTCGCGGAGACGGCTGAGGACATGGCGCTGACCATTTCCGGGACGCTCGAGTCCTTCGAGCCGGTCCACTGGAACGAGGCGCCCAGGAGCGCGCAGGCGTCCGCTGCGCCGTATTGCGTCGGAGTGAAGAACGGGTTCGTCGTGACGTGGTTGACGAACACGAACTTCCATGTCGGCGTCTTCGGGAAGTCGCCGACGCCGTCGCCCGATTTGTTGTCGCTGCTCTTGTTGTCCGCTGAGCAGGCGGACAGCAAGGCCGCCGCGGCGGCCGAGGCGCTCAGCATGCCGGCGCCGGTCAGCAGTCGCCGCCTGGCCAGCCCGTTCAGGCTGAGCGTGTCGACGGCCTCTTCCACCTGTGGATCGATCTTCTTCATGATCACTCCGGTGCGCTCGGCTCATGCTGCCCGGTATTTCGAACGGCGTTCGGCACTTTTGGTGGAGCTGAACGTAGAACCGGCCTGATATGTCGTCAAGGCCCTGAGCGGGCTACGGTTTCGCCAAGATTTGTACGTAGATCGCCGGCCCCGCCATGCCTACGTCGGCGGCTACGTCGTCATCGGTCAAGGGCTGGCTTCGGCCTCCGGATAGTGCCGGCGGAGCACGGAAAGACCGATCGCCGCCCGCCGTACGCGCTCGCGCGCGGTCGCCACGGCCACGTCGGCAAGGTGCGCTCCGGAGGGATACAGCGACGGCGCGTTCCGTACCGTGAACTTGAGGTGGACGGGAGCCGCTACGCGCACGAGGGCCGGCATCTCGTAGTAGCGGACCACGCCGCCGAATTCGTCGGCGCTCTCCACGTAGACGTCCAGAGGCGCGTCGACCGCGCTCCGGATCGCCGCCATCTGGGCGAGGGTGAGATCGATCGGCAGGTTGATCGTGGTGACCCCGAGGTCCTCAAGGACCCGTGCGGCCGCGGGATTGGCCGTCGGCATCGATATCGACGCCTTGATTTCCAGGTCAGGCGGCAGGTCGCCGGACTGCCGCATACGGCCGAGGACCCACAGTTGGCCGATGTCGGCCACGAGCACACTGCGCACGCCGAGGTCGCAGCCGCGGATGACGTCCTCGACCCCGTACGCGAGCTGATCGGCGCCGCGCAGCACCGCCGCCGCACCGACACCCGCGGCCGACGCGGCCTGGACGCCGATGTCCCAACCGCCGCGTGGTCCGACGAAGAGGCAGACCTCCACGTCGTGTTCGCGGCCAAGTGCCACCATCTGCTCGATCTCCGAGTCGGCGAGGAGCATCATTCCGCTGCCCTGGCTGATGCGGTGAATCCGGATCCCGTGCCGCTCGGCCTCATCCGTCACCGCTTGGAACGGCCCTGGGCCTTCGACCGACGGGATCTCCACCCGGTACTGCCCGCCGTCCGGGAAGCGCTTGTCCGAGTCGGGCAGTTCCCCGAGGTCCCGCTCTGGCAGCCCGAGCGCGGACAGCGACCGCCGTGACCGTTCCATGCCGTCCATACGGACCTTCTTCCGATCGATATCTCGAACTTTGTTCGGCCTCGCTGCGCTTGGACGGTAGGCAGCCAACGACGAGCCGTCAACGGTCTGCGAAGCCACTGCGGGGCGGACCTCCGGCTATGTCTTGTCTCGCGCGCCGGCTGCTCCGATATCGGCCGGGCCCTATGGATTTGGACAGTGAGTTCATTCCAACCCAGCGATATAGTCCGTCAGTTGGGCGGCTCTGCGGCGCGGTGAAGCTGCGCGCCAACGGGCCAGTCTCCGCCGGGAGACCGGCAAACGATGGCGGCGACTGACTGCCGGCCGCGGGGGACGGCCATTGCCCTGAGCTGGGGAACTCAGGTCGGACGATCGCCTTAAGCACCGCTCACGAGATGAGTGACGGGGCGAGTGGGCTCACTTGGCGTGAGTCAGAGTGGTTCGCAAGCGGCCGCATTCTGCCGAGAGGTTGGCCAGAGCGGAGTGGTCTGGTTTGTTCGGGATGACGAGGGAAGTCCGGATGGCTCCCTCTCCGCGGACGGCATGCGGAGTCTTCCCTACTGGTCGACCGCGGCCCGCGCTCAGTCACGGCAGCTGTAGTTCTTGATCACGGTTGGTCGTGACGGTGGTGTCGTTGCTGGTGGCAGGCGGTCGCGACGGCTTGGTGATGGCGTCGCCAGGCGGTCCAGTGCTGGACGTGCTCGCGGTCGCGGACGGGTGGCGGGAGCACGAGGGCTCGCAGGAGCCGGATGAGTTCGGGGCGGCTCAGCGGGACGAGCGCCGGCTTGTCGGCGGCGTCGTGGACGGCGGTTGCCGTGAGGGCAAGAACGGCGGCGGCGATCAGGGAGAACAGTGACCAGCGCATCCAAGAGTTCCAGCAGGCCAAGTGGCCCTGGTCGAGTCCGGTGAAGACCTAGGTGAGTTGGAAGGTTTGTTCCGCAGGAACAAACCCACTCTCTCCCGCTTTCCGTGCCGTAGGCACGCAAGCTTATGGAATGGCCGGAGACCAATTCCATAACCACCCGCCGGAGGCGGGCAATTCGCGCGGGGGACGCGCGAAACGAGCATGCGAGTATTCGGCCGCCGGAGACAGCGGTTACGTCATCGCGTCCATGCGGCAGCTGGCGGACGAATCGCACATGAAGATGACCGCAGCCAAATCGAACAAGCAGAAGCTGGTCCAACGCGGCCTGCTGACGTCGAGTGAGCGGTTCAGCCCGAGGAACGGTGCCCGGATCGCCGACTTGTACCGGGTGCACCTGGACCTGCTGGCAGGCATGAAGCGGGAGCGCTCTGACTACGGGCCGACCCTTGTGGAAGAGGTGACCTTCAACATCCCTCAGGAAAACCGCAGGGACCGCATCGGGGCCCGCCGCGGCACACAGGCAACATCGCCAAGGCCGCCGCGGCCCGCAAGCTGCTCACCTTGGCCTACTACGAACTGCGCGACGGCGAGGTCCGCTGCCTGCCCGCAGGACCAGGCGTGAGCATCCGGAACCCACAGCCGATGAGAGACCGTCCCGAAGTCTCGCCCCCGCACGCGAGGCCGTTTTCATTGATTCCGCGCTCTTTGCAGAGGTTGATCCGGGTGTCGGTGAGCCGGGTGGCCGCTGGGCTGCCAGCGGCCACCGAAGGCTTGGTGCGGTTCAGAAGGTGAGGGCCAGTGCTGCCTGAGTGTCCTTGATGCACGCATTGGCGAAGGTGTGCTCGTAGTTCACGCGAGTCCCGCGCCATACGCCCTGCACGGTGACGACCACAGGCCGGTACTCCATCGTGCACCGGGAGTCTGCCGCATTGGCGCGAAGTGTGGCCAGGCGGTCGAGGTTCCCGTTCACACGGTCTAAGTCGGCGCAGGCCTGCCGCGGGTCGGGGTGGGTCCCGGTGGTGGTGTAGGCGCAGTTCACCGTGACCGCGCGTTCCGGCACTGCGGTGCCGGCGTTCTCGCCGTGGCCGGTGGTCATGACCAGGGCCGAGGGGGCATACAGCGAGGCGGGGGCGCTGTGGGCGGGCAGGCTCAGCGGGCCCACCAGGGCTGTCGCGAGCACCGCTCCTCCTGCCACGGCCCGGCGTATCACTGATCGCATGATGCAACTCCCATCTGGTTGAGGTGCTCAGGGCCCCGAAGTACCCGCTCTACTGCTCCCGTCCCAGGAGGAAGAAGCCGAACCGTTCCGCACCGCTGCTATCAGGACCTGGTCAGCCGTTCAACCAGCGGCCCGACCGGCTAGGCCGTCGCCGCAGCCAAAGAGGTGAGCGGCCGGTCATCGCGCCCCGCCTGCCACAAGAAGCGGCCGGTCGACCCTGACATCAAACGACCTGAACCGTACGGGCGTGAGCGCTCGCTTCGGAGCCCGGGACTCTGGACGTCCGGGCCACGTCGTGACGCGGCTGCTGACAGCGGCCGCACAGGGACCCATTGCAGGTTCCGGGGCCGCGGCCTGCGCGAACGGAGTCTTCCGGAGTGCGGTGCACCGTGAAGCACTGTGTGCTGACGAGGGGGCCGGTCCGCTTGGAGAACGGGAATGTGATGAAAAAGGCCGTGGTGATGACGATGCGCTGGGACGGCGTCACGCCGGAGCAGTACGAGATGATCCGTAATATGGTCCGCTGGGAGGAGAACACGCCGGACGGCGCGTGCCTGCACGTCGCCTCTTTCGAGGGCGGCGCGCTGCATGTGACGGATGTGTGGGAGTCGCAGGCGGCATTCGAACCTTTCTTCGGTGATCGGCTGGCTGTCGCGGTCAAGGAGGCCGGGATCGAGGGTGAGCCGCGGACGGACTTCCGGCCGCTGCACCGCCGCTTCATCGCCCCGGGCGTGACCGGCGCCGCCGGCTGAAGACTTCACAGAACCGGAAGTTCACACAAGACGCCGACTCTGGACACACGTGATCAGGGCCCCGTCCCGGACGCAGCCGGTACGGGGCCTTGATCTGCGCACACAGCCCCCGGAGTGCCGGGGCGGCCGGGCGGCCGTCGCTTCGTGGTCGGCGAGGGGCGACGGCCGCCGTGTGCGAGAACGCGCGTCGTCCCCTGACGCTTGTCCCCGCGCGGGGATGTCCGTGCGGCCAGGGGCGTTTGGGAGCGCGCACCGCTGAGATCAGTCGCAGTGACGAGGCCCAGGACCTGGGACCTTCGTCTGGCGGGCTCCGGCCCACGGTAAGGACGCTTGTCGTCCGACGCAGTGTCTGGGCGTCTGTGGACCGGGCCATGCATCGGCGCGGGGGACGATCAGCATCTGCGCACAAATGGAGAACGATCACGGGCCATGGCAGGTCACGGTAAGGCGTGGTCCGGAGGCGTCTGCGTTCGTCTCCGGACCACGCCGTGAGCCTATCTGGCTTGCTGGCACGGTGGTTCGAGGGTGGCCAAAGATGCTGGGTGGCGGCGTTGTCGGCAAGGGCTGAAATGAGAGCTAAGGTCAGCGGATCCAATCAGGGCCAGTGGGTGGGTCTCGTGATCAGCGGTGCTGGAGTCGAGCGAGCCGGTGCTCCGTAAGCTGCTGAAGCAGACACCGACGATGCCGGTAACCGTGATCGCGGAGCGGATCGGCTGGGAACGCGGCCTGACTGTCCTACGTGAACGGGTGAGGGAACTAAAAACGCGACGTCCCCGTGATACTGGGTGCGCAGGCGAACTCGGCTGTCTTACTGAGGAGTTGGGAAGGGGGCACGGACGAGCAGCTGTGAGGGGAGAGAGGGCCGTAACCCCGGCGTGGCTGGTGGCGGGCGGCCACGTGCGGGACGTGCGTCGTCCCCTGACACCCGTCCCGCACCGACCACCGGCCCCCGGTGCGTTGCGAAAGCCCTGCCCAGTCTTCGAACCCGGTAGTCCCGCTGGCTGGCGACCGCTTCCCGGAACGTTCGGAACAGGCCAATGGGAATGGAACTGTCGGCATCGTTTCGGGTCGGCCCGGGTGCGGGCGGCCTGGCGGCTGGGAGAATGGGGGCTGCGGCCGCCCCAGGGATCGGCGTGTGGCCGTGTGCGAGGACGCGTGGCAGGCATCGACCGCCACTTAATGCCATTGTCGACCAGGTACCGGATCGCATCGAGCATTACGCGGTGGCAGTTTCCCTCCGGCCGGCCGCCCCGCCCGCGCATCCAGCCCGGTACCGGCAGCAGCGGCCGGACCTCAGCCCACTCCGCGCTCGTCATGTCCGCCGGGTACCGGCGCTGCCGCTCGGGCCAGTCACCGGCGTTGCCGCACACGTGCGCGTGGCAATCACACGGTGGAGCGGCCGAGTTGGACTGCCCGGCCATCGACACGGAAGACTGCGGCGCCAGGGCCTTCCTGTTGCTCTATGGATTGGACACCCACGAGGTGTTCAGGAGGTCCTGTCGTTATGCCCTCGCCAGGGAGGACCACCCGGCCGGGAACCCGCGTTCGACCGCCACCACTCAAGGTCGAAAAAACAACAGCTACTTAGAAGTCATCTCATTTGGTTCGGTAGGCTGTCGGTCGTGGTTTCGATCGTTGAGCGGCTGGTGCCGGATGAGTTGTGGGAGCTGTTCCAGCGGGT
>NZ_JBICXT010000038.1:0-58410 GCF_043200415.1 Streptomyces sp. NPDC048419 | reverse complement strand
CGGACACGGACTCGCTGGCCGGCCAGGAGCGCGTTGAGCCGTGCGGTAAGCACGGCCCTTCGGGAGATGTCGACGGCCGTCACCTGGGCGCCCAGCCGCGCGGCCTGGACGGCGAGGGCGCCGCTGCCGGTGCCGAGGTCCAACACCTCGGTCCTCGACCCGACCCCCTCCCGATGCAGGGCGCGGGCCAGCAGTCCGGTGTCCCACTGCGGTGCGTAGACGCCCGGCAAGGTCAGGGGCACAACCGGCGGGGCGGGCACCACGGCATCCACCGTCATCGCACATCTCCGTTCGGCGGGGCACCCGCACAAGGGCGCCGGGTCCACACTCCGCCGCTCTTGGCCTGTGACACCGGTCGCCGAATGCCCGTACGGCGATTTGTGAAGAACAGGACGGATGTGTGCCAATCTGTGTCGTCGCACTGGGTGCCCACGCACCGGTGATCCATACATGTCCCGGGTTCAGGCGTCGTTGGAGTGTTCTTCGGCGCCCCAGGAGCTGGCCCCGGGGCATTCTCGACCCGCCATCGGTCCCTGTGGCGGCCGCTCGCAGCCCGCCGAGCTGGTGGTCTTGGCCGTGGGGGCCCTGACGTCGGCCCCTGGGGCGAGCTTTCCCGTACATTGCTGAGCCGACTGTCCGGTCGGCCGGGCCAGGCAGGGGGACAGCGCGGCCGCCGGTGTGAGCGGTGGCGGGCATCTCGCTTGACCGTCAGGAGACGGGTCAGTGCGCTGTGTTGCACGCCCCGTCTCGGCTCCGTGATGGCAGCGCGGTGCCGTTGGCGGGAGGGCTCATTTGCCCTGATCCCCTGCGGGTTTGCCCTGATCCCCTGCGGGCGAGCTTCCCGCCAGGGTTTCCGGCGCCGTTCGGGGTGAGCCGACCGCGGACAGCAGCGATGAGGCCGCCTGGGCGTGCAGCGAGTCCACCGTCGACATCTGCCGTTCGGCCCGGCGCAGCAGGTCCTCCAGTCGATCGGAGTCCAGGTGCGGCTCCGACGGGGAGGCGGAGAGAAGGGCGCGCCAGAGCATCGCCTTGCCGGCTATGCCCGTGCGCAGGGCTTCGAGTTCGACCAGCACCGTGAGGCCGGAGCGGCGCAACAGCCGGCCGTTGGGCTTCACCCGTGCAAGCTTCTCGCCCACCCACGCCCCGTACACCTTGTAGCGCCTCGAGGGAACACGCAGATCCGGCATCAGCCGTAGCAAAGCCCGCCGATCCTGCGAGATCTCCGCTTCCAGGCTCCGCAGTTCCGCGCCGTACGGCGTGTCGCCGTGCTCCTGGACCATGCGGCGCGCCAACTCCGCACCGGCGGTCGCACCCGCCAGATGATCGTTCAAATAGATGCCGAGGATTCTCTGCCGCCCAGGACCCTCGCCCAGGCCTTGTACAGGAGCGCTCATATCGTCCTCCAGCTGCCGGAAACTCTTGACGGTCGGCGAGTGCCCCCGATGGCGCGGTCAACCGCGATTCGTCGCACACGACGGCCCCGGCAGGTTCGCCGGCCGCGTACCGTGCCACTCCGGCGATCACCGCTCTGATCCGCGCCACAGTCCGTCGCTGGTCCTCCCAGCCGTGCTTGGCGGGTCCCAGGGCGAAACTCCCTCTCCAGCACGGCGAACTGGCGTCGGACCGCTGGGCAGTTTCACAGGCCGGCAGGAGGCCAGGGCGTCCATCCCGCCCCTTACCGCCAGGCACGCCGCCGGCGTTCCACCGACCGCTCCCTCACCCGCAGAGATCAGTAGGCATACGGCAGGACGGCCGGGGGCACGGCCTTCGGAGCCTCCAATGCTGGCACCGCGCGCGGGTCTCCTCCGTACGTCTGACCCGGAAGGACGATGGCATCGGTCACGGGCCCGACCAGCCGCTTTCCCACGCCGCACGCTTCTCTTCCGGTTGTCTCCGCGAGTGGGTGGCTCCTTGCTGGGTACGCAGTGGTGGCCGTCGACGGCCTGTGCGCCGGCCAGGCCGACACGGCACAGGGGACAGAGTCCGCGATGCGATATCGCCGGACCGCAGCACCTCCAGTCGCAAAGGACATGTACCTATGGGTGAGACCAACCCTCTGAAGCGCACGGCCGAGAAGATCGCCGAGGCGGTGCAGGGCGAGCACACGGGTCCGGCCGATGGCGTTCCCGGCAAGCCCGCCCCCGAGTCGCCGACCGTGGCTGAACCGACCGAGCCGCGCGGGCCGCTGGCGCCCAAGCCGGACCAGAGCGGCCCGGACACCTACTCACCGACCGGGCAGCCGACCGGCGCCGACCAGGCACGGATGGCACAGGCGGGCAGCCATCTCACCGACGCCCAGGGCAACCGCCGCTACGACACCGACCACTCGCTCAAGGCGGGCCCCCGTGGACCTGTCCTGCTGCAGGATCACCACCTGCGCGAGAAGGTCATGCACTTCGACCACGAGCGGATTCCGGAGCGCGTGGTGCACGCCCGGGGTGCGGGCGCACATGGGATCTTCCAGAGTTACGGCACCGCCGCCTCGGTGACCAAGGCGGCCTTCCTGGCCAAGGACGTCGAGACCCCGGTCTTCGTGCGGTTCTCCACCGTGCTCGGCTCAAGGGGGTCGGCCGACGCGGTCCGCGACACCCGTGGGTTCGCGACCAAGTTCTACACCGGCGAGGGCGTCTTCGATCTGGTCGGCAACAACATGCCCGTCTTCTTCATCCAGGACGCGATCAAGTTCCCGGACATCATCCACGCCGGCAAGCCGCACCCGGACCGTGAGATCCCGCAGGCTCAGAGCGCGCATGACACCTTCTGGGACTTTGTCACCCTGCACACCGAGGCCGCCCACCACACCCTGTGGAACATGTCGGACCGCGGCATCCCCAGGTCGTACCGCACGATGGAGGGCTTCGGCGTCCACACGTTCCGCCTCGTCGACGCCGACGGCGGCACCACGCTGGTGAAGTTCCACTGGAAGCCCAAGCTCGGTGTGCACTCCCTGGTCTGGGAAGAAGCGCAGATCATCAACGGCGTCGACCCGGACTTCCACCGCCGGGACCTCGCCGACGCCATCGAAGCCGGCGCTTTTCCCCAGTGGGAGTTCGGGATTCAGACCTTCCCCGACACCCAGGACCAGACCTTCGAGGGCATCGACCTCCTCGACCCGACCAACATCGTCCCCGAGGAACTCGCGCCGGTGCAGCCGATCGGGCTGCTCACCCTCAACCGCAACCCGTCCAACTTCTTCGCCGAGACCGAGCAGGTCGCCTTCCACGTCGGCCATCTCGTGCCCGGGATCGATATCACCGACGACCCGCTGCTCGCCGGCCGTCTCTTCTCCTACCTCGACACACAGATCACCCGGCTCGGCGGCCCGAACTTCGCGCAGCTGCCCGTCAACCGTAGCCACGCCCCCGTCAACGACATGCTGCGCGACGGCATGCACCAGACGGCCGTGCACCGGGGTGTCGCCCCCTACCGGCCCAACTCCCTCGACGGCGGCTGCCCGTTCACCGCCGGCGCGGATCTCGGTGCCTACGTCGAGACACCCGTTGCCGTACCGGAGTCGCGGAAGGTCCGCGAGGCGCCCGAGTCGTTCGCGGACCACTTCAGTCAGCCGCGCCGGTTCTGGCTGAGCATGAGCCCGGTGGAGCGCGAGCACATCATCGGGGCCTACACCTTCGAACTCGGCAAGTGCTACGAGCAGGCCATCAAAGAGCGCGGGCTCCAGGTGCTCGCCAACATCGACCCGGAGCTGTGCGCACAGGTCGCGACGGGCCTGGGGCTGCCCGCGCCGCAGCCGACCGTACCGCTCGGCGAGCCCGAGCCCAGCCCCGCCCTGTCCCAGATCGGGCACACCTGGCCCACGGACGGCCGGATCATCGGCATCGTCACGGGCCCGGACGGCGACCTCGACGGCGTGCGCGCCGTACGGGACGCCGTTGCCGAGGCGGGCATGGTGCCCCTGGTCGTCGCCCCGACCGGTGGCGTGCTGGACGGCGCTGACGGCGAGCTGACGGTGCAGCGGACCTACGCCACCGCCCGGTCCGTGGAGTTCGACGCCGTCCTGGTCGCCGGTGCGCCAGGGCTGGGCGGCGACGCGTACGGTGCCCGGGACGCCAAGGCCGCACTGACGAACGGGGCCGGGCCCGGACACGACCCGCGCGTCGCCCTGCTGCTGAGCGAGGCCTTTCGGCACGGTAAGGCCATCGGCGGCTGGAAGGGCGCCGAGGCCGCCCTGGTGGCGGCCGGCGTGCCCGCCGACGCACCCGGAGTGGTCGTCGGCGACAGCGGCACGTCGACGCTGCGGCAGATCACCGAGCTGCTGGCCGCGCACCGCGTCTGGGAACGCTTCCCGGCGGAGGTGTGACCCTCGGCTCCGCTGATCACAGCTGACGGCGGCGCGAGGGGTCGGCAACTCGCGTCGCCGTCAGGGCTTCGCGCCGCCGTCAGAGCTTCGCGCCGAAGTGAACGAGCAGTTGAGGATGCGTAATCGCCTCGAACTGCCCTGGGCCAGCGGGGGAGTTGTCGCCCTCGCCGAGAACCTGGACGTCGGCGTACCACGCAATCGGACAGTGACCGACATTCTGGCCTCTCACGCTGCCGGGCGGCCCTGCGCCACGACATGTCCGGCGCCGACCACAGACGTTTCAAGGGATGAGCGCCTCCTGATGTCCCCCGCGCCACTCGGTGAGCAGCACGGTGGCATCGTCCTCGAGCCGGCCTCGCGGGTGTTCCAGCACGGCTGCCATCAAACGGCGCAGGGTTTCGTGCAGGGTGTGCAGGCCGGAGTGGTGCCGGCGGACGAAGTCGATGAACCGGTCCTGGCCGAACTGCCTGCCGCGAGCGTCGCGTGCCTCGACGACGCCGTCGGTGTACAGCAGCAGGCGGTCGGCCGGCTGGAGCTGCTCGGTGCGCTCGGTCACGGGCAGTCCGAGGTTGGTGCCCATGGGCCCGGCCGGGGGACAGGCCAGCTCGGTGGCCCAGCGGTTGTCGCGCAGCAGGATCGGCAGGTGGTGACCGCGATTCACCCAGACCAGTTTGCCGGTCACCATGTCCAGCTCGGCCAGCACGCCGGTCACGTAGCGGCTGGTACCGAACTGCTCGATCAACGTCTCCTCCACCCGCCGGCTCGTCTCGGTCAGTGAAGAGCCCTGGCGGCGGGCGTTGCGGCAGGCGGACACGGCCACATTGGCGGTGATACCGGCCGTGGTGTCGTGGCCCATCGCGTCGAAGATCGCCAGGTGGAGGGTGCTGCCGGACACGGCGTAGTCGTACGCGTCACCGCCGATCTGGTAAGCGGGCTCCATCACGGCGCCCACGACCGCGTCATGACCGGCGTAGGCGGTCGGCGGGGCGAGGTGCCACTCCATCTCCGCCGCCACGTTCATCGGCTCGGTGCGCACCAGACGGGCGTAGGAATCGCTGAAGGAACGCTTGCTCAGCAGGAGCAATGCCGTCATCGACGCCAGATCCCGCAGTGCCTGGCGGGTCCGTTCGTCGGCGGTGTCCGTGTCGGCCCGCAGCACCCCCAGGCGCTCCACGCCGTCGGTGATGGCCACCCACCACCGTCGCCGGCCCGGGCGGTCGCCCGGCCGCTCGGACTCCGCGATCAGATCCACCCGCTGGTAGGCCTGACCAGGCAGGCTGCCCTGCACCGTGAACTCCTCACCGCCGTGGCCTGCGTCCTGCCCTACGCCGGTGAGTTGGCGCAGCACCGTCTCACGCATGTCCACGACCAGGATCGCCGTGTCGTGGATGCCACCCGCGGTGGCGTGCCGGTCGATCAGGCGTGGAAGTTCCTCGAGTGTGGCGGTGTGGCTGGCCTGCATCAGCTGTAGGAATTCGGCCGCGACGCTGTCAGGCATGCTGTACACCTCTCGTCAGCGAAACTTCCGGCGCACCGCCACCCCCGCCACGAAGGCGCACCTCGTCGCGGACGTCATGACGCGGCCGGGCAAGCACCCGCCACATGACCTTCTGCCGTTCCGTCCGACTACCCAGCCGCCGATGCCGCACGCGGGCCGCCCCGTGGGAGCGACGATCGGGGACGACGACGTGCCGGTGGGCGTGCCGCGGGCCGCGCTCGGCAAACAGGAGTGGCCGAAGGCTACGGGCAGGGACGCGGCCGTGGCCCATGAGGCTCGCCTCCGGCTCCGGGCCCTCCGCCGGCATGGCAAGGCACATCCTCGGAAACCGCGCAAAAGAGCCCGGGGAGGATGGTGGCCTCTGCGCGGGCTGGGGGCCCCGAGACGGACTTTCGACATCACCCCAACTGCGTTTCACGTCAACTAACACGTGAAATTGTATGCAGCTTTTGGGTTACGTGAATTAAGATGCTTATGCTGGCAGGCATGGATCGAGCGCCGGAACCGCATGCAGGCTGGACATTTGCGACCAATCACTCCCGGGTGCTGGCCGTCATCGCCGAGGACCGCACCACCCGCGTCCGTGACATCGCCGACCGCTGCCGGCTCACGCAGCGGACCGTGCAGAAGCGCCATCCTGCGGACGCCCCGGCCACCGGCGCCGAACTCCTGGCGATCCTGACCCACCACGAGTGCACACACCGCACCGCTGCCGTGGCCTCCACGCGACGCCCATTGACCGGCTCGGCCATGAAGGACTGAACGGTCAGGCGGCGGCCGTCCTACCAGAAAGGACAGGCCCCCCGTGTCATGCACGCTCCCAGACCACGCGAGCTCAGGAATGACGTCACCATGACCCGCACCACCGCCTTCGCCCTGCGCCCGGTCGATGACCGGGCTGCCGTCGTGTGCCTGTCCGGCGCGCTCGACAGCCACACCGCCGTCGACTTCGCAGGCGAGCTGGACGAGCAGCTCGCCGCCGCGGCATCCGCCAGCCGGCGCCTCATCCTCGACATGACGGCCCTGTCCCTGATCAGCGAGGCGGCGCTGCGCGCCATCGACACCCATACCCGTCACCTTGACGAGCCGGTGCTCATCGTCGCGCACGCACCGCAGGTACGTGAGGCGTTCAGCCTCGACCCGCCGCCCGGACTGCGCTGGTACCCCACCCTGGACGCCGCCCTGGCCGCCCTTGCCCACGGAGCACCTGTCCATCCCGCCCCCGAGGCGCGGGAGCAGGCACCCGCTCTGCAGGAGTTGCAGAGCGAGGTGTTCGGACTGCACGCCAGGGCACGCAGCCGCGGCACCATCGGCATGGCACAAGGGATGCTTCGCGAGCGCTACCACTTGGAGGGTGCCGACCAGGCCTTCACCCTGCTGCGCCTGGCCTCCCAGCATCACAACGTGCCCCTGCGGGTACTGGCCTCCGCCATCGTCACCGCTCCGCCGCCGGCCAGCGAGGATTGCTGGTTCCCCGGCCGCCTGCACACCCCCCCACCCACACAAGATCTGTTGAACCTGCAGGAGATCGACGTCCACAACCGGCTGGACGTTCTGCGCGCCGTCACCTACCAGGCCATCGCCCTCACCGAAGCCGACGCGGCCGAACTCCACCTCACCGATCCCGCGCTCGCCGACGCCCTCATCCTGGAAGGCCACGCGGCCCTCAACGCCCCCTACCGCGACAGCATCTCCCATGTCAGCGAGCCACCCGCCCTGTGCGCACAGGCCCGCGACGCCAAGCAGGCCGTCTTCGTCGCCGACATCACCACCGACCCCGTCCTGGCCCACACTCCGCAAGGCCGTGCCGCCCTCACCCTGGGCAGCCACGCTCTGCACGCCCAGCCCTCCCTGAGCGAGGACACCGGCGCGTGCACCGGCGTCATCACCGTCCACCGCGACACACCCGGCGCCCGACTGTCCCCCATCCAGCACACAGCCCTGGAAGTCCTCGCCGCCGACCTGGCCGCCTGGCGCTCCTGGTACCGACGCACCGTCGTTCTCGACGCCCTCGAAGGCCTTCACACGCACGGCCTCACGCCCCACGTCCAGCCTTGCCGCCGGCGCTGAAAGGCTTTCCGACACCGGTTGGCGAAGATGGACTACGGTGACGGGCACGGGTTGGGAACACAGCCCACCGTTCCTCGGAGCCACCGCGCTCCGAGGAACTCTTTTGCGTGCAGGACCTCACCGACGACCACGCCGCGCAGCTACGCACGCATCCCCGTCGAAGTCGCCGACGCGCAGCCCCAGGGCGGCCCGGCCCGCTGCAAAAGAGCCGTCCCCCGCGGCACGGCCATGCCCCCCTCGCGACGCCGCGCGTGTCAGTGCCGAATGCGGTCGTATCGCTGACCGGGAGCTGTGACACGCGTAGCGCGACGCGCGGGTGCCGTTGGCGTGGGCGGCCGTGCTGGTGGCCTCCTCCGCCGGGGGCATCAAGGGGCTCGGCACGCTCCTGGGCGGGCAACCGGCCACGCTGCCCGTGCCGGTGCTGGTCGCCCAACACCTCAACCGCGCCCGCGAGACGCGCATCGCGGCCATCCTGGAGGCCTCCACCGCCCTCACGGTCAAACCTGCCGAGGACGGCGAGCACCCCCAGGCCGGCGCGACGACGATCATGGCTCCCGCGGTCACGACACTCGTGCTGCTGGCGATCTGCCTGCTGGCCGGCCATCCCGCGCCGACGATCGTGCTGGTCGCTCTGCTGGGCCTGTTCGGGCTCGGCGCGAACCCGGTGCTTATAGCGCTGGCGGTCCGCTTTGCCGCCTCGGCCCCCACCCTGGGCTCCGCGCTGACCGTGTCGGCGTTCAACCTCGGCACCGCCATCGGCTCCTGGGTCGCCGGCTTCGCCCTCGAATCTCCGCTGGGGGCCACGGGTCCGGCCGCGGTCGGCACCGTCATCGCCGCACTGACCCTGATTCCCACGATCACCATCGCGCTCATCCAGCGCCGCCGACCTGCGCCTTCGCCCGCATAGACCACCGGCGAGGAGCCGCGCTCCGGGTCGGTTAGGCCCTTTCAGCGGGCGCGGCGGGGCCAGACCCGCAAACGGAGTAAGCCGCGGTGATCCCGCGCCTTCGTGACATTGGAACCGGCGCCCAAAGCGCCGGCACAACCAGCAAGGGAGAATCCATCATGCGTGGAGTAGTGATGCACACGGCTGGCGACGTCCGTGTGGAGGAGCGCGACGATCCGAAGATCATCGAGCCGACCGACGCCATTGTGAAGCTGGCCGCGACCTGTATCTGCGGCTCCGATCTGTGGCCGTATCGCGGTATCGAGCCGGCCGACCACACGCTCATGGGGCACGAGTACGTGGGCGTCGTCGAGGAGACCGGCTCGGCCGTGAAGAACGTCAAGGTCGGAGACTTTGTCGTCGGGTCGTTCGTCATCTCCGACAACACGTGCGAGATCTGCCAGGCCGGGTTCCAGTCCAAGTGCGTACACGCCGAGTTCGTCCACGCGGGGATCGGCACTCAGGCCGAGAAGGCCCGTATCCCGCTGGCCGACGGCACCCTGGTCGCCACCCCCGGGCAGCCCGAACCCGAGCTGATCCCTGCCCTGCTGGCCGCCTCCGACGTGCTAGGCACCGGCTGGTACGCCGCCGTCGCCGCCGAGGCCGGGCCGGGCAAGACCGTCGCGGTCGTCGGCGACGGCGCTGTCGGTCTGATGGCCGTCCTGGCCGCCAGGCAGCTGGGCGCGGAACGCGTCATCGCGATGTCCCGCCACCCCGAGCGGCAGAGGCTGGCCCGCAATGACGGTGCCACCGACATTGTGGAAGAACGCGGCGAGGCGGGTATCGCGAAGATCAAGGAGCTCACCAACGGGCTCGGCGCGCACTCGGTCATCGAGGCCGTCGGCACCCAGGAGTCGTTCATGCAGGCCGTCGGAGCCACCCGTGGCGGCGGGCATCTGGGTTATGTGGGCGTGAACTACGACGTGACCATCCCCGGGATCGGGCTGTTCTTCGCCGGCATCCACACGCTCGGCGGTCCGGCCCCGGTGCGCCGTTTCCTGCCCGACCTGATCCAGCTCATCTGGGACCGCAAGATCGACCCCGGCAAGGTCTTCGACCTCACCCTGCCCCTGGACCGGGCCCCCGAGGGCTACAAGGCGATGGACGAGCGCCGCGCCACCAAGGTCCTCCTGACCTTCTGACCGAATCTTCGCGGGGCCCGACGATGTGTCAGATCCGTCGCGTGTGGCGGGCGATGGCTTCGGTGTCTACAACGTCACGAAGTTCGTCGTGGACGCCTTCACCGAGTCCCTGTGCCAGGAAGTCACCCAGCGCCATGTGCGCGTCGGGATCCGTGAGCCGGGCGCCGTGGAGAACGAACCGGGCACGCACAACAAGCCGGAGAACCGTGGCGAACTGATCGACCCGTACTTCGAGGG
This sequence comes from Streptomyces sp. NPDC048419, assembly GCF_043200415.1. NCBI lineage: Bacteria > Bacillati > Actinomycetota > Actinomycetes > Kitasatosporales > Streptomycetaceae > Streptomyces > Streptomyces sp. NPDC048419. The sequence goes on along the minus strand of NZ_JBICXT010000038.1, from coordinate 48,199 downwards.
GACCGAGGTCCTGGACGCCGAGGACATCGCCAACGGCGTCGCTCATGGTCACCCGTCCACGCCATGCCGTCGTCGGCGAGCTGTGGATCACGCTCACCGAGCAGGCTTGAGCACGTCCGCCGTCCGCCGTCGGCCCTGTTGGACCTGTGCGGTGAGCGCCGCACGGCGCGAGGCGCACGGGGCCAGGAGTCGGCTGGTGCCGGCCGTGACCTGCTGGGCCGGTGGGGGCGGCTGCGTAGAGTCATACCCTGCACTCGTCACTGTGTGAGCCGGTAGCCGGTGACAAGGTCGGCTGACGGTTCTCTTTGAATCTCGCCGCCCCCGCCCCCGCCCCCGCCCCCGCTCACGGGGCTCGGGCAATCGTGCTCAGTTGATCTCCCCGTCTTGGTCTTGCTTGGTGTGTGGAGCTGGCGTGGGTGCGGCTGGGGTCTGGGGGCCGGCGCGGAGCATGGCCTTGTAGAGGGCTTCGTGCTCGGGCGAGGGGGGCAGGGGGCCGCGGGCGGGTGTCTGGCAGGACTGGATCAGCAGGGCGACGATGCGTCGCCAGGCGTCGGGAGCGGCGTCGCCGGTGGCGTTGACCACGCCGGCGTTGGCCATGTGGATCAGGACCAGGTCCGAGGGGTCGAAGTCCTCGCGCAGCCGGCCCGTGGCCTTGGCGCGGTGGATGAGTTCCAGCATGGCCTCGTATGCCTCGTTGCGGCGCTGCTCCAGGGCTTTGGCGGTGGGGAAGGTCGTGGTCAGGACGTCGGCGAAGCCGTAGTCGGCGGCCTGCATCGCGCAGGCGGTCTCGATGTAGCCGGTGAAGCCGTCCCACGGGTCGGGGTTGTCGAGGGCGGTGGCGGCCGCCTCGGCGTAGGCGTCCATGCGGTCGGCGAAGACGGCGGCGACCAGGTCCGGCTTGGCGGGGAAGCGGCGGAGAAGGGTGGCGATCCCTACGCCCGCCTCGCGGGCCACGGAGGCCATGGAGGCGTCCAGCCCGTCACGTGCGAAGACCGTGCGCGCGGCGGCGATGATCCGTTCACGGTTGCGCTCGGCGTCGCTGCGCAGCGGCCGGCCGGCGGGGCCGTCAGGGCGGGGGATGCGGGGGTTCATGCCCGCCATCCTAGCAACTGGAGAGCCCTATCCAGTTCCTGTGTTACGGTGGCTCAGCGAAAACGGAAGGGCTTATCCAGATAGAAAATGGAGCGGGCTATCCAGATCGCGGGAGCTCGTGGCTTTCGGTGCCTGCGCCGGCGGCACGCGGCTCTCACTCCCACCACCAAGGCATGACGAAAGGGATTCCTGTGACCAGCATCGCCATCATCGGAGCCGGCCCCCAGCTGGGCCTGGCCATCGCCCGCACCTTCGGCTCGCGGGGCTTCAACGTCGCTCTGATCTCCCGCAACCGCGACAAGCTCGACGGCCTCGTCGGGCAACTCTCCGCCGAGGGCATCACCGCCGCCGCGTTCCCCGCCAACGTGCTCGATCACGACGCACTGACCCAGGCGCTCGAAGACGCTGCCGCACGGTTCAGCCGCATCGATGTCCTGGAGTACTCCCCGGTCGGCACCTTCGGCTCCACCGCCCTGACCGCTCCGACCACAACCGAGCCCTCCCACGTGGAGACCGAGATGAATTTCCAGCTCTACGGCGCCATCACCGCGACGCGGGCAGTACTGCCCGCCATGCGCGAGGCCGGAGCGGGCACCTTGCTCTACACGACCGGTGCCGGCTCGATCTGGCCGGACCCGCGGGTGGCCAACGTCAACGCCGCCGCCGCGGCGCTGCGTAACTGGGTCAAGAACCTGCATACGGAACTGGCCGGCACCGGCATCCAGGCTGCCCACGTCGGCATCGACTCGTCGATCGGCGTCTCCGTGATTCCCGGCCTGGAGGCGGCCAAGCCCGAGCAGATCTCCCCCCTGTACTGGGAGCTGCACACCACCCATCGCGACGACGCCGAGCGCGTCTTCCGCCTCGACGGGCAGGCGTTCCCCCGCCCCTGACGGCACACACGGGCCGATGGCCCGCGCCAGCTCAGTCAGGGGCGTCGCCCCCATCGTCGTCCAGCTCGACCGCGTCGGGGTCATGCGCCCGGATCGGCCCAAAATGGGTCCCGACAGTTTCGATCTCCCTGGCCGCCTTGGGCATCAGCAACGACGGCCGCACCGCCGCACCCTGCTTTCGAAAGCTCCGAGCGGGTGATCTGCGAGGTCCCTTGGCCTGTTACCGGGCCGGCGCGGTCAAGGGACATGTGCCATGGACCAGGCCCAACGGTGGGGAAGCAGAGCCGGGACCCTCCGGACCACGGTGCACGCGTCCTGCCCGGCTCAACGCTCGCGGGGCGGATCGGGGGTTACCGAGGCATCAACCGGCGCCGTCACCATCTTGATCAACGTCAGCGCCGGGCACCGCACGGCGCAGCGGTCCCAGATCTCCGTACAGGGCGGCGTGGAAGGCGGCGGCCAGCTCGCGGGACCGCTTCTCGCTCGGCACCCCGTGCAGCATGAAGTACACCGGGCCCGCGAAGGCGTCCGAGCCGGCCTCCCGCTCGTGGACCAGGTGGGTGATGGCGGCCCGCATGGCGACGTTCACCGCAGCGTCGACGACATGGCCCGGGCCGGCGGTCAGCGCATCCGCCTTCACCGTCCACCGCTCACCCTCGCGCTCCATGCCCACGAACACGGCGCGCTGCGCCTTGGCCGCCCGGTAGGCGGCATCGAACCGGTCGGTGACGTCCGGGATCAGATGGCCGGGGCAGGGGATGGGCAGCTGCTGCATAACGGGCATCGTTTCAGGAATCAGTCCGATTCGTGGCATGCGCGTCCCGGAGGGGCGGACGAGGGGCCGTCGACGGACGCCTGAGCGCTTTCCGCCGCACCGGGCCTCTGGCCCTCCATCCGGGGCCCGGTGTACAGCCCGACGGGCACCCGCCCGGTCGTCGGCGGCGTCCCCGGCACGGCCGTAGCCCCGGGATCAGTACCGTGCTGGGCTTGCACGTGAAAACCGATCGGTTTTTCCTCTACGGGGTTGGGGTTCATGATGACGACGAATCGACCGGTGGCTCTCGTGACGGGCGCGTCATCCGGGATCGGGAAGGAGACTGCGATCGCACTGGCCGGGGCGGGCTTCGATGTGGTGGGACAAGCCGTGACGCCTCGCGCGTCCTTGCGCTCGACGGTGTGACGTACCTCGATCTCGACGTGGCCGGCGACGCGTCGGTCACGCCGAGATCGAGCAGGTGAGCGGGCGGTTCGGGCGGATCGACGTCCTGGTCTACAACGCCGACGTCGGCTCGATGGGGGTGGCGGAGGAAACCTCCATCGCGCAGGCTCAGGGCGTCTTCGACACCAACGTCTTCGGCCTCATGCGCATGGTGAAGGAGGTCCTTCCCCACATGCGCGCTCAAAAGCGCGGGCGCATCATCAACCTCTCGTCCGTGGTCGGGTTCCTCCCCGCGCCCTACATCGCCGTCTATGCCGCGTCCAAGCATGCGGTCGAGTGCTACTCCGAGTCCTTGGACCACGAGGTCCGGGGGTACGGCGGGCGGGTGCTCCTTGCCGAACCCGCCTACACCAGTACCGGATTCGAGGCCAACAGTCCGCGGCCCGACACACCCCTGCAGGTCCGAAGCCGAAGCTGCGCTACACCGCCGGTTCCCTGGCCGGACGCGCCAGCACACTGCGCCGCATCGCTCCTGCCGGCATCTTCGACAAGCAGATCCGCAGGCTCAACCAGCTGGCCGGCTGACGCGTGCCTACCCCCGAGGCCCAACGAGAAAAGACGTAGCGGGAGCGGCACATGCCGGAGATCCGGATCGAATTCGATGGTCGGCGCAGTTGCGTGACGGCACGCTGCGTTCCCCTCCGCTGACCTCAAGCTGCCGGCGCGAGCACCTTCATCGCGGTAGAGGCCGTCAGCAAGCGCTGGTCGGCCGGCCCATCACCGGCGCCCCGGCCCCGCATGACGACGACGCCCCGCCTGAGGAGTGCGCCGCCAGAGCGCCCGTGCGGCACTGGCCCGTGCGGCACTGGCCCCATGCGGCACTGGCCCGTGGGCGCGTTCGTGTCGCCGGGTTGCGGCCCCTCGGGTGGTCAGAACCCTGCCGACGACCCCTGCCGCGGGCAGGGCGGCATCACGTGCTGAGCGGACACGACCGTGTGATCCTTCCGTGCGTGGGCAGTGCGGGTGAGGCTGCCGCCATCCATGCCCGACCGCCGCCTCTGGCGTGCCGGGTCAGCCGGGCCAGGTGCCGGTCAGGCGGCGGGTCGCGGTGGCTCCGGCGCGGTCGACGGCGGCTTTGACGGCGGCGAAGATCGCGCCCTGCACGGTGGCGGCGAGCACCACTTCGCTCCAGGTGCGTTCCTCGTCGGTTGCGTCGGGGGCGTCCTCGTCGTGGCCGAGCATCTTCCAGGCCTGTTTGAACAGGGCGCCGGCGACCATGCCGCTGACGGCGCCGAGGGCCAGGCCGACCGGCTTGTAGGCGAGTTTCGATGCCTTCAACCCGGTCACCCCCTTCGGCGGTAGGTCAGCCACACCAGCACGGCCGCACCGGCGGCCGCGAGCAGTAGATTGCGGTTGTCCCTGGCCATTTGCGCAGCCTGGGCGGTCTTCTGCTGTGCCGGTTGGGGGGCCTTGTCGTGCCAGAGCTGGCCGGCCCGGGCTGCCTTCGCGCGGGCCTGTTCGGCGGCGTGGGTGGCCGTGTCCTTGACCGGGTTGGGCAGCTTGTCCTGGGCCTGATGGGCCAGGTCGGCGGCCTTGGTCTTGAGCTCCCCTGCCTTGACTGCGGCATGTTCCTTGGCTGCCGTGGCCTTGTCCTGGGCGCGTGTTTTGACGTCGGTCTTGGCGGCGAGCGCCTCGACGGTCTCGCCGAGCTCGGTACGGGTCTGCTCGACCTGTTCGCGCAGCTCCTCGGGGCTGGTGGCGGTGGGCTCGTCGTGGGGTGGCTGGGTCATCGCTGTGCGCGCTCCTTGATCTCGGCCACGTCGGCCTTCACGTTCTCGATCGTCTGCTCCGGGGCGGGCGGGGCGGCCTGGCTGACCTGCTTCTTTCCACCGAGGGCCATGACTGCGGCGATCACCCCCAGTGCGGCGGTGACGATCAGCGCCGCGGCCCACACGGGCAACGGCACGGCCAGCGCCGCGATGACGGTGGCGACCAGGGCCTGCAGCATCAGGAAGCCGACCACTCCGGCACCGCCGAACAGCCCGCCACCCTTGCCGTAGCGCTTGCCCTTCTCCTTCACCTCCGCCTGCGCCAGGCGCATTTCACCGCGCACCAGCTCCGTCAGCTGCTGCGAGGCCCGCTGCACCAACTCGCTCACCGGCTCCTGGCCGGTGAGGTGTGGGCTGGGGTCGGGCCGGGATGGGTACGGCTGCGTGCCCGTCATGGCGGTCACCTCCTGTCCTTCTCTTTCCTGCGGGCCGGGTAGTCCGGCCCGCGCTGGCGCGCGAGTACCCCGATCAGAGCGACCGCCTCATGCGGTGCACGGCGCACTCGGCAACAACGATCAGGCCCCGGTCCCGAGCTGCTCGGTAGTCCGTCACCCGCTGGGCGACGGTCATGATCCATCCAGTCGGCGCAGGTCCTGCTCGTCCCACTTCCGGGTGTCGCGCGGTTCGGTGTAGGGCTCCTTGTGCGGCGGCAGTCCGCCGGTGATCGCTCGCTGCCGGACGGTCTCGGCGTCGAATTCCAGGCCCAGAAGGATCGCCAGATTGCTGATCCACAGCCAGATGAGGAAGACGATGACGCCGGCCATGGTGCCGTAGGTCTTGTTGTACGAGGCGAAGTTGGCGACGTAGAACGCGAAGGCGGCGGAGGCGATCAGCCAGATCACCAGGGCGAGGAAGCTGCCCGGGGTGATCCACCGAAACCCCTTCACCCGGGCGTTGGGGGTGGCCCAGTACAGAAGGGCGATCATGATCGTGACCAGGATCGCCAGGACGGGCCACTTGGCGATCGACCACACCGTCAGGGCGGTGTCGCCGATTCCGAGCGTCTTGCCGGCCTGGCGGGCCAGGGTGCCGGTGAAGACGACGATCAGGGCGCTGATGACGGCGAGGACCATCAGGACGGCCGTCAGTCCGACCCGCACGGGCAGGATCTTCCACGCCGGGCGGCCCTCGGGCATGTCGTAGACCTGGTTGGCGGCGCGGATGAAGGCGGCGACGTATCCGGAGGCCGACCACAGCGCCAAGACGATGCCGACGATGGCCATGACCGAGCCGACGCCGGCGTTGTGCTGCAGCTGTGTGACGGCCCGGGTGATGATGTCGCGCGCGGAGCCGGGGGTGAACTGCTGGAGATTCTTCAGCACCGAGTCCGTGGCGGACTTGCCGGCCAGGCCGAGCAGGGACACCAGGACCAGCAGGGCCGGGAAGAGTGACAGCAGGCCGTAGTACGTCAGTGCGGCGGCCCGGTCGGTCAGCTCGTCGTCCTTGAACTCGCGCAGGCTGCCCTTGAGTACTGCCCCCCAGGCCGTCTTGGGCAGCTGCGCCGGGGTGTCCGGGGCACGCTCCTCGACCGCGGGGCCGGGGCCCACTTCCTCGGGCGGCGGGGCCTCACGCTGGGGGGCCTCGTCGCTGCCACGGTGTTCTTTTCGCCCCGGAAGATGCAGTTTCATGCCTGACGAGTGCCCACACGCATCGAGTCAATCAGGACATCGAAGCCTGCTCGCGCGATCGTTCAGTGTTCGAGGCGGTGGCGAGTTCGGCCGAGATTTCGGCCGAGATGCGGACGGCATGGTCCAGGCTCATGTCGACCCAGGAGATGAGGAGGTCCTGGGGACGGGCCAGGTCCAGCGACGCGGTGACGGGGGCGGAGGGGCCGGCCGCGCTCGTCGTCGGGCGAGTAGACGATTACCGGGTGCACGCGGACACGGTGGAAGACGTTCCTGGCTGTGCGGCGGGTGCGGGGCGGTCGGCGCGCGTTTCCGGCGGTCGACTTCCCCCCGGACGTTTCACGCTGCGCCGGGGGCGTCGCGCGTTCTGCCCGACCGCACCGTCACGGTGGTGGGCCTTTGCATTCTCAAGAGCATGGAATGGGGCAGCGGAAGCACCCGAGAGGGCATGGAGTGTGTGATCTACCGAGAACAGACGGGTGAGGGCGAGCACATCGACTGCCGGCAGGCGGACGGGGGATGTGAAGTCACCCTGGACCGTCTGGGGATGCTGAAGCCGGATGAATTCGCCTGGATCCGCTTGTCCGAACCCGCACAGGAGGAGCTGCAGCGGCTGGGGGAGTACTTGAAACTGCATCCCCTGGCGATCGAGGACGCGGTCCACGCCCATCAGCGGCCCAAGCAGGAGCGCTACGGCGACGTGCTGGCGGTCGCCGTGAAGACGCTGTGGTTCATCGAGCAGAGCGCCGATGTGGAAACCGGCGAAGTGATGATCTTCCTCGGGCCGTCGTTCGCGCTGACCGTACGGCACGGCGCGATGGACCCCATCGCGGAGGCTGCCCAGCGGCTCGACCGGCAGCCCGACATGGCCCGGCTCGGGCCGGTCAGCGTCCTGCACGCGGTGACCGATGTGATCACCGACGCCTACACCCAGGCCGCGGCCCAGGTACGGACGGATTTGACCGACCTGGAGCGGTGCGTGTTCTCACCCGCCCGCGAGGACCGGACCGAGCAGATCTATTCCCTCAAACGGGAGGTGGTGGAGTTCCGCGACGCCGTGCAGCCGCTGGTCCCGGTCCTGCAGCCCTTCACCGCGGCGCGGGATGACTGGCCGCACCAAGTCGTGCCGTACTTCCGGGACGTCGCCGACCACCTCACCCGCACCGACACCGAAGTCCGCGCCCTGGATGATCTGCTCAGCTCCGTCCTGGACGCCCATCTGGCGAAGGTGGGCACCTGGCAGAACGACGACATGCGCCGCATCAGCGCCTGGGCGGCCATCTTCGCCATCCCCACCATGATCGCAGGGATCTACGGCATGAACTTCGACCACATGCCCGAACTCGACTGGCGCTACGGCTACCCGTGCGCGCTCGCGGCGATGGCCCTGGGGGCAGGACTGCTGTACCGGGCCTTCCGCCGCAATGGCTGGCTGTGAGCGGATGGCTTCGGCATAGGCCGTGGGAACCGGTGGCACCTGCACTGCATGCGTGTCAGGCGAGCAGCGGTGCAAAGGGCGCGCCAGGTGCGGGCCGCAGGGCAGGCGATCGGGCGGATGTGCACGGGTCCGGGCCGGGAGCGGGACATCGTCGTGCAGGCGGGCAAGGCGGCGCTGGCGTTCGTCGCGCCTTGGAGCCTCACCGGTGAAGTGGACTGTCGGCGCGTTCAACGCGATCACGTGGACCACGCCGAGGCCGTGGAGGCGTCACGTAATGCTGCCGAGATCGCGAGACACTAGGGCCGGCGGCCACCTCGCCCGAAATCTGGTGGTGCGGGGGTGGGTCGGCTCGTCGTCCGGTCGGTCACCCACAGAGCGATCTGTGTGCGTGAGCGCAGGCCCAGCTTGTCTCGGACCTTGTCCAGGTGTGAGGCGACCGTGTGAAGCGAGAGGTCCAGCTTCTCGGCGATCTGGCGATTGGTCAGTCCTTCGGAGACGAGGTCGGCCACCGTGAACTCCCTGCCGGTGAGTGGGAACTGCTTACCGGCGACCGCGCTGCCGGCATCATCGCCTGCCAGGCGGTCGTTGCTCTCCCGCAGGGCGTAGGCGACGAGTTTGTCCCCTCGTAGTCGGCGGGCTCCGTTGACGGCAGCCTCTCGTGCGGCTACGGACAGCCGGATCCGTGCCCGCGCCGCCGTCTCCTCCACCCGGCGTCGCCACGGGGCCTCGGGCTCGGTGTCAAGGCGACGGCGCGCCTGGGCACTCGCCTCACACAGCCGCAGGGCGCGCTGCAATTCACCGCTCTCGGCCGCGACGATGGCCAGGCCCTCGACGGGGTACAGCGCGTGAAAGCTGGCTCCGGGGACGATTTTGAGCACCTCGGCGAACAGCTTCTCGGCGCCCTTCAGATCACCGAGTGCCAGTCGCACAGCGCCCGCTGTGTGCAGCGCGGCTGCCAGCTGGCGCCACGAAGCGTGTCGCCGAAGGTCCGGCAGGCAGCAGGACATCAGCACGTCCGCTTCCTGTTCGCTGCCCGCCTGGAGCAGGGCCCAGGCCAGGTGATGGGCGCACCAGGCGGTGTTGTGGGCGTTGCCCAGCACGGCGACGACGTCCAGGCTTTCGCGCAGATCCGCCACAGCCTCGGCGAACTCGCCGCGGCCCAGCCGTGCCGCGGCCCGCGCGTCCAGGGCGTTGGCAAGGCCCGTCGGGCTCTTGCGCGTGCGCTCGACCTCCACGGCTCGTTCACCGAGATCCAGGGCTTGCGTCAGTTCCCCCTGCTGGCAGGCCACGCGTGCGGCGAGTGCCGGGACCGAGCCGCCCAGCGCCTGGCCGGCAGGATCGTCCAAAAGCCGGGCCAGCAGCGTACGGGCGGCGGACGGCTGCTCCTGCTGGTACTGCACCCGGGCGAGTTCGAGCGCCGGCCTGGCGTGCAAGGCGCCGTAGTGCTCCGTGCACTCGGCCAAAGCCGCAGCGAGGTTGTCCCGCTCAGCGGCGAGTGAACCGCCGGCCTGGTCGGCGAACGCCTCGCCGCCGACGCGTTCCGCCAGCGCGTTCAGCCAGTGCAGGACCCGCTGCCGAGTGGCGTGCAGTTCGCCGGAGGCGGTCAGTCGTTCCAGGGCGTAGGCGCGGATGGCGGCGAGCTGCCGGAACCGTACAGGTGTTGCGCCCCCCGAAACGCGCACGATCAGGGACTTGGTCTCAAGGGCACACAGCACGCGAAGGATCTGCCGCGCCGTGATGCCACCGCCGGCGCACACCGCCTCGGCGGTAGCCCTGTCGAACCCGCCGACGAGAACCGAAAGACGCCGGAACACCTGCCGTTCCACCGGATCGAGCATCCGGTGGCTCCAGTCGATCGCGGCGGCCAGCTCACGGTGGCGGTAAGGCCCGGTCCTGTTGCCGTCGGCCAGCAGGGACAACTGGTCGTCCAATCCCGTCAGGATGTCGCTCAGCGGAAGCGTCCCGACCCGGCGTGCCGCCAGTTCGACAGCGAGGGTGAGACCGTCGAGGCTGCGACAGATCTCGGCGACGGTCCGGCCGTTGCGGCGGTCGAGTCGGAAACCGGGTGCGCAGGCAGACGCCCGGTCCACAAACAGCCTTACCGCGTCGGCCTGCAGCAGTGAGGCCGGATCGTCGTTACCGCAGGGCGCAGGCAGCGACAACTCCGACACCCGGAAGACGACCTCTCCCGGTACGCGCAGAGCCTCCCGGCTCGTGGCCAGGATCCGCAGCTCGGGACAGCGGCTCAGCAGGGCCGCTGCCAGGTGGGCGCAAGGGTCGACCAGATGCTCGCAGTTGTCCAGGATGAGCAGCCGGGAGGTGTCGCCGATCGCGTGGGCCACCACGTCGATGGCGGTCCGTCCCGCCGACTCACCCACGGCCAGCTCAGCGGCCACGAACTGCGCCACAAGGGCGCCGTCGTGCAGCGACTCGAGTTCCACCACGTCGACTCGACCGGCGTCGCTCGGTAGCCTCCTGGCCAGCTCCAGCGCCAGGCGCGTCTTGCCGACACCGCCGGTGCCGGTCAGGGTGAGCAGCCGCGACGACCTCAGCAGGGTGCGCAGCCGCCTCAGCTCCTGCCGACGGCCCACGAAGGAGTCGAGCGAGAGGGGCAGGGGCAGACAGTGTCTGTGACCCGTGGTGGCCGGGGTCGGGGCGCTCGAAACGGTTGGGGCGGTGGCCTGATCCGGATCGGTGAACGGGCCAGTGGACGCGGCCGGCTCCTCCGCGCGGGCGCCCTGGCGGGCTGCTCGTCGCCGGAACGCCCGTTGCCGGCACTTGTTGGAGCAGTAGCGCGCCGGCCGCCCGGCCGGTCTTCTCGCCAAGGCCGCACCGCATAACTCACAGGTTCGACTCGGGTTCATTCCCGATTCCTGGCCGCGAAGTTCCCGAGGAAAACCGCCGTCTTCAGCGCCGGTGCAGCTGCGCATACCAGAACGCGGTAGCCGGGGCGGCAAGCCAAGGCTCAACCGTCCGCCCCGGTCGCCGCTCACCTTGGTGTCAGGGCGTGGTGGCGGGATGGATGCCGAGCACGACCGTCCCCGTGACTCCCTTGCTGAGGTCGCCGTCCACCTGGGCCAAGGTCAGCAGGGTGGAGGATCCGCCCCGCTGGTAGATGCCGTCCCGGGCGTTGAGCGTGCGCGCGGTCGTGTTCGTTCGGTAGGGGGCGAGTGCGGCGACCTTGCTGTTGTACGTCTCCGGGAAGTAGAGCTGGCCGGTGTGGGACACGTGGCCGCCGTGGTACTTCCCGCCGGACACGGTGCCGCCGGCGTGTGTCTTGACATGGATATGGAGGGCACGGCCCACGTACCAGCCGGGGTAAAGGGTGGTGAACGTGGCGATCCCCGTGGCGTCGCTGAGCTGCACACCGCGCAGGAACGTCGTGTCCGAGGTGGAGCCGCCGGCCGCATACCCGGAGTAGACCCCCAGGGCATCGCAGTGCCAGATGTCGACTGCCGTGTTGGGAAGAGGAGCGCAGGTCGTGGCGTCGACCACTGTCACGCGGAGGGTCAGCGGCACACCGGGTTTGCCCTCGGTGATGTCCTTACGGACGGTCTCCAGGTCCAGGTAGAAGGGACCCTCCGTCTGTTCGGGGGTGAGGACGCAGGTGGCGGCCTGGGTGGGGGAGCCGGTGCTCCGGCCTGCCTCCGCCCTCGGCTGCGCGTGCGCGGAACCCGCGAGACCCACGGTGGCCAGGCCAAGGGTTGCGCCGCCGAGGCGCGTGATCACGGATCTGCGGGTGGCCCCGGCGCGATCCTCGGCGGGCTCGGAACCGTCCGCGGAACCAACTGAGTTGGGGTGGGGGGTGTCTGTCATGCTCTGACCATGGCCGCCGCAGAGGCTTGCCACATCCCTCACCTGACCGGCGATCTGAGGGCGTTACGAAACCTCGGACGGGTCATGCCCCCGATTCCCGCGGTCACCATGCGCAACGCACCCAGGCCGACCGTCGAGCCGGTGCTCCCACAGCGCGCGCAGGTCAGCGCGCCGGCCTTGCAGTCACGAGCGCGCTTTGGCGCGAGCTGGCGCACGGGTTCCCTGCGGGCGGCGCGCCAGCTGTGTTGGGCCGTCGGTACTCGGCCGGTGACCGCGATCCCTGCCTTCGGGGACGCCGCCTCACCGCTGGGGGGTGCAGTCGTAGAGGAAGAAGCTGCCGTCGGTGCGGCGGGCGTAGGCGGTGGGCCGGATGCGGGTGCAGTGCGACTTCACCCACGTGGTGGCGGGAGTGGTGGGGCGCTGGGTGGTGAGGAGCGCATAGCGCAGCTGGTGGGTGGCGACAAGGCTGCCCATCTGCTGGGCGCTGGGGAAGGGCGTGCTCCCGGTGAAGCCGCCCATGACGAGGATGGGTTCGGACTTCGCGCGCAGCAAGGGCTCGGCGGTGTAGGCGGCCTGGGTTGCGAGCAGGTACCTCTCGCCGTGGCGGTGCGCCGTGAGGTAGTCGAGCAGCGCGGTGTCACGGGTGTTAGGCCGGTCGAGCCCTCTCCGTAGTGGAGCGTGGCGGGGGTGCTCGTAGTACGACTTGCCGACCGGACCGGCCATCGGCGAGGTGGCGGCGCCCGCGTAGAGCGGGTTGAGGCCGGAGAGGGCCCAACCGGCCGGTACGACCAGGGTGGCCGCCATCCCGGCGGCGAGGGCGGTGTGGATCATCCGCGGGGAGGTGCGTGGTCCGCGGCTCCACAGGCCCACGACGCCGCACAGCGCGAGCATCACGGCGATCGGCAGTAGCCAGGAGACGAATCGGGTCGGCCAGTCGAGCACCAACGACCAGAGGGCCGTGAGCACGATCGCGGCCGGCAGCGCCAGGTGCCGCCGGCCGGCCGCCTCAGGCTCCGCCTCCGGTTCGTACTTCGCCTCCAGTTTCGGATCGTGCTTCGCCTCGTACTCCGATCGGAAGAGCGCGAGGCCGCCGCCGGCCAGCGCGGCGAGCGCCGGGGCGATGACGGCCGTGTAGTAGGCGTGGTTGCCGTTGGAGGCGCTGAACACCAGGGTGTGCACGGCCAGCCAGCCACCCCACATCACAAATCCCGTGCGCAGCGGGTCGGTTCGCGGTTGCCCGGCGCGCCACATGATGCCCAGGACTGTGGCGAGCACGGCGAGCGGCAGGAACCAGGCGACCTGCGGGCCGACCGTGTGGTTGATGAGCATGTCCCAGCCGGTGTTGCCGGTGGTGCGGCTGGCGGCGGTGCCCGCGACGGCGCCGAATGCGGTGGTGTCGCTGCTGAAGCGGCTGAGGCCGTTGTAGCCGAAGACCAGGGTGAACGGATCGTTGTTGGACGTGCCGTCGAGGTAGGGGCGGCTCCCGGCCGGTGTCACCCAGGCGATCAGCGCCCAGGAGCAGGAGACCGCCAGGGAGACCGCTCCGGCCAGCAGGACGCGCATGGCCCGCTTCAACCGGGTTCCGGGGGCGGCCAGTTGGTAGACCGCGGCGAAGACCGGTAGCACCAGCCACGCCTGCAGCATCTTCGCCTGGAAGGCCAGGCCGACCCAGACCCCGCAGGTGACAAGTGGCAGCAGCCGCTCGGTGCGCACCGCCTTCTGCAGTGCGCCGGCGGCCGCGACCAGGAGCAGGGTGAGCGCGGTGTCCGGGATGGTGGCCCGGTTGAGCGCTACGGTCACCGGGGTGAGGGTGAGCGTCAGCGCGGCGATCAGTGCGGCGAACGGACCGGCCCAGCCCCGCACGATCCGGTGCAACAGCCATACGGTGAGCACGCCCTCGACGACTTGCGGAAGCGCGGCTGCCCAGGTGTGCGGGCCGAAGAGCCAGACGGAGACGGCGTCGGGCCAGAAGGCACCGGGAAGCTTGTCGATGCTGATCGACCCGCTCGCGTCGAGCCCGCCGAAGAAGAAGGCGCGCCAACTCTCCGCCATCGACCGTATCGCGGCGCCGTAGAAGGGGTGGAGCGCGGCGTGCCCGATGCCCCAGGCGTACAGCACCGTGGCGAGGACCAGCACTGCGGCGAGCGCCGGGCGCTCCCAGCGCGGGGCGTCTTCCGGCAGGCCGGGGCTGCGGCCTGCCGTCCGGCGGCCTCGGTGCGCTCGGGTGGGCCGGGCGGCGGGGATGGCGGTCATGGCGGTGGTCCTCGGATCAGCAGGTCAGGTGAGGCGGCGATGCACGGGCGGGGGGATCACAGGCGGCGGGCCGCGCGGAGGCCGCGGGCGTAGAAGTCGGTGCCGTCCAGCAGCGAGTGGCCGGACATGTCGCCCATGGTCGGGCCGTTGGCTGCGGAGCGGCTGGAGTAGAAGCGGTGTCGGCCCTGGTCGTCGAGGCCCATGTACATGCCGCAGTGGTCGATGAAGTCCGGCCGGTCCTTGATGATGGCAAAGAAGACCAGGTCGCCGGGTTGCAGGACGCTCAGGTCGGTGGCCTGCTGCTTGCCGGTGTGGGGGATGACCAGGCGGCCGGGGCCGTCGGCGGCGATGGCGTACGCGCGGCGCGGCAGGCCGGCACCCTTGGTGTTGGTGTTGTGCAGAGGAATGCCCATCCGGTAGCCCCACACCAGCCGTTGGAAGCCGGAACAGTCGGCGTCGCCGTAGCGGTCCTTGTCCGGTTGCACGCGCGTGCCGTCCGGGAAGGTCCAAGGCAGGCCCAGATAGTCGTAGAAGTCGGACTTCTCGTCATGGAAGGCGAAGTCCAGCGGGTTGTTGACCTCGGCGTTGCGCGGGCCGAAGTGCGCGGTGCCGGCGTAGCGCACGCCGGCACCGTTGTGCTTGTCGGGCGCTCCCGCGCTGCTGTACTGGAACGCGACCGCGAGGACGTCCGGACTGGTGTCGGCCAGCGTCTTGTGGAACCAGGTCTTGAACGAGGCGGACTTCTCCATGCCCCGCTGCCATTCGTGCTTCAGCACGCGCACCCAGGCGTCCGTGGTCACCTTGGCCTCGGTGGTCCGCGGCTCGCTGAAGCTGCGGGAAGGCCCGGTGAGGACGGCCGTACGGGCTCCGTCGGTGAAAGTGGCGAGCGTGCCGCCGTCGGCGGCGCGGACCACGGTGCGGGCGGGGGCGGACAGGCGCTCGAAGGTGTGGGCCCCGGTGGCCTGGGCGCTCGGGCCGGTGCCCGTTCCGTCGGCGACCGTACCGTTGCCGTCGTCGCTGCTGTGCCGGTGGTGGTCCCAGGCGTACCCGCCCGCCACCCCGGCGGCCGCGACGCCCGCGATCGTCCCGAGCACGGCGCGGCGCGTCGGGCGGCTGCCTCTGCCGGCAGGTTGGGAGTGCATGGCTGATCCTCCTGGACGTGTGAGGTGAGGGGGCGGTGGGCGGGTCAGGCGGTGGGCAGGGCGCCCAGCAACAGACCGGAGACCAGCACCACGTACGTGGCCAGCGTCACCGCCGTGGTCGAGATGACGGTGGCGGCCAGCGGCTGCCGGACCATCTGGTAGGAGACCAGGCCCGGGACGATGAAGCCCAGGGTCTGGGACGTGTAGAGCAGCGGAAACTCGTGGCTGAGGGCGAGCATCACGGTGGTCTGCATCACCACCGCGCACAGCACCACGGCGGCGAACAGCCGCTTGCCGTAGAGAATCACGGTGCGCTGCAACAGCTTGGTCATGAAGTACGAGAGCGCGGCCACGCCGACCATCAGCCCGGCCATCCGCACGTCGGTGACGAGCGTGAGGGCGATCCAGCCCGGGGTGATCATGCCCCCGGGCGAGAGGTTGGTGGTCAGATAGCAGACGAGCGAGAAGACCAGCCCGAGGGCGATCCCGAGTGCGGCGGTCTGTGCGGTGAGGTTGGCGGGGATCACTGGTTCCTCGTGGACTGGGGCGGATCGTAGGAGTGGTGCCGGTCGGGGGAGTGGCGCGGGTCGTCCGCGGTGCTCTGGTCGTCGGAGTGGCCATGGCGGGCGGCGAACCGGCGGGCGAGGTCGCGCTGTTCGGGGATGCGGAAGGCGTACGTCGGTGTCTCCAGCGGTGCCACCCAGCTGTACGGCTCAGGCTCGGGCGGCCGGGCCACCGAGACTCGCGGCAGCCGGGGTATGGCGATCTGCATGGTCTCCTGGTCCAGGCCGTCGCCGTCGGGAACGGCGTCGAGCAGGTCCTCGGATTCGTCCAGGGGCAGCTCGGCGAGGCATTCCAGAAACAGCTCGCCCTGACCGTGGATGTTGCCGATCGCCACCAGCGAGGAGCTCGGGCCGAGTTCCGCGAGGATCGACGCGGTCAGCTCCTCGGGGTCCCGGCGGTCGCCGCCGAGGTCGACCACTCGCCCGGTGAAGCCGGCGGGAATCGCATCGCGGGCGCTTTTGGTGGGATGACCGATCAGGAACACCGTCTCGGCGGCGAGGTCGGGGACGATGGCGCCCATCTGGCCGTTGCGCTCCACCCGGTCCGGGCGGCAGTTGATGACCACGTTGATCGGCCGTCTGATCGCGCCCAGGTCCTCCAGCTGCTTCACGTTCATCAGCGTCGACTCGGGATCGTTGGCCGCGAAGACGTTGGCGAACCGCAGCTTCTTGCCCTCGGGGGTGACGTAGCGCTCCACCGACAGCACCCCGGGGTCGGGCGGCGCGTCCCACATGCCCTGCATCGCGGTCTGCCGTTCCACGCCGAGCAGTTCGGCGACGGCGAGCGCGATCGCCACGTTCTCCTTGAAGGTGAACCAGCTGAAGCCGCGCAGTTCGGCGTCGGTCACCGACTCCGGATCGACGGAGATCAGACGGCAGTTCCGCTTGTCGGCCTCCTCCTGGAGGATGTGCAGCCGCTCCTTCTCCGCCGTCACGCACACCCCGCCCACCGGCATCGAGCGGGAGAGCGAGCGGGCGACGTCGTCCAACGTGGGCCCCATCTCCTCCAGATGGTCCTCGCGGACATTGCACAGGACGCCGATCGTGGAACGGATCAGCTTCTCCTGATTGGTCTCCTGCAGTGCGGGCATCACCGCCATGCATTCGATGACCAGCGCGTCCGGCCGGTAGGTCGCAGCCCGCCGTACGATGCCGATCTGCTCGACGATGTTGGAGATGCCGAACTTGCGGTACACCGGTTCCTCGGTGGCATCCGGGTGGATGAACCGGGCCGCGGTGCCGGTGGTCTTGGCCACCGTGACCAGGCCGCCGCCGCGCAGCGCGCCGGCGCACAGCCGGGTGATCGAGCTCTTGCCGCGGATGCCGTTGACCAGCACCCGCGTCGGTATCTGCTCCAGCGAGGCGAAGTGCCGCTGCTGCTCCACGATTCCGGCGATCCACAGCCCGGCGCAGCACAGCAGGACGATGACATAGAGGAAGAGCACGTCTATTCCGTCCTTCTACCGCTGGAGGGTGTTCTCACGCAGGGACCGGGAGGCCCCGGCGGCGTGACCGGATCTGGCCGCCCGGTCGCGTTCCGCCAGGGCCTGGCGGATCAGCTCCAGGCTGCGGGTGACCGAGCCGATCTCGTCATGGTTGACCGGATGCAGCACGGTACGGCGGTCCCCGCCGGCGAGCCGTTCGACGAGTACGGCGACGGCGCGCAGCGGGCGGATCACCACGACGTGCAGCCAGCCCAGGCAGGCCGCGCCGACGGCGAGGCCCAGGATGCCGGCGAGCATGGTGCGCTGTTCGGCCTGCACCGCGGGGATCTGGAGCGCTGCCGCGGGCTCCGCGGTCACCACGTGCCAGCCGAGGCGGGCCGTCGGTCCGCTCTGCGCCAGCGGCGCGGCGGCGTCGACCGAGGGGCCGGACGAGGTGAGGTGCACCGCTGAGGTCGCGGTGCCCGGAGTCCCCGGGGCGCTTTGGGTGGAGCGGGCGAGACGGGACAGGCCGGAGTCGGGCAGTGACTGGAAGGCGCGGTAGCCCACGCTTGCCGCCAGCACCTTCTCGTGGCCGTCCGTCACCCAGACGCTGCCCAGCTTCGGCCTGGGCAGGATGGAGTTGAGCGCCTTCACGTCGATCTCGCCGAACAGGACCAGACCGGCCGCCTTGGCCTTGCCCTTGGCGGCTTGGACCTGGGCGTAGGCGGCGATCGCCGGGATCCGGCCCGAGGTGTTGACGGTGGTGATACCGCCGCCGCCGGGCACGTGGACGAGGGTGCGCAGCGGTGTGCCGCCCACCCGCAGCGTGATGCCGCCCGAGCGGTCAAGGAGATACAGCGAGCGGTACTGCTTGTGGTCGGCGAGGCAGCGCCGCAGCACCTCGGTCTGGGCAGCCCGGCTCCCGCCCGGCAGGCTTGCGGCCGCGGCGCTCAGGTCGGTGTACGACTGGTCGAGGGACTGCCGGATCCGGCCCGTCGCGATCTCGGTGCGCGCCTGCTGGTCGGCGCGGACCGCAGCCGGAACCGCGGTCACGGTGTCCGCCCGGTTCAGCAGGAAGACCATCGGCGCCGCCCAGCAGCCCACCACCACCACGCCGATCACGGCCAGCGCCCGGTATCCCGGTCCACGCCGGGCCGGGAACTCCTGCGGGCCGCTCTCGCCGAGCAGTTGCCGGCGCAGTGAGTCCAGTGCCCGCCCGATCCGGGCCAGTTCCCCGAAGCCATGCACCGGAACCGGCCGGGACAGCTCCGCCGACGCGGTCGGCCAGTCCTGGCTCGCCCCCCGGGCCAGGCGGCCGGCGGACAGGTACAGCCGCAGCAGTGGGCGCTGCACGGAGAAGTGCAGTGCCAGCCCGAGCAGCAGCGCGAGCCCGGCCAGCGCCCCGGCGGCCTCGAGCGCGAAGCGCGAGTAATCGGCGGCGGCGGTCCTGGCGGGCGCCGCGTGGGAGGTGAGGACCACCAGACCGAGGTCGTCGGTGTCGCCCGGACCGGTCGCCGAGGCGACCTGGGCCCAGCCGGCCACGGCGCGCCGGCTGCTGGTGGCGGCGCCCAGCAGGCTTCCGGAGGCGTCGGTGTCACTTCCGGATCCGTGCGCCGCGCGGGTCGCCGCCGCGGGCAGACCACCGGCGCCGGCGGCCGGTTGTGCCGTGCCGTGGACCGCGGTGGCGAGCGCGGCGCCGCTCGGGTCCAGCACTTCGGCCCTGCGTCCGTCGCCGTACGCCGCGAGGGCCGGGAGCGCCTCGGTGACCACCAGCAGCCACTGCCGTTCGGCCCGGTCCGGGGCTTGGTACTGGTCCTGGTCGGGGTCCTCCTGCTGCGCGGGCAGGGTGACCCTGGCGAAGTACAGCAGTTGCGGCGTGCCGCCCGACGTCACCAGCCGGGGCGCAATCGTCCCGTGCCCGGCTGCCGTTGTGGCGTTCACTCCGGCCAGCGGCACTGTCCTGCCGCCGGTCGCCAGCAGCTTGCCGGTGTGCCGGTCGAGCAGCGCACCGCCGAGGACCGTCGTCCGGGCAGAGGTCAGCGCCTTGAGCGTGGTCGCGGGGGTCGAGGTGCTGGTCGCCGAGTACGCGTGCGCCGTACCGCGGACCGTGCGCGCCTCGGCGTCGATCGCGGTACGCAGCGACTGCGCGGTGTCCGCGGCGATCTGCTGCTCCCCGTTCAGAACGGCCTGCGGGATGGGCGCGGCGCGGACGCCGTCGATACCGATCACGGTCAGGAAGGCGACAACCAGGAGGAGTACGACAAGTGAGGCTATAGGCGGGCGCACCCCGCCAAGCATCGGCATATCGGCGCGGCGACGGTTGCGGTGTCGGCGCGGCGCCCGGGGTGCGGAGGGCAGGGGAGCGGATCCTTCCTCAACTGGCGCCGAGCGCCCGAATGTTCGATGGAACGAACATCCTAGCCCCCGGCTGTCACATAAACATCACATGTTCGCCCCATGTGTCCTATGGGACAACGGCAGCCCTGCCCGGCGGCGCCTGCGGACCCGTGCCCCTCGGCACGCCGAAAGGCCGGGCCCGCGAACGGAACCGGCCCTTCAGGTCTCCTGGCAACTGTCCGGTCGGCTCGTCCGGTCAACGGACGAAAGAGATCTCCGGGTACTTGTCGGCGGGCCCGTCGAGCAGGGTGCTGTGCTTGTGACGCAGCTCCTGGTCGAAGAAGGCGGCGAGGTAGACGCGCTGGACCTGGACCGCCCGGTTCGGGTCGATCGTGCCGTACTGCTGCTGGAGTTGAGCCTTCGAGAGCCCGAGCAGGCCCGCCTCCTGCGGCACCATCCACTCCTGATCGCTGAACGACAGGTGCGCCGCGCCATGCAGCTGGACGTCGACCCGGTATCCCTTCAGATGCGACCACAGCGTGCGCCACGAACCGTCGTTGTTGCGGTTGTGGGTGCCCGAGCTGAAGAGCATGAAGGGACGGTCCAGATCCTTGCTCGGCGCCGTCCCGAAGAACTGGCCGTCCAGGTTGGCACCGGCATCGATCCGCTTGTCGAGCTGCATGGCGGTGTCGACCGCCGCGCCGCCCAGCGACCAGCCGAACATCCCGATTCGGGACGTATCCACCGACTTCGCCAGTCCGGCGGGGAGCGTCGCGTGGCCGGCGTCCGGATTGCCGCCACTGCTGATCTTCCCGAGGGCGTTGATGACGAACTTGATGTCGGCCGCGCGCACCTTGAGCGTGTCGGAGGAGTGCGAGCCCGACGGCATCCTGTTGACCTCGAGCCGGTTGCCGGGGAACTGCACCTCGTTGGCGTCGTGGGTGTGGTCCACGGTGACGACGAGGTAGCCCCGGCTGGCGAGATCCTGGGCGAGCGCGGTGCCCATGGAGCGGTCCGAGTGCAGCCCGGTCGAGTACAGCAGGACGGGCAGCTTGCCCAGCGACGTCTTCACCGGGGCGAGGACATGGCCCGCGGTCCTCGGCAGCGTCACCTGCTGCGGCGACAGCCCGCGCGAGGCGAGGAAATGGGCCCCGGAGATCGACGGCTGCCACGGCGCTTGATAGTGCCCCGACGTGGAGGTGGCCGGGTACCAGAGCGACACCATGACCTCGCGCTTGCCGCCCACATACGGATCCGTACGCGACGAGTCGACGAGATGCAGGCCTACCATGCCCACGCTGTACGGCCCTGTCGGCGCGGGCATCTTGAGCTGCAGCGGGGACGCGGCCGTGCGGCTGGACGTCAACGCCTCAGGGCGTACTGACTTCTGGGTCTGCGGCCCCTCGTCGTTCTCGGGCGCCCAGTTCGCCTTCGGTTCGGGATCGTCGGGCGAGAACCCGGTGGCCGTAGGCGTTTTGGACGTATTCCCGGCGGCCATCGCCGGCGTCATCCCCACACCCAGCGTGACGGCCAGCGCACCCGCCGAACCGACCGCTCTGGCGATCACTCTGCTACGTGGGCGCGGGCGACGGTGCTTCATGGAACCCCCTTGTTGGTCAGCGATCGTAGAACGCGCGATCGACTGCCGCATACCGTAGCGCCACAGCGGCCGTACTCGTGCACCCGGGATGCCATCATGGCGACTTCACGTACGGCACGCGTGGGGCGGACGGCCGGTCTGCAGCCCGGCTGGAGATCTTTAAAGGTTCGCGTTACGTCGGGGCGCCAACGCGGTCCGCGCCAGATCGCGTAGCCAGACGTGTGCGGGGTCGGTGTCATAGCGCTGATGCCATGACAGGTAGACCGCGGCCGGCGGCAGTTCGAACGGCAGTGGGAGCAGGGTCAGACCGAGAACCGTGGCCGCGGAACGCGTCGTCGATTCGGGGGCGGTGACGAGGAGGTCGGAGCCGCGCACGAACTCGAACGCGGTCCCTTCGGTGGGCGCGGTCGCCACTACCCGTCGGGTGAGGCCGTGCCGCGCGAGAGCGTCGTCGAGGGCGTTGCCGAGCCTTCCGCGGCGCGAGACGGTGATGTGCTCGGCCGCGGCGTACCGCGCGGCGGTGACAGCCTTGACCCGGGTGAGCGGGTGCCCCTGCCGCACGACGATGACGTGGTGGGTCTCAGCCACCCGCTCGGCGCGAATGTCGGGTGCGGCCGGGCGGTTCGCGTTCGCCTCCAGGTCGATCTCGCCGCGACGCAGCTCGGGGGTGTCGATGCTCGATTCCGCGATGAAGCGCAAACGCACGCCCGGCGCCTGCTCGCGTACGGCCGCGAGAAGCGCGGGGCCACTGAGGGCGACGAGTGAATCGTGCCAGCGGAGTGTGAAGGTGCGCTCGAGTGTCGTGAGGTCGAGTTCGCGGCTCGGTGCCAGGACGCCCTGGACCTGCTGGAGCAGCTCGTGCACCTGTTCCCGGACGGCGATCGCGTACGGCGTCGGGGTCATCGTGCGCCCGGTACGCACCAGGATCTGATCCCCCGTCGTACGGCGGATCCGTCCGAGGCTTCGACTCATCGCGGGGGCTGTGACGTGCAGGCGCGCAGCAGCTCCGGCCACGCTGCCTTCCTCCAGGAGCGCATCGAACGCGGCGAGCAGGTTCAAATCCAATTGCATGAGACTCATCCTAGCCGTGCTTTACATGCACTTGCAGTTAACGATGGGCCCTCCTACCTTCGAGATGCGGGCACGAAAAGAAACACGGTTTTCGACTGGTCCGCCTCATCACCCCCTGCTCAGATGGGAGCACCGCCATGCCCGAGTCGATTCAGCCCACCGGAATTGCCGCGACCGCCGGCGTCGCGTCCGACGCCGACCTGCTCACGCAGACCGCGGACGCCGTGCGCGCGGCGGGTTCGGCGCTGCGGGAGCGGTTCGGCGACGTGGTCCGCCACCAGACCCGCGAAGAGCTGATGCGCGCGCTCGCCGCCAACGACGACGCGGCCCTCGACGTCCTGCGCCCCCGCCTCACCCTCCTGCGCCCGGACGCCCGCCTGGTGGATGACGAGCTCGCGGGCGGGGCCCTGCCCCCCGGCGAGTGGTGGGTCCTGGACCCGGCCGAGGGCAACGTCAACCACCTGCACGCCCTGCCGGAGTGGGCGGTGACCGCCACTCTCGTGCGCGACAACCAGCCGGTGCTCACCGTGGTTCACCTGCCGTTGACCGGCGAGACCTACACCGCGCTCGCCGGCGCCGGCGCCCACCTCGACGGCCGCCCGCTGCACGTGTCCCGGACCACGGACCTCGGCCTGAGCCTCGTGGCCACGAGCCAGGCCAGGCCGGACGAGGACGAGAAGGTCGTGCGGCGCATCGGCTCCTCGATCACCGCGATGCTCTTCGACGCGCTCGTGGTGCGGACATCCGTGCCCGCCACCCTGCACCTGCTGAACGTGGCCGCCGGCCGGATCGACGCCTTCTGGCAGTTCGCCGGGGCCCGCGCGGACCTGCTTCCCGGGGCGCTGCTCGTCGCCGAGGCCGGAGGGCGGATATCCGACGCCGAGGGCCGCCCCTGGACCCCGGAGAGCGAGAGCTTCCTGGCCGCCGGGCCCGGCGTGCACGCCGACGCCGTCACCGCTCTCTCCCGCTGACTCCCACGAGAACCACAAGCACCGGAAGGACCACATCAGCATGACCATGATCGCCGTTCTCGGAAACGGCCGCGTCGGCGGCAGCCTCGCTCTGGCCCTCACCCGGGCCGGGCACGAAGTGACCGTGGCGGACCGCTCACCAGGCTCTGCCGCCGACGCCGCCCGGACAGCGCAGATCGTCGTCAACGCCACCCCGGGCGCCGGCTCGCTGGAGCGGCTCATCGCGCTGCGCGAGGAACTGCGGGGCACGATTCTCGTAGACGTCTCCAACGCCACCGTCGACGGACCGGACGGACTGCCGGCCGAGCTGCTCTACCCCGGCTCGAGCCTCGCGGAGCAAGTTCAAGAAGCTCTCCCCGACACGCGCGTCGTCAAGACGCTCAACACGATGCTCTACACGGTGATGACCGCGCCCGCCGCGCTCACCCAGACACCGACCGCCTTCCTCTCCGGCAAGGACCCGGAGGCCAAGCGGGTCGTACGCGGGCTTCTCGCCGACCTCAGCTGGCAGCAGGAGTGGATCACGGACCTCGGCGGGATCGAGACCGCGCGGGCCGCCGAGGCCGCGATCCTGTTCGTACCCCACGTGATCCGATCCAGCGGATTCGCGCCCTTCGCAATCTCGATCGCCCGCTGAAAGCGAGAGGCAACTCTTCCTGAGGACGACCGCAAGGCGTGGCGAGCCGGAGTGCCCGAACGGCTTTCGTGGCGGGGGCGGCATTGCATCCGCTTCATCCGCATCCTCACCAGCGAGATGAGCCGGTCGAGGCTGTGTTCGTCAGCCATGATCGGGTGGCGATCAGATCATGCATGGTGCGGCTGACGTGTGTGTTCAAGTTGCACGATGGGACCGCCGAGCGGTTGGTGCGCGGCATCCAGCAGGCGGGTCGGGCTCCGCATGCGGTGCAGGCAAAGGTCCGTTCGTACAGGGGGAGTGCGTGCTTGGTTCTCGCCCCGCACTGCGCGCAGTCCATCGTGGTGTGCGCGGGGTGGACCAGGTGGACGATGCGCCCGTGCTTGCCTGCGCGAGCGGCTGGCCCGCCTGACGAGGGCGCTCCCTGGTGGGACATACTCACCTGATGAGTTCACGCACATCCCCGATCAGCCAGCCGATCACGATACGGAGGGCCGTCGCGCGGGATGCCAAACGGCTCACACGCCTCGTGCGTGGATCAGGCGCCTACGAGGGGAAGTACGCAGCCGCCGTCGCGGGCTACCGGGTCGGTCCTGATTACATCGAGGCCCACCGCGCCTTTGTGGCCGTCGGCGCCGACGAGCACGGAGGCCGGATCCTCGGGTTCTACTCGCTCATCCTTGCTCCACCGGAGCTCGACCTGCTGTTCGTCGCCGACGACGTGCAAGGACGGGGCATTGGACGGCTACTCGTCGCGCACATGCAGTCCGAGGCCCGTGCCGCCGGGATCGACCGTCTGAAGGTCGTGTCGCACCTGCCCGCCGAGAACTTCTACCACCGCGTCGGTGCGGTGCGGACCGGGACCGCGTTCGCGAACCCGCCCGCCGTGCCGTGGGACCGTCCCGAATTCGAGTTCCGCATTCCTTCGGGATGACAGGGTGTGCCGGTCGGTGGGTACCGGTGGCCTGCTTGCAGGTATCGCTGGACGCCGCGCGCTCCGTGTGTGCCCGCCGGCAGTACCGCCGCCTCAACGGTGGAGGCGACCGGTAGGCCAACGCCGCCCTGCGCTGTGCTCATCGTGCAGGACCCCGCCGTCCCGCTCGTGAAGCCGGTCACCCATGCGCTCATGCTGGGCATCGACTCCTCCCTGACCGGCATCCGGGAGAGCTCCCTCACCGACCCCAGTCCGATTTCGGGCATCCGGCACGGGAAGGGCGGGCTCGGCCGCCGCGGCCGGGCCGGACCCCTGCCGATCCGATCGCACGGACGATCAACTGGTGCGCCGGTATTCGGCGTTGATGCGCTGGGCTTCTTCGAGCTGGTCTTCGCCGATGATGATCCGGCAAGCGGCTTCGATCGGGGTGCTCTGGTCGACGAGTTCACGCGCGGGCCGCGATGCAACTCGGCGGCCCGGCCATCGTGTAAGCGGGACAGTCGTCGTCCTCGAGTCGGTCCAGCGATTCGTCCGCTGTCGTCTCACCTCTTTGTGGAACGCATCGAGGGGCCTTGGTGCCGTACGGCACCAAGGCCCCGAAGGAACTGCAACACCATCTGCCGGCCCTATTGTTGCGCCGGCCTTCTGTTTCCGCACAGCCGCCCGAAATGCCAACGGGGGTGCGAGGATCGCGGATGCGTGACCGGAGACCACCTGCCTATCGATGTCCTGCGGTACCCGGGCTGACGTCTTTGGCCCGGGCGATCCTGGATGGCGCTCGACTCCTCCGTTCTTCCCTCTGAACCAATCACTTACCAAACGGGGACTACGCACTGCTTGTTACCGCACCCCGGCGCGCGCGTCCGCAGCCCGACGCCTTCACCGAGGCAACCGCTCGATACAGCACTGCTGGTACCGCAACCGCGTCGACCGCGGCCTTGATGGCGGCGGCCCCTGATCACTGCGGGCCACCCGGTCCGGTCGTCAGTCCCGTCGCCGTCGTGCAACAACCTGGCTTCGAGGCTCCACCATCGGACCGTCATGCGTGTACTGCTGCCTGGCAGTTCGTGTCTGCCGGGCCTCGCTCGATCTCGACTACGAGAGAAACAATAATGATCCAAGCACCCAATGTCTACTTCGGCGAGCATAGATTTTTGCGTACCCGACGATGAGGTATTCCCCGTCGGTCGGTCTAGAGATGGCAGGTCCGGCCCGCAGTGCAAGTGCGGCGCGTGGAGTGAGGGGCCGACGGCGACGAGACCGTACAGACCTGTCCTGCCCCGTAGTGCCGCCACCCGAGCCGCGCGGTGGGAGCGCTGTGGATAGAATCTGATCTCATGCTGAAGGCTGACGAGTTGATCGTTGACATCGCCGCCCTTGTGGAGTCAGGGCAGAGCAGTCAGATGTCCCTGACCGTGGTCACCGGTGGTGCTGTCATCACCGGTCGACTGGCTCCCGAAGCCATGTGGAGGCAGCGGGTGGCGGAGGTGCTGACCGAGTCCGCCCACCTGGGCGAGTTCGCCGCGGTCTTCGACGGTCCCGCGAAGAAGGACGGGCCGCCCACGCATCTGCATTTCCATCTCGCGCGGATTCTGCAGGGCGCGGTGGGGATCCCGGAGACGGGCGGAATGTACCGCGTTGCGATCGAGGACATCAGTGCCTGGACCGTGGGCGACTTCAGCTATTCCGACCACTGACCCACCGCTTAGCTGCTCAGGCGCGTACGGGTGAATGCGCTCAGCCGGTGAGCCGCGCGTCGCCGATCCGGCCGCCGCGCGGTGGGGCGATCGCGTGCCGTGGCGGCGTCACCGCAGCGTGATCTCCTCGCCGATCGACTGCTGGCGGGCGGCCGCGACGACCAGGGCGGCGGCCGCGGCGTCCTGGACCGCTACGCCGACCGACTTGTAGAGAGTGATCTGCTCCGGCGCGGTGCGCCCCGGTCTGCTGCCGGAGATGAGTTCGCCCAGCTCGGCATGCACGTGGTCGGCTGTGATGAGGCCTTCGCGGATCGGCGTGAGCAGGTCGTTACTGCCCGCGGGGAGCGGAGAAAGCACGGCCTGGCGCGATTCGACGCACACCAGCGCCTCGGCGATGGTGGCGTCGTCGATCTCGCGCCCGGCCGGGTTGTATCCCACGGACGTGATGTGTACCCCGGGTGTCAGCCAGGGACGGCGGATCACGGGTTCGACGGCGTGCGTCGTCGCGGCGGCGATGTCCGCGCCGTCGAGTGCCTCGGCGTAGCCGGCCACGGCCTGGACTTCGGCCTCCAGCAGGGCGGAGAGTTCCTCGGCCAGGGCGGCGGCTCTCGCCTGGTCCCGGCCGGCCACGCGGATCTGCCGGATCGGTCGGACCCGGCAGATCGCGTGGGCGTGGGAGCGGGCTTGGACGCCGGTGCCCAGCACGGCCAGCACGCTCGCGTCCTCGCGGGCCAGCAGTCGCGCCGACAAGGCGGAGCAGGCGCCGGTGCGCGCCGCGGTGATGGCGGTACCGTCCAGCAGGGCGGCGGGCTCGCCGGTATCCGGATCGAACGCCACGATCAGCGCCTGATGGGTCGGCAGGTGTGCCCCGTCGTTGTGGGGGAAGAGGGAGACCAGCTTGGTCATGAGCATCCCGGCCGAGGGCAGGAAGCCCGGCATGGCCGCCAGGAATCCGTCCTGTTCGGGCACCAGAGCGGCGACACGGTCGGGTACCGAGGCGCGGCCCGCGCTGAGGTCCGCCATCGCCGAAGCCAGGGCATCGATCAGCGAATCCATGTGGAGCAGGGACTCGACCTGCGAACGGCCCAGAACAAGCATGCGCTTCAGCCTCCTGATGCCGACCGTCCGGCCGACGACCGCACCGCCCAAGCCTCGACGCCGACCCCTCGCTGCCCCATTACGACACGCATTCCCGTCCGGGCGCGTTCACCCGAACGCGCCTGGCCACATCGGCTGTACCCCAACAGCGCCCAGTGCTGTACCTGCGCAAGGCCCACGGCCGGATGATCCGCATCGGCCGCGAAGCCCTGTGCCGCCTGCTCGCCTGACGCGGTATCACTTTCCAGCGCACCAAGACGTGAAGGGAGCCACGAACCCCGAGCGCGATGCCAAGCTGGACCGGATCGAGCACGTCCTGGAAGTCTTCCCCGGCCGGGTCTTCGCATTCGACGAGTTCGGCCCGCTCGGAATCCGCCCCACCGGCTCGGACCTTGGTCACAGCCGACGTCCGGCGACGTCCCCGCCCGGGTCATCGGCCAGGACCACGGCCGCGGTGATCCGCTTGCCCACCGGTTCCCGGTGAAACTGCAAGCTCTGGCACACGGCCATCACAATCTCCAGCCCGTGCTGGCCCACCCGCTGAGGATCCGGCGCCAGGATCGCGGGCAGGGCCGTACTGCTGTCCCACACACTCACCTCAACGGCGCCGTCCTTGACTTCCAAGGTCAGCAGACACGGACCCGGCGCATACTTGCGGGCATTGGTCACCAGCTCGCTCACCACCAGCTGCACCATGCCCATCGCGCGGCTAGAGACCGGCAGCCCGTGAACAGCCTGCACATGCGTCAGGAAGGACCGGGCCAGAGCGCGAGCGGAAGCGATGTGCTCGCTTTCCTCGAACGCCTCCGCAACCGAAACGGATTCGCCGACCAGCGATTCCCGCTCAGCATCACCCGCGGTCTGATCCATACGGTCCGCCTTACTTCCCAAGCAGCCCTGTCCTCGCCCGAAATCGCATACCCCTCAATCGCCACTTGAAGCAGGCAGACAACAGGCGGCGGTCTCAGGCAGCATGCGAGTCCTGGACCGGGGCGCAGCTACTCACTAACGCGACGGGTGTTGACAGGCCACTCCATCCGCCACCTGTACAACGAGAGGGTGTGCGCGGGGCAAACCGACAGCTCTAGGGGGTCGGCATCCCGAACAGGAGGACGGTCACCAGTATGGTCATCGGAATAGCCAGGACCACAGCCAGCCCGGCAAGGCAGCCCCAGACGGTCAGTCGAGCACGGGTTCTCGCGTAGTCATCGCTCTTCGGCACACCCATACCCAACAGCGAGAAACACCGACTCGCTACCTACAGAGGCACGTAGCCCTCGGACTGCCAGGTGAAAGTGCAGGTCACAGCCACTCAGTGAGGGCTGCGATCAACATGGTCGCTTCCTTGCGCACGGCGAGTTTGTCGTACCTGGTAGCCACGGCCCGGTGGCGCTTGAGGCGATTGATCCCGCCCTCAACCGTGTGCCGCTGCTTGTAGTCGTCCCGGTCGAACTTCGGCGGACGGCCGCCGCGGGACCCGCGATTCTGCCGGTTGCCGACAAGGTCTGCGGGTACCGGAATGGTTGCCTTGATCCCGCGTCTACGCAGGTGGGACCGGTTGCGACGGGAGCCGTACGCTTTGTCGGCCGGCACCCGGTCCGGACGTTTGCGGGGCCGTCCGCGTCCGGGCCGGGGCACCCGAACAGGTCGTAGACCCGGTCCCATGGCCCATACCGCGCGGGCATGTCTCGTCGGGGAGCACCCGTCCGGGTCCGCCACCGTATGCCGTCTATCAGCTGCCGCGTGGTCCACACCTGCGGCCGGCCCGGCGTGATGCCCTGCGGCAGCAACGGCTCCATCCGGGCCGACTGGCCATTCGTCAGATCACCACGTCCCACAGCACGTGATCATCAATGAACAAGATCCACTTTCGCAACAGCCCCAGCACACCAAATCCGGCTGCTTCTGGGGTTCACGGAAAGCCGCCGGTTGCTCATCGCCGCTCGCTACGGTCCGGCTCGTGCCGGTGGAGTTTCTGACCGATGAGCAGACCGAGGCGTACGGGACGTTCACCGCCGTGCCCACGCGTCCGGAGCTGGAGCGATTCTTCTTCCTCGACGATGACGACCGCGATCACGACCGGCCCCGACTCGGCACGCTGGCCGTGGCCGTGGTGGGGTTGATCTCGGGTCGGCGTTGGCGGCGGTGGCGGTCAGGGCGGCGACCGCCATGGCGGCGATGCCGATCAGCGCTGCGGTGGTGTAGGCGTGGTCGTTCGGGAAAAGATGACCGGCGTCGGTGCCGGTGGCCAGGACCAGGCCGCCTATCGCGCTGCCCAGGGAGTACCCGACGCTGC
This sequence comes from Streptomyces sp. NPDC048419, assembly GCF_043200415.1. NCBI lineage: Bacteria > Bacillati > Actinomycetota > Actinomycetes > Kitasatosporales > Streptomycetaceae > Streptomyces > Streptomyces sp. NPDC048419. Next base: position 18,327 of record NZ_JBICXT010000038.1, on the reverse strand, counting down.
GGACGACGTAGTTGAAGCTCATCGCGCTCGACGTCTCGCTCTTGGGCGTGACGGCCAGGATGACGCCGGGCATGGCGGCTGAGAAGCCGCCGACGCCGAAGCCCAGCACACCCATCGCGACGAGCAGTTCGGCCAGGTTCGACCGGGCCGCGGCGAAGAGGACGAACCCGCCGCCGACGATGACGGCGCTGCCGGCCAGGAGCACGGGTGCGTCGATCAGCGTCCGAACCCGGGGCGTGAGTTTGCCGGCGACGAACCCCAGCACCGAGAACGGGACGAGGACCAGCCCGGCGACGAAGGTGGTCAGCCCGAAGCCGTAGCCGGCGCTCTGCGGCGTCTGCGCGTACCGCGTGATGAGCGTGAGCAGGAGGTACATGCCGCTTCCGCCGACGAACATGGCGATGTTCGCTCCGGCGACCGCCGGGCGCCGTACTGCCCGGACATCGACCAGGGGCGCCTTACTGCGCAGCTCGGAGGCGGTCCAGACGCACAGCAGGAGCACGGCGACGACGGCGAGGATCACCGCCATGGCGAGGTGACGGCTCCACAGGCTCCGCTGGCCGGCCAGGAACAGGACGAGGAACAGTCCACCCGCGAGGACGAGCGCGCCCGTCACGGTCACGTGAGCGGAGCGGCCTTCGGGAGCCGCGGGTATGGAACGCCACGCGGTCAGGAAGGCGACAGCGGTGACGAACAGACCGAAGCTGTAGGCGGCCCGTACGCCGCCGATCTCGGCGAGCAGTGCGGTGAGCGGGTAGCCGACGCCGGCGCCGATGATCGAGACCACCGAGATCAGGGCGATCGTCGTCGTGCTGCGCTCCTCGGAAAGATGGTCCCGGGCCACGCCCATCATCAGCGCCGTCAGACCGAGCCCGACGCCTTGGGCCGCCCTGCCGATGAGCAGCCCCGCGAACGGCAGCGGCAGCACGGTCAGCGCACTGCCGACGACGACGATCGCGAGCGTGGCGAGGATCGTGGCCCGTCGGTGCGGGCCGGCTCCGAGCCGGCCGAGGACGGGCGTGGCGACGGCGCCGCTCAGCAGTGCCACGGTCAGCGTCCACTGCGCGCTGTCGAGCGAGACGTGGAACGTGGTGGCCACACTCGTGATCAGCGGCGTCCCGAGGCTGGCGACCGCCGCCACGACCAGGGCGATGAACATCAGGGCGGGGACCAGCAGCCGCGCCTCGGAGCGCTCAGGGGTGCGCCCTCTCACCGCTTCGGCCCTTCGCGGTCCTGGCTTTCGAGCTCTGCCAGGTGCGCCAGCGCCGGAAGCGCCGCCACCAGGGCCTCGACCTCGTCGTCGGCGAGTTCGTCGATCAGCCGCGCGAACGCATCGACGCCCGCCTGGCGCCGCGTCCGAACGTACGACGCGCCCGCCTCGGTCAGACACACCAGCGTGACCCGCTTGTCGGAGGGATCGCCCTTCCGCTCGACCAGTCCGGACTCCTCCATGACCCGGACCAGCACGGTCATCGCGGGCTGGGTGACACCCTCGATCACGGCCAGATCGGTGATGCGTCGCGGGCCGGTCCCGTGCAGGGTGGCCAGGGTGGCGGCGGACGTGATGCTCATATCGCGTGGAAGGCGTCTCACAGCCCTGGTGGCCAGCCCGTAGAGGGCCGACCCGATCGCAGTGGACACGCCACCAGTGGCGTCTTGACGGCTCATGCGTGAAGCATACAATATTTATATGAATGCTTTATGCATCTCTCGCCCCGAACGCCGTGCCCCAGCCCCGCACGCGGCGCACCAGACGGCGGTCGCCGTCGACGCCATGGCGGACGCCGTGCGCCGCGCCCTGGCCGAAGACCGCGCCGAGGACGACATCACCACCCGCTGGGCGGTGCCGGACGGCACCCGCGCCCATGCGCGCGTCGTCGCCCGCCAAGACGGCGTGATCGCCGGCACGGCGATCCCAGCCGAGGTATATCGGCAGCTCGGCAGCGGCGTCGTCGTCACCGAGCACGTTCAGGACGGCGACCGCGTCCACACCGGGCAGGCCCTGCTCACGCTGGCAGGACCCGCGCGAGAGATCATCACCGGCGAGCGGACAGCTTTGAACTTCCTGCAACGCATGGCCGGCATCGCCACCGCCGCCGCGGCCCTCGCGGACGCGGTGACCGGGCTTCCGGCACGGATCCTGGACACGCGCAAAACAGCGCCCGCTCTTCGAGCGCTCGAGAAGGCCGCGGTCGCCGCCGGCGGAGTGAGCAACCACCGGCTCGACCTCGCGGCGATGGTCCTGCTCAAGGCGAACCACATCGCCGCGGCGGGCGGCGTGAGCGCCGCGATCGCGGCAGTACACGCGTGTAATACACGCGGTGTCGCCGTCGAGGTGGAGGTCGAGGCGACAGCCCAGGCCATCGAGGCGCTGCGCGCGGGAGTCGAGTGGATCATGCTGGACAACATGCCCATCGAAGACGTGCGGCACATCGTGACGCTGCGAGGGTCGGAAGGGCCCCGACTTCGCGTCGACTCCGGTCTCCGCGACGGCCCTTACCGTGTCCAGCGTGATGAATCCAGACGCCTCGAATATCCGTCGGTGCCATCACCCACAGTGCGCCGGCGTTCGACCTCAGTCTGCTTCTGACGCCGATGGCATCAGCGAGTGGCGGGCACCCGGCGAGGTTCGGATGAGGCCGCGTCTCGTCCTGCGCAGACGGGCTGGAATGCCCGCCATGGCCGACCCCGTCGACCGGGAGGTCTTCGTTTCCGTCTCCGGCACGTTCCTCCGCCGCCGAAGGCGCCCGGGGAGCTGAGGAAGACTTCGCCGGGACGCGAACCGGCAGCGGCGGGTGGCAGAGCCGAACCAGGCCGGATCAGCACGTCCTCACAAATGCCCGGTGCTCCGTCGCCGGGATCGAGCAATCTGAGCGTCAATTCGAAGTCGGACATGTCCGGCCGAACACAGGAGGTCTCCATGGCCAAGGGCTACTGGGTCAGTGTCTACCCCGTCATTTCCGACCCTGAGAGGCTGTCTGCCTACAACAAGCTGGCCGGTCCGGCTGTCCGGGCTGCGGGCGGGCGCGTCCTGTCCCGTGGCGCCCGGGTCGTCGCCCACGAGGCCGGAATCACGCAACGCGTCGTTCTGATCGAGTTCGACAGCTTTGAACAGGCCGTCGCGGCATACGAGAGCGAGGCATACCAGAAGGCGCTGGTGGCCCTCCCCGACGGATTCGAACGCGACTTCCGCATCATCGAAGGCATCGACTGACCGACGGGCTCAGCCATCGCTGAGCATCTGTCACCTGAAACGCATACGGTGCTGAACGACGACTCACGAGACGAGGTCCGGGCCGGCTGGACTGTCTCGCTGACCACCTCACCGCCCACGGCCTCATCCTGGAGATGCTCGCCGGGCCGCTGCCCGGCATCTACGACCCCACCGGGCCCGGCAAGCTGCTGTTCGCGTCCTTCGCCGCGATGGCCGAGACCGAGCGGGAGAACATCCGCGAGTCCACGCTCGAAGGACTCGACACCGCGTCCCGCAAGGGCAAGCACGGCGGCCGGCCCCCGGTCATCACCGACGACATGCTGCACACCGTGCTGCGCCGCCGCGCGGGCGGCGAGTCCGTCGAGCAGATCCTGCCCGACCTGATCATCCCTACCGGCAAGCGGAAGGGGCAGAACCCCTCGGTGGCGAGCATCCACCGGGCGCTCGCCGAGCACGCCAAGCGCGAGGCATACCCCGAAGCCGTCGAGCAGGCCCACGCCGACTTCGCCGACCTCCGCAACGCAGACGTCCTCCGGTCCCGACCGGACGCCGCAGCGTTCAGCTCATGGCCATGATCGGAACGATCCGTCACTGGCTACCTCGGTCGCGTCTGCACCGCCTGCAGTACCTGCGCACGTTGTGGGGCGCCACGCACGGAGGCGGACGCAGAGGCCAACTGGCTCGCCGCGCCCCACTCATGACCCGCAGGCTCACCCGCAATTGTCGCCGGGCTACGTGGGCGAAGAACTCCTGAAAGCCTGCTGATGGGACCGGTCGGCACGCTGCCAGGGGAACGGCGCGAGATCGGGTTCGACCCAGCCCCACCTGGCTCGGGTGTCGGCGAGTGTCGAGGGCCGGTAGAAGCGAGTGAGCAGCTTCTTGTCGAGCAGTGCCGGGTGCTGGTGGGCGAAAGCGTCGAAGTCGGCCGTGTCTGTCTGGCCCACGTGGTGGCCTACCAGTTCGACCCAGGCCCGGCTGACGGTGGCGTTGTATTTCTGTGGCACGCCGGCGTATCGGGCGGTGCGCTGGATACCGCTGCTGATCAGATCCACCGCCGCGTTGGTTCCGTATCGTCGAACGGCTAGCCAGGTCAGGTGAACGTGCTGGCGGTGTCCGAACCGCTCGGCGGTGGCCATCACTTCGCCCATGAGCTCGGTGAACGGCGAGGCCCCCTCATCCGCGCCGTCATCGTCAGTGGTCATGCCCCCTCCCTGATCAATGCGTCCGCAACGGCGTAGAAACCGGCGCGCGCCTCAGCGGGCACGCCCTCCAACGCGCGGCTCTCGAGATCGGCCAGCGTCTGGCTGATCAGCGCCGCCGTCGCACGCCCGGACTTCGTGAGTTCAATCAACACCGAGCGGCGATCACCGGCTCGCGTACCGCGAGTGATGTGACCACGGCGCTCCAGCCGGTCCAGCACGCTGGTCAGCGTTGTAGGTCGGGCGCCCACTGCGGCCCCCAGCTGAGACACGGTTCGTCCCTGACCGTCGGCGAGGTTGGCCAATGCGTTGACTTCGGAGGCGGTCAGGTCAAGGTCGACGAGTTCGGCAGCGATCAGCTGCAAGGTGGCGTGGGTCGCACGCTGCAAGGTCAGCAACAGCGACCGTCCCGATGAAACGCTTTCGGACTTCACGTTTTCGGATATTACGAGATCGCACTAACTGGCGCAAGCGTGCCTGCATGCCGCAAGCGGCATCTCAGACGGGCGCTGAGCGCGGGTAGACGGTCACCAGTCACGGAGGCCGCGCGTTCGCCTCCTACCAGGTAGACCGCGCGCAGAGACCGCGGCCCCACTCCCGTCGCTTCGAGCGCACTGGGCTCGTACGACGCACACGCACGGCCGGGAGTGCGCCCCATCGCTTCGAGGCAAGCGGATGCGCACCACCCGGCCGTCGTTCAGGCTCGGGTGTAGCCGCCGTCGGCGAAGAGTTCGGCACCCGTGACGAACGACGAGGCGTCCGAAGCCAGGAAGAGGGCTGCCTCGGCGATTTCCTCGGCGTCGGCCAGTCGCCCCAGTGGCACGACGGCCTCGGCGAACTGGTCGACGCCCGGCCCCGCGGCGCCCAGCAGGCCAGGGGTTCGCGTGGGTCCAGGGCTGAGCACGTTGACGCGGAATCGGCGCTCCCGCGACTGTCGGGCCCAGTTGTGCACGAGGTTGCTCACCGCCGCCTTCGAGGCGCTGTAGACCTCGAGTTGCTCATTGGGTCGCACGCTGTTGCTCGAGCCGACGACCAGGATGGAGGCGTTCTCCGCCAGCAGCGGAAGCGCCTTCTGAACGGTGAACAGCGGGCCCTTGACGTTGACGGCGAGCGTGAGGTCGACGTTCGTCTCGGTGTGGGCGCCGAGCGCGGCGTCCGCGACGATTCCCGCGTTGGCCACCAGCACGTCGATGCGTCCGGCCTCCTCGCGGACCCGCCTGTAGAGCGCGTCGAGGTCGGCCAGGACCGAGACGTCGGATCGTACGCCGGTGGCCGCTGGGCCCAGCTCCTTGACTGCCGCTTCGAGGCGGTCGATGTCCCGGCCGGTCACGAAGACCCGTGCGCCCTCCCGAACGAAGCGGTGGGCGATGGCCAGCCCGATCCCGCTGGTCCCTCCGGTGATCACGGCCACCTTCTCCTGCAGCACGCCTGGCATGTTGAACCCCTTCAGTTATGGAATGGATCGTCCACAACATAGGCAGTAATGGACGATCGAGTCAAGAATGGATAGGCTGAGATCATGCCGAGACCACGCGCATTCGACGAACGCCAAGTCCTGGAGCGGGCCCGGGAACAGTTCTGGGCGACCGGCTATGCAGGAACCCGAATGGACGACATCGCCCAGGCGACCGGCCTGGGCAAGGGCAGCCTGTACGGCGCATTCGGCGACAAGGGCAAGCTGTTCCACCGAGTGTTCGGCGACTGGTGCACCGCAGTCGTCGAGGTGGCCGAAGGGCGGCTGACGGGTGGCCCGGACGCAGAGGCCTTGGCCCGGCTGTCGGCATACGTGCACCTGATGGCGGAGAACTCCGCCTCCGACACCGAGCGCCGCGGGTGCCTGCTGGCCAAGGGCGCGGCGGAACTGGCCCAGCACGATCCGACGGTCGCCGGGCGGTCGGCCGAGACCATGACGGCGCTGCTGACCCTGCTGCGGACGGAGATCAGCGCCGCCCAGCGCCACGGCGACATCGACAGTGCTGCGGATCCGGAGCGGTTGGCGGCACTGCTGCTGACGGTGGTCCGCGGTATCGAGGCGGTGGGCAAGGCCGGCCTGGAGTCGGAGACGTTGCGGAACATCGCGGACACCGCACTAGCGGTCCTGCCCATGCGCGAGGGGCACAAACGCCAAGCAACCGGGCGCAGTTCGGCCCGGGAGAACTAATGGCGCCATCACGGTCACATGATCCGGGGGACAGCGCCGAGCGAGGGCCGCTATCGCGTCGCCACGCGGGAGCTGGCCAACCCTGTGACCCGGACGATCACGACGGCGATCCGCCAGGGTGCGCCGCCTCGTGGAGCGGTGCGTCTGGCGCTTGAAACAGTGCTGCCGCCCGCGGCCGGGGACACCTGATCCGCTGGATGACGCCTGGTGCGGTGTGCGCAGCGGGCGAGGCTCTCGCCTGGTCGAGCTCCTGCGAGGGTGCACCCCCTGAGCTTGCGGCATTCCTGCGTAGTGCGGTCGAGGTCGCCCGGTGAAGATCGCTCCTGCCTACCGTGTGCCGGAGCCGCCGGAGCTGCCGGAGCCGGCTCCGGCAGCTCGGTAACACTGCTGCGAGCCAAGAGTGTCAGCGCAGCCGGCGCACCCGCAGCACCAGATCGTCGGTGTGGTGGGCGCCGGCGCCACCGTCGGGTGCCACGCGTGGCCGTTGCTCGTCCACCTCTACCTCCCAGTCGTCGTTGAGTAGATCGGCGACCGTCGAGGGCCAGACGTAGTCGGCCGGGTCGAAGCCGCTGTCGTGCACCTGCTGGGTGTCCATTCCCGCGTGGTGAACGAACAGCAGCACGCCACCGGGCGCGACGGCCGCGAGGAGCGCTCGCTCTGCCGCGGCGTCGGGGCTGCGCAGCAAAGCCGGGTACTGTGCGGAGACCAGGTCGAAGGAAGCTGGCGGGAGCGCCGCCTCGGTGAGTGCCGCGTGCATCCAGTCAACGGCGACACCGGCGTCCCGCGCGTGTCCGGCCGCCCGCTCCAGCGCCACGGCCGAGACCTCGAGCGCGGTCACCTCCCAGCCGCCCCGCGCGAGCCAAATGGCGTCCGCGCCCTCGCCGCAGCCCACGTCGAGCACACGCCTAGGTGTGAGCCCGTCGACCTCGGCCACGAGCGCACCGTTGGGCTGCCCGCTCCACAACTGTTGTCGCTCGGCGTACCGCTGGTCCCACTCCGCCCGCACCGCGGGGTCGCCGACATAGCTGTCGGCAGGGGAGGGGATGTCGGACGCGGGGGATCCTGCTGCGATGTTGTCGGTCACGGCTCAACGGTCGCTCACGTAATTCCTGGTCTGCCACTCCTGTTGCTGGTCCGGCAAATGGCGTCGAACGGCGTCGCACTGGACGTCATCGAGGCAGAGCGGCCGCGGTCTGCGCAGTCGAACCGTGGTCGGTCAATCCGCGACGGCAAAGGGTCAAGGAGCGATGACACGGGGCACGCGTCCAGCCGTACGCCGAGCCAAGTCCCGTACCGCGATGAACGCCGCGCACGTTGCCGGCACGGCCGTGCTTGATCATGACTTCGACCTGCTCTCCGGGTTTCGGCGCGCGCGAAAGACCTCGAATTCCTGGGAGCGAGCCGGGATTTGGCGGGCGTGGGCCGCGGCGATGTAGCCCATGCCCTCGTGTGAGTCCCGGACGTCCTCGAGGAGGAACTCGTCCGCCCACGGATAGGCCAGGGTTGTCGCGGCTCGCATCGAGGCCGACCGCCGAGCCGTGTGTGGGCGGCTGGAGGCGGTCGCGCTCACGAGACGCGTGCCAGGGATTCCACGGCTGCCGCGACCTGCCGAGGGCTGGAGATCATGGTCAGGTGGCGTGCTCCGGGGATGAGGGTGGGGGGTGGGGCGTCGATGCGCTGGGCGGTCTGTTGCGGGGTCTGTTTGCTGAACACGTCGTCCTGGGCACCGAACACGACTGACTTGGGGATGTGCACGCCGGCGAGCCGGGCCACCTCGCCGGCGGGGAGGCCGGGCACGCCCTCGCCGAGCATGCTCCACAGGGCGGCCTCGGCGCCCGGCACCTCCAACGGCCGGCGCCACTGATCCAAGCCGGCGGCGTTGAGGGGCGGGCAGGCCGGTCCGCACTGGGCGTCGTACACGGAGCGGATCAACCCGTCGACGCCGAGACCAAGGCGCAGCAGGCTTGTGCGGTACGGATCGATCAGCACGTACTTGAAGGCCGAGGGTGGACCGGCGCCGGTGTTGAGGGCGTCTCCGTCGAGCAGCATCACGCCGCCGATCCGTCCTGGGGCGCGCAGGGCGGCGTCCGCGACGACTGCGGCGCCGCTGGAGTGGCCCACCAGCAGGGGGCGCTCGCCCGGTCCGCCGAGGTGCATGGCAGTGAGGAAGCCCACGAGTTGTCGGGTGAAGTGGTCGACGGTGTAGGGGCCGCGGCGTTCGCTGTAGCCGTCTCCGGTCAGGTCCAGGGCGTAGACCCGGTGATCGCGCGCGAGGAGCGGTGCGAGTCGTGACCAGGTGTCGACCTGCTCGAAGGCGCCGTGGACGAGGACGACGGGCGAGCCGCTCGTGCCCCACGTCCGGTACCGGGTGCGGATATCGGCGGCCTGCACGTATCGCAGCCCTTTGGGGGGCTGGGCACGCCTCGCGGTGAACGCGTTGTAGGTCAAGGACGCCGTGGTGACGACCATGAGCAGGACGGAGCAGATGAGCGTTACGCGTCGCCACCACCGCCTGGGCCACGGACGGCGCCGTGGGAGCGTGCGCGGTGCGCCGTCGGAATCCGCCGGTGGCGGTTCGGTCGGCCTGGCCTGGGGGTCGGCTTCCACGCGAGTTCCCGTTCTGTCACTGGCCGGCAACCCAGGCGGCTGGCACGGTCACGGATGAGGCGGAGGCGGCGAGCAAGGCAGATCGCCCATCGTCCCGGCCCACAGCATCGCCCCGTCCCGGACCGAGATCATCCACCGAGAGTCGGTATCGCGCATACTCCCGTGGGCGTAGCTTCAGGGCATTTCCGCGGAACGAGGCATGGAGCTATCCCGCGGAACCGCGCCGCGCTTTCGCGAGCGAATGTCGGGCAGGCAGCCCTGGCAGTTCTGGCGGCGCGCTTGGTTCTGGTGTGTCGCTGAGCCGGCGCGATTCCCCGTTGGTACGGCGGGTTGATCCCCCGGAGCCCGGAGCCCGGAGCCCGGAGCCCGGAGCCCGGAGCCCGGGGCGGCCTGCTCGGCGGCGTCCTGAAGAAGATCGAGAACGGTCGCCGCACCTCCGCGCCGATGCGGCAGACCATCCAGTGATACCGGCCCCAGCCGCAGGCGTCCGAGACACTGTTGACCACGTCAACGTCTGCTCCTCGTCACGGTTGGCCCCAGCCGCGATGCTCGACGACCACACCGATGACGGAGGTTGCCCGTGGAGCACCGCTGCATTCTGACGGCGACGGCCCCGCCACTCGCGTTCGGCGTCATCCGTACATGGATGGGACCGGCGTATCCGAGATGGCACCTGCCGGGCCAGTGCCTCAGCCCGGCGCCCGCCGCCGTCGACCCGAGCGAGGTCGGGTGCGCAGTTCGCCGTGCACCGCCCAGGCCACCGACACCATCGGCACCGCCACGACCGCGCCGATCACCCCGGCCAAGGTGCCGCCGGCGATGACGGAGAGGGCCACGACGACCGGGTGCAGCCGGACCGCCCAGCTCATCACCAGCGGATGCAGCACGTGGCCTTCGATCTGGCCAACGACGACGATCAGTGCGAGCACGACGATCGCGATGACCGGCCCGCGCGCGGCCAGGGCGACCACCGTGGCCACGCCCAGCGCGATGGGGGATCCCACCAGCGGGATGAACGCGGCGAAGAACTCCAGCAGAGTCAGCGGCAGGGCCAGCGGCACCCGCAGCACGAACAACGCGATGCCGACCAGCACCGCGTTGGTGGCCGCCACGATGAAGATGCCGCGCGTGTACCCGGCGAAGGTCCGCCAGGCCGCACGGCCCGCGCGGTTGCACGGGTCCCGCGCTTGCTGGGGGAGCCACTCCTGGAACCAGCGCCAGAACCGGTCGCCGGAATGGATGAAGAACAGGGAACAGAACAGGGCCAGCACCGCCGTGGTCAGCACCTCAACCAGCTGTCCGGCACCGCTCACAGCGTTGCTGATCAGCACGGAACGGTGCTCGGAGACGAAAGTGTTCACCTTGTCCTGAAGGTTCGACGTCACCGCGGGACTCACATGGAAGGGAGAGCCCTGCAGCCACCGTTCGATGCGCCCGATGCCCCCGCTGAACTCCCGCCCCAGCCGGTTCCACTCGCTCGCCACCAGTTCGCCGACCAGCGCCAGCAACCCGAGGACCACCATTAGGCTTCCTACGACACTCACCACCACCGCCAGAGCCCTGGGCAGCCACCGCGCCAGCAGATCGGCGAGCGGGCGCAGGACGGAGGTGATGACCAGGGCGAGGAACAATGCCACGGCGACCAGTTGCAACCGCCCCAGAATCACGAAACCCGCGTACACGGCCGCCCCGAGAACCAGCAGCCGCCACGCATAGGCGGCACCCACCCTCAGCCCGTGCAGCACGGTCACGCCGTCCTCGGCGCCCCGCACCGACGTCGCGGCCCTGCGCGCACGGGCCACGGTCCCGACGCCGCGCGCAGGACGGCTGCCCAGCACGACGTACCGCATCCGCCGCCGACCATGACCACTATCAGGTCCGGCATCCGGCTGGCGGCGCGGCTGACGCGATGCGCCGTTCATCTGTACGTCACCGCCCCACACCATCGGGATCACGCAGAGCAGGCGGAGCGCGGCTCCCCCAGCACGCAGTCCGAACCAGGGGAACCTATGACCAGGCCGGCCCCTCAAGGAAACGCCGCCGGCCCGGGCTCCACCCCGAGTTCCCCATCCCCACTCTGGACATGCCCGCCGCACTACCTGCGGCGATCCCCTTAACGCGCCGCCCCCGGGAAGACCCGCGAGGAGCACCCGGCGAACGCAGGAGGCGCCGCGGTGATTCACCCGGTTGACCCAGCCTGAGAGCGACTTGCGGGGGCACACGCAGTTCAGGTTCCAGCGGTGACGTGTTCCTCCGGACGTGCTGCGGGACTGTGCATGGGGCGGTGCCGCAGTCATCCCCGAATGACTGCGGCCCGCTCAGCAGCTCGCCTGGGCCGTGTCCGGGCGAGCAAGCATGACGGATCGCTTCAAAGTGGGGCCGTCGACGTGGATGGGCGTGTACGGCGAAGGAGGCCCGGCCGCATCGGTGACGCCAGGATGGGCGCTCGACGTGCCGATGTGAGGGGCACGCGACCCTGGGCTGACAGTGCGCTCGAAGTCGTGGCCGGCCGGGGGTAGTCCCGTGCAGCACGCTGAGAGGCAACGGGCGTCGATCATCAGGCCGTGCTGCTGCGGTCCTGGCCGGGCAGGCGGCTGTGGATGCCGTCGATGATGAAGCCGAGGCTCAGGGCGAACTGTTCGTCCATGCCGGGCCCGGAGGGGGTGGTCATCCACGCGGTCAGCGCCGGGTGGCGTCCGCTCTGTGCGGCCAGGTCGCGTGCCGCTGTGATCGCTTCGGTCAACTGCTCGGGGGTGTGCAGTCCGTAGCGGCGCCGCATGGCCAGTTCTTCGGCTTCCTGCTGTGCGCTGCCGAAGATGTGCCGGTCCAGGAGTGCCACGTAGGTCATGGCGTCCTGGACGGTCGTGCCCTGGCGGATGAGGACCTGCAGCATGAACTCGGTTCGGCGCATCATGTGCGGGCCCAGCGGGGGGCGTGTGGGGACGAGTTGTGCGTACCACAGGTGGCGTTTGACCATGTTCCAGCTGTCGAGCGCCACCTGGCGCAGGTCGGCGCGCCAGTCGTTGCCGGGCTCCGGTGGCAGGGGGATCTCGCCGGTGACGTGGTCGAGCATGAGGTCGACCAGGCCGTCCTTGCTGAGCACGTGGCGGTAGAGGGCCATGGGCGTGTAGGAGCCGAGTCGCCTGGCGACGGCGGCCATGGTGAGCGCGTCCGTGCCGCCCTCGTCGGCCAGCGCGATGGCGGCCTGCACGATGTCGTCCCGCTCCAGTGGACTGCTGCGGCGCCGGGGCGTGGGCTGAGTCCAGACCAGGGGCGGCAGCGGGCTGTCCGGAGTCTCCTTCACGCCGTTGAGTATATAGTCTCTATCTAGAGTATATGTCATATACGTAAGGCGGGCGGAGCAATGACGGAAGCCATGAAGCAGGAGACGGGCACACCTGAGAGCCCGGCCGGGATCCGGTTGGGCATAGTCCGCGGCATCAGCTACGGCATGTTCGGCGAGCCTGACAGCTTCGTGCCCGAGATCCGCAAGCTCGGCGGCGGCCTGGTCCGCGTCTACGTCTACTGGGGCCAGGTCGAGCCGGAACCGGGCCGATTCGACTGGACGGTCGTCGACGCGATCCTTGATCAGCTCGACCCAGCGGCCGAGACCTGGGTGACGGTCTGCTCCAGTTCCCCGTGGGCCACCCGGCAGCCCACCGACTTCCTGCCCTCCTCCCCGGCCACGAACGTCGACCAGTACGGGCGGTTCGTGAGGGAACTGGTGGGCCGCTGCCAGGGACGCGTGGAGTACTGGCAGTGCAACAACGAGCCGAGCAACACCGGCCTGCTATGGGCGGGCACCGCAGCGGAGTATGTCGAGCAGCTGAACGTCTTCCACCAAGCGGTGCGCGCCGGCGACCCGGCGGCCACCGTGGTACTCGGCGGCTGCGGCTACGACGTCCTGGCAAGCCCAGAGGACAGCGCCGCCCGCAAGTTCTTCGACCATGTCCTTGACCACGGACAGGATGCCTTCGACCTGTTCTCCGTCCACCTCTACGGCGACCCGCACGCGATCCCCAACCAGGTGGCACAGGTACGCGCGATGATGCGCCGTCACGGCTACGAGCGGCCCGTGGCGGCCGGCGAGTACAACGGGCCGACCCTCTTCGAATTCCCCGAGGCCCAGCAGGTGTTCGAGCAGACGATGATGGCAGCCTTCACCGCCGAAGGTGCCGAATCGCACTCCACCGCGGCCGGTGAGGAGGAAGCCGCCGAGCCGCCCGACCGCCGCACGATGCGCGCCCTCTGCGCCCAGGCGCCCGAACTGCCGCCGCAGCTGCAGATGTTCCTTGAGGACTGTCCGCCCGAGTTGGCGGCCAAGCGGGACCGCATCAACCGGCGCCAGATCGTCACCCGCAACATCCTCGCCCTGGCTGAGGGGCTGACCAGAACTGCCTGCTGGAACCTCGCACCGGAAATCCCCGACTACAGCGACCGGTTCAACCTCATGGGCTTCCTCTTCGGCAAGCTCGCGCTCATGGAGTACGAAGGTATGCAGCTGACCCGCCACCGCCCGGCCGCACACACCTTCGCGCTGCTCGCCGACCAACTCCAAGGCGCCACCGCAGTCCACCGTCTCGCTGTCGGGCACGGCCATGACGGACAGCCGGTGTTCGCCTTCGAGGTGCAGCGCGAGGGACGTGCCCCGGTGCAGGTGCTGTGGACGGGCGGGGACGCCTTCACCGGCGAGGACCAGCCCCCGACCCATGTGCGCCGGCCGTGGCCCCACCCCACCGCCCACGTCGTCGATGCCTTCGGCGCACGCCAACAAGCCGAGTGCGACGGCACCACGGCACACCTGACGCTCTCGGTCACCCCGCTGTTTGTGTCCACCACCCCACACAGCTGAGAGGAGGCACGGCATGCATCGGCATCCTCCCCTACAGCCCCTGGCCCGCGGCCTGCTCGCCAGCGGCCGGTCCCGCACCGAAAAACGCCCCACCACCCGCAGTAGCACCGATTTCCTCGCCGACCAGCTCTACACTGAAGCCGACCTCGACACCGTCGACACCCTGCGCACCCTCGCCGACGAACTCGGCCTGCCTCCGGCCCAACTCGCCATCGCCTGGCTGCTGAGCAAACCCACCGTCAGCGCACCCCTGGTCGGTGCCACCAAGCTCGCACATCTCCAGGACGCCATCGCCGCCGTCGACATCACCCTCACTGCGAAACAGATTGCGCGCCTGGAAGCCGACCACCGACCTCACCCGGTGGCCGGGCCCGCCGAGCCGGCAACGCCGGCGCCTTCGCTGACAGGTGGCAAGCCCAGATAGCAGGCACTTACGCGGGGTGTGCGCCGACTGGGGTGACTACCGAACTCGTGGCACGCCTCCGTCGCCGATCCCCAAACGAGGTGACGCAGGCGGCTGAATGTCGCCGAGAGGGCCCGCTCAATGCCGTACGGAAGCGGGAGGTGGCGGCAGCACGCCGATGTTGAGGCCGACCACCACGGTGGCAGGGAGTGCGCGCGGTCCACCAGCTGGTCCCGTACTCCTTGCGGGCGTTCGGGCCGCACAGGGACAGCCAGGCGACACTCACCTGGCCAGACGCACGCTGACTGAGTTCCCTTGGTCAACGCGACCTTCCCGCAGAACACGTGCACAGGCTCTCAACCCGCTACCTCCGCACGCTCAGTTCAGGCCGGCAGGTGCCGCCGTGCCGAGGCTTCGGGGGGTTGTCGCGGGGCGTTTGTCGGACAGTCGACCGGGCTGATCACGGTTCTGCGGCGGGTGTATTGCGGGCCGATGTGTGCTGGTCGCCTGTGGCGGGGGACCGTCGTTGGTGCGGCGTGAGTGGTGTGAGCGAGGGCGACGGCAACCTGGTCTGTGCTCGGCCGGCCGAAATCTACTGGCTGGACCTATCCAGGCAGGGGCGCGGGCGCCGCGGTCAGCGCCGACCGGAACGAGGTGAACAGGGGCAGGCGCCGGTTGGCGCAGGCCGTGACCTGCCGGGCCTGTGGGGGCGGCTGCGTATGGTCATGTTGCCCGTTGCGGTGCTCACGGTGGCTGCCGCACTAGTGGCAGCGGTCCTTGCCTGACGCGACTCCCGCTCATGAGCGTGCGAGGCGGTAGCCCGCTCCATGCTGGCCGTACGCGACTGCCTCGAGGCGCCCTGCGTACACGGAGCGGACCTGATCGCGCAGCATCTCGCGGACGTCGAGCGCCGCGGCGGAGTTGCGCGCCGCCCGCGCTGCCCTGCACATGCCGGCCGACCGTGCGCAGGCCGCCGACCCGAGCACGTGCACCGAGGACCGGCATCTGCCGCATCATCCACGTTCAGAACGCGTGACAACCGGGGGTTGTCACAGCAGGATTGACAATCTACCGTTGTCACCATGAGTTCTGAGCCCACCGTGGACCAGCTCATCCAGGCAGGCCACGCACGTGCCATCGGTGACGATCCGCTCGACCTGCTCGACGCCGTCCTGGCGCTGACGCGTGATGTCTCCGGCCGCTCCGATGCGGCTGTCGACCAAGCCGTGCGGCAAGCCCGCGAGGCCGGATACTCGTGGACCGTGATCGGCGAACGCCTCGGCGTCTCCCGCCAGGCCGCCCGCCAGCGGTACGCCGACCGTGTCGCCCAGACCCCCCCGACCGTCGGACTCATCCGAGGCCGTGACCTGGAGGCCGCACTGGCCGCCGCGCTGGCCGCCGCCGAGGCCGGCCGCCTCGCCGAGGCGGGCACCGAACACATCCTGCTCGGCCTCCTCACCGACGGGGTGGCCGCCGCCACCCTCGAGCAGCTCGGCGTCAGCCGCGACAAGATCCGCGACGCCAGCCACCGCCTGTTCAGCTACCCCTCCGAACCCTCGCGCGAAGGCCGGATCGAGTTCTCCGCCGAGGCCCAAGCGGCTTTGGCCGGCGCCGAGCAGCTGGCCACCGAGCGCGCCCCGAGCTGCGCGCCGGTCGCCGTCACCACGCCGCAACTGCTCGCGGTCATCGCCACCAACCCCGGCTCCCGCGCCCGCCGCGTCCTCAACGACCTCGGCGTGGACGTGGCCGACATCAAGCGGCTGCTGCACTGCTACATCAACGTCCCGCGCACCCCTTTCGGCCGCCGCCCCCGCCGCAGCAGGCCGGGCAAGAAACAGACGGACCGCTGCTCGTTCTGCGGTCACGCCCGCAGTGAAGAGCGCCCCCTGGTCACCGGGCCCAACGTATGGATCTGCTCCGAGTGCGTCGAGATGTGCCGCGAGATCCTCACCCAGCCAACTGACGCAGGAATGTGACAGCCGGCGACCTAGCGTGACCAGCCACTGGTTCAGAGAAGTGGCCAGGTCGAAGCCGAGGGTGCCGGACCAGTTGGTTCGTCCTGCGGGCGGCGTCCGGACACGGGACGGCGGTTGACAGGCTGAGCGTTCCGTAGCGGCTATGCCACTGCGTCTTCGATGGTCGTACGGACGTCGAGGACGGTGTCGGCGCCGGTGATCTCCAAAATGCGTCGAAGCTGCGGCGCGGGCGAGGCGACGCACAGGGCGGTCGTTTGATGAATGCGGAGCAGCAGGTTCAGGAAGGTGGAATCCGCGAAGGTGAGGCCGGCCGCATCGAGCACGACACGGGAGTGTTTTTTGGCCGCCGTCTCCAGGGCCTTCGCCATGGATGCGATCGAGTTGGCGTCGTAGTCGCCGTGAGCAACGACGATCCAGGCGCCCGCCCTCTCGTACTGGACCAGCTCGCGTCCGGTCCGAGCCTGTTGACTGAACTGCATCTGAGTCTCCGAACTGGGTCGGGTGGTCACGGGAGGACCGGTGAACGGCCGGTGCGTGTTTGCCGGCAACGAGGAGGGCGTGGCGGGAGGGGCGGACGCGGGTGACTCAGCTGCGCGGTGGATCCAGCCTCCGCGCCAGCTCACCCTGGATGTCGGTCGCAAGGTGGCCGGTGGTGCCCCAGGCGACGACGAGTTCGGCCACGTGACGGAGCTTGATGTTGGTACTCATGGACGTTTCCCTGAGGACGTCCCAGGCCTCACCGGGGGAGAGTCGTCCGACGGCGATGAGGACGCCCGTCGCCTGATCGATGACGGCGTGCGATTCCACGGCGGTTTCCAGCTGCCCGACCTTGGATTCCAGGCCGTGGATCTGGGCACTCTGGGCTTCGACGACCCGCTCGATTCCCGGGCCTTGATCGGCATCGTGACGCACGGTGGGCTCCAGGGTCCAGGGATCCACGTCGTTCCATGAGTTCTGCCCCTTCGTGCTTGCCGTACACGCGGGGCTGTCACCAGCGCAGCAAGGACCGCAGCTCGACGCCGTTGCTCCTTGTCCCAGCATCAGCCCGGTGAGGGCGAAGCGCCTGCTGAGTTGTGGGTTTTGTTACAGAGCCAGACTCGCGGCCACGGCCCTCGATCCGCGCCGTCCCCGACCGCCGGCCCGGACACCGCAACGGCCGGTTGCGCATGGCCTCGGGCGACGTCGAGCGCGCGGCGGACATCACCGGTCTTCTTCGAGGATGCTCCGGCCTTCGGGCCGGATGCTTGGCGGCTGCGAGGCTTGACGCCGGCAGGGTCGTTCGTTCTCACCTCTTGACGGCCTCTGCGATCTGCCGGGCGGCCTGTGCGGGTGTGAGGTGTGTGGTGTCGACGACCTCGGCCTCGGCATGCAGCCACGTGCGGGCCGCCGCGGCGTAGGGCTCAAGGTATTGGAGACGGAACGGGGAGTCGGGGCCAAGAACAGTGTCGTCCGCGATGCGCCCGCGCAGGGTGTCCGGGGCGGCGTGGAGGACGAAGTGCCGGAGCGGAATGGCATGTTGAGCAAGGCCCGAGCTGATCTCGCGCCAATACTGTTCGACCAGGACAGTCATGGGAATCACCAGAGTGCCGCCGGTGTAGTCGAGAACGCGTCGGGCGGTCTCGACCACGAGCGGCCTCCATGGCGGCCAGTGCTGGAAGTTGTCCGTGGCGGGCAACCCCGGCGTGATGTCCATGAGTGTCTCGCCGACCTTCTCGGCGTCCAACACCCGTGAATCTGGGATCAGTTGCTGCACGAGCGCACTGGTCGTCGTCTTGCCCGCGCCATGGGTGCCATTGAGCCATACGATCATGAGACTCGACGCTAGTGTCCTGCGCCAGAGATCCGTCGGCAGAGGCGGGCGAGGGAGTCGAGGATCTCTTCGGCTGTCTTGGTCCAGATGAACGGCTTGGGGTCG
>NZ_JBICXT010000037.1:0-59509 GCF_043200415.1 Streptomyces sp. NPDC048419 | reverse complement strand
CACGTCCTTCTTCCACAGGCCCACCGCCTGCTCGTCGCGCTCAAGTGCCCGCCGGGCGGGACATTGCCAGGACCAGCCGTGCCGGTGCAGCAGCCTCCACACTGCCGCCGATGAGCAGTCCAGTCGGAACCTCCGGGCGATCAGTTCTCTGATCCGCTCCAGGGTCCACCGCTGGTCCTCCCAGCCGTGCACGGCCGGCCCCAGCGCCAGTTCCTTCTCCAGCCCGGCGCACTGCTCATCGGACAGCTTGGGCAGTTTCGGCGGCCCCGCGGAGGCGAGCGCGTCCATCCCGCCCTCGCGCCAGGCACGACGCCAGCGTTCCACCGACCGCTCACTCACCCGCAGATCCTTCGCGATCACCGCTGTTCTCTCGCCGCGGCCAAACCGCTCGCCTGCCTCGTATTGGATCCGTTCGCGTAACCGCCGCCTCTCGGCGGTCAGGCCGCCACCCTGCGCGTACCGCATACCACCGGCCTACCGCAGGGATCACCACCCGTCACCACCCCGAAGAGGTCAGTAACGGTAGTTCGTTAAATCCGGAGGTAGAGATCAAGGCCGTGTCCGGTGGTGACCGCGTCGATCAGGGCCTGGAGTTCGGAGGGTGGGTCCTTGTCCGTCCAGGCTCGCCACCACTGGTTCAGGGTGGTGGCAGGGGTGATCCATGCGCGGACCGAACGTAATGCCCTGGGCCAGCAGGGCAGTTGGGGTGGGTGGGGTTCGGTTGGTCCCCCTCTCTGGCCCCTCGTCGAGGCACGGGTCCGGTGCGGTGGCATCCAGGGGTGGGGCGAACCACTGGTCCCAGCAGAAGGAGAAGGCGCAGTTGACCAGGGTCTGGTGGCGGCGGATGGCGCGGTCGGAGCGGACCTGGAAGTCGGCCCAGCCGAGTTCGTCCTTGACCTGCTTGTAGGACTGCTCGATCCATGGCCGCAGGCCGTAGAGGCGGACGATCTCGGCGAGGTCGGCGGGCGGGTGGGGGCCGGTGGCGGCGTGGGGTGCGTCGGGGCGGGGCAGGTTGGTGGCCAGGTACCAGGTGGCCTTGGGTGGCAGCCGGGCCGGGTCGGTGGTGGCCACGACCAGTCGGCAGGGCGAGTCGGGACCGTATCCGCCCAGGCGGGCATCGGCCGTCCACCAGGTCTCGGTGTGTCCGTCGCGGAAGTGACGCTCCACGGCCGTCCAGTCCCCGGGGTGGTCGGCGTTCTTCCAGGTCAGGGCGTGGGCGGCTTCGATGGGGGTGTGCGGCTGGTCGGCCGGGGCCCAGGTACCGCGGTGCGGCTTGAGTGCCACCACGTAGGCCAGGCCGGCCTCGCGCAGGGCGACGTACCAGTCGTCGCTGACCGAGTAGGCGCAGTCGGCGACCACCGCCCGGCAGCCGAAGCCAGCTTCCTTCCCGCGAACCGCGAGGGCAGCGGACAGTTGCGGTTTCGTGCGGAAGGCCGGATCGGACCGGCCGCGGGCGAAGTGATGAGCGGGGGTGTAGGGATGTGCGTGCAGCGGGTAGTACACACGGCCGTCGGTCCACACCGTGGTCACCGTGACGATGCCGTTGTCCGTCTTGCCCAGCCGACCCAGCCACTGCCGGCCCACATGTGCGGTCGCCGTGCCGTCCTTACGGTCCCCGGAATCATCGATCGCGATGACCCCGCCCTCGTGCGGAGCCGTCGCCGACTCCTCACGCAGCAGCTCAAGGCGCCGGTCATTGACCAGCTCCACCTCCCAGGGAGACTCGGACAGGAAGAACTGCAGCCGCTGCACCCCCGGCATCCCCGCGCCGGCCACCGGCTCCGCCCCGGCCAGGCAAGTGATCGTCTTGTTCCGCTCCCGCGGCGCCAGCAGCCCGGTCAAATACTCACGAAAACCCCGCCGCTGCGCCAGGCTGAAGAAGAGGTCGTCGAACCGGGCCGCGTACTCCTCCAACGGCCCCGGCGCAGGCGGACACGGACGGCGAGCAGTCATTTTCAGCCCCCAGCAAGGCAGTTGACACCTCTTTCCACCGGCCTACGACCAACCCGACCTGTCGTCAACCCATACCAACCGCCGGAATTAACGAACTACCGGTAATGCTGTTTGTCAAGCCGCGTGAGCGGCGGGAGGCACGGCCTCGTAGATCCGTCCGTCGCGTAGGAGGGCCCAGAGGACGTTGACGCGGCGGTGGGCCAAGGCGAGGACGGCCTGGATGTGGCGCTTGCCTTCGGAGCGTTTGCGGTCGTAGAACCGGCGGGAGTCCTCGCAGGCGGCTCTCGGACATCACCGCGGCCCACCGCGGCTGCCTGGCTGCGGCAGTAGGTGAACCCGAACCGGCCCCACCGCCGTCGGACGAACCGTGCGAGGCGGCCGATACTCTGCTCTGCGTCACGCGAAGCAGCTGTTCGAGACCGTCCAGGGGTAGACCGGCACGGCCCGTAGTCTCAGTGCGATAGCCCGCGAGCTCGGCTTGAACCGCCGCACCGTGGCCAAGTACGCGCGCGCCGCCTGTTGGCAGGAGTGTGTACGGCGCACTCCGCCCCGCCGGTCCACGAGCCTCGACCCGTATCTGGAGTATCTGAGGCAGCGGTGGGAGGAAGGCGAGCACACCGCCACCGTGCTGCACCAGGAGATTGCCGCCAAGGGCTACGGCGGCCACTACCAGCGGGTCAAGATGGCCATCGCGCCGCTACGCCGCGGTCTGCCGATCGACATACCGCGCGAGCGACCACCTTCGCCCCGCCAGGTCGCCCGGTGGATCACCACCACACCGCCGAAGCGCGGCCTGCACCCCACCGAGGCACTCCGTCGGCTGCTTGAACACTGCCCGGAGCTCGACCAAACCCACCCCTGCCCCGGTGGCCGTTGCGCCAGGTCGTGCGCTTGTCGGAGTGCTCGCCCGGGGCGGCACCGATCACATCGGTGGCCTCTGCCTCGATCAGCTCCTGCAGGATACGCTCGCACACCACCCTGATTGCCTCAACTCCGTCGGCCCTACGTAGTGACTCCAGCAGCTGTATCAGCTCAGACTGGGACAAGGTCATCGCGTGCTCCTCCGTTTGAACTGCCCGTTCACCAGGGAGACTTGCGCGATAGCCTGCCCTTGCTCAGGGAGCATGCGGGGCCAGCAGGTGCACGCCCCCGGGCTGACACCCGCGCGTTCCGGGACTACACCCCGGCTACACCACTTCATGGGACGCGATCGTCGTTGCTGCCGCGCTTTCGATGCTGGGTCGCAAGCGACTGCCGGACCGAAGCCGCTGCGTGTCGGCATCCAGTGTGGTCGCCGGTCTCAGAGGATCCGGGCGGATGTGACTTGCCGACCACGTTTGAACGCGTCAACTGCTACACGCAGGGCGGATTCTCGGATGATGTTGCCTTCGGCGGCGCCGCTGCCCGTGTTTCACCGAGGAATGGTCTCGGCCCCACTCTTCAAGATATGACGCATGAACCAGGCCGAGAACCATGCCCACCCGACTGCGAACGCAGCCTTGCCGTAAGGGTGTTGCGTGCGGAACGTCCGGCGCGTCGTCCTTGTCAGAGTCGACTCCAGACGGTTATTCCGGATCGTGTACATCTCAAATCCTATGACACCAGCGGCCAGAGAGCCCCAGACGATGTCACTGTGCCACGTCTTAGACACGTCGGCCTCCGGACTTCCGATTGTTACCTATCTCCCACCAGCACAACTTCCCACACCGGAAAGGCGGCCTGCCATCACTCACGATCCAACTCCCGGGACGGCGCGCTCTGAGGGGTACCGGTCGACGGCCCCCGCGTGCAGTCCCCTCTACACCAGCCTGAGTTTGCGGATGGTCATTCCCCCTGCATTAGATAATTAACGAGAGTTTCATCCTCGATGTAATGAACAGAGGCCCCGTTTACTCGGGGGTGGGAACTAAAATCCAAGGATGAATCTTCCGAGTCATGAGTAGTAGGTACTTGGTTGAGTGGGGCGGTGCAGCCACGTCGGACGAGTGGTTGATCGCGATGCTGGTTGACGTGGCATGCCAGAGGGTGCCCAACTAGCCGGTGCGGGGGCGGGCTGGTGCATCAGTTGGTCAAGCCGGGGCCGGAGTCCGCTTCGGAAGGCGAAGTCACCGATTCTGCCGGCTGTGAAATATGTGCTTCGGTAAGGGTAACGGCCATGCACGACCCGCGCCGGAGTGCTGACCGATGCCGGCTGGGCCGAAGTCAAGGTGCCTGGGGACACGGGCCGGACTGCCGAGCCGAGTCTTGGATCGTTAAGAAACCAGCGCCGGTGGGGTGGAGGAAGAGGTGGTATCGCTGTCTGGCATGCCCGCCCTGTCGGGCCGCGGAGCGGCTCAGCTCGTGGAAGAGCTCACAGTCTCGTTCCGCTTCTGCCCATCGTTCATTGGGGAACGAGGGGGAGTTCGGCGACGGTGGTCATGGTCTTCAGCCCGTCCTCTTTGGACGTTTGCGGGCGGACATCTCGTCGTTGGGAAGCGGCAGACGCCGAAACCTGAAGTTGCCCGCTTTCGCGGGTGACGGTCAGTGTCAGCCCGGTTGTCCCTGGCTTCCGCACTTTGCCTCTCCAGCAGCCCTCGTACGGATTGGCCCTCGTGGTTGTCGGCGACGCGTTGAGGGCACGGCTGCTGCCGCCACCTCCAGGTGCGGGGCTGCGTATGAGGTGTGCCGCGGTCTTCTCGAGCCGTCCGCGGCACACCGATCTATGGGAAAGACGCCGCAACTTCGATGGTGGGAAGGGGGAGACCCATTTCGGCCTTGAGATATGACGGCCCTTCCCAGGGCAGATCGCCGAGCTACCCACAACCCGCGCTCGTGGTCGGTCTGAACGGTCTGAGGCCGGGCGTGGTGTGATGCGGTGCCGAGCCTCTGCACCGCATGGGCGGGGAGTGTAAAACTAACGGCGGATCCGACGATCATGGGTTCCAACTCCACGGCGGTGTCAGTCACTTGACGGCTCGGACCGTGGAGCCTGTCGAGAGTGCCCGGTTGGGGCAGCCTGAGCCTGTGTCCGATGAGCAGCTGGTGGCGATGCTGGTGGAGCGGGCGCGGTCGGAGGGGCTGCAGCTGACCGGACAGGGTGGACTGCTGCAGCAGCTGACCAAGCGGGTGCTGGAGTCCGCTCTGGAAGGTGAGATCACCGATCACCTGGGCTATGAGAAGCACGATGCGGCCGGCCGGGGCAGCGGCAACTCCCGCAACGGAGGCCGGGCCAAGACCGTGCTGACCGACGTCGGGCCGGTCGAGGTCAAGGTCCCGCGTGACACCTCGGGCACGTTCGAGCCGCAGATCGTCAAGAAGCGGCAGCGGCAGCTGACCGGCGTCGACGAGATGGTGCTGTCCCTGTCCGCGAAGGGCCTCACGCACGGGGAGATCTCGGCTCATCTCGCCGAGGTGTACGGGGCAGAGGTATCCAAGCAGACCATCACCACGATCACGGACAAGGTGATGGAGGGCATGGCGGAATGGCAGGCCCGCCCGCTGGACCGCGTCCACCCGGTCGTCTTCGTGGACGCCATCAACGTGAAGATTCGCGATGGCAAGGTCGCCAACCGGCCCATCTACGTGGCGATGGCCGTCACGGTCGAGGGCACCCGGGACATTCTCGGGATCTGGGCCGGTGACGGCGGCAAGGGCGCCAAGCACTGGCTCCAGGTCTTCACCGAGCTGAAGAATCGCGGAATTGAAGATGTCCTCATGCTCGTCTGCGACGGGCTGAAGGGCCTGCCGGACGCGGTCGAGACGGTCTGGCCCCGCACGGTCGTCCAAACGTGCATCGTTCACTTGATTCGCAACAGCATCCGCTACTGCGCCCGCCAGGACTGGGACAAGGTCGCCAAGGACCTCAAGCCCGTCTACACCGCGCCGAGCGAGGCCGCCGCGACCGAACGGTTCCTGGAGTTCTCCGAGAGATGGGGCACCAAGTACCCGGCCGTGGTCAAGCTGTGGTCCGACGCCTGGGCCGAGATGGTGCCCTTCCTGTCCTTCGACGTCGAGATCCGCAAGGTCATCTGCAGCACGAACGCGATTGAGAGTGTGAACGCCCGGATCCGCAAGGCGGTGCGGGCCCGCGGCCACTTCCCCTCGGAGGCCGCCGCATTGAAGTGCGTCTACATGGCACTGATGAGCCTGGACCCGACCGGCAAGGGCCGGCGCCGCTGGACGATGCGCTGGAAAGCGCCCCTGAACGCATGGGGGAGTGTAAATCTAACGGCGGATCCGACGATCATGCCCGACGATTTCGTGGTCGGGGCGAGGCCGGCGTAGGAGGCGAGGTGGGCGGCGGTGGGGAAGCTGGTGCCGTCGCCGACGGTGACCAGCAGCGTGGCGGCGGTCCTGACCGCGATCCCCGGCATCGAGGTCAGGACTTCGGAAAGAGGGTGTGCCTCCAGTAGGGTGCTGATCTGGGCTTCTGTGGCCCGGCGTTGTTCGTGGACGGCGCCGAGCGAGCGGGCCAGGGAGGGGATCACGATGTCGAGTGTGCCGGTGCCCGGAACGACGACGGTCTGCTCGTCGAGGGCGTCGAAGACGTCGTCGATCAGCCGCGCTGCCATGCGCGGGGCCTTGGGGCGGATGACCTCAACCAGCTTGCGGCGTCCGGCCTTTCGCAGCGCGGCCGGGGAGCCGTAGCGTTCCAGCAGCCAGGTCACCGCGGGGTGGTCCAGGCGCGGGCCGAGGACCCGCTCGAGGCTGGGGTGGAACTGGGTGAGCAGGCCGCGGATCCGGTTGCTGGTGCGGGTGGCCTCGGCCGCCAGGTCCTGGTCGAAGCCGACGAGCACGGTCAGCTCGGCGGTGATCTCGTCGGTCAGCTCCAGGGTGCGCAGGGTGTGCGGCATGGTGCGGGCCGCGTCCGCGATGACCGCGGCGTCCTTGGCGTCGGTCTTCGCCTCGCCGGGGTAGAGGTCGGCGATCCGCCGCATCGCCAGTCCGGGCAGGTAGGCGACCTGGCAGCCGGTGTCCCGGGCGACCGTGAGCGGGAGGGCGCCGATGGAAGCGGGCTGATCCACCACGACGAGGACGGTGCCGAACTTGGTCTTGAGCTTGTCGAAGACGTCGCGCAGCTTCGGTTCGGTGTTGGGTAGCTGCTTGTCGAAGACCTTCTTGCCGGCCGGGGTGAGGCCGTGCCCGTGATGGGCGCTCTTGCCGACGTCCAGGCCGAGGAAGACGCCTATCTCGTCGCTGTCGTTCAAGCCGTCCTCCCGAACGGATGTCGTGCGTGCTGGCCGGGGCGTTGGCGTCGTATGCGCGCATCCACGTTATGCAGACCTGCCGCCCGCGAGCGGCCGGGCGTTGCGCCGGGCCGGGCGGTAGTCGGACCTCTCATCAGCGTCTCCAACGGCGCCTCTCGGACCCGGTGGTACCACCCCCCAGGTCATCGGTTCGACAGGGGGGACCAGCCATGCCGGGCCCGGAGGCCAGCGGCCCTCTTGCAGGACCGCGAAGAAGATAACGGGGGGACACACAGGTCCGAGCCCCGTGGACCAGGGCAAGCCGGGTTCCAAGATGCACATCCCGTCGGACGCGAACGGACTGCCCGAGGGCGTCGGTGTTCGGTCGGCAACGCACATGACAGCGAAGGGCTGAAACCGATGATCGAGGGTCACCAAACGAGACAACGACTTTCACCGCGGCCGCCACTTCAAACCCCAGCGCCTGCACGCGGACACAGCCTATGACCGCGCCGACCTGCGCAGATGTTACGAGGCAAGCGCATCGGCGTGCGCATCGCATCGCCCGTAAAGGCGTCGAGGTCGAGTAAACGGCTGGGCCGCCGAGGTGGGTGGATCGAGCGGATGATGTCGTGGCTGACTGGCTACCGCCGACTCAGTTTCCCCGCACGAACGCCACTCCCGCAACTACTTCGCCTTTTTTCGGCCTTGCCGCACCACAGTGCTGTTACAAGCGACCGCTCCGCCTCACACATAGGACACCGTCTAAGCCGAGGGCAGTCCGCCGATGAGTAGCGGCTGCTCATGGCATGTGGCTGCCCGAGGTGTGCCCTGGGACTGCGGCAGATTCCAAACGCCGCAATCATTCGCCGATGAGGCACTGACCAAGAAATCGGCTCCACTCGAGTGTACTGGCTGTCGACAAAGCGACGGGCGTGACACGGCTTATCAGGGCGACTCAACGGAATTGGATGGATAATGACAGCTATCGGCAAGGTGGTAATAGTTGGCGGGGGTACGGCGGGTTGGATGACGGCCGCATATCTACGTGCCTCGTTGGGTAGCAAAGTCGCCGTGACACTAGTGGAGTCTCAAAGGATCAAGACAATTGGTGTCGGAGAGGCCACGTTCAGTACGGTCCGGCACTTCTTCGACTACCTAGGCTTGCCTGAGCATGAGTGGATGCCGAAGTGCAATGCCACTTATAAACTCGGTATCCGTTTCGAAAACTGGCGCGAGAGGGGTCATTACTTCTACCATCCGTTTGAGCGACTTTCCATTGTGGACGGATTCCCGCTTACAGACTGGTGGCTTGCAAAGAAGCCTGGGGCGCGTTTCGATCAGGACGTCTTCTTGATGTCGGCGCTCGCGGATAACGAGCGCTCACCCCGCTTTATAGATGGCACGTTATTTGAGCAAGAATTCGTGGAGCGGTCTGGTGCCGAATTTTCCAAGACAACTCTGTCCGAGCAGACTACTCAGTTCCCATACGCCTACCACTTTGATGCTGCTCTGCTGGCCGATTTCCTTCGTAGCTACGCCACCGAACGCGGCGCGCAGCACGTCGAAGACGATGTTCTTGACGTCGTCAGAGATGAGAGGGGCTGGATCAGCCACGTTGTCACCCGAGAGTACGGGGACCTCTCAGCCGACTTGTTTATCGACTGTACAGGTTTCCGTGGACTGCTGATCAACCAGACTCTCGACGAGCCATTCGTCTCCTATCAGAACACTCTGCCCAACGATAGTGCCGTGGCATTGCGCGTCCCGGTGGATATGGAACAGAGGGGACTGCGTCCTTGTACCACTGCCACGGCGCAGGATGCCGGCTGGACCTGGACTATCCCGCTCTATGGGCGTATCGGTACCGGATATGTGTATGCATCTGACTACTGCAGCCCCGAGATGGCGGAGCGCACACTGCGCGAGTTTGTTGGCCCCGAAGCCGAAGGTCTAGAAGCGAACCACATCAAGATGAGGATCGGCCGCACCCGCAACTCATGGGTCAATAACTGTGTAGCAATTGGCCTCTCCAGTGGATTTGTAGAGCCGCTGGAGTCCACCGGCATCTTCTTTATCCAGCACGGCATCGAGCAGTTAGTCAAGCATTTTCCGGATGCCACCTGGGATCCTCGTTTGCGTACCGCGTACAACACGAGTGTCGCTCGAGTAATGGATGGAGTGCGAGAGTTCCTGGTCACGCACTACTACTGCGCCGGCCGCGCCGACAACGCGTACTGGCGCGATGCCAAAACTCGAGAGCTGCCCGAGGGACTCGCCGAGAGACTTGAGGAGTGGCAATCCCGGCTGCCAGCCACGGGAAACGTTTATCCGCACTACCACGGATTTGAACCCTACTCTTACCTCTCCATGCTGCTTGGTCTAGGCGGACTAAACCTCAAGCCAGCAGCCGCCCTCAAGGTAATGGACGATTCCCGTGCATCTCGAGAATTTAAAAGGATAAAGGACATCTCAAGCGATCTGGTAAAGCGTCTTCCTAGCCAGTACGAATACCTGTCGCGGATGTACTGAATCGCCCAATGCCAGAACTGCAGAGACCCGATCGGGATCCCTGCCGGTTCGCCTGGCACCTTACCTGCCGCGCCTCGTTTCACTGATCGGGTACTGAAATCCCTGTTCTCCCGTCAGGGCGTGGTGGTGGCGATTGCGAAATCGGGTCTCGTTCATAGGAGTCACTAATGACGTCACAGTCGGCCTCAACGTCCGACGACGCTGAAGAAGCGAACATACGCCCGCTCATGGCGTCTTTTCCGACAGGCGTCGCAGTGGTGACAACGCTCGGTTCGTCAGCCGAACCCTGCGGGATGACCTGCACTTCGCTGGCGAGCGTCGCGCTTTCGCCGCCCACTCTCGTGGTCTGCCTGCGGACGGCTGGTCCCACCCTGCGGGCCATCTCGGCCTCTGGCCGACTGGCGGTAAATCTGCTACACGGGAGTGCCTGGAGGACTTCGGAGCTTTTCGCATCCGGCATGGCCGACCGGTTCGAACGCACCGCATGGCGGCTGCCACTCGGCGCGGGCGGGCCGCACCTCATCCTCGACGCACACGCGATCGCAGACTGCACCGTCGGCGACACCGTGCACGTGGGTGACCATACGGCCATCTTCGCTGAGGTGAGCAAGGTGACGTTGCTGGAGGGTACGCCCGAGCCGCTGCTGTACGGCCACCGCCGATACGCCCGTTGGTCGGATACGACCGAGACCGCCGTCGTACCAACAGGCCTAGCGACGATCGTGACGGTGGCACCGGACTTCGGCGCGGAAGGGGCTACCCATGGCGTCAGCTGACATGATGTCGGGTGTGCTGCTCGCGGTACCAGTAGTCATCTTGGCCTGCCGAGCCTCGGCCGCCATGATCCGAAGGCTGGGCCAGCCGGCCGTCGTGGGTGAGATCGTCGTCGGCATTCTGTTCGGGCCTTCACTGCTGGGCTGGCTCTCACCTGGAGCGCAGCACTGGTTGTTCCCTAATACAATTGCACCATTTGTGGATGTGTTGGGCCAACTTGGTCTAATTTCATTCATGTTCCTGGTCGGGCTCGAACTCGACTTGGGATCACTGCAAGGCAACGGCCGAGTCGCTTTAGTAGTGAGCCAGGTGAGCATTGCGTTCCCCATGGTCCTCGGCGGATTGCTTGCCCTGGCTATGTACAGGCGATTCGCGCCGACAGGAGTCAGCACCACGTCGTTCGTACTGTTCATCGCCGTGTCAATGAGTATCACCGCCTTCCCGGTGCTAGCACGCATACTGACCGAGCGCGGCATGTACGGCACTCCGACAGGAACCCTGGCAATGGCCTGCGCCGCAATAGATGACGTGACAGCATGGTGCCTGTTGGCGTTGGTCGTAGCCATCGCCGGAAGCACGGGTCCCATGGGCGCTATCGCAGTCGTCGGGCTTACTGCCGCATTCGCCGCAGTAATGCTTTGGGGGGTACGACCGCTGCTAACCCGGTGGGCCGGCCGGGCCGCCCGGGCGACCGAACAAACTGTCATGGTGCTCCTTTTCAGTGGACTGTGTGCGTCAGCTTTGGTTACGGACCGGATCGGTGTTCACGCCATGTTTGGCGCTTTCCTCTTCGGCGTCGTCACTCCCCGAAGGACAGCAGTCGTCGAGCGCTCGGCCAACCGGCTGCGGGCGGTAGCCGTACCGTTGCTGCTACCGCTGTTCTTCGTGCAGACGGGCCTGCGCACAGATTTCGGGGCGCTCTCAGCACAATCGGGGCAGTGGCCGTGGGCGGGGGCCGTAATCGCGGTGGCCGTCGTCAGCAAGGGCGGCGTCAGTGCAGTGGCGTCACGCGCCGCCGGCAGTAGATGGCGCGATGCCCTCATGCTGGGTTCTATGATGAACTGCCGCGGACTGACAGAACTGGTTGTATTGAACATTGGACTTGAACTTGGAGTAATAGGACCCAGCCTGTTTACGATACTAGTCCTCATGGCATTATTGACGACCGCAGCCACAGGGCCCGCTCTGAAATGGCTGAGTCACCGAGTTGACGCCGCCCGTCCACGACGATCACGCCGAGTGGAATCAAGGCTCGATTAAAGTGACTTTGGAAACACCATTACGAGCACTGCAGCCAGCGAAAGAATTGCTCGCAAGCAATAGGATCATACTAATGAGTACATCATATGCCATAATAGGAATGTGATGCGCGGGTGACGGGGCCGGACCCGGCATACGCCTTCAATGCCCGTGCGTCCGTGAACCGGTCGCGCTCATCACCGATCTCGGCGAGTACCCGGGCGCCGAGCAGGTTGCCGAGGCCGGGAAAGCTGGTGATCAGGTTGGCGTCTGGATGCTCCTGAAATGATGATTCCACTGCCCTGGCCAGATCCTCAGCGCCTTCGGCAGCCGCGTCCAACTGGCGCAGCAGGACGAGCATTTGCTTGCCCATGGCCTCCTCGACGAGCGGAGGCTGGTGGCTGCACTCGGCCTTGAACGTTTCCTGCAGGCGTTTGGTCTCGGCCTCGGTGTATCGCTGTCGGCCGCCTCGCTTCAGAGCCGCCCGGATCTGGGGTTTCGTGAGCCTTGCCGCGATGGCGGGGGTAGGTGCGATCGCCAGAATGGCGCGGGCTTCGGGATGGGCGAGGCCGCCTTTGCGGCCGGTGGTGAACGCGTTGAGCGCAGTGGGGTAGTACTCACGTAACAGCGAGCGGAGCTGGTTGGCGGCCTGCTGGCGGTGCCAGACGGCGTCCTGCTGAGCGCGGGCGAGGACTGCGATGGCTTGTGCGAGTTCGCTGTCGGCCGGCAGCGGGCGGTGTGCGTGCATGTCGGTGCGCAGGATGTTCGCCAGTACGAGGGCGTCGCCGGGGTCGGACTTCTTGCGTGAGACGCCGTGCCGGTCCCGGTAACGAGATGCCGCGAGCGGGTTGATCGCGTAGACCTGCCGCGTGCCGGTCCGCAGGACTGCGACGAGCAGGCCGCGGGAAGTCTCGATGGCCACTGGTATCGGCTCGGCCTCGGTGTCACCGTGCTCGGCGAGCAGATCCAGCAGCTGCCGGTAGCCGCCCGCATCGTCCGGGATGCGGGCCTTGGCGATCAGCTGCCCAGTCGCCTCGACCAGGGCGACATCGTGATGTTGTTCCGCCCAGTCGATACCGCAGAACACGCTCACATGTGTCTCCTTCGTTCGGTTGTCTGCGCTGGTGACGAGCGCATGCGGGCCACGCGACGCTCTAATGCCAGGACTCGTCGGTCCGCCATCTCACAAGCCGTTCGCGGCACCAGCGCACCGCACGGGCCTCGGTCTCGCCCAGAGCTCACGGGCTCGCGGAGACGAACGGGAGGTCACCATGCGGCGGGCTCGCACCACGAGCTTCAACGTTCGCCGTGGGCCCGCGAGTTTCATGGCGGCCGGAGGACGCCGGGTGCTGCCAGTCTTTCAATCGGCATCACCGTGCCGAAGAGGGTTCGGAGTCATCCCGACGCCCACCAGGCCACCACGAAACTCACCGCGGAGAACGGTGCCTGTCTTCTTTGAGACCTCACAGGTCAGAAGGAACTGAGGCATCCGCTCCACGCACTCCAGACCCGCCTCAACAAGCGGGTACGGAAGCACGTACGCACTGCATTAGAGGGTGGTCCTCCAGCAGGGCTGTGATCTGGGCTTCCGTGGCTCGTCGCTGTTCGTGAACAGCGCCGAGCGAGCGTGCCAGCGAGGGGGTCACGATGTCGAGGGTGCCGGTGCCCGGAACGACGACGGTCTGCTCGTCGAGGGCCTGGAAGATGTCGTCGATCAGCCGGTTCGCCATCCGGGGCGCCTTGGGGCGGATCACCTCCCAGCCTGCGGTGGCCGGCTTTCCGCAAGCTGGCCGGGGATCCGTAGCGTTCGAGCAACCAGGTGACGGCTTGATGGTCGAGCCGGGGGCCGAGGACGCGTTCCAGGCTGGGGTGGAACTGGGTGAGCAGGCCGCGGATGCGGTTGCTGGTGCGGGTGGCCTCGGCCGCGAGGTCCTGGTCGAAGCCGACCAGAGCTGTCAGCTCGGCGGTGATCTCGTCGGTCACCTCCAGCGAACGCAGGGTGTGCGGCATCGTGCGGGCCGCGTCGGCGATGACCGCGGCGTCCTTCGCGTCGGTCTTCCAGCCACCTCTCCTTCATCACGCAGGCCGCGACCACAACGAGGCGAACGCCCCGCGCCGTGAGGTGTTTGCGCTGGGCAAGGTGAGTAGCGACTACTCGGGACGCGTGCCAGTCCGGCTGGTTCTCTCTTCTCAGAGATTAGTCCTGAATGCATTCGGCCGATGGAGCCAAGCCGAGGGCAGTCGTGTGTTTTCTGCGCAGCAGCCCGAAGGAGTGGATAGAGGAGCGCAACTGGCCGAGATAGAAATCGCTGAAGAGCGGCAGCGCAATGATCAAGTCATGGCCTCAAACATCTGCAATCCGCGCAATATCTCCATGAAGGTCGACTCACGAAAACTCTCGATAGTTCTGGATGCTTTTAATTTCCAAAACATTCCATCACGATGAGATGATTCCGTATTTGCCGGGAGTCAATTATGGCGCACCAGCCAGTCCACTCAACGATGACAAATTCGATCAGTACGGTTCGCCTATTACTCAGGACCAGAATTCCTTAGCGAGGACATAGAATGACTGACTCCCGCAGGCTCCGAGCCCCTCTGCAGGATCCGGTGGAATTGGTTCCGCGATCCGTCAACGAGTCTGCTTGGCGACCTTTTCTCTATCGAGGGAACCTGCCCAACGAATGCGACGCTCTACTTAAACTGGTCAATTCTGATGATGTTCGCGAAGTGCACGACACCCTCGATAGGCAGCTCGAGGATCTGATCCGCGACCGTTCACCTGCTCGGGCTTTCACCGGCACCCAACTTCAAGCGGCCAAACAGGAACACCTTGCTGGTATAGAGCCATGGCAGTATGGAACCTGGGTGTGGTATCCATGGTCGGGTCGACTTGTCCACGTACTGCCTCGGGACGAGTTTCGCGCGCTACGCACGGATCGCAACCGCGGCAAGATCAGCCCAGCCGATCAGGCCCGTCTGCTAGATTATCGGATCGGAATTATAGGACTATCCGTGGGTAGTAGTGTGGCACTCACATTGGCCATGGAAGGGATAGGTGGCAAATTCAAACTAGCCGATTTCGATGAGCTGGGCCTGTCAAATCTGAACAGACTGCGCACAGGTGTGCACGATCTCGGGATCAATAAGACGGTTATCGCCGCGCGACAGATGTACGAGATCGACCCATATCTAGACATTGAGATCTATCCAGATGGGCTGACCGAAATCAATCTCGAAGTATTTTTTTGTGGCGGAAGCGGCCCTTTGGATCTGCTCGTGGAAGAATGCGACACTCCCTGGGTAAAGGTTGCCGCCCGGGAATTGGCTCGATCCAACAGAGTCCCGGTCCTGATGGACACCAACGACCGCGGCATGCTTGACATCGAGAGATTCGATCTAGAACCTGACCGGCCGCTGCTGCATGGTCTTCTCGGACAGACCAGCTCCCAGGAGCTACGTAATCTTGGTCCTGAGGAGAGGATGGCACTAGTTCTCTCCTTCATTGGCAAGGAAGGCATGAGTGCCGAACTGGGTGCTTCCTTTGAACGAATTGGGGAAACTCTAAACAGCTGGCCGCAGCTCGCTTCGGGTGTCGTTCTGGGCGCAGCCATCACTACAGACGCTGCCCGTCGGATTCTGCTTGGCACGCACCGGCATTCCGGCCGCTATTACGTCGACCTCGCTGCCTTGCTCGCCGATAAGGCGACGGCATCCCACAGCTGATTCAGAGTGTCCGGGAATAGCAAGCTAGCCGATCGCCACGTCGGCGAGCTGGACAAATGCCATTCCTTAAGACGTGTCCTATGTGGTGAGGTGGGCGAGTCTCCTGTAGCAGCATAGCGTGGCGGCGAGGCCGAGAAGGGCCGGGGCGTTGCGGGGATGGCGCTCGTAGCGGATGCTGAGTCGACGGTGGCCGGACAGCCTGTGCATTGTCCGCTCGATGACCCAGTGCCGTCACTGTAATCGTTCGCTGGACTCGATGCCCTTGCGGGCGATGCGCTTGCCGCGTAACCATTTACGCAGGTCCGGGTGGGCGTAGGCTTTGTCTGCGTGGAGGCGCTGGGGCTTGAAGTACCGGCCGCGATACGGGTCGTGTCTCCTTACGTTGCTGGAGGCTCGTCAGCCTGCGCAAACAGTGAATCAACCGATCAGTATCTGAATGCGCAGCCACAATTTGTCCAAGTCAGTATTTATTGTGCATTCCCTGGACGCCGCCTGCACGGATGTCGTTGCAGGGAAGGGTGGGAGAACGGTGTGGGCTGGTGGGGCTGGGCTACCGCTGGACTGACCGGGAACGGCGAGCACGGAATCATCAACGCCTTCGACCAGACTCACATCCCTTGCCGGCGGACAAGGGCCACCAGGGAGTCCGCGCGCGGCACGGGTCGGGTCCCTCCCTCGGTCGATGAGAGGACTTCCTCCGGTCAGCAGACCGTGAGCCGATCCCAGGCCAAGATCCGTGGCCTCATCGAACAGGCCATGGCCACCCTCATGAACTGGCGACTCCTCCGCGAGCTCCGATGCTCGACCACCACGCATCACGGGCTCGTCCAGGCCATCCTCGCCCTGCAAAACGCCAGCTCAACCGCAGGACAAATGGCCTCACCGTCTGGCGCCGTTACTTCTCAAGATGCCAGCTGAGATCTTCCGCGACACCGATGAGCGCCTCGATTCGCTTCAGGATGAGCCGGAGGAAGTGGTCGTGCCGATGAGGTCGATGTCAAGAACTGGTGCCGTGCAGCTTGGACGCCGTCCGTGGCCGTATGCGTAAGGCCCGCGCACCCCGGTTCCGCTATCTATGGTCCGGCAAGGGGCCGCTAGCGCTTCTGCAAGGTGTGGTGAGGCTGTCATCGGTCTCATCTCATGACTTCGGCAGAAGGGAGGGCTAGGGCATGAGTGAACAGGTATCGGGTGCCGCTGCGGTGTCCCGATGGGCGCCAGCGTCAGACCAGCTGCCTGGCAGTCTGGCTGAACGATCTCCAGCCAGACCCGGTTTTTGCGCGGTGTCGTGCAGCGGCAGGTTCCGCAGGCCGGTCGCGCGGGCACCCCGGATGCGGTCCTCGGCCCGTGCCCGCAGGCGGTGGCGGAGTTCGAGCCCGGCGATGGGCCGGCCGGTGGTGTTGGTGGCGAAGTATGTGATGCGCATGCCGTCGGCGTCGGTCTCCGGTGCGGCGCCGGTCAGCGTGATCAGCTCATCGAAGTACGGGCGAAACGGAACCCGCCTGTCCTCGGGCGTGTCTCTCCTTGATTGCACGGCACGCAGAAGATCCCTTGCCAGGTCCGGCACCGCCGCATGGGCCCTGAACGACTGCGACCTCGTGGCAGCGCATTACAACATCGACGCCCTCGACCTGCTCGCCGGCCCTACCCGCGTGTGCGAGCGACTTCCTCCAACACGTCGCCGAATCCCTCAACATCCGTGACGTGCTACAGGGTCCGTCCCAGGACGCCAGGCGCGTCCACGAACGTGTGCCGCCATGGCATCAGCGTGCGCTGCTTCGTGCAGTTGCAGTTCACCCAGGGCAGGGGCCTCGGAGGCAACGGCGAACAGGCGTCCATCGAGGGCACGGCGAACTGGGACGAGGCCATCGAGTTGTTCCGGCTGACCGTACGTGAGTGGAGGCGGCCGATCATCGAGGTGCGCGACGCTGCCATCACCCCTGGCACGGTGTGCGGCTCCGTCCGTGTTTTGGCTCGGTGCGTGCAGCAGGGCTGCGGGCAGGTGGCCCGGCTCGTTGGCCAGCTCCCAGCCGTGGGCCTGATCGGCGGGCGCGGCCGAGGCGCTCGTGCCGGAAGAGCAGGGATCGACGGCAGTGAAGCTGAGTCCGCCGGTGCGGGGGAGTGTGATCGTTTGCGGACGGGATGGAGCGGAGACCGGGGCCGGGACCCACCCGGCGCCGGTCTCCGCTCCATCCCGTCCGCTGGTCGCCCTCGCGGACTCGAAGCGGCAATCCATGCGCAATCCACCAATAATGAGTGAATTACTCTGCAAAGATAGTGAATATCAGCATCTCATGTGTGACTTTCCCTATCATGGCAGGGAGTCAGGGTCTTGGAGGGTGAGTGAGTCAGTCGCCGCAGGAGGAGAACGTGGTCAGTGCGACCACGGCCCGGACCACCTTGTACTCCCTGGTGAAGCTCGCCGAGGAGGAGGGGCGCACCACGGTGATCACCAAGCACAGGGTGCGTGTTCTGCTGGCGCCGCTGGACCGGCTGCCGGCAGCCCGGAAGGCGGATGCTTTCCCGGCTCACGTGCTGAGCGCGGCGCAGAGGGACTTCGGTGACCTCATCACGCGGGCGGCGCGGGGTGAACCGCAGGTCCTCCTGCGTAACATCACACCGGTCGCGGTCCTGCTCCCTGCCACCCCCACCTCACGTGCCCTTTCGTCCGACGTGGCCGCGCGTCCCGGCGCGGCATCCGCAGGAGGTGCGGTGAACAGTCAAGGCCCCCAGGACCGCAGCAGTGCGCCGCGCAGGCTCGCCACACTGGGCGAGACCTCCGTACTGAGCGGCAGCCTGGTCGGCGGCGCCACGTTCGGACTGTCCGGTCTGGACGCCGCGACGGGCGGACTGCAGCCGGGTCGGCTGACGCTGGTGGCAGCCGCCCCCAACGTCGGCGGAAGCCTGCTGGGCCTTGCCGCGGCGCGGCACACCGCGCTGGCCGAGTGCCGCACCGTCTTGTATGCGGCCTCGGGTCCTAACCGCGACGACATCTTCCGCCGGATCATCTCCGCCGAGACCGGGGGCGACTACCCGCGTCTGAAGCAGGGCCGACTCACCGAGCACGAGCAGCAGGTCGCACGCCAACTGGTCCAGGCGGGCAACGAGTTGTTCATCGATGACGGCAGCAACCTGACCGCCGAGGACATCGCGGCGACCGCCCCTGAGGTCAGCGGCCTTGCGCTCGTGGTCGTCGACCGTCTTCAGGCCGCGGCCAGCCCTCGCCTGCCCCTGTCCGGCCAGGGTCTCCCGCACGCCTCGCAGGTGCTGGCCACCCTCGCCCGCAGTCTGCAGGTTCCGGTGCTCGCCATCGTGGACAGCGACGACCCCGCGCTCCTGGCCCTCCTGGACGCTGACGTCGTGGTGACGCTCACTGCCACCGATGCCCCGGGCAAGGTCCACGTGGCAGTGATGGAACGCGACGTCGGGGTGATCGGCTCGGTGTACCTGCGGCCCGACCTGCTCCACGCCCGCTTCCTGGATGCCGACGTTGCCCCCCTCGATGCCGCCCCCAGTCCCGCGGGCGGCGCCTCCTGGCAGGTCTGCGGCGGCACGGCGGCGCTGGAACTGGCCGAAGCCGCCCTTCCCTACACGTCCGGCGGGCACCAGGGCATTCCCGCCGCCCTCACCCACGAGCTCGCGGCATGGCGCGCCGCGGTCGCCGGCGGCGACCAGGAGGCCCTGACGGAGATCCTGCCCTCGCTGCTGCGGGCCGCCGCGGTAGTCGCGCAGTGGCCAAACACGCATGAGGGGCACCGCCTCACCGCCGCCCTGCGCCTTTACGGCCCGCCAGGGGCCGCCCCCGGCACAACCGACGCTCCGGCCGTAGCCGGTGCTCCTGCCGACCACGCCCCGGCGGACAGCGGACAGGACCAGGGCGAGGGCGAGGGTGCGGAGGACGAGGAGAGGCCGGACGTCGAGCTGGCCCCGGGAGATGAGGAAGAGGAGCCGGAAGGAGCGGTCTTCCCCGCCCTGAGGATCCTCAAAGACGCGGTCAAGAAGTCCAAGATGCACCCGATCCCGGTCATCCGGCTCGACGAACGCGACAGCGACCCCTGGCCGTTGATCAGCGAGGACATGGACGGCGAGCCCCGCTGGATCCACCCCGACGTCACCAGCACCCGCGTTGCCCACATCCGCGCGAACGGGCGGCGCGTGCGCCGCGACACGCTGGACGTGCCCGACTCCTTCGGCGAGGGCACGCTGTGCCTCATCGACCGCAACGGCAGCTACCCGTCCGCCTGTTCAGGCGTCCCCCTCGCCCCGAACAAGCTCCTGCACACCGGCCCGCTGGACGCCTACGACAAGACGAAGGCCGGCATCTACCTCATCGACATCCCCGCCTGGCCGCGCACCGACATGCCGCACCCGCTGGGCCGCCTCATCGACCGGCCCGACGAGCACGGCCGCGTCTGGGTGACCACCCCGCACATCAAGCAGCTGGAGAAGCTGCACCGGGACGGCCACCTCGACGCACCGGTGACCATCCACGACTCGTGGACCGGCAAGTACAACGAATCCCTCTTCAAGCCCTTTTACGAGGCCGCCCGCAAGGCCCGCGCCGAACTCGTCCAGGCCGGCGGCGCCCCCTACAAAACGTACAAGACCCGCCTGTCCATCGCGCTGCGCCTACTGTGGCCCAAGCGCCCCGATCAGAACTCCCCGTTCTGGCGGCCCGACTGGCGCATGAGCATGGTCGCCGAGGCCTCCGTCCGGCACTGGACCATGGCCTTCAAGGCCGTCCAGGAAGGCCACACCCTCCTCGCGCTGCGCAACGTCGACGCCGCCATCTTCTGGACACCCCCCCACACGCCCCCGGCCACGTACCGGATCGGCACCGGCTTCGGCGAAGTCAAGGCCAAGTTCATCGAGGCCGGCCACATCATCCCCGAGGGTGAGGACTGATGGCCGGCCCCACCGGCCACGGCCGCTCCCTCGGCGCCGCCCTCAACGACCTCCTCCACAGCCAGGTCACCCCCCGCCACCGGCTGTCCACCTACACCGCCCAGCACTGGCACGCCCAGCTCAGCCAGCTCACCGGTACCCACCGCGGCCACCAGGCCCTCGCCGACGCCGGACTCAACGTCACCACGAAAACCCTCATCAACTGGCTGTCCGACCCCGAGTACAGCATCCGCCGCAGCTACATCGACCTCATCCACACCGCTTACGAGAACACCGCGATCGTCCCCGCCGACCCCGTCCCCGACCACGTCAGGAACGGCCAGTTCGAGATCAGCGGCATCGTCAAGACCGGCGACGACGAACGCGAACGCGGCACCCGCCGGGCGGCGCCGCTGCGCATCGACGCAAGCAGGGGAAACTGGGAGGCAATCGAGGAACTCTGGCGGTCCGGCGAACTCAGCGACGACGCGTTCGAGGACCACTTCGTCGACGACATCATCGTGGCGGACATCGGTGAAGGCACCGACGGATGGGAATTTGGCGGCAGCACATACTCCGTCGAACTCAGGTGACACCGCACCCCCGTCATCTGCACAGGCCACGCGGTGGGTGCCGGCCCACGGCGCGGGCACCCGGCGGCGACCACCGAGCCACA
Source organism: Streptomyces sp. NPDC048419 (assembly GCF_043200415.1). Lineage (NCBI taxonomy): Bacteria > Bacillati > Actinomycetota > Actinomycetes > Kitasatosporales > Streptomycetaceae > Streptomyces > Streptomyces sp. NPDC048419. The sequence goes on along the minus strand of NZ_JBICXT010000037.1, from coordinate 38,563 downwards.
GCCTCAGCAACCCCGGACGAGCAAACTGCGGGAGTTGACGAGACGCTCGTCGTTGCGCGCCGAAGGCACGTCGGAAGAGTCATGATGCCTCGGTTCATGGGCTCCGCCGCCACTCGCAGGTTCGAGGCCTGGTGACGGATACCGGCTGGTCACTTGTGGTGAGTGGTAGGGCTGCGTCGGCGGCGCGGCGGGAAGCGGCCACGGCCCCCGTCGCGGTGGTCCCGTCGCTCGCCGGAGGTCGGCGACGGGGACCGGCCGGGTTCCCCCGGGGGTAGTGGCGTGCCGTGTCCGCGGCGGCTGGGCAGGGCGGCGCTGTAGTGGTGCATGGCGATTCTGTCGGCGTGCTCGCTGTTGAGCCGGTGGATCAGGTATGCCGCCGCTGCGATGAGGACGAGGAAGGCGGCGACGGTCAGGAAGGCGTTCATGGCGGCCGCCTCACATACCGACGATCAGGCGGCTGGGCCGACCGGCTCGACCGGGTTGGTGCGGGACGGCCGCGGACACCGCGGCGGCGCCGCCCTCGTATTCCCATGCCTCGTCCGGGTCCAGTGGCTCGTCGGTCGGGGCGACGCCGTGCCGGGCGTCCGCGGCGATGAGCGCGCTCGCGGTCAGGGGCGGGCCGTCGTAGTCGGAGGCGGCAGCCATCAGCCGGGCCGCCGACTCCGCGCCGGTCTCGGGCGGGATGATCAGCAGGTCCCAGCGGCCGGTGCTGTAGGAGAGGAGCAGCAGCTTGTGCGGGTCGATTTCCGGGGTGAACCAGCCGACCTTGACGTTGTGGCCGTGCACGGGAACCTGGCGCGGGATGACTGGCCAGTACGTCGGGTTGACGGCGATGCGGGTGATGCGGCCCCACAAGGGGTCCAACATGTCGGTCAGCGCGGGCAGTTCGCTCTGCAGATCCCGGGAGCGGGGCCACCAGGCACCATCCAGGAGTCCACGGGAGGTGCCGTCGGTCTTCAGGGCGAGACGCGCCGTCGGGGCTGCGAGGGGCTTGGGGTGAGGCGGGGTTGGGTGCAAGGTCGCCGACATGATGCGGATCCGTCTCCGGGCCGCCTCTGCGGCGGCCCGGGTTTCATCTCTCGCCGAGAACGACCCGGCGTGGAAGCCGGTATGCGAAATGCCCTCGGTACTGTCGACACTACTCCGCGCCCGGCGGCGACGCGGAGTAGTGGCCGCCTAGATGCGGAGCAGTCTCTGGGTGATCTCCCGGTACTGCCTCAAGGCGTGCCGAAGTTCGTCGGACTGTGCGTCGGGGTTCTGGTCCTGCCAGCCGGCGCGCAGGAGACGCCGTCGTTCCGCGAGGGCGTTCACGAGCTGGGCGGTGGCTTCGTCATAGGCGCTCTCGGCCTCTTCCAGCGCCTTGAGCGGGGTGTCGGCGAAGGTGTTGAAGGCGTGCCGGAGGCGCTGGACGATCTTGTCCTGTTCGTCCGAGGGGACCAGTGGCTCCGGGCTCGGGCTGCGGCGTGCGGCCGGGCCGGGAGTCTGGCCGGCGGACTGCCGGGCGCGTGTCTGGTCGTACATCATCGGGGGCCACTTCCGTTTTGCCTGAAGGCGTCCTTGGTCTTCTCGGCGGCCTGTTTCAGGCTTCCGAAGACGCGGTCGTTCCTGTCTCGGCGTTGCAGTCGCCTGTTGCGGGTGACCCGGCCGAGCTCTTGCGTGTTCCTGCCCTTCATCGTCTGCGCCTGGTGGTTCCTGTGTTCCGGAGTTGCATGGCGCGGCACCGTGCGGCCTTCCGCGTCCGGCGATGGTCCGTGTCGACGCGGTGGCCACGCGCTCCGGGCCGCCTTGTTACGGCCGGGGCGGTGGCGCGTATGGCCGCATCGCCGCCGCCGCCGCCGCCGCCGGCCGGTCGGGCCGTCCGGTGTCGGCGTCGGCCGATGTGCAGGGGGCGTCGACCTGTTCCGCCGTCATGAGAGCGGTCGCGGTCGAGTGCGGGGCGGTGCCCGCGCTCGCGGCGGCCATCAGCCGGGCGGCCGACGGTGCGCTGGCCTGCGGAGGTATCACCAGCAGGTCCCAGGGGCCCGACGTTCCGGACAGCAGCAGGATCTTGTGCGGGTCCAGATCCGTGGTGAACCAACCGACCTTCACCACATGGCCGTTGACGAAAATTCGTTGCGGGATGATCGGCCAGTAGCGGGGGTTGACGGCGATACGGGTGATCCGTCCCCACAGCGGGTCCAGTACGTCGGCCAGCGCGGGCAGTTCCTGGCTCAGGTCACGGGAGCGGGGCCACCAGGCGCCGTCCAGCTCGACCTGTCCCGGGGAGGGGCTCACGGGTTTGAGGGCGAGTCGTGCGGTCGGGGCCCTGAAGGGCACGGCGCGCGGCGAGAGATGGTCGGTGATCGCGGACATCGTGCGAACCCGTCTCCGGACCCCTGCGCGTGTGCAGTTGCCCGGTGCCGTTGCTCACCAGGAACGACACCGGTATCGGGGCCGGTGCGCGAAGTGCTCCCGATGACTTCACGCTACTCCCCGAACACGCCCGCTCCCGGAGATCCCCTCACGTCCTGCGGCCGTCCTTGCTCGAGGTGCGGCTGGTCTCCAGCCAGGAGCGCGCCGGTTCTGCCGCGCTGGTGGTGTCCACGGTGAGCTGGAGACGGGTCCCTCCCTCGGCGTCCGCGGGATAGCTGCGCTGTTCTGTGGTGGCGAAGCAGTGACGGAGAATTTCCGCGACCCGACGGGCGACCTCGGGGGAGGCGGCGACGATACGTACCTCGGCGTGTCCGTCCGGGGGAGTTTCCTTGGACTGCATAACGACCGTTCCCCCTTGGGCACGGATCCGTGAACTGGATCTTTCACCCTACTCCAGCCCGTGTGACCGGCGAGCTTTCCGACTGCTGCGGGCCGCGGAGTACCGTGAAACGAGTAAGTCACTCCATATCTCTCGCAGACAGGCGACTGTCATGCCCGACCCTGGCTCCCCGCGTGTGACCAGGCTCCTGCCGGACGCCGTCCACCAGGCGGTGAAGCCGGGGACGGCTGTCGTACGGCTACAGACCACGCATGACCGGCGGGGCGTCCTCGACGGGGCGTGGTGGCCGTGCTCCCGTGATATCGCAGCCGAGCTTCCCGCCCTGATCTCCGCACTGACCGAATACCTCGGGCCGCTCACGCGCGTCGGCCTGGACGCCGGAGCCTGGGACGCGCTGCCGACGCGACTGCTCGTCGACGACCGCGTCGTCCATATCGACTCCTTCCCGGTCGGCGACGACACCGTCCTCATCACCCGGAGCGATCAGGACCTCTTCTCCCTCCTCGTCATCCCGCCGCACGCGACGCCCGAGGCGGCACGCACCGCGATGGCCGAAGCCGTCCGCGCCGACAACATCACGCGAGCTGAACAGATCCTCATCGACACCGGTACCGACCGGGCAGCGCCGAAGACTTGACGCCGGTCAGCCGAGGCGGCCGTCATGCCAGTCCGGTGCTGGCGCCGGGATGACCGTGCTGCCGAAGGCGCCGGGGTGCGGCAGTGGACCGGCGAGCTCGCGAAGAAGGTGGTGGGCTGGAAGACCGACAATCTAGTCCCCGGAGCCGACGCGCCAGCCGGTCCTGATCCGGACCGGCTCAGGGGATCCGTCGGGATTCGCGTCCGTGACGTGCTCGTGGGACCGGGTGCCACCCAGTCCCACGATTGGAGGAGGCGATTCACAGTTCAGCCAACCGTGAGGCCCACAGTCCGGGTTCAACCGGCACCTGCAAACGGTCCTGGGGGCAATCAGCCGCCTGCCATCGGCTACGGCGGCCTCTGTTCATGGCCATGATGTCCGAGGCCGCCTTCACCGGCCCGGTTCACCGGAAGGCTCGGCCCGGTCTGCCGCGAGTCTCCGTCGCACGCACGCGCGCACCGTGTAACGACCGGCAACAAGCGCACCCTGGTGAGCGACACGGTCACCTGAGACCTCCGAGGATGCCCCGGCCTTCGGGCCGGGGATGAATCGGACTCCTGCGGAGCAGGGCAGGGAACGGGGTTTCGCCCTCAGGGCGAAAGACCGCCCACACGGTCGGGTAAGCTGACTGCCGTGCGTTGCGAGAACCAAGCGCGTACGCCGTGCTGATCGAGAGCCAAGACGGCACATGCACCTCCAAGCTTTGCGGTACGAACCCGGGCTGGTTTCAACCCGGCTGGTGTTGATCGTGGAAGACCTGTCGGGTCGCTGACCCGCAGGCGGCGTGAGCCAGGAATCCCCCTGCTTCAGCTGGGGGAGGATTCAAGCCAACCCGGCAGCACGCGCTCGCGCGACCATCGTCAGTCGCACGAGCACGCCGGCTCGCGGCTCTGTTCCGAACCGCGACTCGTTGCCGGGGCGCCACGGTCTCGGCGCCCCAGACCTGCCGCTCTCGGCGGGCGTGGAGACGCACGCCTGCGGAAAACTGCACGACGGTCAGCAAGAGGACGTTCGAATCCTGGGGTTTGGGGCAGGGCCCCGGCGGAGCCGGAACTGCCTCGCGCGGGGGAGCCGCTTGCGGCCCCAGTCCTCATGGCCGGGTTGCGTTGGCGCTGAATCCCGCTCGCCCCAACGGCCGTGAGGACCATCCCGCGACGACTCGCGTGGGGGGAAGGGCGCGAGTCCTCGCGCAGGCGACCGTCGTCTTCGCCGACCCGGGGCGGTGGTCGATTCCTTTTACTGTCCCAGTTATCGGGCTGGTGCACCCCGCCCGTCGATAAACTGGTCCGTACAGCATCGGCCTCTCTGTCCGCGCGGGGCAGCGCAGTCCGCACCGGAGCGCTCGCCGCACACGCTTGACCCCGCCCGGACCCACGAGATCAACAGCGAGGTTTCTTCACAGCTTCTCGCGCCTGACCGTCCGCCCCGGCCGCCATGAGCGGTTCCGCGGCCTCCTCGGTCGTATCCGGTGGCACGACCGTCAGGTCCCAGCGTCCCTGGCCGGGCGCGAGAAGGACGATGGTGTGCGCAGCGGTTGCCGTGAGGGTCCGGTGCAGCTGTACGACCTGGTTGGAGACGAGCATCCGGCCGGGCACCGCGGACCAGGTCGCCCCGTTGACCGTGACGCTGGTGATATGGCCCCACGCGCGCGGCAACCCGGCGAGCAGCCGGGGGAGTTCGGCGAGCAGGTCGTACGAACGGGGCCACCACGCTCCATCGATGGGGCGTGGCATGCCGCCGCTCGGTGCCAGGCGCAGGCGCAGGAGGGGATGGGAGGGAAGCGGGGGTTGCAGTGCGGTGGTCATGAGAACTCCTGCCAACTGCCGTACATGGACGAATGGTTGATGTCAGGCGCGGCGGGCGGCGACGCGGGCCGGACTCGGCCGACGGACGTCGTACACCCAGCCGAGGCGTTCGAGGAGGCGGATGACGGCGGCCGAGGGGTCGAGCCGGCCGCGGTCGACGCCGCTGGTGGGGTCGGCGTGGTGGCGGTTGTGCCGGCTCTCGCCGAACGAGAGCAGGGCGGGGGCGAGGCGCAGCGCCTGGACGGGGGACGTCCCTTTCGTGGCCCTGGGCAGCGGGACGGTGTCCAACGGTGTGACCGTCGTGGACGTGGTCGGACTCAGCGGCATACGTGGCTCCTCGCCCTGGATGCGGATGGCGCGGCCGGGCTCACGGGCTGCCCTGTGAGGACGGGTGGCGTGCTGCGGAAGGGGGGTGGGCCGGTGGACCCGAACACGAGGCGACGGCCGGGCCGAGTTCCGGCATACGGAAAGTCCTCGTCCTCTCCACCGTACTCCCGCCTGTGTCACAACCACGTCTGTTCGCAAGCGGCATGGCGTTGACGCGGGCCGACACACCGGACGCTGACCGGCTGCACGACTGACGGCCATGCCGCGGCGCGAATCCGGCACGACGCACAGGAAGCGGCGCTGGATGATGAACGACCAGACCCCGTCCCAACAGCCGGCGGACCAGCCCCGAGGCACCACAGGACGCGCGTCCCAGATCCGGCACCGATGTTTCCGTCGGACGAGCGGGACAAGATCGGTCAGTGTGTCGGAGTTCTACGAACGAGCTGGATTCGAACTACTCCGCAAGGCGCTGGCCGCGCGGCGGCTCGGGGCAGCGGCCTGAGGACGACTGCACGCCGGATGCCCCGCCGCTAAGGCCGTGCCGCCGCGCGGGTCTCCTCGTGGGCGTGCGGGTACGTTGCGGTGCGGTGCTGGAAGGCGAGCACCTTGGGGTTTTGGACGACGCCGCGGCGGATCTCGATGGCGTGCCGGATCGTGTCGTCGGTGTCCCAGGCGTCGGGGCCCTGGAGCACGACGTCCAGATACGGCAGGAGGGCCTCGCTGTTTTCCCAGGTCGCGGAGTTCCACAGGTAGGAGGGGCTGTGGTCCACTCCGTAGTACTTGACGTGGTCGCCGACGGTGAACATCGGGTCGGTGAAGGTGGTGGGTCGGGCCCAGTCGAAGCCCATGCCCTCGTCGCAGGAGACGTCGATGACCAGGGTGCCGGGGGCCAGCTTGGGCAGGTCCTCGTCTATCAGGAACATCAGCGGCGCGTCGGTGTCCTGCAGCACGCAGTTGACGATGATGTGGTGCCCGGCGAGGAACTCGGCCAGTGGCAGCGGGCCGTCCTCGGTGAGGGCGATGCTGCGTCGCGGGTCGAGGGTGTCGTCGGCTTTGTCGTGGTCGAAGTGGACGATCCGCGCGGAGTGGATGGGGGAGCTGACGGCGGTGACGCCACGCGCGGTGAGCACGTCGACGTCGTGCACGCCCAGGGCGCTGAGCGCGGTCACTGCGCCGCGGGCGGTCGCGCCGAAGCCGATGACGACGGCCCGCTGCCGCCGCCCGTAGTCGCCTGTCACGCCGGTCAGTTGCATGGCGTGCAGGACCGAGGAGTACCCGGCCAGCTCGTTGTTCTTGTGGAAGACGTGCAAGTTGAAGGCGCCGCTGCGACTCCAGTGGTTCATCGCTTCGAAGGCGATCAACGTCAGCCGCCGGTCGATGGCGGTCTGGGTGAGCCGCTCGTCCTGGACGCAGTGCGGCCAGCCCCACAGGACCTGACCCTCGCGCAGTTGCGCCAGGTCTTCGTGGTGTGGCTTGGCCAGCAGGATGACATCGCAGTCGGCGATGAGTTCCTCGCGCGTGCGGAAGCCCGCGACGAGCGGGGCGAGCTGGCTGTCCGGGACGCCGAAATGCTCTCCGTAGTTGTCCTGGAGGTAGATGCGCCGGCGGAGACCGGCGTCAATGCGGTCGAAATGAGCGGGGTGAACGGGCAGACGATGCTCGTTTTCCTTGCGGGTCTGCGACATGATTCCGAGCGTGAGCTGCTGCAAAATGCCCCTTTGGTTACTCCCTGTTTAGCACACCGGGCCAATCCGGCAGCCGGTCGCGACGGGCGGGGCCAGGGGCGGGCGAACGGGCGGAGCCGGGTCCGGGCGACATACGCGTGGCCCTGTTCGCTTCCAGGCGGCGGCATCCGTCTTGGCGGCGATCGGGTCGCCCGGTGCTGGTCAGCTCCGTCGGGTGCGGCCTCGGTCGACGCTCGCGCGGGCCTGAAGGCGCTACGGCCCGACGACAAACAGCAATTCCCGTGAGAACGCGTACCGGAGGACCGGCACCATGCAGATGAGAGGGCCGATTGGGCTGTCCCGCTGTTCTCCCATCCTGCCAAGCCCGCCGACGAATACGACGTCACCGACATGCGCAACGTCGGCCCCCGCTGGCAGCCCGACAACTTCGAGAAGAACGTCGAGGCCGTGGGCAAGCTCGGCGACCTAGCCGCGGCCAAGGGCGTCACCGTCCCCCCCCCCAGCTGGCCCTGGCCTGGTTGCTCACCCGGGGTGAGCACGTCGTGCCGATCCCCAGCGCCCGCAGCGTCCAGCGCATCGAGGAGAACGCCGGCGCCGTCGACGTCTCTCTGACCAGGACCGACCTCGCCACGACCGACGAGGTCCTGCCGTACGACGGCTTCGGCGCCCACTACTCCGAGGACCACGCGCCCGTCTCGATCTGAATCCGCGCCAGGACCCGAGCCGCCCTTCCTGATGGACACCGCGGGACCCTCACCCCGAGGGCACCGACGGCCGGCTCGCGATGGACAACGGACAACATAAAACCCCGAAGTACGTCTTCAGTCCGCGGCCGGCGAAGGAGGTGCAGCCCCAGCATGACGTTTCGAGGAGTGTGCATGATTCCTACGAGCGCGTTCTAGGCGCGGGGTTCGACACTCGCCTCATCAGCAGTTGAGCCGCTGCGCATGGGGCGGCGTCGTTCGGCGGGTTGCTGGTGGTGTGTGAGGGCTTGCCAGCGTCGTTCGAAGTCGGTGGTGAGTGTGGTGATGTACTCGGCGGTGATGGGTTTGTTGTATTGGGCGGTGACTCCGCGGGCTGCGCATTCCTTTGCGATGGTCTCGGGGGAGGGCGTTTCGCTGTTGTGCCGTTGCCGGGCCCACAGGTGGTAAAGGCGAAAGGGCAGGAGGTAGCGGCGCAGGGTGGCTGGGCTGACGGGTTTGCCGCCTCGGCCGTGCATGCCGTTCGTGGCCAGGTATGCGGACAGCTGCTCGGCTATCCGTGTGGAAGCGAGGGCCTCATCGCTGTGGTCACTCTGAAGGTCTATCCAGGCGAGGTAGTAGCGGTCGACGGTGGTGAGGCCGGCCGGTTGTTGGCTTGCGACGTCCTTGTCCGCGAGTGGGTCCGGGCCGGCGTGGGGGACGACGGTATTGACGTGGCGGCTGCGTTGCTCCGTTGGTGCCTGTGCTGGGCGTGCAGTAGGCGCTGTCAGCGCTCGTTCCGCGTCCGGCTGTGGGTGGCTGTCGTGTGGTGCAGCCGGGTCTGCGGTGGCTTCGCCTGATGGTTCGGATGCGTCGTGTCCGCGTGGGGACATGGCGTGTGCCGGTATGCCCGCCGCCGCCAGGCCCGAGGGGGCCGTCTGGGTGAGGGGGATGCCGTAGCGGGCCAGGCGCAGCGGCATCAGGGACTGAACCGGGGCCTTGCGGCGCCAGGTGCGGCCGTAGCGGGTGCGCAGCCGGGCCTGGTAGACCAGGCGTTCCTGTTCGAGGCGGATGGCCTGCTGGTAGGAGCGTAGTTCCCACAGTTTCATGCGCCGCCACAGCAGGAGGGTCGGCAGGGGGGAGAGCAGCCAGCGGGTGGGTCGGATGCCCTCCATGTGCGTGGTGGCGGTGATGTCGGTGATGCGGCCGATCGCGTGCCGGGCCGCCTCGACCACGACCACGAAGAGGACCGGGATCACCGCGTGCATGCCCACGCCCAGCGGGTTGGGCCAGGCGGTGGCACCGTTGAAGGCGATCGTCGCGCTGGTGAGCAGCCAGGCCGTCTGCCGCAGCAGCGTCAGCGGGATGCGGATCCAGGTGAGCAGGAGATCGAGGGCCAGCAGGACGCAGATGCCCGCGTCGATGCCGATCGGGAAGACGTAGGAGAAGGTGCCGAAGCCCTCTCTGAGGGCCAGCTCGCACACGGCCGTGTAGGAGCCGGCGAAGCCGATGCCGGCGATGAGTATGGCGCCGCACGCGATGACGCCGATGAGGATCCGGTGCATCCGACGCAGTCGGATCGCAGGGGTGGCCTGGTCGGGGGGTGCGGATTGACCGGGCCCGGCTGTGCCGTCTCGGTGAGAGCGGGCGGCTTCTGGGACAGCTTGGTGGATAGGGCGTGGGGCCTGGTGCATGTGGGGGCGCGGTGGGGCGGGGTCCGCCGGTAGGTGGGTGAGTGAGGCCGGAGATGGCGTCATCGGCTGTGTACCTCGCCGCGTGGGGTTGGGTGCAGGAGGTCGTTGATGAGCTGGGTGGTCTCCGTTTCGAGCGAGCAGTCCAGAGCCCGGTTGACGTGTTGGATGCGGGTGATGGCGGTGTGCAGGCCGGTGCGGTTGCCGCGGGCGGCTTCGAGGCGCATCCAGTCCCGGTACAACAGCTCCGCCGTATCGTCGACTTGGAGGCCGGTGGCGACGGCCTGGCGTGCGGCGCCGAGGTCGTGCTGGGGGCCGGTGGGGGTGCGGTAGGTGGCCACGGTGTGTGCGATGTCGATGATCCTGGTGATCATTTCCTGCTGGAAGGGCTCGGCCCAGGGCAGCGGCCGGCCGCCGAACGGCTTTCCCCGTACCAGGGTGAGCGCCTTTTCCAGGTCGGCCAGGCCACTCGGGCCCAGCGGTAGCGCGCGTTCGACGAGGTGGAGGAAGTGGGTCCAGTCGCAGCGCACGCCGTCGGCGAGCCGGTAGGGGTCCGCGCCGGTCTTGCGGCGCGGCACATATAGGTTGCCGGATGGGTCGCCGCCCAGACAGCTGCGCAGGCCCTGCATGCGTGCGTTGAGGGTGCTCGTCGACCACGGGCTGGCGGGGTCCATGTCGGCGCACAGCACGCCTGCGCTGCGGCCGGGCCGGAAGTACAGCAGGGCGGCGAGCTGCGCCATCCGCGGGCCGTGTCCGGTGCGGTCCACGCCGGTCACCTCGATGGGCCCCAGGACCCGGATCTGTGGGGCGTGCGGGTCCTGCGCCTCGCGCGCGTCCGCCGTCGGTTTCGAGGGTTCGCCGACGGCGGGCTCCGGGCTGTTCTCCTGCGCGGCCTGTGCCCTGCGGGTAGAGGGGGCAGCGGCCGGGGAGGCCGCGGCGGACGGTTGTGCTTCTTTGGTCCAAGAGCCGGCTTCGCTGTCGGGCAGGGGCGAGGAGGTGGCGGGGGAGAGGAGATGGAGCGCGCCCGGATCGGTACTCGCGGCGAGCAGGGCCGGGAAAACGTCTGTGCCCTCATCGGTTGCGCCGGCCAGTGACGGGGCCGAGGCGGTCGCTGTGGGTGCAGTGGGCTGCTGCGGCGATGTCTGCGCGGGCTGCCGCATGAGGTGGGGCTCGTCCGGGATGTCCTGCCAGGGGCCCTCGGCCGGGTGTGACCGCTGGCCGGACACCTTCAACGCGGTGGTGATCTGCTCGTAGGCGGCGTGCTGAAGGCGCTGCACCGTGATGTCGGTGCCGGTGTAGCCGAGGATTTGTGGCTCGCTGAGGGAGGCGTTGAGGATCTCCGCCTGGGGGAAGTGCGCGGCCGCCGTATTCGCGGGGGCGATCAGCGTGACCGGGAGGGTGCCTGCCTTGTCGATGATGTCGGCGAACTGCCAGGCCGTGTCCGTGTCCAGCGTCGCCGCGCACAGCAGCAGATAGGGCTGATGCTCGGTTTCGGGCATCTGGTGGGCTTCCAGCAGCCGTTCGCCCACATCACGCAGGGCGTGTACTGGCTGGCGCATGTGGGCGATCCGGGCGGTGGGCAGCAGCTGCGGCAGGTCCTCGCCGAATCCCACGGTGACGACCTCGACGTCGCTTGCCCAGGGGCTCATGGCGAGTTCCAGGGCGAGTGAGGTGCACACCTCGGTGATGTGGACGGGGTTGCCGTCCAGTAGCAGCGCGGGCAGCTGGGCGAGGTTGAGCAGCAGGAGATCGCCCGTCGTGGTGCTGCCGATGGTGACCAGCCCCGGATAGGGTGCCGGCACCTCGCGGGCAGCGTCCTCGTCCAGGAGGACGGCATCGGAGGGCAGGGCCCACCATCCGCCCTGCCCGGCCACGAAGGGCGCTGCAGGGTCCGCGGTGAGGTCCTCGGGCAGCGCCTCCACCGCGCGGGTGCCGATCCGGGCAGCTCGCAGCAGCGGCAGGATCGCGTCTTCCTGCTGGGCCGTCTGGTGTGCCAGCGTCCGCAGGGCCACGTCCAGGCGGGCGGCGCCGCCAGACTCGGCGGCCGCCGCCAACTGGGCCTCGGCCGTGGACGTCTCCGGCGCGATGGCGATCTTCTCGCCAGGCTTGCGGCGCCGACGCTGCAGGGTTCGGCGCAGGGCGAGCGCTGCGGTGATGGCGGCCGCGAGCAGTGCGCCGGCGCCGAGAACGGTGCGCAGGTTCACGGGGCTTTCGGTGGGAGTGGGCGCCGGGGCCCCGGGCGCGGGGGAGGAGTCAGCCGGGTGCGAGGGCTGGGGCGAAGCCGGCGGGGAAGCGGGGGTAGACGATGCGCGGGCACTGGGCTCGCGTCCTTCGGACGTGGCTGCGGACGGAGAAGACTGACCCTTCTGCCCGGGCTGCTCGGCAGGATGGCTGGCCGGTGCGCTGGGGGCGGACGACTGGGGTGCGGGCGTTGTGGTTTGGCTCGGTGCGGGCGTTTGGTCGCCCCCCGTGCCGGCGCCCGGCTTGTGCTCACTGCCTGGCTTCTGGCCGGCCGGGGGAGTGGTCTCCTGGTGGTTGCCCGCCTTATCACCCTGGTCCGGGTCCTGGGACGGCTGGTCGGGCGGGGCGCCGGGCACGGTGACCTGCTGCCCCGCGTAGATGACGTCCGGGTCGGCGATCTCGGGCAGGCCGTGCGGCTGTTTCCGGCCCCGGCTGGCCGCGAACAGCTCGGGCCATTCGTCGCCGTCGCCGAGCTCCTTCTCCGCGATCTTCGACAGGTAGTCGCCCGAGTGGACGGTGACGACGTGCTCGCTCTGCTCGCCGGCAGCCGGCGCGGCGTCATCCAACTGAGCACGGAGGCCTCCCACTCCGGTGGGAGTGTCGGGCATCTGAAGCTGCCAGCCGGGCTGCAGAAAGCTGTTCGCACGGAAGACCGTGCCGTCGACCGTGGTGTGGCCCTCGTTCAGAGCGGCGATCTCCCGCCACCGCTCACCGTCGCCCAACTCCTTCTCGGCGATGCCCCACAGGCTCTCCGCAGGGCGGGTCTCGCGCACCGTGTACGTCGTGCGTGACGCCGTAGCGCTTGCGGCGGACGTGGCGGCCTGCTCCTTCTTGGCGGCGGCAGCGGCCTGGCTCTTGCCGGGGACGTGGGTTGCCGTGGTAGCTGGGGCGGCCTGGGCGTCGGAGGCCAGAGCCGAACTGGTGGGCAGCAGCACCAGGATGCTGCCGATCAGCAGCGCCGCGGCGCGCTGGGAGGTACCCATCCCTCGGGGCGCGTGCCAGGTCCGGCCCCGCACTTGCGCACTCAGCTCGCCCACCGCGCAGAACGCGAACTGGGCCCAGCCGATCCAGCCGACCGCGACGAGGAGCAGCAGGAACGCGGCGCCCGTGTCCTGCCGGTCCAGCAGGTGCGTGAGGTCGTCGTGGGTAGCAGCCCAGATGACCGGGGTGGCCCAAGCGAGTAGCAGCGGTAGCCCGGCGACCGTGGCGGCCAGGACCAGCAGACTCAGGACGGCTTTGAGGAGCCGGCCCAGGGTACGTCCGGCTGCTGCGGCGGGGGATGGGGTGGTGCTCATCAGTTTCCTTCGGGAGCGGTGACACCGTGCAGGAGGGTGGCTGTGCCATGGCCGGTCACCGGTAGAGAGCCGATGCCAACCGCCGACAGGAACTTCGTGTCGTATGTGCTGGAGACGACGACGGTGAGGGTCTTGCCGTCGCCGGACACGCTGACCGTGCCGGTAGCGCCAACAGAGCGCAGGTACGTCTGGGCTGCGGCCTGTGCGTCCTGCGGATTCACGGTGACTGCCCTCCCGCTGATGGCGTCGGCGGGGTCGATGGCCTGCCCGCCTGCACGGGCCGCTTCGCCGGCGATGTAGTCGGCGCGTTCCGTGGCCCGCATCTTGCTGCCGCCGTCGACGGCGAGGCCGATGATCCCGATGAGCGCGATGACACAAACCGCGACGAACACGGTGACGCCTCCCCGGTCATCCCGAAGCGTTCGGCGCAGGCTCATCCGACGGAAGATCATCAGTCCCCCCGCTGCCGGTACTGATCAACTACTGAGGTGGCGGTTGATGTGAGCATCTTGGCCCCGGGCACGCCAGGAAGCAGCAGGTCGGAGAGGTTGACGGTGCAGGTCACGGTGGCGGTGACGGTGCCGACCTGCCCCACGGGCACGCTGAGGCCGCCGGTGTTGAGGGTGACGGAGGTCGAGGCGCAGGTGATGCCCTGGTCGTTGAGGGATTGGGCGGCCGCCGATCGGGCGGCGCTCTGGGCGGCGGCCGTGGTGCGGTGGATGGACGCCTCCCGTGCGGCGTCTTCTGCCGCGGAGTCGATCTTCGAGCCGGAGGTGACGATGCGGCCGCCGGCGATCGCCAGACACAGAAACATGATCAATGCCGGGAGGACGATCGCCGCCTCGATCGCGACGCTGCCTTGATCGCAGTGCAGGTGGCGTGCCCAACGGGCCTGTAATCGCACGTGCTTCACTCCCCGGGGACGGTCCAGCGTTCTACGGTGCCGGACGCCGACTGCGTGATCTGCAGGCCCGGCACACCCGGGAGCATCGACAGGGCCGTGCCGGCCACCTGGACCTGCACCCGCTGGCCGTTGCTGTGGGCGGTGACGCTGTAACCGGTGAGGCTGTCACCCGCGGTGCGCCCCAGCACGCTCCGTGCCTGGGCCGCACCGTCGTCCGGGCTCGAGGGGTAGGCGCGGGCTGCGGTGGCGCCCTCGCGGGCCGCGGTCAAAGCGATCTGCCGGGCGTAGTACCACATGGAGGCCTGGACGACGGCGAGGGTGGCGAGCAGCACGAACGGGAAGATGATCGCCATCTGGATGGAGGTGTCGCCGCGGTCGTCGCGCCACCTTCGGCCTTGCCGCCAGTTCTTCAGCCGCCCGGGGGTGGACATCACAGGCCAGCGAGCTTGCCGTTGTACTTGGCGATGACGACGGCGATGGTGCCGGCGATCAGGACGGCGCCGGTGACGGCGGCCACCCAGATGATGACGGTCGTGGTGGAGATGTCGCCGCGGTCCGGACGGCGGGCGGCCTCCTCGAGGCCGTCCTGTAACCGGGTGGTCAGGCGCAGGACCGTGTGGTTCGCGCGTCCCCAGGGACGCGTCTTGCGACGGCCTCGCCCCAGCGCGCGGGACGTGCTGTCCGGGCTGGTGCGGGGGTGCGTGGTGGCGTGGAGCACAGCACGGCGGGTGCGGGCTGCGGTGTGCTTCATGGTGCTTACCTCTCGGGTGCGTCGAAGGAGGGAGGGTCAGACGGTCAGCATGCGGATCACGGCGGGGAAGGCCATCAGGAGCATCACCAGCACCGCGAGCAGGGCTCCGGGCGCGGTCATCTTCTCGCTGGCGGCGTTTGCCTCGGCGGCCTGGTCGGCGAGCAGTTCGGCGTTGAGGGCGGCGGTGCGGGCCCGCAGCGCCTTGTAGACGGCGGCGCCGTCGGTGGCCGAGCCGCGCATGATGTCCGCGACGTCGGTAAGGACCGGCAGCTCGTATGCGTGGGCGAGTTCCGTGAGCGCCTGATACGGCGGGATCTTCTCCAGCCGGGCTCGGCGCAGCGCGCCTCGCAGGTACAGGAACGGCCAGCCCTCGCCGACCTCCGCGGCCTTTTCCAGCGCCTCGGCGGGGCCGGCGTCGGCGGCCCGCTTGAGCGCGACCAGGTCGAGGTAGGCGGACAGGGCGTGCGCGAACTCCTCCCGCGCCCGCTGGGCTTGGTCCCGCACGGCGAGATCCGGGGTGATGAACAGCAGGCCGGCGACGAGGAGCCCGACGCCGGCCGGCACGTAGAACGGCAGGCCCACGCCCGCGATGATCCACGGAATCGTCGCGATCACCGGGCACAGCAGCCCCAGCGCGGCAAGCGCGGTCTTCTTGAGCATGAACTGGCCCGGCCCCTGCCCGAGGAGGGCCAGGTTCGTGGTGGGGACCTTCACGCCCGGAAGCCGCTCGAGGCGGACCAGCAGCCACCGGCCCCACATCTCCTCCCGGTCCAGCTCCGGCTCTGGCATGGTCAACATGCCCTGGCCACTGCGCGCCAGAGCCGGGCCCAACGCGGGCTGCGGCTGGAGGAGTTCCCGGATCAGCAGGGCGGCGCCGGCGCCGACCGTACCTCCGGTCAGCACGACAGGGATGAGGTTCACCAGGCGGCTCCTTCGGGCTCCCGGGGCGCGACCGGCAGGTCCAACTCCCGTGTGGGAGCCGGCAGTCGGACCGTGCTCGTAGGGTCGGTGACCAGGAAGCGGGGGATGCGGCGGAAGTTGCCCAGCTGCCGCATCAGGGCGAGTACGCCGATGAACCCGGCCGTCAGGAAGGCCAGCACGAGCTGGCCCAGCAGCGTGGAGTACGGCTTCGTGTAGGACGGCACGAAGAACCCGGCCACCACGACGCCCACGGTGATGAGGGTCATCCACCGCACGGTGGTGCGGGGCTTGGCGCGGTCCGCCTCGATGGCGCGCTTCTTGGCGACCTCGTCGCGGACGGTGCCCGAGAGATCCTCCAGGGCCTGAGCCAGGCCCGGGCCGCGGTCGCCCGCCGACAGGATGAGCGCGGCAACCACCTTGTCCGCGGTGACGTCGTCCAGTTCGGCGGCGAACGCGCGGAGCGCGCCGTCCGGCCGCCAGCCCAGGCGCAGCCGGTCGGACAGGTTGATGATCTGACCGGCGAGTTCCTCCGGCGCCCCCTGACGGCTGGTGATCATCGCTTGCTCCAGGCCCATGCCGAGGCGAAGTAGTCCGGCCAGCCGCTGCGTCCACTCGCTCAGCGCCTCGAGCTGCCCGATGCGCTCCTGCGCCATCTGCGCCGGCGTGATCAGCCACGGGACGCCGATGACGGCCGCGCCGATCAGCGCACCCCCGACGAAGTTTCCCGAGACCAGCCACACGCCCGTGAACACCACCGCGGCCGCGACCGCGAGGGTCCGCCGCCGCAGCCGGACATCCTCGCTCTGGTTCCTGCCACCGCGGAGGGCGGCCTGCCAGCGTTTGAGTAGCGGGGCTCGGCGCGGCGCCGTGGTGCCAACGAGCCCCGCTGCGACACCGGTCAGCCCGCCGACCAGGGTCATGCCGCACAGCAGCCCGAACAGCAGCGTCATCGGTGCGCCCCCACCTTCAGCGGTAGCGGCGCCTGCCAGGCACCGTACGACTCCTGCAGCAGACTGGAGTCGAAGCCCACGCGGCGCAGGTCATCAATGCAGCCCGGATCCATCCGCGGTACCGCCCGCAGCTCCCCCAACTCGCGGCCAGGACTGAAGACCTCGTTGGTGGCGGGCCGCCCGTTCTCGCCGATCCCGGTCAGCTCCAGTACGTGGGAGACGTAGCGGTGACGGCGGCCGCCGATCTGCGTCTCGTCCGTCATGTCGACGTAGACGACGAAGTCCAGGCCGTTGGCGGTCTGCCGGTAGGCGAGCTGCTCGGAGAGGTTGTCCTGGGCGAGTGCGTACAGTTCGGCGATCCGGTCGAAGATGATGCCCGGGCGACGCGCGTGGATGGTGCACAGGTTGCCGCCCGACCCGTTCGTCAACGCCTGCATCATCGCCACGACTTCAGGGCCGCGAACCTCACCGACCACGATCCGCTCCAGCGACATCCGCAAGGCAGGATGCATCAAATCCAAGAGCGTGACCTCGCCAGCGCCGCGGCCGGTGACGTCCTTCTCCCCATTGGACTCGCGCCCAACGAGGGAGACGACCTGCTTGTGATAGCCGTTTTGGTGGGCGAACAGCTCGTCCTCGGTCTGGATGGTCGCGAACCGGCACTCCGGGTGGAACTCCTTGAGCATCGCCCGCAGCAGTGTGGTCTTCCCCGCCTTCTGCTTCCCCGCGATCATGATGTTCTTCTCGGCGCGCACGCAGGCGCCGAGGAACTCGCGCAGGATCGGGTCGATGGTGCCCAGCCGGACAAGGTCGTCGAGATTCGCATGGGAGACCCGGTGTCGGCGGATGACCGCATACGTCATCGGCCCGAGCCCGGTGATGGCCTGCAGACGGGAGCCGTCCTGCAACGCCAGGGCGAGGGTGGGATTCGCGGTGGAGATGGTGCGTTCGTTCTGCCCGGAGCCCCGGGCCAACTCCCTCAGCAGCTCCAGGAGTTCCTCTTCGGAGTCCGCGATAGGGCCGACCCGGCGGCGCTCGCCGTCGCCGTAGTCGAGCCACACCTCGTGCGGACCCTGGATGATGATGTCCTCGACCCGGTCGTCATCCAGGTACGGCTGCAGCCGGCCGGCCCGGAAGAGCAGGTCGTACACGGCACGGCGCAGCGCCTCATCCTGCTGCGGCGTCATCGCCTGGGCGTCCGACCATAGCGCAACGGCCTCGGCGATCCAGTTCAGACAGCGCTGTTCCTCGCCGGCCCGGTCCATGTCGGGCTTGGTCTTGATCAGTTCCTCGCGCTGCTTGGCGACCTGGGAGGCAACCTCGCGTGCTACCCGGTAATCGACGGTGATGTGAGGTACGGCCGTGCCGAGCGCGTGCGTACTCGAGGCAGCACCAGCGGGAGCCGGTGCGCCGTTCTGCTGGGGTGTCCATGCCTGGGGTGATGGCGCCACCGTGGGATCGGTGTGCAGAGGCCTACCGCGCACGGGTCACCTCCCCGCCCGCCGCACGCGCACCGCGCGGATCGAGCCGGGACCGGCGCAGAGCGGCTCGCTGCACCAGCAGCGTGCTGCTGGTGCGGGCGGCCTTCATCAGCGGTGACCTGGGGAAATGGCGCGGCTGTTCGGCACCGTCGGACAGCACGCGCGCGTCCTTCGGCACGTACGGCAGCGTGGCGATCACCGGCACCTGCAGCACCCGCTGCACCTCGCCCGCGGGATACGGACCCTCGTTGACCATCAGCACGCCGACGTCACCCACGCGCTCCTCCAGCGCGCGCACCCGGCCTTCTGCTGCTTGCAGGCAGCGCAGGGTGTTGCGGACGACCATGAACGTGGCGTCGGCCTGCTCGGCCAGGACCCCGGAGGGCCCGTAGGCTCCGCGGCGGCCGAGGTCGATGAGGACGTCGTGCCCGTGCTCGGCCTCAATTCCGCGGAACATCTGCGCGAGGGCCTTCCAAACCTGGCCGAGGCTCGCCGACTGCGCAGGATCGGTGATGCCGGGCAGCAGGAGCCGATCGCGCGGTGACTCCTGCTTGCCCTGCTCGCTGCTCAGGTCGATCAGCTGCCGCCAGAAGGCGTCGCTGAACTCGCCCTTGCGGGCGGCGACCGAGAGGTTGCGTAGCCCGTACCGGTCGCCGAGCGTGCCCTGCAACAGGCCGTGCAGCACCGCTCCGCCGTCCGGGTCGCACTCGGCGAGAATCATCCGCCGGCCTGCTTCCAGCGGCCACGACAGCAGCAAGGCAAGGGCGCTTGTCGTCACGCCGGGCGCGCCGCTGCAGCCAGTGAGCGCGATGACAGCCATCAGTTGCCGTCCGGAGCAGCGAGGACCAGGCGCAGGGTTCCGGCCGCCTCCCACGCGGCGGCCGTGGGACCGTCGGTGGCGGACGTGGCCACATCGACCACCACGATCCCGGTACCGGGGGCGGCGCCGGACGCCTTCACGACCCGGCCGTCGATGGTCTGCGGCACGGCGTCGGACGGCCTGCCCTGGTCCGTTTCCGTGGTGCTCTGGGACGGGACGTGAACCAACTCGACCTTCTGTCCCGGTACCAGCGCGGTAGCCGGGATCTGCTTGGGCTCCAGACCGATCGGCACCAACTGCTCGCCAGCCTTCACCAGCGAATCCTTCGTCACCTGCGAGGGCGCGAGCAGGGAGCCGGGCTTGAGCTCCACCGCGGCCCGCTTGCCCACCACCGCCTTGAAGTTGTCGGCGCGCACCGCCTTGACGGCCGGGTCCAGCGCGACGGATGCCTTGCCCAGGTCATCCTCGGTGAGGACCTGGCCGACCTGGACGTCACGGACCACGGTCACCACCTCGGCACGGTTGCCGACCTGCAGCAGCAGGACGGCAACGCCCGCACCACCCGCGGCGATCAGCGCCAGCGACAGCGCGATGACCCCTGGTCGTCGCCTGCGAGCCGACACCCTAGGCGGCGCCACTGGACCGGCCACGCGTCCCTGCTGGTTCGGGGATAAATCGACGCGTTCTTTGGTCTTGCTCAACTCTCTGTCCTTCCGGTGGCGTTACCTGACGACCTGGACTTCGCCGATCGCCACCTGCATCTGGGTCTGCTGGGTCTGGGTGAGCTGGCCCGTCTGCCCGCCTCCGCCAGCGGTGACGGCCCAGTTGATCGTCCACGTTGAGGTCGCGGTCAGCTGGTACTTGCCGCCAGAGGCAGCAGCCGACGTCTTGGCGTAGACGTGGCCGCAAGTCGGGGACTGCGCCATGCCGACGGAGGCGTGGTAGACCGTTCCAGGGCCGTGGCACGTCACGGTGGCACCGTCGCCCATCTGCCAGACGATCTGAGAGACCTTGGCCGTGGCCGTCACGGTGATCCCGCCGGCGGACGCCGACGCGGACTGAGGCCCGTACGTCGTTGCGCTCCGGTTGACCCACATCCACATCGGCACGCCCACGGTGTACTTCCCGGCCGCCCGGGGACTGGCGATATCCGGGCCCAGAAGCCGCATCTTCTTCACGGCCTCGCGAGCCAGCACCTCCGGGTCGATGGCCGCTGCGCCGCCTGGCGGCTGGGCGAACCATTGGGTGGTCTGGTTGGGGTTGTCCGGGCAGTAGGCGGCGTAGACGGCGCCGTCCTTCGGATCGTGTCCTTCCCATCGGGGGTCACCCGCAGGGGGCTGTGGCTTGGCCAACTGGAAGTAGCAGTTCATGCCGTTCACCCAGTTGCCGAGGCCGTCCAGATGGCACGGGACTGGGGCGTTGCCTTCCATGTTGCTGTCGTCGCACTTTGGCTTCTTCGTTGAGCCGCCGCCCTCCGAGGCCTGCCTGTTGTCGCCACCTTTGCCGGGCGTGGTCTGCGTGTCGGACGCGACGACGCGGCACCAGCCCTTGCCGTCGCAGACGACCTTGCCCCCGTCTCCGTATGCGGTGGCTTGGATTGCCCCTACGGTCAGGAGGCTGGCCAAGATGGCGCCCGCCCCGCCGAGCCGACTCAGCATGTGCGCTCCTTGTCCGCCTTCTCCTCGGTAACCCGCCAGCGGTTGCCCTGGTTTTCCAGCTTCGCGTTGATCGTGTACCGCTTGACCTGCTTGGGCGGGGCTACGCTCTTGCCCGTCTTCTTGTCGATCGGCGTCCAGGTGTTCTGGTCGAAGCACAGGCGCAGCGTCGCCGTTTTCGGCGAACTGTCGAGGTTGACCTCGACACCGCTCTCACTGGCGATGACCTTGGGTTCACCCTTGGAGACAATGCCGTTCTGCATGTTGATGAACACATCGTTCTTCACGTCACGCAGAGCCTTGTCGGTCGCATAGTCGGTGATCTTGCTGCCCGACAGGGAACCCTTGGCGTACGCCTTGACCTGTTCGTCGGTCATGCCGCGGTAGGCGGCGATGACGGCCTTGCGGGCCTGAGTCTCGTCAGCGGAAGCCGTCTTGGAGGGCTTTGTATCGCTGTGGCTGGGCGACGGGGCAGCTGTGCCGTGATCACCGGAGGAGCAGCCAGCAGTCATGATGAGCGCGGCAGTCGCTACCAGCGCGGAAGACACCATGTACCCATTCCGGGTGCGAACAGCGGCGCCGCGGCCCGAAGCGTGTCGTTGACTGGCTGTCATGTTGTGTCCCTGTTCGATGCGGTGCGATAGACGGCTGCACTGGGTTCCCTGCACCCAGATACATGGTTGTTGCCTATTCAACCTGCGGTGATGCGTTTGGGTGATCGAGAGGTTACGCATATGCCAGTCAACTTCCCAGGGTGATATTTGACTTCACTCGTACAACTTGGGGCATATCCGGTCACTCTCAGTACTGGATGTCGTCATGTACTCGCGTCAATTTGCTCGTTCCGGACGTGAATTGGGGCGGCTGCCCGGATTCCGTAAACGCGTTCAAGTGATCGTCGAGGAGTACGCGATCTCGACGCGCCGGTTTTGGCGGCGTCCGGCTTCCGTCGCGTTGGAGGCGATCGGCTGCCCCTCGCCGAGCCCGAACGCACCAAAAGTGATGGCGGAGCCTTCGAGTTGACCGGCCAGGACGGATTTCACCGCGGCGGCCCGCTGGCGGGACAACGTCACGCCGTGAGCGGCGGAGCCGAGGTCGTCGGTGTAACCGCAGACGCGGACCATCCGCGGCGACTGCTGGGCGATCACACGCGCGATCGCCGCGACCCGGCTACGGGCCGTGACGCTCAGCCGGGCACAGTCCTTGGCGAACAGCACCTCTGCCTGCAGCTCGTACGTCACGGAGGTGTTGCTCTCACGCAGGCGCTCGCCTCCGGCCCGGTCCCCGACTACCTGGCTGATGTCGCGGCGGTTCGAGGAGAGATCGAGGATCTTGAGGGGAGCCAGAGTCGCTCCGCCGCGCAGGGCGAGGCCGATGCCGTCGTGGGGGCTCGCGGCTGCATGCTGGGCGCTAGCGGGGACGGTGGCCAGCGTCGCGGCCATCGTCGTGAGGGCGAGCAGTGGCAGGGTGAGGCGGGAGCGGATGGTATGCGTGCGGCAGCTCACCTCATCCGCCGATCTTGATGTTCGCGGTGTCGAACGTGGGCAGTTGGAGGCCGACCGTGCTGGTGCTGGCCGGAGGGGCCGGGAATTGCATGAAGACGCGGACGCTCTCGCCCGGCTTGAGGGTGGACAGGCCGGTCGTGGTGAGGGGGTGACGGCTGCTGTCGCGCAGCACGTAGTAGCGCTTGGCGTGGTCGAAGTCCACGACGGTGGCGCTGGCCAGCGACGGCCCGGTCCGGTAGACGGCGAGCTCGTCGCCGCGCAGCTCGGCGGGAACGACCGTCACCTGCGAGCGTCGTTCGTCAGGGTGCCGCGGATGGTGAGGTAGCCGGCTGAGTTGCGCTGTGCCCCGGTGGGGGCCAGTCCGTGCCGGCCCTTCAGTTCGGCTAAGGGTGTGCCCGTGCGCCCCTGTTGCATGCGGGCGTGGGTGTCGGAGGCGGCTGCAGCGGTGGCGTCTTGTCCGGTGCCGGCGACGGAGCAGGCGGCCGTTGCCAGGGCCAGGCCCGTAGTGAGGGTCAGGGTGGACAGGTGCCTGCCGGGTCGGCGGGTGGTCCAAGTGCTCATGAAATTGCAGCCTTTCCGTGCGGGATGACTGAAGCGGGTGGAGCCGGCGCGATGGGTCAGCTGCGTCCGGGGCGGCAGTAGTCGTTCTCGGCTGGATGGGCGGTCGGCCAGACGGTGATCACGTCGCCGTCGAGGGTCACGTGCCGGCCTGGGAACTGGCGGCGTACCAGGGCGAGGTCGTGCTGGTCGAAGTCATCGGTTGCGTCCAGTACGTGGGCGCTTCCGATGTGCGAGACAGACTGGGTCCGCGGCGGCCACACGCGGGCGTCACACGGTTCCGGAGTGCGAACGGTGCCGGTCCCTCGTGTCATGCGGTATCTCCTGTTTCTGCTGATTCCGGGAGGGATTGAAGGTCACGCTGCGCGCGTGCAGTAGTAAAGTAGAGATTCGCTAAAGTGAATCGCAAGGGGTTTGTGGGGCAGTTGCAAAGCTGCGACATTCGGCTGTGCAGGCCTGGTGCGCCGTCACCGTTCGGCCCATGGCCGCGAACGGTCGTCGGAGCGCGGCATCAGGTGTCTCCGGTGGATCCTTGCTCCTCGAGGTCCTCCAGGACTGCCGCGCCCATCGGTACCTGCCGGGCCAGCGTGCCCACGAGGGGGATGCTCTGCCACCATGGCCTGCAGGGCATGGTTGCCCATTCCTTGAACATGTTGATCCAGCTGTTGCCGAGGTCGTTGAGCTGTCTGGCGAGCATCAGGCTGTGCATCGTGTTCGTCGCAGCCTCCCTTCCTGAACGTGCCGGTCTGCAGAGCGGCGATCTCCCACCGTCCGGAGCGGGCCTTGAGGGGAGCTCGTAGGCCAGCGGCCGGAGCTGTCGCGGGCCTCGACCGTCACGTAGATGCGGACCCTGGTGCCGTCGGCCGGAACCCGGCCGGTGGCCGCGGCCTCCTCGACGGTGGAGATCTGCGGCACGGTGATCGTCTGGTAGGGGGCGGGGGAGACGGCGGTGAGGTGCACGCCGGGTGCGAGGAGTCGACCTCCGCGGCCCCGGTCAGGTAGGCGGCGAGGAACTCCCCGACCGCGGAGGAGAGATCACCGTCCGGGACGCTCACGGTGTAGGGAGACGTGGTCTCGGCGGCGCGGGCCGGTCCGGCGACCACGCCGGGCGCGCCGGTCACCGTGAACGAGGTGCCCGTCCGGTCGGCGGCCACCGGCACCGTGTAGTAGTGGACCCATCCGTCGGCGTCCTGCGCAGGCACCGTCACCGACCAGGAGCCGCCGCCGGTCTGCGCCCTGCGCGGCGTCATCACGGCCTCCGGCGTCGACTGTGCATCCGTGGCCGGCTGCGATAGATCCCCGTTCGGCGCCATCGAGCGCGCAAGCCGCGCCTGCGCACTCCTGGCGTCGTCCGCGCTGCTGCGCAGCCACGCGCGGACGAACAACTGCGCATATCCGGACGGGTCGGTGGCACGTGCCGGGGCGGTGCGCATGACGGCGGGTTTCGCGGACGGAGGGGCCGCCAAGGCGGCCAGCCTGGACAGCACCGCGACGCTCAAGGTGACGGGCCCGGCCACGATCACGCTGAGCAGAGCCAGCCGGGTGCCCGCAGCCGTTAGGGCGCGGTTCTTGCTCCGCGAGACCCGCTTGGCAGGAAGCATGGTGGAACTCCCAGGTCAGGACGTGTACTTGCTGACCTTGAGGTAACCCAACGCCCCCGACCCGACCACCGACCACGAGACCCCAACCACGGTGACGAACAGGACACAAATGGCGTGGTTGGGGTCATGGTCGGGCCAACCATGACCCCAACCACGCCCCAGACCGGGACGCATGGGGTGGGCAGCCGTCAAAACAGTGGCGCGGGATAGTGGGACCGTCGAGCCGGTCCGGGAGCGGGGCCCCCTTGAGCGCACACAAGGGCGGACCGGGGTGCCTCCCGGGCGTCGGCTGGTTAGTGCGCAACCTACGACGGCTGCGCAGGCCGATTGCGCAGGGCCTCCGGGATCGTTGCGCAGCCCGGTGCGCAATGCCCGCTGGCCCCGCTGCACAGCTGCACAGCTGCGCAGCCGCGACTGCGCAACCCCCACCACAGCAGTCCGGTGGGCATGTTGCCGGATCGTGACCGGTGATCGAGGCTTGTGGGTGTCGGTGTGGTCGGGGCCAAGGAGAACTGACGGCATGGATCTCGCGTACCGCGCCTCACTCGACGACCCCGCTTCCTTCGAACCTGTAGAAGTCCACGGCGTCAGCGGGCCAGCGCGCGGGTGTTCGCGATGAGCCGCTTCGGGGTGGGGATCCGGTGCGGAGGCATGGCGGGGGCCAGTTCAAGCAAATCGCCAACGGCTTGTTTCGTGACGCCCGGCTCTCGTTTGAGACGAACGGGGGTCTTCGGTCTGATCAGCACCCGCCAGGACGGCTGGCGGAAGAGCGTCAGTGACTTGGCGCGCTGGGGCCGCGACGGAGAGGCCGTCGTGAAGAGCGGGTTGAAGGAGTCCGAGAAGGATGGCTTTTGGGCAAGGGAGCACGAGCGCAACCCTCGTATGCGACGGCCGCTGCACCACCTGCGCGTCCGCCGGCACCGACCACCTGGAAGGAAGCACCTTGCGACGGACGCGTCCCGCACATCGCCCCAGGGCGCGGCGGCAACGCCGCTGAGGCCGGCCTGACTGGATGACTACTGAGGCCGGATGTGTGATATGCCACGAAACTATGACATCCGTACCCGCGCATGGACTCAGACGGATCGGATTCCTGCTGATCGGCGCGGTTCTTTAGGAGGCGAACCGCTAACGTTCTACGCCGCCTTGGCGTACTCGACGAATGCCATCCAGGTGTCACGTCGAACGGCCAGGATTCGATCGCGCGACTTCGTGTCCCGGACCATCACGTGCTGCAGGTCGTTGTCGGCCACTTCAACGCAGTTCTCCGTCCCGGTGTAGGAGCTGGTTCGCCAGTTCGGGTCCACGGGGCGCATGTAGTTCTCCTAGTCGCTCGGCACCTGATCGAAGTGGTGGATCGCTGTGAGGATGAGGTCGCGCACGGCGGTTCCATAGACCGCTGACTGCTTCAAGAGGGCGAACGCCTTGGTGTACAGCTCGATTTCACGGGGCTGGGTGACGGAGAACTCCGCCGAGTAGGTCTCGACGAGGACCAGCTTCTCGTCGAACATCGAGAAGGAGTTGCCGGGCCAGATGCCCACGGGTGCGGACCGGGGGATGATGCCCAGGCTCAGTCGGGGAAGCCGCATCACGGCCAGCAGGCGGTCGAGTTGGCCCTTCATCACTTCCGCGCCTCCGAAGTTTGTGTAGAGGGCCTGTTCGCCGAGGACCACGTTGAAGATCCGGTTGCCCTGGTAGAGGTACTGCTGTCGTTCGAGCCGTTTGGCGGTGGCGGCTTCCGCATCGTCGGGGATCTCGTAGTAGTCGACGACCTGTCGGAATGTCTCGGCCGCGTACTCCGCCGTCTGGAGCGTTCCCCACACGAGCGTCGGGTGCCAGATACGGAAGACCTTGGTCTTGGCGTAGACCGGGATGGCCTTGCGTTGCCTGCGTTCGGCTCCGGTCTGGAGTTGCCGGCGCCATTCCAGCCACAGCTCGTCGATGTGCCGCACCGTGGCTATCAAGTCGTCGAGGTGCTCTTGTCGGTTGGTCGTGGCGCACCAGACCCGGATGTCGTCTTCGCTGGGGTTCTGCTTGCCGTTCTCCAGCCGAGAGACTTTGGACTCGGCCCACCCTGTGGCCACGGCGAATGCCCGGCCGCTCGTGAATCCCGCGTCCTTCCGGAATCCACGCAGCCGGGCACCGAGCGCCTCGCGTGCTTCTTGAGCTTGGTTATTCACTGATAGGTCAGGGCTTGTACTCGGTGTGGGGGATGGCGGCGGCCCAAAGCCGGTCGCGCACGCGGACGCACTTGGCCACGGTGTCCTGGTCCTCGACGATTTCTGACCCCAGCACCCGACCCTCTGGGTCGAAGTGGCCGACAGCGAGGAGACGGTCGTCGTACAGCCACCAGTCGTTGGCATCGACCGGGAACGTGATGCCCTCCGGCAGCTGGTGCCGTGGAAGCCACCGAATGTCCTCGCCGGCCTCCAGGTTGCGATGAGTCAACGAATGTTCCCAACGGACGTACTGGGAGTGCGGCTCCGTGACGACCCGGACCCGTCTGACGACCTTTCCTTCGCCCGAGACGCGCTTCATGAGCGTCACCCAGGGATCGAGCCACGCATAGTCGTCGGGCTCGCCTCGCTGCCAGCGCGCGTAAGGAGTGTCCTCGAGGGGAGACCCGTAGCCGTCCCTCAGCTCCAGGTGGAAGGCGTCGCGTTCGAAGCTGTTGAACAACTCGTCACGCTGGGCTGGGGTGATCAGGTCCACTGTTCTCCTCCAGTAGGGCCGTGATCGAGGACTTGGGGACCTCGATGCAGGTCTCATAGTCGGGGATCCGCATCTGGCTCAGCGCCTCGGGATCGGTCATTTCCGGGCCTTGTAGGATGCACGTGCCCTGTTCCGTGACGAGCATGATCGGTGCAGTGAAGCTCTTAATCTCGCCGGTCACGTGCCCGTCTTTCGTCAGGTGCTCGAACAGCTCCGGCGGTACCTCGATCACTGACTGGCCTTCGGGCGTGTCGAGTTGCATGAGCAAGTCGTTCGCGTACACCTTCCAGCCTTGGATGACGTAGCTGTCATGGTCACTGGCGTACAGGGTGGGGCTGTCTCCGGGGGTGGAGTTCTTACCAAGGAAGCGTAGCTTCACGGCTGATCTCCTGTCCGCTGCCTTGCGCTGGTTTGCACGACACATCGATGGTCTGCGAGGCATTCAGGGCACGTCAAACCATCTACTGCAAACTCGCGCAATCTTCTTGGGGATTGAACGCTCAACGCCCTACGGTCGATCCCGAACCTTCAGCAACCGAGGCACTCGCTCCGCGTTACAGCAGACAGGGGAATGCGCCGTGCCCACCCATGAGAGCCGCCCACCGGATCGGCCAGAGCATTTGCCACAGCGCCCTCTCCGTCCTCCAATCCGGGGGCCAACCAGATCGAGCTGCCCACAAGCGACCCGGAGGACACACCGTGATCCACCACCCCACCACCGCGGATTCGGGCGTCACGTGGGGAACCCTGTCCACTCCACCCGAGGGACTACCGCACAAGCCGTTTCCCGTTGGCGCTCTGCTCCGCTATGAACAGCGCCTATCCGCGTCCTGGCACCTGCCGGGCCGCTCCCTGCACACACCGCGTGCCGCCCGCAGACACGTGACCAGCACCTGCCGGACCTGGCACGTCCCCCGCCAGATCACCGACAGCCTCGCGCTGATTGTCAGCGAACTCACTACCAACGCCGTCGTCCACGCGCGCGGCGACACCATCGCCGTCGTTCTCTTGCTCTCCCCGCACCATGTCTGGCTGAGCGTCACCGACGAGGGGCGTTCACGCGCACCCGTTACCCCGCGGACAACGACCGGCGACGCGGAGGACGGACGCGGCCTCCACCTCGTCGAAGCCCTCGCCAGCCACTGGCGCACCAGTACTGGCCCAAGCGGTACCCGCGTCTGGGCATGCATGGCCCTTCCCGCGCGCCCGCCCACCCAGGCCGGATCCGCCCACGCCGCCACGGACGAACCCCAGCTCCACCACCCAGCCGATCCGCCACACCCACCCCACCACCAACTGCCGGGACACCCCCCACGCCCAAACCGTTAACCAGCCCGCCCACCACCTACCGGGGCACACACACGACGGCACTCGACGACACCGCTCTGATCGTCAGCCCCGTCGGCGGCGACAGTGAACTACGCACTGCCCTGGAGGACTTGAAGCTGGGCCGCTACCTCGCCGCCCGTGACCTGCTCTGGCGAACCGGCCCGAACTGGGCGTTGCGCACCAGCCGTAGCCAGCTCCTGGCCGCCGGCGCAGGCGAGCCCGGCGTCTTCAAGACGTGGTCGGATGAGGAACCCGGAAATGCGGATGCGGCGATGATGTGGGCCCGCGCCCTGACCCGGGCCGCGCTCGCCGCGCACCGCACCAAGCGCAGCCCGCAGGTGGTGGCGCGTGCCGCGGGTCTGGCCCAGCAGGCGTGTGAGCGGGCGCGGGCTCTGGTGCCGGCGTGTCCGGTGCCGTGGGTGGATCTGCTGCAGCTGACGCAACTGCCGTTCGCGCCGCACCATTTCGATCCCTACGCCCACACGCGCGGGCTGCCCTGGGATGCGTTGAAGGATCCGGCGATGCATCACCGGGGCCCGTGGCCGCTGTTGACGGAGATCAACTGGCGTCATGCCGGGAACCGGGAGGGCCACCACCGCATGCGCGAGTACTTCCAGCGCCGCTCCCATCAGCCCGCGGCCGCGATGAACTACGCGTGCTGGATCGTCGCCCGCGGCACCCACAACCCCGAACTGCTCGTCCTGCCCCTGTACGCGCTGATGGACATCTACCGCCAACGGCACGGTGACGGCCACGGCGGCGCACTGCAGTTCTGGCAGACCGCCCAGGTCCACCACTACGCGAGGCGCGCCTACGAGGACTGGTTCGCGCGCGTACCGCCGGTTGAATACCCATGGCTTGCGCTGTCCGACCTCAGCCACCTCGCGCACGCACTCGTGGCCTGCGGTGAGACCCAGCACGCGGCGCACGTGTTCCACGCCATGGGCCCCTACGCCACACCCCAGCCGTGGCAGGACATCAACACCAGCCTGGGCCGCTCCAGTGACTGGCGACATGAATTCCTGCGCATCCGCGCCTCCACCCTGCGCTAGCCGCGGCCCCGATGAAAAGCCGCGCACCGCCCTCTTCGGTGCTCTCGACGCTGTCCTTGCCCCCATCCTCCCTTCCCACCTGAAAGTGGATCCTGGTGTCTCACAGAAGAGCCAGCACAGCAGGCCCGATCAGCGATGACGACGTTCTCGCATCCTTGGGTATCAAGCCTGAACTGTCGCGCAAGATGGGCGCGTTCGGGAACTTCGCGATCTCGTTTTCGGTGATCTGCATCCTGGCCGGCGGCATGTCCCTGTTCGGGTTCGGCCTGGGCCACGGCGGGCCGGTGGTCATGCTCGGCAGCTGGATCGTGATCGGTTTCATGACGCTGCTGGTCGGTCTGTCCCTGGCCGACGTCGTCTCCGCCTATCCCACCAGCGGCGGCCCGTACTTCATGGCCGAGAAGCTCGGCGGGGCCCGCTGGGGTTGGCTGACGGGCTGGCTGAACCTGCTCGGCCTGCTCGGCGCGATCGCCGGCATCGACTACGGCGCGGCCGCCTTCACCAGCGCGTTCATCCAGCTGCAGTGGGACATCGCGCCCACCACCGGCACGACCATGACTCTCTTCGGCGGCATCCTGCTGGTGCACGGCCTGCTCAACTCGGCGGGGGTGCGCCTGGTCAACGTGCTGAACTCGATCTCGGTGTGGTGGCAGCTGCTCGGTGTCACCGTCATCGTGGGCGCTTTGACCATCGCCCCGGCCCAGCACCAGTCCGTGGCCTTCGTGTTCACGCACTTCCACAATGACACCGGGTTCTCCAGCACCTTCTACGTGGCGCTCATCGGCAGCCTGCTGGCGGGCTACACCTTCTGCGGCTACGACGCCTCCGCCCACGTGGCCGAGGAAACCACCGACGCGCAAGTGTCCGCGCCCCGCGGCATCGTGCGCTCCATCGGGGTCTCCTGGGCGGCCGGGTTCGTGCTGCTGGCCGGGCTGCTGTTCGCCATGCAGGACTACACCGCCACTCAGAACTCGGCGACCGGGGTGCCGCCCGCGCAGATCTTCCTCGACGTCCTCGGCATGAGCGGCGCCAAGGCGCTGCTCGTGGTCGTGATCGTGGCCATGCTGTTCTGCGGCAACGCGGAGGTCGCCGCGGCCAGCCGCATGGTCTACGCGTTCTCCCGCAGCCGGGCCCTGCCCATGTGGCAGAGCTGGCGCATCGTCAACGCCCGCACCAAGACACCCACCCGCGCGGTGTGGTTGGCAGTGATCGTGCCGTTCGTCCTCGCCCTGCCGGCCCTGTGGTCCCCGGCCGCGTACGGCGCCATCACGGCAATCAACGCGGTCGGCATGACCCCGGCTTACGGCATCCCCGTCTTCCTCGCCCTGCGCAAGGGTGACGCCTACCAGCCGGGGCCGTGGAGCCTGGGCGTCTGGCGCACCCCGATCGGCGTGATCACGGTCGTCTACGTCGCCGTCATCACCCTCGTGTTCTGCCTGCCGCAGTCCACACCCATCACCCCCGCCTCCTTCAACTACGCCGGGCTGAGCCTCGTGGTGGCGCTGGGGCTGGCCTGGGGCACGTGGCTGACTCGCGGCCGACGCGACTACCAGCTCACCGCCGCCCACACCGCCCAGCCCGGCGAAGCCCTGCTCAGCGAAGGTTTCTGACGATGAACGCATCGACCGACCACGCCGCGGCGCCCTGGCCCACCGGACCAGTCACCCGGGACGGCCTGCAACGCCTGCTGAAGGACCGATCGGTCACCGACATCATGCTCGCCGTGCCGGACCTCCAAGGACGTCTGCTCGGCAAGACCTTCAACGCGGTGGTCTTCCTCGAGCGGATGACCGGCGGGGCGGAGATGTGCTCCTACATCCTGGCCACCGACATCGACATGACACCCCTCGACGGCTTCGAAGTCACCGGCTGGGACGAAGGCTTCGGCGACTTCCTCGTCACCCCCGACCTGGACCACGTCCGCATGCTGCCCCACCGGCCCGGCACCGCCCTCATCTTCGGCACGCCCGTCCACGACGACGCCACCCCCGTCGCCGTGGCCCCCCGCCACATGCTCGCCACCCAACTACTGCGCCTGCGCCAACTGGGCTACCAGGTGAAGGCGGGCGTGGAAGCCGAATTCGTGCTCTACACGGACGGCCCGTTGGGCCGCGAACCGGCATGGAGCACGAACCTCGACTACGCGCTGCAACACCCGCCCGCCGTCGGCGACGTCTTCCACGCCCTGGGCGAGGCGCTGAGCGACGCCGGGATCGTCCACGAGGCCTTCAAGACCGAGGGAGCACCAGGACAGTGCGAGGTGACCTTCGCCTACGGCGACGCCCTGGCCGCCTGCGACGACTACGCCGTCTTCAAACACCTCACCCACCACATCGCAGGCCGCTACGGCATGACGCCGGCCTTCATGGCCGCCCCGCAGACCGGGGTCGGCAGCGGCCTGCACCTGCACCTGTCGCTGTGGAACGAGCACGGCGATCCCGCATTCGTCCACCACCGCGGCCAACAGCTGCCACCCGCGATGGAACGGGCCACCGCCGGACTGATCTCCGCGCTGCCACACCTGGCCCCGCTGTACGCGCCCACCGTCAACTCCTACAAGCGCTACCGGCCGCACTCGTTCGCCCCCACCCGCTACAACTGGGGCTTCGATCACCGTGGCTGCGCCGTCCGCATCACCGGCCATGGCGCTGGTGCCCGCCTCGAGGTCCGTCTCGCCGGCACGGACGCCAACGCCTACCTCGCCCTGGCCGCCTACACCGCAGCCATCGCCCACGGCCTGGACGAGGCACTGACGTTGCGGCCTGCGTGCGACGGCGACGCCTACCACGACCGGGACTCCATCCCCCTCTACCCCGACCTCGCCGAAGCGCTCACGTACTTCGAACACAGCACCGCCGCACAGTTCCTCCTCGACAAGAACGTGGTGCAGCACTACGCGCACGCCGCACGGGCCGAACTCGCGTGGTCCCGTTCGCAGGTCACCGACGTCGAAAGGCAGCGCGGGATCCGATGAACTCCCTGCCGCCGGGTGATGACTCCCCCCTCGGCGGCAGGGGTCGACGTTCCCCGGCCGGACGGTGGGCCGGGGAACGTCCTGGCAGCACCAGGCAATGACTGCCACCGTAGAACCGCCCGAGACATAAGGAGATCCATGCAGGCCACAGCGCCGGACGATCAGCTCGCCCCGTGGGGCGTCAGCCGTATGAAGCCGTTCCCGCCCGCTGACGTTCTACCGGCCGCCCGTGCCGTCCTTGACGCCGCCACACAGACCGCCGCGTGGACGGACCCCGACGGCAGCCTGCTGCCGGCACTGGACAAGCACAAGCGGTCGGAGACGTCGAGGGAGACCACGACGAAGACCAGCATGGACGGCACCTCGGACGATGGCAGCGACCAGCAGGGAGACAGCGACTGATGACCGCGGGTGGGCCGCCCGTCCTCGTCGTCACCCGCCTGGACGACGCGACTGCCGACGAGGTGATCACCGAACTCAACCGGCGCCAGGTGCCCGTGGCGCGCCTGGACCCCGGTGACTTCCCCACGACGGTCACCGCGGCAGCGAAGTTCGACAGCATGGGGACCGGGGGCTTCCTGGCCACCGAGACCCGCACCGTCGACCTGGACAGCGTGCGCTCGGTGTACTGGCGGCGGCCCACCCCCTACGGCGCCGACCGTGCCATGAGCGAGCAGACCGCCCGCTGGGCTGTGGCGGAGGCTCGCTACCGGGATTCATTCGCAGTGCCCCGGCGTTCACGCCGGGGGTGAAGCGATTCTGATGGTGGCGACGCGGAGCGTCGCCGCATCTGCTAGGGCGGAGCCGGAGAACGCTCATACTGGCCGGTTCTGCTGTTCGATGTACTGCCTGACCACGGTGAGCGGGGCGCCGCCGACGGTTCCGGCGAAGTAGGAGCCAGACCACAGCTTGTTGGCCCGCCAGTAGTGGCGTACCAGGTCGGGGAACTCCTGGCGCAGACGGCGCGAGGAGACACCCTTGAGGGAGTTGACCAGCTTGGTCACGGCGACCTTGGGCGGGAAGTTCACCAGCAGGTGGACGTGGTTGTCCTCGCCGTTGAACTCCACCAGATCGCACTCGAAGTCCGTGCACACCGATCGCATGATCTCCTCCATGCGCCTCAAGTGGGCATCGGTGAACACTCTGTGCCGGAATTTGGTCACGAAGACCAAGTGCACATGCATCACGAAAGCACAGTGCCTACCAGTTCTGATCTTCTGCATCTCACCCATAACCCAAGTATGTATCGTGACCGTCATGCAGCTCCGGTACAGCTTTCGCCTGTACCCGGACCCCGGCCGGCAGAGGGCGTTGGCGAAGGCGTTCGGGTGCGCCCGTGTCGTGTTCAACGACGCGGTCCGCGCCCGTGAGGAGGCCAGAGCGGCCAAGCAGCCGTTCCCCAAGGCCGCAGAGCTGTCGAAGAGGCTGATTACCGAGGCGAAGCAGACGGTGGAGCGGTCCTGGCTGGGCGAGGTCTCTGCGGTCGTCCTGCAGCAGTCCCTGCGGGACGCCGAGACCGCGTACCGCAACTTCTTCGCCTCCCTCAAGGGCGATCGCAAGGGGCCCAAGATGGGTGCTCCCCATTTCAAGTCCCGCAAGGACAAGCGGCAGTCGATCCGGTTCACGGCCAACGCCCGCTGGTCCATCACCGACAGTGGCCGGCTGAACCTGCCGAAGGTCGGTCCGGTGAAGGTGAAGTGGTCCCGTACCCTGCCCGCCACGCCCTCCTCCGTCACCGTCATCAAGGACGCGGCCGGCAGGTTCTTCGCCTCCTTCGTCATCGACACCGACCCCGCCGCCGACGCGCGCCGGATGCCCGACACCGACCGCACCATCGGCATCGACCTCGGCCTGACCCACTTCGCCGTCCTGTCCGACGGCACGAAAATCGACTCCCCCAGGTTCCTGCGCCGCGCGGAGAAGAAGCTGAAGAAGGCCCAGCGGGAGCTGTCCCGCAAGCAGAAGGGATCCAAGAACCGGGAGACGGCCCGTCTCAAGGTTGCCCGCGCCCATGCCAAGGTCACCGACGCCCGCCACGAGTTCCACCACCAGCTCTCCACCAGGCTGATCTCCGAGAACCAAGGGATCGCCGTGGAGGACCTGTCGGTGGCGGGACTGGCTCGCACCAAGCTGGCCAAGTCCGTGCACGACGCCGGATGGTCATCGTTCATCAACATGCTCCAGTACAAGGCGGAGCGGTACGGACGCACCCTGGTGAAGATCGGCCGGTTCGAGCCGACCTCCCAGACCTGCTCCACCTGCGGTGTCAAGGACGGACCCAAGCCCCTCGATGTCCGGGAGTGGACGTGTGCCGCCTGCGGCACGGTCCACGACCGGGACCACAATGCCGCGATCAACGTGAAGACGGCCGCCGGACTGGCGGTATCGGCCTGCGGAGCGCCGGTAAGACCAGGAGCAATCCCGGCGCAGCGCGAAGAAACAGGAAGCCACGGATTCCCGACCCCATCCCGTGCCGCGTAGCGGCACAGCAACGATCGAGAAGGCCAGAATCCTCGGGCTTCAGCCCGAGGAGCAAGTCAAGGGCTCGGCGGCATCCTCGCCGCCCTCCCGGGCGCCCGCTACCTGAATCACCCCTGGCGCAACCGCGATGCCGAGTACAAGCCGGCGCAATTGGCGACGGCTGCCCGCTGCGGGCTGACCGTGCCTGCCACCCTGATCACCAACGACCCCGACCAGGCCCGCGCGTTCGCGGCCGAACACGGGCCGGTGCTCTACAAGCCGCTCAGGGAAACCGACTACGTCGACGCCGACGGCCGGGCACTGACCGTGTGGATCGACGACGTCACCCCTGGCCAGATAGACGACCGGATACGCCACACCGCGCACCTCTTCCAGCAGCGCGTGGCCAAGATTGCCGACATCCGGCTGACCGCCGTCGCACAGCGCCTGTTCGCCGTCCGGATCGACGGCTCTCCCGGCGTCGACTGGCGACGCCACTACGACCAACTCACCTACACCTCGATCACGGCTCCGCCCGAGATCGCCCAAGGTGTACGCGCCTACCTGGACGCCTTCGGCCTGGTCTTCGGCGCCTTCGACTTCGGCCTGGACCCCGAGGGCCGATGGCCCTTCTATGAGTGCAACCCCAACGGCCAGTGGGCCTGGTTTCCCGACCACATCACCGCCCCGATCACCGCTGCCCTTGCCGATCAGCTCCAGCACGGAGGCCACCCATGACCGCCGACCCGGCCCAGCTCCGCCACGCCCTGGCCGCATCCATCCCCGTGGAAGATCCCGCATGGCGTCATACGCTCGCAGCCGTCCCCCGCGAACTGTTCCTCGACGACACGGTGTTCCGCCCATCCGCCGGCCAGTGGGAGCCCCTACACCGTCGTACGGCCGGCGATGAGGAATGGCTCCGCCTCGTCTACCAAGACATCACGTGGGTCACTCAGGTCGAGGGCATGGCCGCCGCGGACGCCTCCGGGACGCTGGCCGGCCGGCCCACCTCCTCCAGCACCCTGCCCTCACTGATCGTGCGCATGCTCGACCTTGCGCACATCCAGGAGGGTGACAACGTGCTGGAGATCGGCACCGGCACCGGCTACTCCACAGCCATTCTGTGTCACCGTCTCGGCGACAGGAACGTGTACTCCATCGAATACGACCCGCGTCTTGCCGCTGCCGCGGCCGGCCACCTCCACGCTGCCGGATTCTTCCCGACGGTGGTCACCGGGGACGGGCTCGCCGGACACAAGGACGCCGCCGGCTACGACGCGATCGTGGCGACCTGCGCGGTCCGCTACATCCCTCCCGCCTGGCTGTACCAGGTCCGTGACGGCGGAACCATCACCACCACCCTCAGTGGATGGATGCTCGCCTCCGGCCTCATCCGGCTCACCGTTCACGACGACGGCACCGCGACCGG
This sequence comes from Streptomyces sp. NPDC048419, assembly GCF_043200415.1. Classification (NCBI taxonomy): domain Bacteria; kingdom Bacillati; phylum Actinomycetota; class Actinomycetes; order Kitasatosporales; family Streptomycetaceae; genus Streptomyces; species Streptomyces sp. NPDC048419. Next base: position 2,345 of record NZ_JBICXT010000037.1, on the reverse strand, counting down.
CCGCTTCGCCGGAGACCAGGTCGGCTACATGCTCGCCCGCCCCCACGAACGGCCGCCCCGCCCCACCTACTACCAGCGCCCCGGACGCACCCGTGCCGCCTGTTTGGACCCCGGCCTTCTCGACGATTGGACCGGCCAGTTCATCGCCCAGCTCGCCGCGCCCTCCGCCGAACTCATGACCACTGGCGACGGCGTGATCCTCGTAGACGTCGCGACCGGTTCGCAGGCGTGGACCGAGCGCGCCGGAAAGGGATGGCAGGTCCATCAGTACGGCCCCCTCCACCTGTGGGACGCCGTCGAGGAGGCCCTCACTACTTGGCAGGATGCCGGAGCGCCTCCACAGTCCGACTTCGGTATGACCGTGGAGGCCGACGGCGCCCAACGCGTCTGGCTCGGGCAACCCGACGGACCCGCTTGGCACCTGCCGGTCTGACCCAGAGCCCACGAAGGGGCAAGGGTGTAACAACCGTTCGCTGGGGCCGCGCAATGCCGCGGCCCCAGCGCCCCACCCCCTGTCGGAGGGAACTGAATGCCCACCCAGCGCCTGACGGAGCTCCCAGACGAAGTGCTGCGGTTGATCCAGAAGGCCAGCGGCCGTCGGATCGATGTCGGGACCATCAACGCCGGCCTGAACAGTGCCATCGCCGCCCGCGTACACACGGCCGACCGCACCCTGTTCGTCAAGGGCCTGCCTCTCGATCACCCGCGCGTGTGGACCCAAAAGCGGGAGGGACAGATCAACCCCTACGTCCGGACAATCGCGCCGGAATTGCTCTGGCACATCGAAGACAACGGCTGGAGTCTGCTCGGCTTCGCGTACGTAGACGGCCGACACGCCGACTTCACGCCCACGTCGTCCGACCTGCAGGCAGTCATGGCCGCCATGATGCGGTTGGCCGATGTCCCAGCTCCGGCGCTCGAGTTGAAGAGCATGCCGAACCGGTTCCGCTCCTTCGTGGACGACCCGGCAGACCTGTCCTGGTTCGCTGGTGACAGCGTCTCTGATCAGCTAAGCGATCCCATGCGGACCGTAAGATCCGGCGCGGGTTCTGCCCACCTGGGTGGGGAAGCGTGGGCGTGGAGATGGAATCCCGCGCCCAGTGCTGCTCCGCGTGGCCGGTGTCGGCTGGTGGTGGGTGTGCTGATCGTGGTCACGCTCTGGTGCCGGTGGGCTGCGCGGGGCAGCCGGGTCCGGTCCGTTGGTGCGTGTCCCTCCGGACGCTGACCGGCACGGCCGAGGGGCCGCGTCGGGGAGGGAACCTCACGTCGCCCGGGCGTGAGGCGGTTGGTTCTTGGCCGTGTGGGGCCGGTCTTCGACCGGTCCGTCCGGTGGGTCTTCGGGGTGGCCGCGATGACGGACTTGGCTTCCATCGCGTCCACCACGGCGCGGATCACCATGGCGCCGCTCGTGCGGTCCACAACTGTCTTGGTCTGGTGAGCGAGGCCGCGTGCGGCAATACGTCGCCAGGCGCCCTGGTCCCGGTCGCCCTGCCAGCCGCATCCGGGGCAGATGGCCCACTTCCAGCCCGGCACGGTGGGCCGGTCCGGTGCCTTGCGGTGGCGGAGCGAGGTCAGACACGCGGGGCAGTGCCTGGAGGTGTTGCGCGGCGGCACAGTAACCACGGCTATACCGACTTCGGCGGCAAGGTGGCGCATGTGGTCGGCGATCTGCCCGCGCACCGTCTGCGAGAGGCGGGTGTTCTGGGTGCGGCCCATGCCACCGGCTTCCATCGACCGCAGGTCTTCCAGGTAGATGACCGTGGCCCCGGCCGCAACAGCTTGGTCCACGGCCCAGCGGGCGGCAGACCATGCCAACGCGTCATTGAGGTTCGAGCGGCGCGCCGAGACGCGCCGGATCTCTTCCGCCAGGGTCGCCGCCCTGCTGTCCAAGGAGGGGTCGGCGAGCCGGTCGTAGTGGTCGGTCTTGGCGTGCAGACGCTCCGAGATTCGACGCAGCCGGTACTGCTTGGCCAGCACACCAGCGGCCCGGAACTGCGCGCCCGCCCCGAGATCGGTGATCTGTCCCTCGTCGTGCAGCCGGGCCGCACCCGTGCTGAGAAGGGTGTTCAGGCCCCAGTCCACGCCGAGCGCGACCGTGTGGCCGGTGCGCTGGATCTTGGGCACGGGGTGGGTGTAGGCGAGATCGGCGCGTACCTTCCCGCCCGCGATGCGCAGGGTGGGCAGGTGGATCACCGCGTTCGCCGGAACCGTGGGCGGCAGCGTGATCGAGCACTCAACCCAGGTCCAGTCACGATATGTCTGCGGGCTTGGCCGAGTGGGGAGTTGCAGCCGCAGCAGGGCCTTCGTCGGCTCGATCGCGGACCGTTCGATGGCGGCCTGCTGCC